>JBDRNT010000063.1:0-6870 GCA_043810925.1 Candidatus Eiseniibacteriota bacterium
GCAAGGTTCTCTGTGTAAGGTGAAGTTGGACATGCCCCGCTTCTGGACTAGGTCTGGATACTCCACTGGGCGCAGACCGTGCTAAACCGCAAGGGCTGTGCCATCCCACAAAACCGCGCTTTCAGACATTTGTCCGGGGAGCCATTCTGTATCAAAGGCAGAACCTCCTTAAAGGGGGTTCTGCCTTCATGGGGTCATATGATACTATCGCATGAGGAGCATCTTCCTGGTGGCCCTGAAATCGCCAGCCTCGATGCGCAGGAAGTGGATCCCCGGGCTGACTGGGTTGCCGGTATCACCACCTCCATGACAGAGGCTATCACAGCACAAAGAACTGTCAACCGAAGTCCCAAACTCGATACACTGGCCATCTCGGGGGCGTAATCTTCTTCGCATTAGTGACTAATCTTCGCATCTCCCATCTCAGCTCAACTCCAGCCAGCTAAACCAGATGGGGTGGTTAGCCTTGTACCATTCCAGAACCTCCCGGAGGTCCACCTGCTGGGCTTTCGGGATCACGTCCTCAGAAATTTCCTCAAAGTGAACACGGACCCCTCGCGAGCCCAGGTGTTCGAGTGCCTCCGAGCAGAGCGTTTGGAGTTCGTTGCGGATCCTACCTGAGTCCGATATCTTGACCGGCCGGCACCGATAGTCCTCGCCATGCATGAAACGGTTGAGTAACGGATTGAATACCAACCGCCTCCTCTGGGGTTCTTCGAGCAGTCTCAGTGTCAGAGTGGTCCGCCTGTCTCCAACTCGAGTGCTCATGCGCGCTGTGACTTCATAAGTGTCGTCTACCTGCTCAACGCCCGAGCTACCGGAATAGGGATCGGGTAACATGAAGCCGGAGACGGCCATGACTTCCCACTTCTTTGCTGACAGAAAGTCATCCGCGGTTATGGCTCCACCTCCCAGGGGTATGCCGGCACTTCTCGCCTTTATTATATCTTGACGGTAGGCCTCTCTGGTCATCTCATCAAGGCCGTCCGCACATATCATCGAGATCTTTTCGGGAAACTCCGGATCATCCGGTTCCAGTTGCATTATAAGTCGTTCTTCTTCATGGGCGAGCTTGAACCTCGAAGATAAAACGGCGAGCGAAGCGTGCAGGTCAAGCACGGGACAGAGACTCGCGGACTGGATTGCCTCGGCGGAAGCCGCGTAGCCGTCGACGATAAACAAGTGGCTGTCCCCGCCCTCGCCCGTCCAGGATCCGATGCTGTATGTGGGAGCATAAGTGCCGGAGTCGGTGAAAGCCCGGCCCCCTCCCGGCAGCATCCAGCCATCCTCTACGAGGTGGACACCGAGGGCCCTCCATTCATCCCAGAGCATGCCTATGCGGTGTTCGCGGCTTTTGCCGGCAAGCGTCCAGACATGGACGTTCTCCGGCCTTATCCCGGGATAGGTCATTCTTATGCCTTCCAGTACCTTGGACCTGGGCGTGAAGAACTCGATGAGAAGGGATTCCTCTGCCGCTCTCCGGGCTATTGCAGCGGGAACAATCAGATTCCCGATGTAGCCTTCATACGGTCTGGTGATTGCCAGAGGCTGGTCGAAGACATGCAGCACGGTCATCGGGCCGGTGGGATTGCCTCTTGCGAAACGTGACGTATTCTCCAGTGTATCGATGGCCGTGCCCCAGATGGTAATGCCTGCGTCATTGACCTGGGCCCTGAAGTCCTCCCACGAATAGAACGTTTCATTGATCAGTCTTTGCAGGCAAACATCGAGGTAGTTGGCTACCTCCGGGCGCGCATACACGCGCCCGAAACCGAGCATGGGATTGGAGCCCATTTCGGGTGTCTCCCCGGCCTTGGGCATCAGGCCCTCGCCGAGGCACACCATGATGGCGTGGTTCTCCGGGAGCGATCGAGAGAGATACCACAGGCTTTCGCTCATTGCATACGCGGAGATGGCGTCGGCATCTTTCTTGACCTGGTTGAGCTCGCTCTTGCAAGCATGTCTGGCCTTACCGTATCCACCAAAGAGCTTGGTCCCAAGAGCGGTTGCCGCCGCCGTCATTGTAAAGAGACGCTCCATGCGCTCGGTCACGAAGGAAATGCTCTCGTCAGGGTGCGCCCCGGTCTCGTTACGCAACCACTCCGTGCGCACATCTTCAAGCCATAGATGGAACCGGGTCAGTATCGGACCGGTATCATACGCCCACTGGGCTATCCTGTTCTTTCTCTCCATCTCCATCTGCATCAGACAGTCCTCCCGAGAATGCTCAGCCTCGAGTTGCCATCGACCAGGTGATCGGTCAACGATGACTACTCAAACTTCGTGGCGGCCGCATTCAGCGCAGTCCGGAGGTCCTTCGTCGCCTCCTCGACACCGGCCTTCATATCGCCCCAGGCTTCCTCACTTGCTTCTCCGAGTTCGTCGATCTTCTCTCGGTGTGTGTTGTCAAAGAATCCGGACTCGCACTGGCCCGATCCTAATCTGCACCTCTTTCTTCCACGACTAGCTTCTACCATCGTTTAAGCACCTTCTGCAAGAGTTTCCTCGTAAAGCCTTCTGCGCCCTCATGGTCCGCTCTTTGGTCCTCTCCCGTCTGGCAAGGACCTCATGGGCCCCCGCATCATTCGCTTTGCCACAATCCCCACCACATTCCACAGAACCACGCTCTCAGACATTTGTCCGGCGAGCCACTTAAATATCTGAAAGCGTGAATCCCCCTCGGCAAGCTGCCTGACCTCAGGTGGTCGTCCATAGATGCCAAGCTTGAGGCAATCGGGTCCGAGGATCGCCTTATGAAGAACCAGCCTCATTAGTTCCTTCTGCTGGTATGGCTTGAGCTCGGCGAAGACCTCACTGAAATCAGTGAGTGCCTGCATGACAAGACCCTGGTCGACCCTGTCCCTTTCTACCTCACCGATCTCGATCTCAAGGGCTGTCAGGCTCTCTTCGATCTGGCCGCGCCGTTTACCCAGGTCGTCCAGTTTCTCCTTAAGGAACGAGGTCCCATCCTCACTGGCAAGCGTGGTCCTATGAAACTTCACACTTCGGTTGACACATTTGGCCTGTCAATTAGACTAGAATCTTCAACCGGAGGGGATGTTGCCATGTCAAAGGCAGAGAAGGAGATAAAACGTAAACTCAGGGTCCTTCGGTACGCTGAGAAGGTAGGCGATATATCAAAGGCATGCCGCCATTTCGGGGTCTCACGGCAGATCTTCTACGATTGGAAGCATCGATATGAGAGAGACGGCGAGAATGGGCTGATAAACTACAAGCCCTGCCCGGAAAGCCCGAACGTCCGGGCCACCACGCCGGAGGCTGAAGAGAAGATTCTATACCTGAGGAAGACCTATCACCTGGGCCCAGACCGCATCTGCTGGTACATGAAGCGGTATCATCCTGATCTGGCGACATCCGAGAGCACGACCTACAGGGTGCTGAGACGGCACGGGATGAGCCGGCTTCCGAGGAATACGAGGCGCAGGGAGGTGAAGACCCATCGCTATGAGAAGCAGGTACCCGGTCACCATATCCAGATGGACGTCAAGTTCCTCAACCTGTGCGGGTGCGGTGGGAAGAAGGTCCGGCGGTACCAGTACACGGCGGTTGACGACGCCACACGGATCCGGGCATTGAAGGTCTATCCCAGGCACAACCAGGTGACAGCGATCAAGTTTGTGGAGTATGTCGTCCGCAAGTGTGAAGTATCATAATTGAGAAAACTCTGGTCTGCTTGACCGACAAGAAACAGAAATCTCACTGTTACACTAACGGAAATAACTTGAATAGTTATTCCGCTATTTGCTATCTTACCAGAAGCTTATAGAAATTGTAACCGGAACTAAAAGGTAAATGACAAAATCGTCAATCCGTCGCCTGATGTCTTATGTTATCCCGTGCATCGGACTACTATTGTTGGCCTACAGCGCCGCCATAAACGAATCGTCCCCAGTTGCTGATAGTTTATTCGCTGCACCGTACACTCCGGACTGTGACGCTTCCGAATTTTCGGATATTGTAATACTTGGGATTTCAGATCATTCGGATACTGCCATCAGCGGGTCTCAATTTGCTGAAATGACGAAGGGTTGGTCAGGGCGACAACGCCAAGAAGCTGCATTGAGGGAACCTCGTGCTGGGAATGTCCCTCAGTTCCTGCATCACTTCAAGCCTGTTGTCTTGGAGTACAAGACGGGAGAAGGAAGGACCATACATGCTGTAGTGTGGGTAGCTCCAGACTATTTGGCGATAGGTTCAGATGACGATTTCCTGCGAATTCCGCTGACTCGCCCCACCGCTGTGATAATCGCGGCAGAGTATGGTTGTGTACTTCCAACTCGAAAGATTGTGGATGCTGTTGCGAATCAGGCCGACTTCAGGTTTGAACCACAACCTTTACCGCCGGGCAAGATGATGCGTTCCAGCGAGTATTATGTCAGACACAATCAGTTGATTGAAGAACAGCGCCGTGGCAGGCCGCTGGGAGAGCTCGTCGCAGGTCACAAAAAGGACGTAGTTCTATCTAACCGCCTTTTGGGGCCAGAAAGGATTGCGATTTACGGTTGGCATCGGAAAAACGGTGAACCTATTCAACCTCTCAGTACTGTGCACGATGCACGATACGCCGATTACAGCCACGGCATTCGTCTCGTTCACATGCAAGTTTGTATAGATGGCGAATTGCGTTCGATATGTGATGTTCTATTAGACCCGAATTTGGCTCCAGTATTGAGTTATGAAGGCCTCATTCCAAGAATAAAGCGACTGATGAGATGGTGAGACTGCTACTGTGGAGTGTCGTGTTCAGTGTCACAACAACAGCGGAAGCCAAGATGATAGTTATGATGACTCTTGGGATCCATAACCCGACTTCCATGCCAGTATGGCGCCCGCCAGCGACACCAATCCTCATGCGCTCGATAACGACCGAAGATGAACCAACTCCCTTTCATTTCCGTGTAACCAAGGACTCTGCTTCCCAGACTCGCCATCTGTGAAGAGTCGAGCGGCAGATTCATATGTTCGGCAGCGTTCCCATGTAAATCGTAAACACCCAACGAGCTAACGCAATCAGGGAAGAAGCCGCAGGGGAAAGTATTGGATCCGCATAGAGACCAACCTCCCCCGTCGCATTTCGGACTTTTTTGGCTTGACATGCCACATAAATCCGTTCGGTATTCAGGTCCATAACTCCAAATTTTATCAGTTCCATATTTCCTATTATGAGCTTCGCGCATGAGTTTAATTGCTGCTTCAGGTGATTTCCCCACAGCCAGGTCAAATCGATAATCGGGCGGATATAATGCCCCGGCACATGCTCCTTCCCACTCATGTGCATCGCAAAGCCTTTTTCCTAGTATTTCACATATGCGCGCTGCCTCACTCGCCCGCACCCAGACAACCGGATATGAACAAGGGATATTGGGAAACTCGAACTGATCAATGCAGGCGGAGGCGTCTTCTGGCCTTTGAGTCTCTGGATCATACAGCGGGGCCATATACGGATGACCGCAGATCTCCAGGAACAGTGGACTCTGATATTCTGTATCCCGCGCCGCGACTGAATCCTGACATTCAGTTTCGGTAACTGGATGTTCTGTTATGGCTGGATTTCCCTGACCAATATATCCCGATTTCAAGAAAATCGACCTGAGCGAGTCAACCTGACTATCAGAAAGCCCGTGGATCTCCTGTAAACGCTTTAAGAGTATCTCATTGGCTTCTCTTAGGCTTTGTGAATGAGTCTGAGTTAGAGGAATCATAAGACAGATAACAATTATCATTAGTGTCTTTCTCATGACTCACTATCCTTTATTCATTTGCGTAGGAAGTAGAAAAAATCTCGATTGTCTGAATATCCTATGTAGCGAGGGAGTTCTATTCCATCCACCGGGGGATCGACTTCAGCCATTTCCTTGATCAGCCTCTGGATTATGAACTGCTGTCCCTCAATGCGATAAATTGCAAGGTAAGTATGTTCCGGAGCGTTCATGTCAAGGTGCATGGCATAATCACAATTGCAGACGCTTAGAACTCGTGCCATCGTCGATGGCGTTGCCGCCGAGAAGTAAGCATAGATCAAGAAACGTGTGCTGTCTGTTTGTTGGATGCACGTCCCGGCTCTTAGCGTGCGAAGTTCCTTAGTTTCCGAGCCTGACCAGTTGCCCATGTTCCAGTCTCTGACATATTTTCCAGGGCGTGGCAAACCGGATCTGTCATCAGTTTCCAGCAGCGGAACGCCGTTCTGGCGCGCATACCTGATGTGTGACAGTGATGCCGAATCTTCTTTCTTCCATGTTTTCATCGCTATTCGGCCATCGTCATAGACCAAAAGCGTTGCCAAATCCGGCTGTAATGTGCTGAAAACAACCCCGTTTACCATGAATCCATAGTGCGATCCATAGTTCTGTTTAGACAACTCTCCCCATTTGAAGGCTCCGTGAGCACGCTTGAACCCGCCAGCAAATGTGGCCGCGACTTTAGTGACCTCACGAGGATTTATCTTGCCGGTGCGAGCCAGTGGTAACACATTGTCAAAGCCGTCAGGTCCAGGAAGATTTGAATTACGTGATGACTCCGGAACGCGGTCCGACCAACCGACTCTAGGGTGGTCCGTTCCCAACGCAAAACCAAGGTCAAACATTGACAAGTCGAAGGCAACCAGATATACAAGAGTCGATGACTCTTTATCTTCTAAAGGACTAACCAGACTCTGTTTTACCCAAGAAGGTTCAACTTGAACCAATTCGGGCGTTACAATACTCAGAAATATCCCTGCGTAACCGGGAACCGGATACCATCGTCCCGGTTTTACCCCACCGCCCGGTTCTTCATCAATAGTGAAGTTAAGTTCCGGCGCGGTGAGTGTTATGGAATCAGCCTTGGCGGTTGTACGTAGCCTGAGCGGGC
>JBDRNT010000064.1:0-19798 GCA_043810925.1 Candidatus Eiseniibacteriota bacterium
CGCCCATCGCCTTCCACAACACCAATACGGGTGTTGCTTGAATGAACATCCAATCCACCGTATAATTCCATAGGGCACCTCCTTTGGTTGGTGGTAAACCAGAGCATACCAGAGAGAAATCTCTCTTGGAATGCTCTGGAGGTGCCTCTTTATGATTATCAGAGCTAAAAACGTGCGGGCCCGGGGTCTGACCCCCACCAGTCACTTTTTTAGCTCTGACCCCAAGGTTTCTTGACCCCAAGGGTTTTTTAGGAGCCGGCCTCCGTGTAGCCAGACAGATAATCCATCTGCTCAATCGGCATGAGCGGCATCGGCTCACCGTTGTGTTCCATCCGGAACTTGATGTGTTCAATCAGTTCGTTCTTCTCATACTTGATACCAAAGAGCTTCGGCATGAAGATATTGGGGTCGAAGAGCGGCACCTCGGGCATCTCCACTATATCTATCTTCTCATCCGCGGCAATACCTGCCTTAGCCTTCGCGATCTTGATCGCGGTCTCAAGCCCACCCAGCTCGTCTATCAGGCCATTCTTCAGGCCGGCGGAACCCGACCACACACGGCCCTGACCCACTTCGTGGATCTCGTCATACTCCATATGCCGGCCCTTTGCAACTTTCTCAACGAAGTGTTTGTAGAAAGTCTTGATGCTGTGTTCCACCTTCGAGCGCTCATCTGCGGTGAGGTTGCGATCCGGCACCTGGCCGAGCAACGGTAGTGAGATCCCGAAGCCAAGATCCGCATGCTCGCCGATTTTCACCACATCCGTAGCCATGCCCAGCTTCTCCTTGATCCCCTTGTTATAGAACCACCCGCCGATCACGCCGATCGATCCGGTAACCGTCAGCGGTGAAGCCACGATCGTGTCCCCGTACATCGAAATCCAGTAGCCGCCACTCCCGGCAACCATGCCCTGTGAGACGATTACCGGCTTCTTCTCGGAGCACTTCATCAGCGCGTCCGCAACCACATCGGAAGCGGTAGCACTGCCACCCGGCGAATCAACCCGGAAGACCACGGCCTTGATATTGTTGTTGCCTGCGACCCCGTCAATCACCTTCGAAAGCGACCGCGCCTTAATGCCCTGGTCCATCGCGCAGACACCGAGGGCGTATATGAGTGCGACCTGTGGCCGCTTGCCCCAGTAATCGTCATGTGGGAGCCGGTACTTCGCTATGCCGCCGGGGCCCATCATGCCCTTGGCATCACCCTCAAGCGTCTCGATCGTTTTCTTTACGGCCTCCCAGCGACCGAGCGTATCAACCAGACCGGCCTCCAGGGCTTCCTCGGGCATGAAGAAGAGGTTTTCGTTAACCATCCGGTCGAACTCCTCCGGCGCAATTCCGCGTCCTTCAGATATCTCGGCCCTCATCTGGCCGTAGAAGTCTTCAAGAATCGCGAGGATCTGTTCTTCATCCCCCTCCGACATGCTATCCCTCGCAAAACCCTCGTATGCGGACTTGTACTTAAAGAAGCGCCACTCATCGAACCCAATCCCCAGTTTCTCCAGAGTGCCCTTGAGATAAGTCCGTCCGAGTCGCATACCCGGTAATGCTATCTCGCCGGTCGGGTCCATGACGATCTTGTCTGCGACAGACGCGAAGTGATAGGCGTACAAGCCCGCATCATCGACAAACACCACGACGTGCTTCCCGGCGGACTTGAAATCCCGGAGCTTTTCGCGGACTTCCCAGGCCATTTCAATACTCGCGAAACGCATGTCTGATGTATTTATGGCAATCCCCGCGACGGTCTCATCTTCTTTGGCGCCATCTATGGCTGAGAGCAACCCTGCAAGCGTATTGGATTTGTCAAACATCTTGTAGCGTTGGTACTTGGTGAGCCCGGTTAGTTGGAGGTCCACATAGCGATGCCTTCGGTTCATAAGAGGTGTAAGAACGTTCCGGTCCATTGCCCCGAGCCGGACGCCATAGGTGTTGTAACCATGCACGCGCTCGTCGTCGAAGTGGGCCTGGCTTGCGAGCCCCATGTCACCGAGGCTGAAGTTGAGCCCCAGGCTGAATCCATGCGTATCGAAGTAGCGGCCCGTGAGGCGAATTCCTGGCAGGAGCTCGAGTGCTGCGCCTGTGCTCCAGTGACCGTCCTTTGGCTTCTCACCATTCTGAATGGCATAGTCCCCGAAAACGGCCACGACTTCATTGCCCAGCGGACGAACTGCGAGGTCGAACACCCCCTCCTTCGCACTTCCGGCTGTTGCAAACGCACCGGTTAGACCGACCGACAGATGAGGAATCGGCCGCGTAAGTGAACCTACAGTCAAGACCCTACCGCGGTTATACTCGCTGATGCTGCCCGCCGACCAGCCGTAGCCCACACCGAAACTCGAGCTCCGGTCACCGAACGCCAGCGATAACCTGTAGTCCGTCACGGCCCCCAGAGAGTCCTTGTTGCGGATCATACCGAAACCCATGTTGGGCGTGGGAAGTCCCGCAAATAGACCCCACCTGTCGAAATCGTTCCACTCGCCGGAAGCGTCCGACCAGGTGAACAGGATGTCCGGCCGCTCGACGTACTTAAGCAACGCCGGGTTAGCATACCCGTACAGGCCGAACCCCATTCCCCCCGGTGAGGTCAGGAGAAAATCATTCTGACTGTGATAGGGCGGGATAACAGGACCGGCAGATGCCGTCAATGCTGATATCGAAAATAGCAACGTCAGGGCCGCGACCAATCTCATGTCCTTACCTCCTTTTTGAGCAGCGATTTTACATACTAACCACTGATTGAAAACTTGTAAAGCCATTCAGGTGCGCCTGATTGAGTGAAGCCAGGCGGACGCGAATGGACGGAGACATCCAGGTGAGAACATCGCAAAGTCCGTGCCACGGATCTTCACATGAACAACCCCTCTCATGTCCCGCGCAATGGGACTAACCGTCAGATTTACCGGGCACTTAGCATCGCGGGAAGAATCCCGCCCTAAATCCGGTCGGCGCACGCGGGCGGATCGGCTTCTCCGTATGTGTCCAAGAGACACACAACTGTGGGAAATGCGCCCTCACCATCGCCACACGGTGCCAACGACGGAACATGATCCGAGCCGGGCACGCCTCGCAGCCCAGCCAGGCGAAAATGGATGTCACTCGGGCGGCGTGGCCCCCGCTCCCAGCTCTTTGAGGCGCTCCAGTCTCTCCGCCTCGTTGGCAACCAGCCATTGATCCTGTGACAGAATCTCATGTGCCTGACGGAAGTAGACCTGCGCCTCGTCGACCCTGCCGAGCGACCGGTAGGTTCGCGCAATCGTCCACTTCGCGATCCGTGTCCCCTCGACATCCCCGCGCTCCTGCCGGAAGGCCAGTGATTTCTCAAAGAGTTCAAGGGCTTTGTCATACTGACCCAGATCATGGTAGCTCCAGCCGGTGTTGTTGTAGGGTGGGCCCAACCAGCGCCCGGCATGTTCGTCGGTTGTCTCTTCCGCAAGGGCCATGGCCTTTTCTGCCCACACGAGCTGCTGCTCCGGCGGTTCGACAATAGCCATCATGTGTGCGGCATCAAGTGCATGGTCATCTTCGCCGGCGGCAAGCCCGGCTTCCCAGGCTTCAAGAAAGAGCGGTTTGGCCGCTCCCGTATCCTTCGAAGAATTATAGACCCTGCCTCTCTCAAGCAGATACCGCATCTTCGCCACGACGTTAGCGCAACCGGAGCCGCTCTTCAACATCCCAATCATGAATCGCGTTCTTGACTTTGCGGCCCCCTGCATTATCATGACCATCAAAGCAACGGTCTCGGACAACCACATGAATCGAGACATAGTGTATCGGGGTATGAGGTAACGTCAGGAAGGTGCAACATGGAGCATTATTGGGGCCTTATCCAGGGCTATCTTGCTGCCTACGGCTTAAGAGTGGTCGCGGCGATCATCATATTCCTCGTCGGGAGATGGCTGGCCGGTGTGATCGCCAGCGTTGTAGAGAAACTGCTGGTCAAGTCGGAGGTGGACACTACCCTGGCGACGTTCGCCAAGAAGATTGTGTATATCCTCCTCCTGGTATTTATAATCATTGCCGCCTTGAACAAGCTCGGGGTTGAGACTACTTCGCTCGTGGCCATTCTCGGTGCTGCCGGGCTGGCAGTTGCCTTCGCCCTTCAGGGGTCCCTCTCGAACTTCGCGGCAGGGGTCATGCTGATCCTGTTCAAGCCCTTCAAGGTCGGAGATTTCGTTGAGGCTGCGGGTACGCTCGGCTCGGTAGAGGCAATTCACATTTTCAATACAATTCTCAGCTCACCCGACAACCGTCGTATCATGATCCCCAACGGCCAGATCACATCGGACAAGATCACCAACTTCACCGCCATCGACCGGCGCCGCATCGATCTGGTCTTCGGTGTTTCGTACGATGACGACCTCAAGAAGGCCAAGGACATCCTCCAGACTATCGTGACGTCCGATGAGCGCGTGCTGAAGGACCCCGCACCTACGATCGGGGTTTCCGAACTGGGGGCCAGCAGCGTCAATATCGTATGTAGACCCTGGGTCAAACCGGCCGACTACTGGAATGTCTATTTTGACACGCTCGAGAAGGCCAAGGCCCAGCTGGAGAGCAGCGGTCTCTCAATTCCTTACCCGCAAAGGGATGTCCATATGTATGAGGAGAAGAAGGTCGCATAGGACTGATACATCCAAGGCAATACGGGATGTCATCGAGCCACGGAGACTCTGGTGGGATCACCCTATCAGGTGGTGATTTCTCCGAGATCCATCTGCCGGCGCCGCTGATCTTTCCTGTACCTGTGCTTGAGGCAAATCACGTCCATTTCAAGGATCCGGCCCAGCGTTACAGCGGTAGGAACCTGATCGGGCAGCTGCGCAGCCTTTGTCCCCTTGCTGGCGGAAAACGCGAACGGTTTGAAGGAATGAAGCGGGTTCAGCTCGAGGAGCCACTCGGCAAATTTCTTCAACTGGTTGAATTCTTCCCTGGTCTCGCCCGGATAGCCGATTATGAAATGCACATCCATGTAGAATGAGGGCGATGCGGCCGTAATCGCCTCGAGACATCGTTTCAACCTGTCCAGATCATAACCGCGGTTCATGGACTTGACTATCCTCGGGCTTACATGCTGGACCGCGAGACAAAGCCGCCTTACCTTGCCCGTGGAGAAAACATCGGGGTATTCATCGCATAATACTATCATGTCTTTCGGATTCATGCTGTCAATCAGTAGACCGAAATCGCCTTCTATGCTGATTATCTCGCGCAACAGGGTACCAAAGTCGAGCTCGATATCCCTGCCGTAGACGCCGTTGTCCTCGGCGATCAGCGATATCCACTTGTATCCCTGCTTTACTCCCTGCCGTGCGCTCTCGATGATCTCTTCAAGGGGTTTGCTTCTCAATCTACCCTTGGCGATTCTGCCGACACAGTATGAGCAATTCCCGAGACAGCCCTCCGACGTAATTATGCACCAGGTGTCATCTCCCATCTGGTAGTAGTCGAATGGGTATACGCCACGGTTTACATCGGTGAACAGCGTTCCGTTGATGGTCCCGTAATAAGCGGATATGGACCAGTGTATCACCTTTCTTACAATACTCGCAACTCTAACAATATCGACGCTTTTCTTGTCCCGGACGACTGACATTACCCTTTCCCTGGTTCTCACGCGGGTCCGGACGGGAATGTCAAGGATGCTTGTTGTCGCGTTTATCACCTCATCGAACTTCTCTATCTCCCGGGGCCCGAATGCCGGACCACTGTGAATCGCCTCGATATCAGCCCTGTACTGGCTCGGGATACAGCCCGTCACGACAAACACGGGATCATCCTTGCGCGGAGCAAGCTGCTTGTTCACAGCTTTGATGATGCGGAGTGTTTCCCTTCTGTTCTTGTTCATCAAACCGCAACCGAGGTGCGCGACCAGGTCGGCTGATGCCACCTCCTCACTCGAACCGATATCCCAACCGTTGGCCTTGAGGTAGTCCTCGAACCTGAGCTTGAGAAGCATATTCCTTGGACAGCCTATAAAGTCGATTAGCAAAACGGCTTTCTTCTTCATCTGTCAATTCCCTTGAAGACAGTACTATCCCCTGTCATTGACCTCCTGGGACCGTCACCTCGCGACTCCCCGGAGTATACCATTTTCCTATTTGTGAGTCTACGTCTATCCATGATATCCAATTCCCCAATACTTACTTCGGCCAACAGTGCCAAAAAATGAACGAAATCTTGCAAGATGGGGAAGTCTCCATCATCACCCTATGGGACCCTACAGATCAAAGTACCAGATCAGCATTACTTCGTGGGCAAAGTCGGGGTGTCGTCGATAGGCGTAACTATCGATCTCACCGAGGTGACAGCCCTGTTTCGCATAGAACCTGCAGGCCGGGACATTGATATTCTGCGTTTCAATCTTAAGCTGCCCGGCCCCACGCGTACGCGCCCAGCCGACCGCGCGCTCAAACAAGGCAGACCCGATTCCCGACCGTCTCACGCCGGGATGGACCCGAATATCCCACAATACGGCAAGGTCCCGTCGTCCGGCCAGCATGTGAACGCCAGGGGTGGCAAAAGCGACTGCCGCGCCTCCGACGGGGCGGGATTTCTCACGTGCCAGCAGGAAGCCCCAATTCCGGACGTCGAACCGCCCCGGCCAGGCTAATGGGCCTCCATCGTCGCAGGCATCGTAGTCCTTTATATAGGGTGGCTGAACGGTCTTCTCCCTGAACAGGATGCCACCCAGACCGCCGTCGACGGAATCCATTGAGAGTACAGAAGTTACCATAAATGCAGTGGGGACTTGCGAATACTCATTCAGGCGCTCAGGACCAATCTCATCAATTGCGGCAGCCATGCTCTGGACCCTATGTCTTCTCCCTGGCCTTGCGGCGAGCACTTACTATGTCTTCTGCAAGGGCATATGGCACTGCCTCGTAACGCTCGAAATGCATGCTGAATTCACCACGTCCGCTGGTGGCGTTTCGCAGTTCGGATGCATATCCGAACATGTCCGCCAGTGGTACACGGGCCGTGAGGATACAGGTTTTGCCCTTTGCTTCCATGTTGACTATCTTCCCGCGCCGCGAACAGAGGCTCGAGGTGATGGCACCTGTGTGGTCTTCCGGCATTACGACTTCAACGCTCATCACGGGCTCCAGAAGCTCAAGACCGGCCTTCTTGCAGGCATCGCGGAAACCCGTGGCCCCGCACTGGCGGAATGCTTGTTCGGAGGAGTCAACGTCGTGTGCCGAACCGTCGAATATTGTGACTTCGATGTCTACCATTGGAAATCCGGCATATGGCCCCTCTGCCATGATGTCGATAATCCCGCGCTCAATCGCCGGGAGGTATTCGCGCGGAATGCGGCCTCCGACAACCTCGGGCTTGTAACGGAGCCCCGAACCGGGTGTCCCGGGCTCGACCCGCATGCAGACATGGGCGTACTGCCCGTGGCCTCCTGTCTGCTTGACATGCTTGTGTACGTGCTCAACCGAACCTATGATGGTCTCGCGATATGCTACCTGGGGTTTGCCAACCGAGACGCCGACGCCGAATTCGCGCCGCAGCCGATCGGAGATGACCTCAAGATGGAGCTCCCCCATGCCGGATATTATGACCTCACCGGTTTCAGCGTTGCTCCTGACCGTAAAGGTCGGGTCTTCCTCGGCAAGCCGGGCCAGCCCTCTACCAAGCTTGTCGCTATCCGCCCGGCTTTCCGGCCTCACAGCCACTCCTATCACCGGTGCCGGAAACTCAATCGATTCAAGCACGATCGGGTGATCTTCTGAGCAGATCGTGTCCCCGGTGTGTGTGTCTGCAAGTCCGATCACGGCCCCGACATCTCCGGCGTGCATGGTTTCGCATGCAAGCCGTTTGTTGGCGTGCATCTCGAAGAGACGGCCTATACGCTGCCTCTTGTCCCTGCTGGAGTTGTAGACAAACTCCGCCGACTTGAGAACGCCTGAATACACACGTACATATGTGAGTTTACCCATGTGCTTGTCTGCCTGGACCTTAAAGGCGAGAGCCGCAAGCGGTGCATCATCACTGGGACGACTTATGATCTCGTTCCCTTCGCCGTCACGCGTGCCAATTACAGGGGGTCTGTCCACGGGAGACGGAAGATAGTCTATGATGGCATCAAGCAGCCGCCGTATTCCCTTGTTTCTGAGCGCCGCGCCACACAAGACGGGAATAATCCGGCCGTCGATGGTGGCCTTGCGCATAGCCCTGACGGCATCATCCCGCTCAGGAATCTCACCCTCGATGAACTTCGCCATCAGGCGATCATCTTCCTCGCTGATGCGCTCAATCATGACCTTCTCGGCCTCGCGGGCTTTCTCAAGCAACGCTTCCGGGATTGCTTCTTCCCTGATCATTATCCCATCGGGTGTATCATCGTAGTAGACCGCTTTCATGTCCACGAGATCGATGATGCCCTCGAAATCAGATTCTGCACCGATCGGGATCACCACCGGCACGACATTGGCTCCGAGCTCCCGCTTTATCTCTTCAACGACCCCCTCGAAGTCGGCTCCCGTCCGGTCCATCTTGTTTATGAAGGCTATGCGTGGCACCTGGTACTTTTCGGCCTGTCGCCACACGGTCTCGGATTGGGGCTGAACACCGCCCACGGCGCAGAAGAGCGCGACTGTTCCGTCAAGCACACGCAACGATCGTTCCACCTCGGCGGTGAAGTCGACATGGCCGGGGGTATCAATGATGTTGACCCGGTGGCCATTCCAGTAGGTCGTGGTGGCGGCCGAGGTAATCGTGATGCCGCGCTCCTGCTCCTGCACCATCCAGTCCATGGTGGCCTCACCATCATGAACTTCGCCCATCCTATGACTCTTGCCCGTGAAAAAGAGGATCCGCTCGGTCACGGTGGTCTTCCCCGCATCGATGTGGGCCATTAAGCCGATGTTACGGATCTTGCTTATGTCTACTTTCTGAGCCATTATCCTCTCACATTCCTCGCAGGCTGTTTTCCGGCATGTGGCCATGTCTCTTGACTGACCTTCAAGCACCACTGTAGCAGCCGACTGGAAATAGAGATAACCTATTACCATCGCATCGAAAAATCAAGAGGCTCCGGTGTTATATCGCTATTCGGGCTATAACTATCCCCCGGTTGGGTTTTTTCAAATTCTGTCGTAAACGATCGAACTCTAACTTCAGGCCTCGATCGCATTTACCAGGCCATGCCGCCAAACCGACCGGGCTCCCGGCAAGTCCAGCGCTGGACCACCACCTCTACGGCGGTCCAATCAGCATAACCGGAGACGAGGCCTGGCCCTCTGCGAAGTCGTCGTCACCCTCACAGTAAACTCCATAATGGTAAGTGACTGACTCGGACCCTACCGCCAACTCCTTAGCAACCGTCAATTGCGGCGATTGCTCGTTCGGACTCAGGTCAAGCACCATGTACCACTCGGCGTGACCGAATAACTCGTCGGCATGCGGTATCACAATCAGTGTACGCACGTCACCAGCACTGAATCGAATCTGATCTTTGTACGTCAATTCGACCGGTGCGATCCTGGCTACCTGCTTGGTAAACGTCCCGATGGATACCGTCTTGCTTTTCACCGTCACAAATCTCACCTCCTTCTCGTTTCGTGCCCAACAACAAGTAACGTGAGAACGGAGACCGGCTTAACACATCTTTGCTCAGGAACGGTCTCCAACCTGCTCCAACAGATCTTGAAATCGCTCGTCAGCTCGCAGTTTACTCAATCCGGGGTAGCACATAATCCTCGCAAGTGATGCCCCCTGCACCAGCGCCCGCGAAATCCACTCGAGCGCGGCTTCTCTATCACCTATCATCTCATAGGCCTCTGCTATATGCAAGATTACATCTTGCGCTGATGGCTCGCATGCGACTGCCGCCTTCACCAAAGCCTTTGCCTTGGAATGATCACCCAGCCTGCTGTAGTAACCGGCCAAATCGGCCAGTACGGACGGGTCATCCGGGTTCACATCCATTCGTGCTTCCGCCAGTTCGATAGCTCTACTGAAAGATCTGGCTGCCGCATCCTTCTGGCCGGGGTTCCAGTAGTATGCCTCACCCAGGTGACCCCAGCCGACGTAGTGACCGGGTGCCAGGGCCACGGTCTTTTCATACATCTCGGTAGCATCAGCGTAACGCCAGTTCCAGAAGTAGAGAGTCCCCAGATTCGAGCAGGCCATGTAAGTCGTGTCGATATCCAGTGACTTCTCGAACATCGCAATGGCTTCTTTCTGGTGTCCAAGTCCGGCATGTGCGGCACCGACGATATTGTACGACTGGGGGCTTTCCGGCCTGAGCTCCTTGACTTTCAAGAATGGCTCAAGTGCGCTCTCGCAATCATTTTGGAAGTAGTACATCTCCCCCAGAGCATAGTAAGTCCTCCAGTCCCTCGGCCGCGATTCCACCACCTTGTGATATGCAGCTGCCGCCTCGCTGTTCCTGCCTGCCGCCCGGTAAACATCACCCATCTCCCTGCGGGCTTCAAAGTCACCGGGATCCAATTCGAGCGCTCTTCGAAGCGACTGTAATGCGTCTTCGTGCTGCCCGATCATTGAAAAGACCTTACCCAGCATGATATGCGCGGATACGATCCCGGGGTCCAACCTGATAGCATGCCGGCATGCTGCCACTGCATTTCTTGCCCATTGAGTGTCCTCAGTGGCAGAGTACATCTCCAAATAGGCTTCGCCCAGACCAACGTGCGCCAAAACGTATGATGGATCTCGCTCGACCGCCTGACTCAGCAGATCGATTGCAAGGTCACGGTCACCTTCGCCGTGAGCAGGGTAGAGATAACCACGTCCCCGAAGATACAGCTCGTACGCGTCAGGCACTGCCGTGCCGCGTGCAATCAGCAGCCGGCGCACCTCGGGCTGCATCTCGACTCCAAGCAACTCTGCCGTGAGTATGACCACACTGTCCTGCCACGTTTGAAGATTAGCAATGGGATCAGTAATCGGCGGGGCTTCCTTGAGGTGCACGATAGATGTGTCGACGTCATCCGCGATTTTGGTGGACAGATCATTGCGGACCAAGGTCAGTTCGATTTCATCACCACGGGATCTCATTGTTCCCGTTATCGCTATATTCGCTACCAGAATCCGTCTCGCCTCGCCGGGACTTCTGATTCCCCCGGTATGGACCTCGCTGTACGGCACAACCCAGAACGACTCTACGACCCGTTCCAGCCTGGCGATCTTACTGGTTATGCTCTGTACCAGACCGTCGCTGAAGGCCTGTTCCGCCGAGTCTCCTTCAGCAACCGTGAAGGGCAGGATCGTAACCCACTTCTCCGTTACTGATGGGCGTCCCCCCATGAGATTCCGGAAGCGGCCCCCCCCCAGAGTCAGCACCACCACCACAGCCACGCTTGCCACTACCGCAGGAAGAAACATCCTGCGCAAATCCCGGGTGCCGGCGAACCGCGCCGCCATCGTGCGGCCGGTAGAAACCTGCCCCGAGCCCGCACTCGCCCCCAGCTTCTTGATGTCTGCAGATAGATCCGCGACAAACTGATATCGCTCAGCGGGGTCCTTGCGAAGACACCTGTCTACTACAGCTCCCAATTCGAAGGGGATAGCTGGGTTTATCTCGGTAACAGGTTCCGGTTTCTCATTAAGGATCGAGTAGATGATCGCCTGTGCCTTTTCACCCTTAAACGGCTGCTGACCGGTCAGCATCTGGTGGAGTACAACTCCCAGGGACCAGATATCGGTTCGGTGATCTACTTCACGGCCCCGAGCCTGCTCGGGGGACATATAGGCAACGGTACCAACCGTCGTGCCCGTCTTGGTGAGATCCCTTTCACCGGCAAGTTTGGCGAGACCGAAATCCATGATCTTAGCCACACCGCCGGTCTTCACTATGATGTTGCCCGGTTTGATGTCACGGTGAACGATGCCCTTCTTATGCGTTTCCTCAAGCCCGTCGGCAACCTGACCGGCTATGCGGATGGCCTCCTCAATCTCAAGCGGTCCCCGCTTGATCTTGGCCCTGACTGTCTCGCCTTCGTAGCAGGCCATCGATATGAAAAGCTGGCCGCCCGGTTCCTCATGGATCTCGTGGATGGTGCATATGTTTGGATGGTCAAGTCCCGATGCTGTCTGCGCTTCGTGGATGAAGCGTTCCTTGGCCTCAGCATCCCGGGTGAACTCCGACGGGAGAAACTTCAGGGCGACATCTCGCCTGAGCTTCGTGTCGCGGGCCTTGTAGACGACGCCCATGCCACCCTTGCCGATTTGCTCAAGCAGCCTGTACCTCCCGGCAAAGAGGTCTCCCACGACCTGCGCTCGCGTGCTCTGCTCGAGGGACTCCGTATCGAGGAACGAGGTTTCATCACGAGGCGGCAGCTGGCCGCCGCAGATCCGGCAGAAATGACTGTCATCACGAGTATTAGAATGGCATTTGGGGCATTCCATGGCGCATCGCTCTCTGACAAGCTGATTCTACCACAGGGGCTCCCGCTTGAATAGCTAAAACTCTCGATGTGCCACCGTAACAACCCCCGGGCGCGCCACGGCCACGCTTCGCGATGTTGTCGGACCCCGGCCGCCGTCACCTCCCGTGATTGCGCGCTCCCATGCTGCCCCGGTTCGACCCCTCCCGACCCCGCTTCCCATTGATAACACGGCTGCAATGTGGTAAAATGGGGGGTAATGAGACATCGCTGAGAAGACGAACAGGCGGACTCTTGCCGGCCTTCTGGAACACGTCCTCACACGATCAGCCCGGATCAATCATAATCCGGGCTGGGTGATCGGAGGCATATATTGTCGCGGCGGATTTCGAAGAGAATTCTCGCTCTTGCGCTGATCGCGGGCGTATTCAGCCCAGGTGTGCAGCTTGCGGCTCCGGTTCATACCACATATCTCTGGCATATGCACCAGCCGATCTACTGGCCGGACGGAAGCACATGGACTCCGTCAAGATATGAAACCGCATATGAGACCATAACCCTCGGCCACTCCGAGAGCGATGTCTTCAGCATCTTCAACAAAGACGACCGTGTCAGCGACTACCAGAGCTATCCGAGGGACGCCATCAGCTCTATCCTCGATCTGCCGGATGCAGGCGCCCAGATGAGTTTCGCGGCAGCCCTGATCGAAAACGTGACGAGCCTGGCCGATGCAGGATGGAATGGCGGCCGTTATGCCCCGAACTGGTACAATGACTACCGGACCGCCCGGTCGTGGACGACCTCCGGCGGCCTGCCCCGGCTTGACCAGGTCCTTGTCGCAGCGCATCACCCGATTGCGCCTCTGATGGACGAGAACGCATTCCGGAAGGAGATCGAGGTCGCCAAGGTTGCGTACCGGGCTGCCTGGGGAGATACGAGCTTTACCGGCGGCTACTTCCCAGCTGAAACCTGCTTCTCCGAGCGTATGATACCAGTGCTCGCCGAGCTGGGTATCCAGTGGACGATTGTCGCCGACGTACACATATCGCGCGCCTGTAGTGACTACCCGTACGTCGCAAATCTGGATAACTGCGATCCTCCCAATCCTGCAGACCAGCTCAATCCGCCCCAGGGCTACTATGACAACATCACTATTAGCCGGGGGGTAACGGTTAAGACCCCGCCACCGTACGGATTCAGACCGCACTATTCCAGGTATGTGGACCCTGCCACGGGCGAGGTGTTTTCGATCATTGTGGTTCCGGCCGCCAACGCCCAGAGTTGGAACGAGGGATATGGTCTTTACGGTACAGGCGAGATCGATGCCATCGC
The DNA here is from genome assembly GCA_043810925.1 of Candidatus Eiseniibacteriota bacterium. Lineage (GTDB taxonomy): Bacteria > Arandabacterota > Arandabacteria > Arandabacterales > Arandabacteraceae > Arandabacterum. The sequence continues at coordinate 13,692 of JBDRNT010000064.1, forward strand.
GTCGTATAACGATCCCGCTCATCCCATGCTGATCCTCTTTGCCCATGACGGCGACAACGCCTGGTCGGGTGGGTACTCGTACTACAATGAAAATGTCACAGGCTTCGCACATGCAGCCGCGTCACATGGCTACGAACCCACGACGATCGCCGAGTACCTGGCCGATCACCCGGTCGATACCTCGGACATCGTTCATGTAGAGGACGGAGGCTGGGTCAATGCCGACGGTGACTTTGGATCACCCCAGTATATCAACTGGAACTGGCCGCTTGTAAATTCATACGGCGATTTCGACATCCCGGGTGGATGGGCGGAAGATGAGCGAAACTGGGCAGTCCTAACAGCTGCTGAGAACCGGGTGGAAACAGCCGAGGCGATTTCAGGGACCGCACCCGACCCGGCCAAGATCTACGACCCCGCGACCGGTGCCACCGGCGTTGAGAAGGCGTGGCACCACCTGCTTTCAGGCTACGAGAGCGGATACATGTATTACGGAACGTCGCTTGATATGGAGATCAAGGCCACCCTGGCTGCAAACGCTGCGGTGATGTATGCCGACCCCGTAATCACAGGCGGAAGCGACACCGTGGCTCCCACCATCTGGCTACCCCAGCGACTCCCCTGGAACCCCGGGGGCAGAGGCGGCGGATCGCTCTGGGGATATCCAGGCGGCGAGGGCGCTGAGATGGAGAGCGACTTCTGGGTGTGGACTTTCGCCTACGACGTCTCGGGCATCGCGCGTGTGGATCTTAAGTACCGTACCGATCTGGACGGCTTGAACTCCACGGCAAGCGACCAAAATGAGACCTATACCGGGGGAGCCGAGGTCGGGGCCTGGCAGACGATATCCATGAGCTACCGCGATTTCCCCAGGGGTAATTTCTTCGGAGATCCCGGCATCAATTTCTCCGTGTTACCCGATTACATAGCGGATGAATACCACGTGCAGGTAACCGGACTCTCGGAGGTCCTCATTGACTACTATGTTGAAGCCGAGGACTCGCTCGGGTACATCAAGCGAAGCCCGATCCAGCACGTATGGGTCGGCGAGGGCGGCGGCAGTGCTTCTCATGTGATCGACGGCAATCTTGATTCTGCATCGACACTTGTGGCTTCAAGCGATGACCTGTGTCTCTATGCCGATTGGGACGGCGAGTATCTCTACCTGGCGGCAGAGGGTGTCGGCGTGACGGGATCATGGGATCACTTCATTATTATAGGGACCGATCTCTCAAGCCCCGTAGCGGCTCCCTGGGCAAAAACGGGCACCGTTGCCGACAAGACGACGTTCCTCGGAAATGAAGATTCCAACAACTGGTGCGGCTGGTTCGATGACATGGAAGCGGTTGTCACGACCGATGTCGATTGCGCATCAGGATTTTATCTTGAAGGGATCGTGAGGCTGGGCACATATCTCGGGCTCCCGCTTCCCGACGGCATCTATCTTGCGGTTGGTGGATATCAATCCCCCGACGGTGGATCGCTCGAGGCCCAGGCACCGGCTGGAGATGTTAGTGGCGACATCGATCAATCCGAATACGTCTGGTTCCCGCTATCAACAAGCAGGATAGACCCGCGTCAGCCCGAAGGCGAGACCGTCTTCCTTTCGGCCGGACCCAATCCTTTCAGCACGCATGTGAGAATCAGCCTGTATCTCCCCCGGCCGGAAGTAGTCTCGCTTACGGTCTATGACCTGACGGGCAGACAGGTAAGAGCGCTGGCCCACGGCCCGGTCGCTGAGGGGACGCATTGTTTTGTCTGGGACGGCACCGACGCCAGCGGTAGCCGCGTTTCACCCGGTATCTATCTCATCTCGCTCGATTGCAGCGGCCGATCGCAAGCCCACAAGGTGATACTCACCAGATAAGGCCATGTGTCGGCGCGCGTCTGTATTCCCCAGGCAACCCGATCTAACCACACTAGAAGTTCTAGTCCTGTTTGGGGACCCGGACGGGATGCTAACGCGATCATGGCGAACTCGTGAGAGTCACCCATGGAACACTACTCAGGAAAGAATCCGCAAGAGTCCTGGTCAAATCACGGCCGTAACTCTTTACTCTGTATAACGATTTGACCTGTCCCCGGTAGTAATACCACTCATCTATACAGTTTTTCAAGTACTGAGGTGCCCCTGAAATCAGACGCAGCGACGAGGCAATCTCCCGAGAGTTCGTGGGCACCTGGAAAAGGGCATGGTGGGGATGTTGAAAAAGTCACTTCAAGCGAATGTGTGCATCAGGAAACAGAATTCTAGAGAGGACGACCGTTTAGAAACCCTGCATGTCTGAGGGCTTTAGCCCGAGTTCACGGTTTCAGGGAGTCCTCTTGAGAATTCCCGATACGCTCAGCGGAGCCAGAAGGGGTCTTTTTCAACAGCCCCACAGAACCCTTTTTCCTCCTCTATCGAGGATGATTGCCGATCGTCTTTCTAACTCGTTGATGTGATATGAACCGCGCCCTTGCCTAGGGCTGGAACACCAGAGTAGAATCCGTACCGCAAAATCGGGCTCACGGAGTGGCCGGCCAGCAATGGCGAGGCACTAGATCTTACTGTGCATCGATGATGCTTATCAATCCCTTGTGGCAATTGAAACATGCGTTGGAGATGGGCACCTTCACGACCTTCCCATTTGCCCGAGGCATAGTGATGACACCAGACATCAGGCCTCTCGCAGGGTCCGTAGGCATCACCAATAGCGGATGCCATTGGTCCCAGCCACACTTGTGGCACAACAAACGGTCGGGTGGTCTTACTTCACTGCAGTTGCAGCAAACAAGCAGAGGGGGCTCAGTGTAAGGCAGATCGAGGTCGCATTGCGAGCAACGCACACGCTTCGCCGTGCGCGCAGCAACGGCACGCCAGTCAGGAGGAGTTAGGGGCTCATCTAAGTACTCCACAAGCACGTTGAGGCTATCCCCATAGTCAGAATGCTCCCGAAAGTCCACCATGGGAAAGAGCCAGTGTTCTGCCCTGGTATGGAATCTGTTGCCTTCACGCAGCACGGAAATCACGCGCTTCGGTCCCTTCTTCATTAGGCACCTCAGGACTACCTGGAATTCCTCGAGAACCCAGCCAGCCTCGAATTCATCCTCCTCGCTTGCAGTCTCCGCAAGATAGCGCACGGTATTAATCAGAATGATGCTATGGCACACCGGTATGAGAGCGAAGACGCGCGCTACGTCAAGGTAGCGATCCCATTCAGGCGGCAAATCCGTTGGGACAGCAGGTGATGGCCTGACGATCATCCCTCCTGGCAGCCGGCGTGCAGGTCTCTGCGAACTTCCAAGATAGTCGGCAGTTCTCGCATACATCTCGTACTTGAGCTTCTCATACCAATCAGCATCCTCGCCGGGAGGCGGTGGCTTAGGATTCTCCTCGAAATCTATGGCGACGTCAAAACCCTGTTGCCTAAGATCTTGCCACAGGCGCCACACCCATGCCATGTGTGACTTATCTCCATGCGCGTAGGAAACAAATACGGATCGGCCACTACTGGCAAGCTGTTGCGCTCGTTCATCCATGCTCTCTGACTGCGGGATTTGACCATCGCCAATGTCGGTCAAATCTGCTCCATCCTCCGAATAGGTCGCGCCGCACGATCATCGCGCAGTTAACAGTGCGCCCAGACTGCCATGGATCGGTGGCCACTAAGCAGCCCCCGCACAGACGGTATTGACGCACTTGTCGAGCCCGAATCAAATTGTATCATGGTAATACTCTGTTCGCAGCAACGTTATCCCTTTTCTGCTCCTCGTTGCCCTCTGAGAAAACAGTCTGATCCGACAAAGTGGGCGCCGCTTGTATTACTTGTGACAGGTGCCTGCATCGATCGTGAACGAGGTGGAGAGTCCATGTGTCGCGAAACGAAGCCTATCCCTATGTCAGATTAGTGACCACCTGCACCAACTTGGCACATTCCTCACTCATCAGAAAGTTGCGAAGATCGTTCTGTTTGGGGAGACCACCTGAATGTCGCCCTGAAAGTTCTGCCTATGGTCCAGTTTGGGGAGGTAAGCAAGTCAGACAGCCTTAGAGCACCAGTGCGAAGCTCATAATGGCTCAAGATGCCTGACCGCTGTGATAATGCAGCCGCTATCACTTCATGAGGAGCAACTTGTTCCTGGCCGTGATCTCGCCCACCTTCTCAGCGTACCGAAAGACTCTGAGTTTACGTTTTATCTCCCTCTCTGTCATCGGTCGGTTTAAAACCAGCGTGCGCTGGGCTAAGTCAGCGCCATCTTGCGGGTGAGAGTCCCGCCCAGCCAAAGCATAGCGGGCAGGCTGGTAGCGAGTCTTGCGGGTGCCCATGGTAACGTGGGTGTCCGAAGCGTAGACAGCAGCTGCATGGGGTATGTGGTTGAGCCACGAAATTGAATGCGTCGCGGAGGCCGAGACTGTGCTGGTAAGCGAAGGCAACATGAGTGATGCCGCTATCGCGAGGCACCACCGCTCCGCCGGGGTCGAAGAGCATATCACGTGCAGAAGGAAGGCGCTGGAACCCAGGAAGCCCCACCGGGTCCTCCAGATGGTCACTGGAGGGAGTACAGAGCAAGGGGAGACCGGAGCTCTGTGCTATACCGGATTGGGGTGGCGGACCGAGGTGTAGTACTGATGATACCGTCGAAGGCAACGAGACGCGAGGAGGGAAGACCTCGGCCAGAGAGGAGCTCGGTTGAGAGGGCGCGGGTCCGGACGCAGAGCCGGGTAGCCTGTCCAGCCCATCTCGGCCGGGTGAACGAGGCGGCGCGGCGATCGCGCCGGACTCGGTTCACCGCATTATTGCATCATGTAGACGTCGAAGCGTTGAGACGTGCCTACAGGCGTCAGCGTAAGAGAGCCAGCCCAGGAGTCGATGGCGTTACGGTGGAGGAATACGGTCAAGGTCTGGAGCGAAATCTCCAGGATCTCTGCGACCGTGTACACAGCGGGCGATATCGGCCACAGCCGGTACGCCGGGTGTATATTCCCAAGCCAGATGGAGGAGAGCGTCCCCTTGGTGTTCCTGCGCTTGAGGACAAGATTGTCCAGGGCGCGGTAGCCGAGGTGTTGAGCGCTGTCTATGAGGTCGACTTCCAGGGCTTCTCCTATGGCTTTCGCCCGGGGCGCAGTGCTCATGGGGCTTTGGACGCGCTTCAGACAGCTATCATGACGCAGAAGGTGGATTGGGTGCTCGATGCGGACATCCGCAGCTTCTTCGACTCGGTGGACCACGAGTGGTTATTGCGGATGGTCTCGCACCGGATCGCTGATTGGAGAATCCTGCGCCTGATAAGGCAATGGCTCCGGGCAGGGATTCTGGAGAGCGGCGAGTGGAGGGAGGTGGATGCAGGGACGCCTCAAGGGGCGGGCATAAGCCCGCTACTCGCTAATATTTATCTGCACTACGTCTTTGATTTGTGGGTCAAGCTGTGGCGGCGGACAGAAGCAAACGGGCAGGTAATTGTGGTCCGCTACGCTGATGACTTCGTACTGGGTTTCCGGTATGAGGCCGACGGACATCGCTTCCTATCTTGTCTCAAAGAGCGGCTCTTGAAGTTCGGACTTCGGCTGCATGAGGATGACCTGCCCCCAATAACGGTACCACTTAGCTATACAGTTTTTCAAGCACCGGAGCTGTTCGAAGCGCCCCGATCTTTGCCTTCATCACCGGCCAGGACCACGTCTCCGGTGCCGGCGGTCGATACCCCAGTGAACTGTGCGGCCTGATCGCATTGTACTCCCGCCTCCACTGCTCAAGAAGCACCTGAGCCTCCCACAAGGTGTCGAAGAGCTCACCATTTAGTAACTCATCCCGTAACTTCCCGTGAAAACTTTCCACGTATCCGTTCTCCCAGGGACTACCCGGCTCTATGTACAGTGGTTTCACCTCAAGCGTCTCAAGCCAACTCTTCACTACCTTCGCTGTCAGTTCAGGGCCATTGTCACTACGTATATGCTCCGGCACACCACGCCTCATGAACAGATCATCCAATACCTCAAGGACTTCTTCTGACGTAAGACTCCTCTCTGCCCTCAATGCCAGGGACTCACGAGTAAATTCATCGAGCACCGTCAAGATCTTCACCGCTCGACCATCTCGGGTCCGATCGAAAATGAAGTCGTAACT
>JBDRNT010000065.1:0-13152 GCA_043810925.1 Candidatus Eiseniibacteriota bacterium
GCCGCTGTCTGAGTCACAAGCAGACCACAGCTCATGAGTGCCGCTAGAACGAGAGCTGCTCGGCACGTCATAACAGCCTCCTGGTGCGTCCAACGAAGAAGAGGCAATACGCTTACGACATCTCGGCGTATGAAAAAACCATCGTATAAACTGAACATCGCACCGTTGAAGTGTACCACAGCCCGGGCGTCGTGTCAATTGCTCGCCTCAGTCTCCCGGCGCGGCGAAATGGCCACACGCTTAGGCTGCAATCAGTTTGTAGAACCTCACTGGATGGGTCAAGCCGCCTCTTGGCCCGGGACAATTCGGTGAGGACGATTCGGTGACAGTTACCTGATTATCACGTATGTAATTTGGTGACAGTCTGCAAATTGCCGAGTCAGATCTTCCCCGTGGCCGAGCAGATAATTAGTAAGCTGGCACCGAATTACTGGGTGAAGTGGGTGCCGGTCTTGCCGAGGAGGGCTTTTTCGATGCTGGGTGGGTCGGTGACAATCGCCTCTTTGCCACCGTGCTCCAGGAACTCGATGATTGCCCGGATCTTTGGCGCCATGCTGCCTTCCGAGAAGTGCCCTCCTCTTGCCAGATACTCTCTGGCCCCGGCAAGCGTCACGCGGTCGAGCGGCTTTTCATCCGGTTGGCCGAAATTGAGATACACCTTCTCGACGGAGGTCGCTATCAAGAGGAGATCCGCCCCTATCTGCCGCGCAAGAAGCGATGATGTGTAATCCTTATCAATCACCGCAGCGGTGCCCTTGAGGTTGCCCTCCTCATCTGCGACAACGGGAATGCCCCCGCCCCCGCCCGCCACCACTATGATGCCTGCGTCTAAGAGGTTCCTGATTGCCGCTTCCTCCACGATACGGATGGGCTTTGGTGACGGCACGACGCGCCGCCAGCCGCGACCCGCATCCATGCAGACATTCCAACCATCACATTTCCGCCGGCCCTGGGCGACTTCCTCCGTCATGAACACCCCTATCGGTTTCTCCGGATTCTCGAATGCCGGATCACCGGGATCAACCTCGACCTGGGTGACCACGGTGGCCACAGTCCGTTTCATGCCACGGCGCAGGAACTCATTATAGAGATTCTGCTGCACCGCATAACCTATAGAACCCTGAGTGTCGGCGTCGCAGGCATCGAGCGGCACTTCATGCAACTCGTGGGCGGAAAGTTCCGAGCGACGAAGGATGAAACCCACCTGGGGACCGTTGCCGTGTGTTATCGCAACGGTCCATCCATGCTCGATCATGTCGGCTATATGAATGCAGGTCTCGTGGGCTGCCGCGTACTGGTCCTGGACAGTCATGTGCGCCTTGTCCGAGATCAGCGAGTTTCCACCGATTGCGACAACCGCAAGTTTATGTTTGGTGTTGGGAGCCATCACTCAGGTTTCTCGTCTCCCATCGTAAGCGCCATGACGGCCTTCTGGGCGTGAAGCCGGTTCTCCGCCACGTCGTAGATACATGACCTTTCACCACTGGCAACGTCATCGGTCACCTCGTGCCCCCTGTCGATGGGCATCGGGTGAGTGAAGATCGCATCCTCGGTAAGCGCCATCTTAGCGGTATCACAGATCCAGTCGGTGTATTTCAGGGCTTTCTCAATCTCTTGTTGCCTCTGAAACTCGCCACCGATGTATGCCTTGGGACTCATCCAGTTACGTGAATACACAACGTGGGCGCCCTTGTAGCCCGCTTCTGCATCGTTCGTCATCGAAAGCGTCGCTCCGTTGGCTTTGCAGTTCTCGTGGGTCCATCTGATGATTTCCCCGTCGAGATCATACCCCTCAGGAGCGGCAACCGTGACGTCCATGCCGAAACGGGAACCTATGAGCATGGCCTCCTGGATGCTACACAGCGAACGGGCAAGCGCTCCGTGCCCCCACGTCACCAGGAGCTTTTTACCCTTGACGGCCGCGGGGTCGAACCCACCACCGGGAGTAAGCCACTCGATCCACCCCATGATGTCGGCCAGTCCCTGGCAGGGATGGAACTTGTCATGCGCCATCGAAACCACAGGTATGTCGGCCCACTGGGCATACTCGCGGATCAACTCCTCGCCCTCGCCATACGCGCTCACCTTATCTTCGAGAATTCTGATCCCCAGACCGCAGGCATATCTGCTCATCACCCTGGCCGCGTCCTCGATGGTCTCCCCCGCAGTGGTCGCCGTCTTCAGACGCATGCTCTTGGGTTCAAGAAACTGTGCATGTCCCCCGAGCTCTGTTGCCGCACACTCAAAGCTCTGCCGGGTGCGAACCGACGGGTTATAGAAAAACATAAAGAAGGTGCGGTCCTTAAGGACATTCGTATAGCCGTAACGGTCGCTCTTCATCTTGACGGCCAGATCGAGCGCCGCCAGCAACTCCTCGTGCGACCAGTCCTGGGTCGTAACCAGATCGCGTCCCTTTAGAGTCACGGTTTCTATTTCCCTCCCATCAGGAGCGTCATGATCGCCTTGTGCGCATGCAGGCGGTTCTCGGCCTCGTCGAATATCGCAGATCTCCACCCGCTCTTGACATCGGTCCTGTCCATAACGTCATTGTTGACTTCGTAGCCGCGGTCCGCCGGCAGGCAGTGCATATAGATCGCTTCCTGGTCAGCGGTCTCCATCAGCTCGGATGTCATCTTCCAGCTCTTGTACTTGTTGAATATCTCGAGTGTCTTCTCCGGATTGTTCTCACCGACCGGGGGCGGGAAGATGGGGGTTGCTGCCCAAGCCTTTGGATACACCACATGTGCCCCCTCGAACGCCGATTCGAAGTCGTTTGTGACGCTGAAAGTGGTACGGTTCATCCTGGCATTGGCTTCGCACGCGGCCAGAATCTCGGGATCGAGCTCCATCTCCGGAGGATGGGCGAGCACCGTCTCACAACCCATCAGTGACGCGGCGATAATGACGCTCTGGGGAACTGCACGGGGCTTATGCACGCTCGGGCTATAGGCCCAGCTCATGACGAACTTGACACCCTTGAAGGTGCCGAACTTCTCTTTGACCGTCATCACATCGGCCAGTGCCTGGCATGGATGATACTTATCGCATTCCATATTTATCACGGGAACATCCGACCAGCGGGCGAACTCCTGCATCATCGCATGGGCACCGCCATACTCCCAGTCCACCGGATCGCCGTAACAGCGGATCGCGATCCCATCACCGGTGCGGCTTAAGACCCTTGCGACGTCTGAGACACGTTCGGTGATATACGCGATTTCCTTACCCTCAAGCGCGGGCGTGTAGATCTTGGAGGGATCCAGGAAATGGGCGTGCCCGCCGAGCTGTGTCATACCCGCTTCAAATGTGTTCCGGGTGCGCAGGCTCTGGTTGTAGAAGATCATGAACAGGGTCTGCGCGCGCAACAGATGATCATGGGGCTCGCGCAGTGCGAACCGGCGCTTGAGATCGAATGCGACATCAAGCATGGTCTCTACCTGTTCCTTGTCCCAGTCCCGCAGGGTCATGTAGTCTTTGCCTCTAAAACTGTCTGTTCTCATGATCGATACCCTTTCCGGTTACTCCCGAACTTAAGTTTCTCTCCAGCCGCAGGTCTCCTCCCCGGCGACTGAGTGATCCTCCAGCGTGGTCGCGGGGGGATAACTGCAATAAGGTGATTATAATGAACCCCCGTCGGTTGTCAAGACCACCCGGCCATGATAGATCCGACCCACCGGGCGTTCGTACCATTTGATTTCAGTTTACGACAGTATTAGATTCATTTGAGATCAAAGCAGGCTGGAAAGGAGCTGATCCACATGACCACAAAGGAACAGGTGCTTGAGAACACGGTAAGACGATGCAGGGAAAGGGATATCATAATCCCGACCTATGACCAGATGAGAAACCCTGAGAAGGTCCCCCAGGGCATAAAGGACGAGCTTAAGAACGTCGGGCTCTGGGATCTTCACTCGAGAAACCTCTTCAGGATAACCTGGAAGAACGAGCCGGTGAAGCACGGCGGAGGTTTCGGCGGTGTCAACTTCCTTGAGATCCCCAGCGAACTCAGTGGTGTTAAGGCGAGGATCATCATCATCCTCGGCAAGTTCTTTCCGACGGGCTCTCATAAGGTGGGTGCAACCTTCGGGCCGCTGGTAGAGAAACTTGTGCGCGGTGAGTTTGATCCCACGACCCAGAAAGCCCTCTGGCCTTCGACCGGAAACTACTGCCGCGGTGGAGCATACAACTCATATCTCCTGGGATGTCCGGCAATTGCAGTGCTACCCGAGGGTATGTCGAGGGAACGCTTCGAGTGGCTTGAGAAAGTCGGCTCGGAAATCTATGCCACCCCCGGCAGCGAAAGCAATGTCAAGGAAGTCTATGATAAGACCCACGAACTTAAGAGTGAAAGACCGGACGAGATAGTTGTCCTCAACCAGTTCGAGCAGATGGGCAATCCCATCTGGCACTATGCCGTGACCGGACCCGCACTGGAAGAGGTCTACGAGCAGGAAAAGAAGGGTCAGGCAAGGTTCTCAGGCGTCTTTCTCACCCAGGGCTCCGCGGGTACGCTTGGATGCACTGACTACCTCAGGAAGAAGTTCCCACTGGTCAAGGTGTGTGCGGGAGAGGCGCAGCAGTGTCCGACTCTTCTCCTGAATGGTTTCGGCGCGCACCGTATCGAGGGGATCGGCGATAAGCATGTGCCGTGGGTCCACAACATGAAGAACATGGATATGGTGGCGAGCATAGATGACGATCATTGCATCCGGTTGATACGGCTCTTCAACGAACCGGCCGGTAAGAAGTATCTCGCAAAGATGGGTGTCGAGAAGAGCCTGATAGACAATCTCGATCTCTTCGGCATTTCATCCGTGGCCAACTTGCTCGGCACCATAAAAATGGCCAAATACTATGAGATGAACGAAAACGACATGCTCTTTACGATCGCCACCGACTCCATGGAACTCTACCAGTCGAGGTTAAAGGAACTCCACGACGAATACGGTGAGTATTCCGAGTTGGATGCGGCAAGGGACTTCGAGCTTTGCCTGGTGGGTCAGACGTTTGACTGGCTTCTGGAGCTCTCCTACTGGGACAAGAAGCGTATGCACAATCTCAAGTACTTCACATGGATTGAGCAGCAGGGCAAGACCGTGGAGGAGCTCGATGCCCAGTGGTATGACGATGTCTACTGGAAAGTCCAGCTCAGCTCTTTCAAAGAGTGGGACAGCCGCATAAAGGAGTTTAACGAGCGAACCGGTCTCCTCAAGAAGTATCAATGATAAACAAGCGACGGAAGTCGTCTTTGTCAGGCGGTTCAAGCGTCGGACGCAGGACAGATAATTCGGTGACAGTTCACGAATTCTTGGAATATGCCCGGCGAAGGATGGTCAATTAGTCGACTGTCACCGAATTGCACAACGGGCCATTGAAGAGATGATACTCCAATGGCCCGGTTCTATAACTAGTGTAGTGTCTCAGTAATACCTTGACAATATCCACTACCCGTGATACAAACGGGATTATGTGGAAACCAACCGATGCTCTCGTGATTACCTCCGAACAACGAAGAACCCTGGAAGCCTGGGTGCGTGCCAGGACGACACCGCAGCGCGTGGTCCTGCGCTCGCACATCTGTCTACTCGCCGCCGATGGAAAATCCAACAATGCGATTGCCCATCAATTGGGAACCTCCCGGCCCACCGTTATTCTCTGGCGCAGTCGATTCAAAGAACAGGGCCCCCGGGGCCTGGCCGAAGATGCACCCCACGGCCCCAGCCCCCAACGTTTGCATGCGGCCAAGATCAAGGAAATCGTAGAAAGAACCTTGCATACCACACCCACCGATGCGACCCATTGGAGTACGCGAACGCTGGCCAAAGAACTCAGAGTCAGCCATTCCACGGTCGCGCGGGTTTGGGATGCGCACGGTTTGCAACCTCACCGTGTGAGAACTTTCAAATTGTCCAGAGATAAACAGTTCGTCGAGAAGCTCACCGATGTCGTGGGACTGTATTTGAACCCACCGGACAAAGCCATGGTGCTTTGTGTAGACGAGAAGTCCCAGGTTCAGGCCCTGGACCGCACACAACCCGGATTGCCCATGAAAAAGGGTCGCTGTGCAACGATGACCCATGATTACAAGCGCAACGGAACAACGTGTTTGTTCGCCGCGCTCAATGTCTTGGACGGTACGGTGATTGGTACCTGTTATCCCCGCCATCGACACGAAGAGTTTCTCAAGTTCCTGCGCAAGGTTGACCGGGAGGTGCCCAGAACTCTCGATCTCCATCTGATCCTGGACAATTATGGGACGCACAAACATCCGAACGTCAAACGGTGGCTTAAAAAACATCCGCGCTTTCACTTGCACTTTACCCCAACCAGTTCCTCCTGGCTCAACCTGATCGAACGCTGGTTCGCTGAAATCACTCGCAAGCGGATTCGAAGAGGTGTGTTCCGAAGCGTTCCTGAACTCATTGCTGCCATCGAAGAATTCATTGAGATCAACAATCAGAATCCAAAACCCTTTACATGGACCAAGAAAGTGGACGAGATATTGGAAAAAGTCGGCCATTGTAAAGCCGTTATTGAGACACTACACTAGGTCGCAGGCAAGATGGGCAGGAGGGGTGCGATAGCGGGTGGGGTCGGGAGCATGGGTGCCACCGCCTTGCCATCTGTCCACACCTTTGCTGTCGCAACCCCAGCACACGAATACACTCCACTCCTGCTGGGCATCAATGACCGCGCAGTCACTCTCTCCGGTCGCGCTTGTAAGTACGACCCCGGCCTTAATGTTTGCGGTACGGCCTGCTTCCATCAACACGACCTCGACTTAATCTACACATCATCCCACGTAGTGATCACTGCTGGCTGTCACTCTCTGGTTCCTCTACGCCGACCAGGGTCCGTGGCAGGAACAAGGCCAGCGCGTTGCCCGCCGCATGCGCCACGACGCAGGCCAAGAGCGAGCACCCTAGAACGAGACCTCCCCCCAGGATCGCCCCGTAGCCCATGACGACGAGCGCGCCGCCAAACCCCTTCTCGAAGTGCAGGAGACCGAACAGAACCGCGCTGATCCCGAGTCCCCAGCCGACGCTCGTGTAGAATGAGACCGCGGAAAGCACCACTCCGCGAAACACGAACTCCTCCACCACCGCTGCGCATGCGATAAGGTAGAGCGCGGTTGCCATCTCTCCGTGGTTCGGCCTCCACTCCTCACGGGAGACGACGGCTCCCTTCGCGAAGAGGCGCTGGATGCCCATTGTCCAGGCGACCATGGCCAGGATCATCATGGGAGCAGCCACCGCGTCGAGCGCTCGTACAGAAGCCGCCTTGACCACGATCCACGCGGTCACCTCCGCCGTGACCCGTGACCGCGACGCCAGGGATTGCGCCCGTTCCGATCCGACCAAGCTGACGACCAGGGCGATCGCCGCCAGCAACCCAATGGTCTGGTTCACGACAAGCGAGCGAACCGAAGGGGATCTTACTGGTCGTGTGGCGGACACCTTGCGATTGCTCCTCTCTCAACAAGCCGTGCGCAGCCAACTACGACGTATGCTGATCCGTATAACGGCGCTTTGTACAGCGCCGGAGCAGTGTAGTACTCAGAGGTTCATACTCCCCAAATACATCAGTCTCAAGGGATTGTCAACTTCCTTCCAGCCTTGGTAGTTCTTACATGGTTTCCGCTTAACTCCGGACCTCACGACACTGCTCTGGCTCGTGAGGCGGTTTGTGGCTGGGTGACCACGGAGTTAAACTGAAACCGCCTAACACTCTTCCCGCGAGTAATTGTGTTGACAACCGCCTGATTCTGGGGTATTTGTGGAGAGTATTCAGCAGAGTGTTAGACGGAAAGAGTGGCCATCTAGAACGTACTTAACAGGATCCGTATAAGCAGCAGTTGGCACTACGGAAATGGAGGAACACATGGATTACTCTGAAAGCCTCGAAGGGATGCCTGGCGATCCGAACGGTCCTGCCTATCGGAAGACTGAGACACGGACCGGTCCTCCTCTCGACTACGTCGCAGAAAAACTCAAACTATCCTTGGAAGCGCTCCATAGCACAATCCGCGCAATCCAGGAGACGGTTCCAGAGAATCTGCCTCAGCCTCAGGCAGCCATCGGATCGACCTATTCGGTCAAGCAGGATGCTCTCTTCTCACCCGCATGGGACGCGTTCCGCTGTGGACTTACAGCGTTTCTTGCTTTACAGAATTTCTTGGTTCTTGCGAATGACCAGGGCATTTTCGACCGCCTCTTGGGGTATTCGAGGGAGGAGTTCAGGAATTGGCTGGGCAACATAGAAAGAGAAGGTTTAGTCTCCGGGTAGGTGTGCCAACCAGTGGTTCGAGACGGACTGCCTTGCGGCGTCACGGCTCTTGCAGACGCAATAGCCTTGCCGCCTTGCCCGCCGTTCAGCCACGCCGTTAGATGACAAGGAAGGCATATGAAGTTGCTTCTTATTGTGTCAGTGATGTGTGTGATTGCATCGCCTGCTTTGTCTTACGAGGGTCTGGGCGAGGCTTTCCAGGCGACCAATCGGGAGGATGCAGTTCAATATATCATTGACAAGTGCCGTCTGGATTGGACGACTGGGTGGCCGACGGGCCACCCTCGCCAATGGAACGACGTCAGGGCCTATGTCTCACCTAACCGTCGCTACTGCCTGCTAAGCAAAGCAGGAGCGTCCGAGTGGGGTCAGGGCGGGGATGCTGAGTACTGCCTAGTCGGCGTGGATTCCGGGCCGATTTGGCTGAAGCACGGAACGATTGGCGGTGAACCGGGAGTTTCAGATCACGGGACTGTCGCCATATTCGAGGGGTGGAAGAGTGCCTCTGAGTTGAGGTATATTCCTGTTGGGCTCCTCATGATCAGCGCCGATGACGACACTTTCTTCACCAGAAGGTGGTCGAACCATATTCCCCGTCCGATTCAGGGGAAGCGCTTGTCCGAGAGCTACGGATTCAGTCTCGACGGTCGCTTCTTCATCGTTACAATGAACGTCGCAGATCCTGATGAAGACACTCCGCGGGCCAGCGGATACAACAATACCATGTTGCATTGCATCGATCTTGAGGAAGGATCTGAGCGAGTCGAGGATCTGGGCCACTTCTGGCCCAAGACGCACGAGATTACTGACAAGGGTGCTGAGCTCACTGGGGAGTGGCAGCGCATTCTCAGCACACATGGCTCGTATGACTATGGATTCTACCGCATAACTTGGTCACCGTGGCAGGTTGAGAAGATTGTCGTTGGTACCAGAGACTTGGGCGAAGTTAGCCGCTAGTCATCTAACCCCTATGAGGCCTACCCGAGTCAAGCGCAAAAACGCCCGCGTTAAGCTGGCGGGGTAGCCGGCTTTGTCTTTTCATCAAGACCGAACGACCTGACTTAGTTTCACATCTGGCGGTGTGGGCAGATGCTGTCCCACACAAACCCCTATACAAGGTTCAGGGCTCCGTGAAAGGAGCCTGCGAAGGTGGTGAGCCTTCGCGCCCTAGAAACACATCGGATCCCTCTTAGTGTCCCAGTCAAACGACGGGCTGCACGGGTGAGCATGCGCCAGTTAGTTTTGGGCTCACGTGAGGGGCAGGACAGGTCAGTCTTGACCGATATGTCATGTCGGAGCGGAGCGGCCATCCAATCCAGCGCGAGAGGCTGCCTGAGATAAGCCAAGTAGCGCAGGCATGGTCTTATCCACAAGCATTTTGGCACATCGCATCTACCTAGCAGGCTTCTCACGAGACGGCTCCAGTTAGACGTGTGGCTTGACCGCTCCCTCCGAGTCAATTGCTAAGGAATCGTTTCATGTCGAATGCCCTTTGTCTGAGGAGCACGAAGTAGACAGCTCTTCCGAGTTTGTGGGCGAGGATGGAAAGTGACTTAGCCTTTCCGTATCTTGCCTGAAGTCTGTTTCGATACTTCATCCCCTCGGAGAATGCCCACTTAAGGTGCATGTTCCCGATCTTCCTGCCCGAGGTGCCATACTTCTTGCCGGCGGACTCCTTGGAGCATGCTACGAGCCGGGCATAAGATACGAAGTTGCTCACTGTAGGGAAGCGCGATATGTCATGAATCTCATACAGGATGGCCAGGGAGAGAATCTTGCCTATGCCGGGTACAGTCTTTAGCAGATAGAGAGACTGGGAATCATGGTGCCGGGCGTTCTTCAAGATGAAGAGTTCCAGGCGTTTCATGAGTTGGTCGTAGTGGTCTATGAGTTCCAGGTCAGCGCTGATACTCATGCTGACGTCGGGATCGGAGAACTGCTCGGCAACCCCGGCGCGGTGAGTCTTGTAGGCAATCTTCTTGCCGAATGGTGGGAGGTTGTACTGGCTGTTGGTGTTCTGGATGTGACCTAAGAGATCAGCCCGCCGTCGCATGAGGTAGTGACGTCGTCTGAGGAGATCTCTGGTGGCTCTCATCTCAGGTGGGTAGACATAGGCCTGGGGTATCATTCCGCCCCTAAGGAGGCCGGCGATCTTTCGGGAGTCTACACGATCGTTTTTGGCCTTCCCTCCATGTATGGCTCTCATGTATAATGCATGATCGAGGACGAAGGGGATGGTTTCCCTATGACAGAGGTCTGCGAGCCAGTACCAAGCGAACATGCACTCAGCACATACGACGATGTCCTCTCGGTAAGGCTGGATGACTTCGAGGAAGGCATCTGGCTCGGCGGGGATGTTGCGGTGAAGGACGACGTCTCCGTGGTCGTCGAGGACACAGACGTACATGGACCTGGTGTGCAGATCGACACCACAATAGAAGAGGTGCTCTTTGGTATAGAATCTCATTGGGGTCTCCTCCTTTCAATGAGATGGGTTACCCCGAGCATACGCTCGGGAGGCTCCTGAGGGGAGGCCTCAATGAGTATCCAGTGGCTTGAGACGGACGGCCGTGCGGCGTCACGGCTCTTGCAGAAGCAATAGCCTCGCCGCCTTGCCGTCGCCCAGGCACACCGTTATACGGTGCAAACACAAATGGAGGGGAAGTGAGAAGACTCTTCCGGCCTGGTATTGTGCTTACGGTCCTGTTCGCGTTGACGGTCCCAGCCAGTGAGGGTCGCGAGCTGAAGGCCGCACTGGCCTTATCAGCTTCGGCCGGATCCGGGATTGCAGGAAGAAAATGGCACTTTCAAGGCGTGAATGATGTGAGCGTGAGTGCGCCGAAGGCATGCGGCTTGGCCGTTGAATACGGCCCGGTGCAATCTGCGTGTGGCACGGAGCTCTTGTTAATCGTGGAGGGATCGGTCTTCACTGAAGGAACTAGCGAGACTGAACTGCAGGATCGTCCATTCGGTACCGCCAAACTGGCCATCAATTCAGCGGCAGGCCTAGTATACGTTTCCCTTTCGGTACCCAACCGATTAGCCCCTTTCGTGCGACTCGGGCTAGGAGCGGCAAGAGTCCGGTTCGAAGAGACATATTCCGACGCCCGGCTCAGAGATATTGACATAGATTATTGGGACCTTGCTTATGGGCTCGGCGCCGGCATCCAATATTCGATCACACCAAGGATCAGCATCTCAGCATTCTACGATGGGATCTACGTCCCCGGTGACCGGCTTAGCCCCAGGAGTAATGGCCTTGAAACGGGGATTCGCACCGGGTGGGGCGCAGAGTGGACCGGACTGAGGGTTCACATTCGCCCATAGGTATTGTATAACTTGTGCATTCAGCGGTCTTGCTGCGGTGTTACGGCTCTGGCAGAACAAGAGCCTCGCCACCTTGCCTGCCGCTGACGCGAGACGTTAAGGGCAAGGTGAGCCGATGGTAGATAAACTGACGGAGAAACGGAAGCGGACGGGTCTGAGACCTTTGCTCGCCATACTCATTGCCACTGGTGTCGTGGCCGGTTGCTCGGCAGACAAGGGCAGCGGGCCCGAGGCAGTCAACCATCGCCCAACCATCGAGGAGATAGCTGACACGACAGCAGTGGTCGGAGACACGCTCTACCTACAAGTCACGGCTTCCGACCCAGACGGTGATGACCTGGAGTTCAGCTTGGTTATCCCTTGCAGTTGGTCAGAGATGCAGCAAGGTCGCTGTCCTATTGCATCTATCAGGTCTGCAGACCTTGTGTTTTGGTTTTGGCCTCGTACGTTCGATCTATCCTTTCGTAGTTTCAGCATAAAGGTGGACGACGGTCACGGGGGACGAGATTCTACTGCTTTTGGGGTCGCGGTTTCGTCCTCAGGAGGCTCAGGAGCGACGATCATGCAACAAAAAGTGTGGGCTTTCTTCGAGAGTGTAAGATATTTTGTGTAAATGGCTATAGTTTATACTCAGACAAAGGAGAGACTCTATGGCCAAGCAAGATCCCACCGACAATCTGCTGGATGAGCTCCTTGCGGGCAAGACGGCCGAGGAGATCCTCGGTAAGGACGGGCTTCTCGATGATCTGACGAGGCGGCTTGTCAATAGGGCGCTCGAGGGTGAGATGACTCACCACCTGGGCTACCCACCTCACTCCCCGGCTGGTCGCCACAGCGGCAACTCCCGCAACGGCAAGACGACGAAGATCGTCAAGGGTAAGACTGGCGAGATGGAGATCGCCGTTCCTCGTGATCGCAACAGCGCCTTCGAGCCCGAGTTGGTCAAGAAGCACCAGCGCCGGCTTCCCGGGTTTGATGACAAGGTGGTCGCACTCTATGCGCGAGGCCTTACCACTCGGGAGATCACCGGACATCTTAAGGATCTCTACGGGGTCGACGTATCGCCATCGTTGATCTCGGCGGTGACGGACACGGTGATCGAGGATGTGGTGGCCTGGCAGAGCCGTCCTCTGGATGCGGTCTATCCTATAGTCTATCTGGACGCGATCCATCTTAAGATGCGCAGTGAGGGCCAGGTACGCAACCAGGCTGTCTATCTGGCCCTGGGTATCAACCTGGATGGCGGCAAGGACCTTCTGGGGCTTTGGATCGGCGAGAGCGAGGGCTCGAAGTTCTGGCTTGGGGTATTGACTGAACTTCAGAACCGGGGGGTTGAGGACATCCTGATCGCCTGTGTGGATGGCCTGAAGGGCTTTCCGGAGGCGATCGAGACGGTCTATCCCAAGACTCAGGTTCAGCTCTGTATCATTCACCTGGTGCGTCACTCGCTTCGCTACGTGAGATGGACGGAGCGAAAGCGGGTGGCCGCTGACCTGCGGTCGATCTACACAGCGGCAACGGCAGAGGCGGCAGAGCAGG
>JBDRNT010000066.1:0-5908 GCA_043810925.1 Candidatus Eiseniibacteriota bacterium
CTCCCCGGACAAATGTCTGAAAGCGCGGTTTTGTGGGATGGCACAGCCCTTGCGGTTTAGCACGGTCTGCGCCCAGTGGAGTATCCAGACCTAGTCCAGAAGCGGGGCATGTCCAACTTCACCTTACACAGAGAACCTTGCTCGTCCGTGAGAAAACCCCTGCATCAATCCGAAAGAAATACACTCCGGGGCAGACGGTTCGCCCCACGTCATCCCTGCCATCCCATCGTACCTCATAGATTCCTGGAGGCTGACCTTCATCCACAATCGTCCGAACCTCTCGCCCTTCAGTATCATACACCACAAGTCTGACCTCCTGACAAGGGCCCGCCAGCTGGTAGCAAATCGAAGTGGAGGAATTGAAAGGATTGGGGCGGCAGCATCCAAGGTGGAACTCAGTGAGCTGTACAGGAGGATTCTCGATGCCCGCCCAACACTCAGGTCTAGCTGAAACCGAGTTGGAAGGTCCCGTCTCGTTCCCAAACTGGTCATAGGCAACGACGCACAGATAGTAGAGCGTCCCGTTCTCAAGATCGGTGAGAGTAGTTGCTGTAGTGTCTCCGACATCAACCGAGGACTGCCACGGGTTAGACTGGCTGGTGGAATAATAGACTGTGTAGCCCGACGCGTGTGGGTTTCCATTCCACCAAAGGCGAATACACTCGTTCCCCGCCTCATCGACGAGATCGGACGGCTTGGGCATCGGGACCGCCCAGACCATCGTTGACGAATCCGTCGAACCCGCCACGTTTACTCCTCGGATACAGAAACAATAGGAAGTACCATTCTGAAGTGCGCCCACATCGAACCATGATTCTCCGGCCCAAACCGTGTCGCTCCAGGCGCCACCCTCCGGCTTCAATGATAAGGAATAGTGGTCTGCATACTGCGATCCTTGCTCCAAACAGAGGTGAATCAGCTGGTCATCTATGCGATCTATTGCGCAAACCGGCACTGGACTGAGCTCCGGTGGTATTATCACTCCACTACTTGGTCTCGCAGAGGCCGGTCCCCACCACACGTAGCCCTCGGTGTCTCGGATCTTGTAGTAATACGTCAACCAGTATGCCGTAGACGTATCTATAAAACTGTAGTCCTCTATCATTGGATCATAGCCCACACAGCCTACAGAGTCATCATAGGAGTACCCCCCGTCTGCGCTTCTCCAGATCTCGAACTCCGCCCACTCCTCAAAACTGATGGCATGCCAGAAAAGCGAATCTGCGTGAGGTCCTCCAGTAGCGTAGAAGCCTGTGATGTCACGGTCTATAGCGGTTCCGAAGCATCCAGTGTCATGCCACGGAGCTACGCAGTTGGAGACCCCACCCATGAAATACCGATCCTCAGGGGGATACTCGACATAAGGTCGGACGGAGACTGCTGACTCAAGCCCAAGGACGGAGTATAGGGTGCAGCTCGTCGCCCCATGGAAGTCAATACACACGGTTTGCTCTGTAGGTGGACATTCATACCACGATGCATAAAAGTCATAGTAAAGAACATAGCCGTCTGCACCAGGCACCGATGACCAGTACAACTTGTGTCCAGGGCTGAATCGGGACGGTCTTATGCATAAGAGCGTGGGCGGCGCAACGTCATAATAAGCATATACGAATAACCCATTTGCGATCCCGTCTGCCTCCATACTGCGATGTGAATCGTCTTCCGATGCCATGAGCAGGGCTTCGTCCACGTGCCCTATGCAAGAGGCCTCAGTAAGTGCGGATGGCATCCATGTGTTCATTAGTACATAGAACGTGGCGGTCTTGACCTGTTTTCCATAGTGGAACTGGTCATCGATCTTGTCCGCCAAGGCCTCCGCCAGCTCGTAGCTCCAATCAGACATAGGTGATGCGGCGTAGTAATACGTACGCGTGTCGTAAACAGCTGTGTTCCCCTCATGGTGGACTGAGATGAAGACATCCACTTCGGAATCAAGGTTCGCGGCGTCACATCGCGCCCGGTAGGTTATGTCCTGAGTGATCGCTTGCCTCGTTACACCAACGTGTGTGTAAGCTCGGAGATCTCCAGCAACCATTGGGACTATTTCGTGATTTACCCAGGCTTCGTTCACACACGTATCCGGAGCGATGTGTACAGGTCCACAAGATCCGGCGTTATTGTTTTCTCCATCGCCATTGTTATCTGGTAGGCGTAATTTCCCAGCATTTGGCCCTCCGTGGCCGGGGTCAAGGCAGACACCCGGAAGGCCAGAGACAATGTCGCATGGCCCAGCAGACGGCTCTTCTTTTTTCTCCCATGCGCCTGAGCCCCATATTGCGAGTGCAATCGCAGTACCGACTACGATCCGACGAGTTCGGTTCACCGTCACACCTCCGTGCAAGATCTGAGGGCTCCCTATCGTTGGTACGCCTCCTCCAGAACTGCAACAACGATTTTTCCACTGTTTACTGTTGAATACGCGATCCTCATGCCGTCTGGCGACCACACTGGATAGTCCTCGACCTGGTCCAGCGTGTGCGACAGCTGCACTAGATCCGTGCCATCAGCATTCGCCAGGAATAGCTCGGCAGCCGTTATAGTTCGCTCATCCTGCTCAGTAGCCCCCAGAAAGACAAGGCGCTTACCGTCGGGGGACCAGTCCCATCTGTCACCGTGCCCTATGTAAACAAGCGAAGAACCATCAAGACTAGATACATATATGTTCCCGTTGCCCTTCAAGAACGCTACCCTGTCACGGTCGGGAGACAAGCTTGCCAAGAAGACTTCATGCGGAAAGTCGCGGCTTAGGTCGTCACCTTCGACAATCTCCATCCTCTTGTTCATGAAGTCTATCTTCAGATAGATCTCCGGCAGAGACCTCTTTCTTTCAGAGTAATATTCACTCGCCTCTTCAAGACTTCCGGTTGCCCTGTCCAGAACCATGGTTTCCCCGTCGATATCGAATGTTACATCACCATACTCATTCCTTCGGGGTAGGCCCGGATGGGCTGCCCCCTCCACAAGTATCGTCGTTTCACCAGTCTCCACATCAATGCTGGTTATGCTCTTCCCCATCTTCCCTGTCCTTGTTCGAACAACCAGGGCCTCCCAGTCCGAAGTCCACACGGGTTTATAGCCAGAATATGCCGCAGAAGTGACCTCCTTAATCGGCCCAGAACCGTCGGCGTTTCTCACATAGATCCCTGCGAACTTAGGCTTGGTGAATGCGAGTTTCTGCCCGTCCGGCGACCAGATAGGCTGCATATACTCAGTCGTTCCGTCTGTCACTTCGATCACATGCACAATCCGCAAGGCGGGCAGGTCTTCCCCATCTCGATCGCCTCCATCTCCGGCTCCGCGGCTGCATGGATCATCTCCTGTGCCTCCATACACCCCTGCACAGAAGCTGTCCAGCGGCTCGTCCAGGCCCTCGTCGCAGTCCAAGACATGGATCGCGCCGGCGCCTGGATGATCGATTATGCAGATGCTTCCTGCGCTGTCTGCGTAGAGCCAGCCCCAGCCGGGGATCACGACTGGACCGGACCGGCAATTTGTCCAGGCATGAGCTATGCCCTCCCCAGGCCGGTCGACGTTTCCAATCACGAGATCGGAGCAGCTGGTGAAGCTGCAGCTGTAGGTCCAGGCAGGCCACGTCATCGCATACTCCACACCTCGATACTCCGCCAGGTTGAAGAACACCGGGAAGAAATCGAAGCTAGAGCCTTCGTAGGTCGTTATGATCTCCGAAGAATCCGAAATGGCTGGGAGGTTTTGGCAGGTCTGTTTAGCACTGTGGACCTTGACATGGACAGCTACCTTTGCACTGGGATTGTTACCGGCCCAACACAGACCGCAGGCCAATGAAACCACAAGCGCCACCGCGGCAGCTATTCTGATCATACTCTTTCCCTCCTCTCTGAGGGGACGATCGTCTGAGGGCAGAAAAGCCTCGCTCCATCCGAACAGATGCTTGCTTGAATCGATGGCCCGGATCGCCCGTTCTCGTACTGGTTTCGAATGGTGCCTTCGTGTCTCCATGATCCCACCCGCTCACAGAAACGGATTACCGATAGTCACCGGGCAATTCATCACGATCGGAAGCCCCGTCGACGAGAAGCCTGCACCCAACGGGCGCTCTGAATACCACGTTAGGCTGGTCAAACTGACCCAGAGCGGTCTTTCCTGATGGCATACTGACTATACACCGGCAAGCCGGGAGCGTCAATCGACGAGACCGCCCATATGGCTATCCTAGAGCTCATGGACCGCGCTTTCAGAGATTGGAATGGTGATGGCTCCCCGGACAAATGTCTCAAAGCGCGATTCTGTGGGATAGCTCTATCCCTGAGATAACACGAAGTGCCCTGGCCGGCTGAGGCTTGGCGCATGAACTCAGGCGGCTCTCAAACAAACTGCACTTGGCACCCCGTTACTTGATACTGCAGGACAGCCCTTGACGGGACGTTAATTGTATATTACAATTACTGCATGATGCAAGTAATTGACCACAAGGCGGTGATGATATGAAGGCTAAGAGCTCGGAGTACGAGGAGTTCTCGGGGCTGATTGGGCGCTTGGTCAGGAATCTCAGTCTTCTGGAGCGCGATCAGAAAGTCTGCTGCGGGACTACCATGTCCCAGTGCTATACGATCAAGACCCTCGCTCAGAGAGGGACTCTGTCAATGAATGAACTTAGCCAACACATGGGCGTTACCATGAGCACGATGACGAGAGTTGTTGATGTTCTGGTTCGTGACGAAGTGGTGAGCAGAGGAGTCAATCCAGAGGACAGAAGACGGGTCTGCATAGGTTTGACCGACAAGGGAAACGATCTTGCCCGGCAACTTGAGGGCTGCTCAGATGAGTACTCGAGGCAGATTCTGAATCAGGTCCCTCCTGAAAGTAGGGGTGGTGTGCTGAAGTCGCTCAGGTTGATCGCGGATGCCATTGATAAGGTGAGGTGCGAGCACGGCAAGTGCTCTTCTCAGAGAGCCTGATAGGCAAGAGAGGTAGACGCCATGGATACGAGAGATGACCAAGGCAAGGAACAGGGGAACTGTTGCAGCGATTCATCATGTTGTTCACCAAACTCCGGCGCAGGAGCAGACATGTCAAGTTGCTGTGGCCCCGGAACTGAGCCCGGTGGAACTTCCCGTGGGGCGTTCAGACTGAGATCGATCATCTTCATCGTAGTCATAGCGGCCGCAATAGCCGTCGCAGCATGGTCGCTAGTCAAGGCAAACAGGAGTGAAGCAGACATCCGGGCCGACGGACAATCCGAGGAAACTTCCATTCTCGAGGATGCGCGCCGGTTGGACCTTGGCGCACCATACGGCCTTGCTGACCTCGCCCCTGACAAGGACTTTGCCTTTGTACTTCTTGCGGGAGCCGACGCTCAGGAGATGACAACCGCGGCCCAGGCCATCAAGCAGACCACCGGGACTCTGGCCGGAAGGGGAATCGAGGCCGCAGCCCTCACTATCGAGACAGATGATCCACGTTATGAGGACATGGCAGACGTCTTCGAAGTTGCCGCATTCCCAGCAGTCGTCCTGCTCGGGGGAGGCTGTGGCGCGCGCGTGGTTAGCGGCGACATTACTGAGGACGAGCTGCTGAAAGGCTATGTCCAGGCGGCATGTGCCACAGGATGCGGACCATCCGGGTGTGGACCAAACGCCGCCAAGTCGGGATGCTGCCCGGGCCAGTGATGTTTGGACCGGGCCTTCACCGAAGCTTTGGGCATTAGATTGGAGACATGATGGAGGAGTGGATAAACCAGGCACTCGATACGCCGGGAGTGAGTATTACACTACTGGCAGCATTACTGCTTCTGGGCCTGCTGAGCGCAGCGGCCTCGACCTGCTGCAGCCTGCCGGTGGTTGGAGCCATAGCTGGATACGTCGGGGCCAGCGAGAGCAACAGAAAGCGTGATATCAGGGTTGCCGCATTGAGCTTTGCCGCAGGA
>JBDRNT010000067.1:0-38373 GCA_043810925.1 Candidatus Eiseniibacteriota bacterium
CCCCCAGATTGTCACCAATTTAGCTCTGACCCCAGCTAAAGATGATGCGCTCTGGTGTCGAAAAGCATTGAGGGGAAAACGATCATTGCGTCACAGGAGCAGCCCTGGACTACCTGTAGTCACCGACGAGCTGACTCCACACAGCGGGGGCACGCGAAATGACAGAAAACGACCGGGTTGAAACACAGCTATTGGATAATCTTACCGACGCTCTCAAGCGGGTAGAGAAGAGCGTAAATGTGCTGGACTGCATTGCAGAGCTCGTGGTGCACCACGACATGGACCTGACAGTGCTGTGGGCGAACAAGGCAGCACGCGACTCTGCGGGCCTCTCGGTCAATGAACTGGCCGGACGCCACTGCTACGAGGTCTGGCACCAGCGCAGTCAACCCTGCACAGGATGCCCGGTCCTGGAGACCCTCGAGACACGCGAACCGACGTCGAGGGAGATGACCGGTCACAGAGGAGAAGTGCGGCTGATAAAGGCATACCCCGTCCGGGAGGCCGACGGTGAAGTCACCGGGGCCGTTGCGGTCACGACGGATCTGACCGATCTGAAGCTGGCCGAGATGGGCCGCAGGGAATCCGAGGCAAAACACAGAGACCTCGTTGAGCAGTCCCTCCAGGCCATTGTTGTGATCCAGAAAATGCGTATTGTCTTCGCCAACGAGGTGCTGGCAAAGATCACGGGTTTTTCAATGGAAGAGATTCTTGGATTCGGACCTGAACAGGTGAAAGCGTTCGTACATCCCGAGTGTCAGAACCTGGTTTGGGAGCGATATGCCTCACGTCTGTCAGGCAAGGATGTACCCCCCCACTATGAGTTCCGGGCCTTGAGAAAGGACGGCACCATCTGGTGGGCGGAGATGCACTCCAATCTGGTCACATACCAGGGCGAGCCGGCCATACAGTGCGCCATACTCGATATCACGGAACGCAAGCTCGCGGAGCAGGCCCTCAGAAGATCCGAAGAGCAGCACCGGTCGCTTGTGGAAAACATCAACGAAATCATCTTCACCCTGGACACCCAGGGCCGTTTCACCTATGTGAGTCCGGTGGTCGAACGAATCCTGGGGTACCAGCCGGCCGAGATCATCGGTCAGCCGTTCAACTGGTTCGTCCATCCCGACGACGCGCCCGGTTTGCTGGTCGCATTCGAACGCAGTTTCTCGGCCCACAACAAGCCATACGAGTTCCGTGTCATTGACAAGAACGGTTCGACTCACTTCGTCCATGTCTCATGCCGACCGGTCAGCGACGAGGGACATATCGAGGGGCTCACGGGCATCATGGCGGACATCACTGAAAGCAAGATGGCGGGGGCCGTGCTAAAAGAGTCCGAGGAGATGTACGAGACGCTCGTCAGGGCGACGACGGACGCGGTGATCGTCACCGATCTGCAGGCAAATCTCACACAGGTGTCGAATCGCACTGTTGAGCTCTTCGGCTATGACACTGCCGACGATCTTGTCGGACGGAACTGGTTCGAGTTGATGGTGGCGACGGAGCACCAGCGGGCTCTCACAAATCTCAAGATGGCTCTCAAGCAGGGATTCGTACGAAGTACCGAGTATGAAGTGCTGCGACAGGACAGAACCCGGTTCTCGGCCGAGGTGGATGCCGCTCTTATACGGGATGCGGTCGGCAGTCCCAAGTCGCTCATCATCACGTTGAGGGACATCACCGAACGCAAGCGCGCAGAGAAGGCGCTCCGGAAGAGCGAGCAGAGATTCAGCGATATCGCCGAGAATGCATCCGAGTGGATCTGGGAGGTGGACGCCGGTGGGACGTACACTTATTCCAACCCGGTTGTGGAGAAGATCATGGGGTATACGCCGCAGGAAATACTCGGTAAGTGCTTCACCGATTTCTTCCACCCCGAAGATAGAGAGCAGCTGAAGAAGGCCGCATTCGATACATTCCTGACGAAGAAACCTTTCAGTGACTTCACCAACCGGAACCTGCATAAGAACGGCAAGACGGTGTGGCTTTCAACCAGTGGTGTGCCTGTCCTCGATGAGAGCGGGGAACTGCTCGGATACAGAGGGGCCGATACCGACATAACCGAACGCAAGTTGTCGGGTGAAGGCCTCTCCGCGGAAAGGGAACGCCTGGTGAGTACCCTGCGTGCAATCGACGATGGTGTGATCGTCGCCGATCTCACGGGAACCGTGCTCCTGATGAACGAGGCCGCCCTCGGCTTCACCGGTTGCACGGAACGCGATGCTTTCGGAAAGGATATCAGCGAGGTGCTCCGGTTCGAGACCGACGTTACCGAGGAGACCCCCGCCCGCATCCTTGCGACCGTCGCTGAAGAGGTCGACAACCCCCGGGTAACAGGCCAGGCTGTACTGATCTCGAAAGACTCCGGGCGGAAACCGATCGCTTACACCGTAGCGCGCATCTGCGAACGCGATACCGATATCTCGGGGGTAGCGATAATCTTCAAGGATGTCCAGGCCACCTGAGGGAGAGCCCGGTGACGGTCGTCACCCGGAACTCGGCCCGGTGCCGGCGGTTTTGACCGGCGCCTTGCCTTTCAGGTAGTCTATCATCGGCTGTGTGACCAGAGGTACAACATCGCCGATCATGTGAGGCATCAGGTTTTCCATGACCCTCGGCATCAGGTCCGGCATTTGCTCCTTCATGTAGTCGGGCATGGGTATCCGCTCGGCGACACGATCCAGCATGGTCGGCATAACCGCCGGCAGCATCTTCGGCAGCAACCTCGGGAAGAGGACCGGAAACATCGGCTTCATAAGGTTCAGAGCACCGGGGATCTTGCCCATGGCGCGCATCATACCGCCCATACCGAACGGCATTGCGTCCACGAGCTCCGGCCACATCGTGCCCATGAGATCGGCAAAACCCTGAGGTGTCATCAAGGCTATCATCGCCTCGAACACGGCCCATTGCCTCTTCACCTCGGGGTGCGGATCCGGAAACTCATGCCCCAGGGCCGAGGCTGCGAACCTCGCCAGATCCACAACTTCAATGGGCACCTTCTTCTTGTCCGCGCTCACCCTCAGCTGGAACTCACAACACGGACACAGCGCGAGCACTTTTTCAGCGCCTGCTTCAACCGCCTCGTCGAGCTTCACCTTGCCGACATCCGCAGCCACCGGGGGGTCCTTTATCAGCGTGAGGACGCTGCCGCAACAGTGTGCCTCCTCACGATTGTGGCTCATCTCGACAAGGTCCACGCCGGGGATGGCACGTATGAGATCGCGCGGCGGATCATAGACACCCGAAACCCGCCCGATGTGACAGGAGTCATGCCAGGTTACCTTGACGCGCTCCTTGCCGTTATCCGGAAACTTAAATTCGCCTGCATGAATCTTCTCACTGACTATCTCCGAGTAATGCCTGGTCTTGATGTCATAGTCGATCCCAAGCTTCTCGGCCCATTCCGCGTAGACGTGCCGCCACATCATGTCGCAGGCCGGGCACGAAGTCACAACGGTGTCGGCACCCGACTCCTTGACGGCCGCGATATTCCTCTTTACGGTATCAGCAAACACATCCCACTTGCCGGCGACCAGCATCGGGGTCCCGCAGCAGGTCTCCTTGTCCCCGAGGTATGTGAAATCCACACCCGCGGCGTCGAGCAACCGGACGGCGGCCATACCTATGTCGTGCTCGACATAGCTGGCCGTGCAGCCGGCGAAGTATACGTTGTTGGACCGCGTTCCAGGCCCGTGCCTGGCTGCGAGGTCCTCCGGGAACCAGGCCGCACGATCCTTCCGGTAGCCCGCCCAGATGTCTCCTTCTTTACGAAGTGCGGCCGTCATCATCTCAAATGGCGGAAAGGTCATACGCTTCTGTTCGTGAATGAGCTCGCCCCTGAGCGCAAGCCACGACGTTTCGATAGGAAGACTTGTGGAACACCGGCTGTTGCAGAGCTCGCACGTGGTGCATGCGAGGATGGTATCGACCATGAACTGGTTCCACTTCTCCCGCCCCGCCATGTGCTCGCGGAGCCAGTACCACTTGCCGCGCGGGCTCTGGCTCTCCCATCCCCTCCCGTAGAACTGATCGCACTCCTCAACACAGTAGCCGCACTGGGAACAGCTGTAGGCATACCAGGCAACATCCGCCGGAATGTCCCCTACCGGCCCCGAGGGTCTCTCGCCCACGTGGGTTATGACGTAATTCCCGAACGGTCTTATCAGCGGCTCAAAAATACTCGCAAGATTGAGAGCCGTCCCAACGATGCCGTTTCCGATCACCTTGCCGGGATTGAGCAACGCCTTCGGGTCGATCTTCGCCTTGTAGGCCTTGAGCCGGCGAACCCGTTCCTGTCCCAGGACCGTAGCCGCCTTCTTGGCGAAATACAGACCGGTCGAATACGGCCGGCCTCCATGCTTCTCGGCGATATTGACGATAGTCATGACCAGCCCGAAGACGAAGTTGTAGCTGAACTTGC
Organism: Candidatus Eiseniibacteriota bacterium; assembly: GCA_043810925.1. Classification (GTDB taxonomy): domain Bacteria; phylum Arandabacterota; class Arandabacteria; order Arandabacterales; family Arandabacteraceae; genus Arandabacterum. The sequence goes on from JBDRNT010000067.1 coordinate 4,427, forward strand.
GTTCATCACTCGGTATGAAGCCAAGTATCACCACCTCCGGCTCGCCATCCGCGCCCTCGCGTATGATCACGCCCTCCTTTACGATGGGCTGATTCACCTTGCGCTCTATTTCGGTCATCACCACACCAAGATTGGAAAGCGGAACAACAACTTCTGCGGGCACAAGGCTCGGACCGAGGCGCTTTACAACCATCAGGTTGAAGCGGTGTTCCCACTCATGCCGGGCTATGCGGTCGCTCAGGATCTCGCCTGCACAGGGTTTGAGGAGCTCCCTGAGTTTCGACACGACCGACTCCCGGTCGCCGGCCCTGAAGGCCAGCGTTGTTATATATGAAGCAGGCAGAAGCACCCGTTCCTCCGCGGGCTTTCCGTGATGCATTCTTAAGGGGGCCTTGTTCTTGAGCTCGGCCATACGCGGGTTTATGAATACCATCGACCAGATCGGAAGTTCCTCGGCGACAATGGTCTCGACGAGTTGCTGAAGCTCGTGCGCACCCGGACAGCCGATCGCGACGACGCCCAGGTCCTCAAGCGGCTGCACCCGGATAGTGACCTCACTGATTATGCCCGTCGTACCCTCGGCATCGGCCACCAGATCGAGCTCGCTTCCACCGAACTCCTTCACCGAGCCGTCGGGAAGCACAACTCTCGCGCTGACCACATTGTCTTTGAACCATCCGGCCTCATACGACCCTATGCCAGCTCCTCCCTGGGCCAGCCAGCCGGCGACCGTCGACGCCGGGTAGCTCGTAGGGTAAAGACGCAGAGTAAGTCCCTGCTTCGCCAGTTCTTTGTCAAGCTTCTCCCAGACCATACCGGCCTGGACCGTCACGGTCTGCGCCGCCTTGTCGAACCTGACGGCCTTGTTCAAATGGTAGGTGTCTACAACAATACCGTTCTTGATCGGCAGCACACCACCATAGCCCGAGGTGGCCTTGCCACGGGGCGTAAGCGGTACTCCGTGCTCACCGGACCACCGGGAAAGGTAAACCAGATCCTCCTCGGTCTCGGCAAGCACAACAGCGTCCGGGATCGTGCTTCCGACAAGCGGTTTGAAGAGCCCGGGCATGACGGCTATGTCATGACCATAGAGTTTACGTTCGAGCCTGTCGAAATTTACCCTGTCTCCGAACTTCTCCTCGAGCGATCTTCGCTGTGACACTTTAAGGCCCGCCATCTTTTCCCCCTGCCTCCGTTGGCCGGCCCGATCTCTCCCACATCCGGCGGTTTTCGTCAGGCGCTTTGGCTACTGCTGTGATTCCGTCAAGGTCGACTCCGTTTCAGGATCGGCGGCTTCAGACCCGGATAGTCACGTTGCTGAGGCCAAGAATGCTCTGGTGTGAGGTGACTTCGCCCAGCGCCTCGCTTCTCTGTAAGACACCGGGAGCTTCGGCGCGACCCGAATAGACTCCGTAAGGTCACCGGGCGAAGTCGATGCACATGAGTTGCTCTTGGTACTCCTCACATTGCCTGTCAACCCCACATGAAGCACTTAGTAACCGACCATCTTGATCGGTTACTATTATGATTACCTTTTTGCTGGAAGGTTTCACCAATGTTGGAGATTTGGGATGAAAAATGGGCTCCCCACACTCGGGACGTTTCCGACACGGCTGAGCCCAGGGGCGCTTACGCTTCTATTCGGCTTTTTTAGGTCAAACCCGTGCAGGATCTCGTCCCTTGCAGGGAGCCTGCTTAGTTAGATTCCGACGAGGCGGGCAGGATTCACCGCGAACCACAAATAAGCTGATCCTTGACGGGTTCACACATGGCATGTGCCGATGCCCGCGACGGTGATCGACTTGACAAACCATGCGTTGAAGTGGTATCAATTTCTTCTTTGGAGCAGATATGAAAGAACATGCAACAGGCTTTCCGGTTAGGGAAGATATAGAACGAGCCCTTGCGGCGACCCTGGCAAAGGGCGCCGAGTTCGCCGAGGTCTATCTCCAACGGAGAACCACCGATACGGTACAACTCGAGGCGCAGATCGTCCGTGAAGCTTCACGAGGGATAACGGCGGGCGCGGGTATAAGAGCTATATCCGGTGAGAAGATCGGCTACGCCTATACGGACGACCTTGACCCCGCTCGGCTGATCGAAGCAGCGGGGATGGCAGCTGAGATCGCCACGGGGAGTGACAGACCACTGGCCGTTGAGCTCGGAGCCCTATCCGAGGCCCGGCCGCGTTCGGCAATCGGGATATTTCCCGTTGAAATCGAGGCGGCCGACAAGATCGAGACGGCGCGTTCGGCCGATCAGGCCGCGAGAGACTACGATAAGCGGATAAGCGAAGTGCTTGTCGGTCTGACGGACTCAGACAAGAGGTTCCTCATTGCGAATTCCGAGGGAACCCATGTCAGTGACCGGCAGATTCTGACATCGCTGAGGATCACGACCGTGGCGGAGGCAAAGGGTCTGAGGCAAAGAGGCTTCAGGTCCTTAAGCGGCACCGTGGGTTATGAGATCTTCGACAAGGAGTCGCCAAAGGACTGTGCCCGGGACGCGGCACGGCAGGCGGTCGGTCTCCTCGATGCGCAGGAAGCACCCGCGGGCAAGATGGTGCTTGTGCTTGGAAGCGGAAGAGGAGGTGTGCTCCTACATGAGGCCATCGGACACGGCTTTGAGGGGGATTTTATCCGCAAGAAGACATCGCTTTTCACCGGAATGATCGGTGAGAAGATTGCTGCTGAGACATGCACGATCGTTGATGACGCCACAATCCCGGGCCTCAGGGGAACCATCAATGTCGATGATGAAGGGACGCCCGGCGGCCGTACCGTGCTGGTTGAGAGAGGGATTCTCAAGGGTTTCCTTTTTGACAAACTCAACGGCAGATTGATGAACAGCGCATCGACCGGTAACGGACGGCGGCAGTCTTACAAGTACATGCCGGTTGTGAGGATGACCAACACGTTCATGCAACCGGGCGAGACTCCACCCGAGGAGATAATCGCGTCGGTCAAGCAGGGTTTCTATGCCAAGCGGATCGGCGGCGGCCAGGTGGACATCGCAAGCGGCAATTTCGTGTTCGAAGTGATGGAGGGCTACCTTATAGAAGACGGCAGGGTCGGACCACCCGTCAGAGGGGCCAATCTCATCGGCAACGGAGCAGAGGTTCTTAAGAAGATCGAGATGGTCGGAAACGATTTCGCATATGATCCCGGCGGTGGGACCTGCGGCAAGGCGGGGCAGGCGATGCCGGTCGGCAACGGTGTTCCAACAGTCAAACTTTCGGAGATCACTGTCGGAGGAACCAGGTCATAGAGATGGACTATATTGAGCTCGCAGCCGAGGTGACGCGCAAAGCCGGGAAGCAGGGCGCCGATGAATGCGACTGCCTGATGGAGGTGGGACACGAACTGACAGTCAAGGTGAGACATGGAGAAGTCGAGAGCATTGAACGCGCGGACTTCAGGGGTCTCGGTATGAGAATCTTCATCAACAAATCCCTTGGCTTCGGATTCACCACGGATTTCTCCGCCGCTTCCATCGACGGCCTCATCGAGCAGTCCCGCGCCTTCGCCCGGACTTCCACACCCGATCCCGATGCCGGCATACCCGAGTTCGAGCAGACCGAGTTCGACGACCTTGATCTTAACGATCCCGAATTGGATGAGACACCGCTCCGCACCAAGACCGATCTGGCACTGACCTGCGAGCAGGCCGCCTATGACCACGACAGGAGGATCAAGTATACCTACGGCACCTCCTACAGCGATCAGAAAGGAAGAGTGATCCTGGCGCGGATGGGGGCAGACCCAATCGTCCGCGAAGGTACCCACGTCGACATCACCTGTGTTCCGGTTGCGGAGGACGGTGGTGAGAAGCGAATGGGCGTCTGGCTTTCGGCCGAGCGGTTCCTGTCGGATCTTGAGCCTGCCGCAGCCGTGGGGACGATCGCGGCCCAGAGGGCCGTCTCGATGCTCGGTGCCAGTACCGTACCCACGCAGAAGGCGGCGGTTGTCTTCGACCAGAGGACCGGAACCCAGGTTGTGGCCAACATATTCGAAAGCCTTGACGGCGAGCGAATAATCCAGGGCATGTCCTTTCTCAAGGACAGGATCGGGCAGAAGGTCGGATCCGATTCAGCAAGCCTGGTCGATGACGGCAAAATGGCCCGGCGGATAGGCTCACGGCCATTTGATTCCGAAGGTACGCCTACACGAAGAACACTGGCTATCGACAAGGGTACGGTTAAGTCCTACTTCTACGATTTCCGTTCGGCGAGGAAAGCGGGTGCAGAGCCGACCGGCAATGCAAGCAGGGGGTTTGCCTCCATACCATCCGTGGGGGCCAACAACTTCTGCCTCATACCCGGTAAGACCTCCAGGGAGACCGTCATAGGCGGGGTCGAGAACGGCCTTCTGGTAACCAACCTCCTCGGGTTCGGGGTGAACATAACCACGGGTGACTTCTCCCGGGGCGCCGAGGGGATGTGGATAAAGGACGGCAAGATAAGCCACCCCGTGCACGGCGTAACCATCGCCGGAAACCTTCTCGATATGCTTAGGGACATGGAGGCGGTGGCATCCGATCTGCGCTTCTTCGGCAGAATCGGTTCCCCGACATTCGTGGTGCGCGAAATGACGATTGCAGGTGACTAGTCAGTTGTTCGCGTTCCACCCATCGCTGTCACTGTGGTACTGAGGATACGGCGTCATAGACACGACCCGGGCTGCCGGGACCTCCTCTACCTGACGGCGACCAAGCATCATCCGGGCTCTCCGGGCGCTCATGTAAGCCAGTCTTTCAAGGAACGTACCGATAAAGGCAGGCCAGAGAAATGCCGGCGCCTTCAGGGCGACACTCAATGTGACCCCGACAAACACAAGTCCGAGTCCGAAAACCCTGCCGATCGTGGCTGCAATCGTAGTTGCCTTGACGAAACTCCCGGTAAGCTTCCAGAGAATAGCCCTCAGCACTCTGCCGCCGTCGAGTGGATAGCCGGGAACCAGGTTGAACCCCGCCAGAACCATATTGGCGTAGGCGGCGTACTCTGCAATCAGCCAGGGGGCCGTGCCCGGGTTACCCTTGAAGACAACAAATCTCAGGAAAGCAAAGACGGTTGCGATCGCGAGACTGGCGACCGGCCCGGCGATCGCCATCCTGAATTCCACACCGGGGGTGGCAGGCTCCTTTTCCATGTGAGCCACACCACCGAAGATGAAGAGCGTGATCCTCCGTATCGGAAGACCGTTCTTGAGAGCGACGAGCGAGTGGGAAAGCTCGTGCGTTAAGACCGACGCAAAGAGAACAAGCGCGCCGACGGCACTCACCACCCAGCTTGTGATAGGCCCGAGGTCCGGGGCCTTCTCAATCACATAACCGTTCCGGAGCCAGTATACAAGGAGGCCAAAGACGACGAGCCATGTGACGTTGACGTTTATCTCGATTGACTTGATACTGCCTAACCTGAGCGAACCCGCCCTGAACATCACAACCTCTCAATCGATAAGAACGACTCCGAAGTAGTCGCCCTTCTGCTTTTTCGTTCTAACGACCTCAATGTTGAATCCGTTGGTCCGCGCGGTGCGAAACACATCTATCCCGCAGGCTTCCATGGACGGTCTCGCCAGGTAGGGATGTCTGCAGCGGGTCTTGGTGTCACACTTGCTGCAAAGGTAACAGGGACCCGACCCCAGACCCAGAGCCTTGTAGTAACCGGCAAGGAAGATCTTGCGTTCCAGATGGGGGATTATCTCATTGATGATGTCGTTGTCATCCGCATGGATGAGCACCGCCTGCTTGTAACAGGCAATCGCGCTCGCCATCTCTTGCGGTGTAGGCGTATAGGGAGGGCACATCAAACGCTTGTTGTACCCGGAGCAGCCGAATTGACACTTAAGTCTCACCCAGGGTTCGCACCTGATGGTCGATGCCTTTATGATCCCGGCCTTGCCGGCACCCATCTCAAGCGCAAGCCGGGAAAACCTGCCGACACCGGTACTCTCTCTCTTCGTCTTTTGAACCATCGGTCAGCGTGCCTCCATCTGTATACGCTTGCTCCCGGGTTTGACTAGGGTCACCCCCGCTTTGCAGAGCGGACAGTTTTCCGGATCATGATTCTCTATCTCGGCCCTGACCAGCCAGGCAAGCGGAACTCCGAGTGAGAGACTCTTTGCCCTGTTTACTATCAGACCGACACCTACGACCTCTCCCCCACCTTTGGAGATCACCTCGACCACCTCCCGGATCGAACCACCGGTGGTCGTCACGTCTTCAACCACGACGGCCTTCTCACCTGTTTCGATTCCGAAACCTCTCCGCAGGCTCATCTTACCGCTTACCCTTTCGGTGAAGATCGACCTCGACCCGAGTGCCCTGGCCACCTCATGACCGATCACCACACCACCGAGCGCCGGACTCACGACCACCGACGGATCTATGCCGCCGATTTCATCCTTAACAGCTGCGGCCAGCTCGCACCCTACCCTCTCCGCTCTCGAAGGATCCTCAAGCAAGAGAGCGCACTGGATGTACTTCTCACTATGGAGACCGGAGGCCAGCTCGAAATGGCCGGTCAGCAGGGCTCCCGATTTCGTCATCAGGTCGATGATCCCGGATGACGGCCGCGTCTCTTCAAGCATCTTCGACCTCCTTTAAGATCCTGGCCAAGGCCTCTTCAGGAGCACTCGCGCCCGTCACGCTTCTGCCGACGACCAAGAAGTCGGCTCCATCCCTGACGGCCTGGCCGGGTGTACCCACTCTCGCCTGATCGTCCGCCTCATCCCCGCCCAGCCTTATACCCGGGACGACTGCAAGAAGCCGGTCACCGTGCGCTTCCTTGACACGGCCCACCTCAAGCGGCGAGCATACGACACCATCTATCCCTGCTTTCGCGGCATCACCTGCAAGATTGAGAACTTGTGTGAGTGTATCGCCTTGCCCTGCCATGCTCGTCAGTACCGTTACTCCGATTATCAGCGGGCGCTCTGTGGCGAATGCCTTCGATCCTTCTTCCGCACCCTCGAGCGCGCCGCGCATCATGTCGATGCCCCCCGAAGCATGAATCGTAAGCATGTTCACACCGAGGGACGTGGCGGCGCGAACCGCTCCTCTTACCGTGTTGGGGATGTCGTGAAACTTGAGATCGAGAAAGACCTTCACACCGGTGTTCTTGGCGAACTCGACTATCCCGGGTCCGAAGCGAGTGAAGAGAATCGGACCGATCTTGTAAACATCAACCTGTTCGTGTGTGACTTCCACCATGCGCTCCGCTTGATCGAGACGATCGAAATCAAGAGCGAGGATTATCCCGGTCTCACCCTTCGCCACCTGTGTCCTCCTCTCCGGCTGCCTTCCCCTTGAGATCTTCGAGGCCGCCATAGCCCTTCTCCTGCATGTAAGTTCTTAAGCCCTCGACTATCATCGAGGGTGCCAGCATGTCCCTTAATACAACGCTTCCGATCTGGAATGCAGACGCACCGGCGAGCAGGAACTCAACGGCGTCATCTGCGGTCTCGATACCCCCCGCACCGATCACGGGAATGTCCACGATCCCCGCAGCCTTCCATACAAGGGCAAGCGAGATGGACTTTATCGCTCGCCCACTGAGTCCGCCCGTCACACCACCAAGCGCGGGTCTCGCCCGGTCGATATCGATCGCCATTGCCGGATACGTATTGGCGACCGTCAAAGCGTCGGCACCCGCATCGCATGCGGCGCGGCAAACGTCTCCCACGCCCGCTACAAGCGGAGGGATCTTGACGATTACCGGTAGGGCCGTCTCCACCCGCACACCTTCGACTACTCTGTATGTACTCTCCGGATCGCTTCCGAATGCGATCCCGCCCCGTGCGACATTTGGGCACGAGATGTTGACCTCAAGTGCGTCTACCCGGCCGCTCTCCCCGAAGAGGCCGGCGATCTCCCGGTACTCGTCCGGGGTCTCACCGCCGATGCTGACAAAGAGCTTGCAGGGTATGTCTATCGCCGGGAGAATCTCGCTCAGGAACACGCTGCTTCCGACATTCTCAAGCCCGATGGAGTTGATGATGCCCACACCGACATCCACGATTCTCGGTGGCGGGTTGCCCTGCCTGGGCTTCGGCGTCACGGTCTTCGTCACTATCGCGCCGAAAGAAGTGAAGTCAAGAAGTCCCTCGTATTCATTCCCGTAGCCGAACAGACCGGATGCACCGACGAGCGGTGACGCGAGCACGGTTTCGCCTATCTTGACTTCAAGGTTCACGTATCAAGCCACCTCTCCCAGTCTATCAGACCGCTATCGAAGACCGGCCCGTCCTTGCAGGCGTGATGATAACCACCCTTTGCCGCGGGCACGGCACACGAAAGACAGGCGCCGATTCCGCAGGCCATAATCTCATCAACACTCACCTGACAGGACACATTGCGCTCCCGGCACAGCCGGGCGATCTCGAAGAGCATTTCACGCGGTCCACATGCGACCACCTGAACCGCGTCCTGTTCCATGGCCATCTCGCCGATCGCCCCGGCGAGACCGTCGAGTGCCGTGCCGCGGGACCCTTTTGAGCCGTCCTCGGTATAGGTCGCTATCTTCACACCCTGGACGACGAGACCGACCGGCACAAGCAGTTCCTCACGCGTCGCGGCACCCACTACGAGCGTGACGTGCTCGTAGAGATCGACATACTTCTGACAGTAAAAAGCAATCGGCGGAAGCCCCATACCCCCGGCGACGGCTATTGCATGCGTACATGTCTCGTTCGGAGTAAAGCCCTCACCAAGAGGTCCGACAACATCAAACTCCCCCCCCGCATCCATCTGTGACATGATCGATGTCGCACGCCCGACGACTTTGTATATGATATCGACCATGGATTCGCCGTCCGATGAATAGACCGAAAACGGCCGTCTGAGATAGGGCCATCCGGCCACAAGCCCGCGAAGCATGATGAACTGCCCGGGGGCGCAGTTCCCTGCAATCGAAGGCGCTTCGAGTCTCAAGGTGTAGTAACCGTTGCGGAGCTGCTCGTTATCCACGATCTTCGCGATCGAGCAGTATGTCATCGGCCGGGTTCCTCGGCTTGGGGTGGTTCAAGCGTGTCCTCGGGAGCGCCGGCTCCTTCACGGGCCGCCGCGCTGTCCAACGGCACCTTCTCATGGGGAGGAAGAACGGGCACTTCAGGGGCGGCCTCGTCGACGGGTTCAAGGTCTTCCGGCACCGGCGGTCCGATTTCCTGGGAACGATCAACAACCCGCTCCGGCGTACGTCCCGGGCGCCTGTCATCGGGACGGCTCACCTTCCGGTGCGTCTTCGAATCCCTGCCGGAGTCCTCAAGCAGGCTATCCGGGAGAACCACAGTCGGTATCTCGACTTCGCGAGGCCTGAGCGCCTCCGGAATGGGCACCGTCGGTATCTCTGATAGCGAGAGCGTATCGGGGGGCGTCTCCGTCACTATGTCCGCAAGCGGAAGACCGAGGCCGGAGCGAGCCAGGTTCGCATAGACGGTGTTGGGAAACGAGTCGATCACCGTGCGATAGTAGACCCGGGCCACAGTGTCTTCTCTCGCTTCCAGAAGGGCTGCGGTTGCGATCATCGACTTGGCGGCATATGTGCTGGCCGGAAAACTGTCGGCTATGCTCTTGTATTGCTCCAGAGCCTTGTCCTTCAGACCCAGATCCTCAAGATAGATCTCGGCAAGCAAGAACCTGCTGAGTGCCTGTTCATCGGGTGAGTCCGGTATCGAATCCGATAGAGATTCCTGGTACTTGTGCATATCACCGATTGCCTTGGTTTTCTTCGCTGCGAGGATGCTGAATTCAGTCTGAGAGCCGCCGGCCCGTCCATAGGCGACCTTGGCCGCATCAAAATCGCCAAGATGCTTCTCATGAATCATGCCTATCTTGTAGCTGAGCTCGGCTTTGAGTTCCCGGTTCTCATTTGCAAGCAGGCTGTCCGCTTCCGTCAGAATGGAGATCGCACTGTCGGGCTTTCCCTGCTCGATGAGGACTCCGGCCGTCTCCATTCTTGCCCGCGCCTTGAGTGTGTCTTCCTCCGATTTCACTATGATTCCTTCGAATATGGATATGGCGGTCTCATACTCGCCCAGCTGTTTGTGTGCCCTCCCGATTTGAAGACCGGCGATCAGTCCGTTCTCACCCGCCCGACCTCGAACCACCTCAAGAACTTCGATCGCTTCTTCCGGCCTACCGGTTCTGAGCAGGCTCGCGCCCAGATCGAGCCTGACCCGTGCCGACTTTCTTCCGTTGGGAAACTCGGTCATGTAGGTTTTCAGATGGGTTATGGCATTCTTATGATCCAGATTGTTGAGATACACACGACCACGCAGAAAGACAGATTTCTCTCTGACCAGTTTGACATCCGTCTCAGCAATGAGACCGGCGAGCGCGGTCAGAGCCTGCGGCTCTAACTCCTGAAGAATCAGGGTGTACGCTCTCATGTATCTCGCCTGATCGACCAGCTCGCTCTCCGCATACAGATTGATCAGTTCGTCGAATTTCCTCATTGCGCTCGGGTATTCGCGCTTGAGAACAAAACAGTTGCCCATCAGAAGCAACGCGTCATCCACCCACTTGCTCTTAGGATAGAGAAGGAGTATCTTGCCGCACCTCTTGGTAACCGAGGTGAGAAGCTTGGCGTTCTCACCGGCGACCCTTTCCTGGGTATAAGGGTCCCAGAAATCAGAGATGCTTGGATCCGACATCACCCTCTTGTATTCATCATTGGCCGTCCAGAGGATGTTATAGTAGGCGCATGAGGCCACGACTGCCGCAGCGAAGAGAATCCAGGTCAGGCGAAACCGCATCATCACATTTAAAACCCCAGCTCTTCATTCACAAGGATAACCGACATTCTTCCCCTGGTCCTCTGCTTCTCGACAATCAGGGTGAGATTGCAGATCCGCTGAGGGGAGCTGCAGTCGCTGCAGCGCCCGGTCTTGACACACGGGGTGCTGAGACCGAATCGTATCGCGTTCATCGGCGCCGCCACGTTTCTGACTCTGTCAATTGCGGCTTCCACGTCGGAAACTATCTTGTTCCGGCCGACTATGATTATCACCTTTTCAGGTCCGAAGCAGAATGCAGCAAGTCTGTTTCCAAGACCATCGATGTTTACCAGTTTGCCGTCCTCGGTGACTGCGTTGGTGCCCGAGACGAAGTAGTCGGCGTGAGTCCCCTGCTTTCTCGCTTCAAGCGAATCCTTCTCGCTTAAGCGGCCCGCATACTGGTCAAACATTCTGTAATTGCCGCGTCTGAGAGCATCCAGCAGGCCGATCTCTTCCGCCGACCTCGACCCGCCGATCCCGACCGTTGCACCCTTCCGTACCAGGGACAGGGCTTTCTTCCTGGCATCCGCGGAAGTCTTTGCCACGTATGCATCCATACCGTTCCTGGTAAGCGCCCTCTTCACATTTCGCAACTTCGTAAGATAGTAAGAATCTCGCTCCAGCATCCTTGGCTCTCCTCCTTAACCCAGCTCGCCGTCTCTCATGAGGACCCTGCCTCCTACTATCACACTAACCGCCCGTCCTTTAAGCTTCCAGTCCGAAAATGGCGTATTTCGTGATTTGGAATGGAACCGCGTGGGATCGACGGTCCACTCGCAATCCGGATCGAAGACCGTTATATCACCCGGAGAGCCCTCCTTCAGCGTGCCCTGCGCAATCCCGAGTATCCCCGCCGGGTTTGTGCTCATAAGCCGGACGAGAGCGGGAAGCGTTATGATCCCCTCATGATATAGACACGTGCACGCCAACCCGAGTGCGGTCTCAAGACCGACGACACCAAACGGCGCGGAGTTGAATTCCTGGTCCTTCTCTTCCGGACTGTGAGGCGCATGATCGGTCGCTATGGCGTCAACGAGACCACTTCTCAGCGCTTGTCTCAATGCAGCCATGTTTCTCTCGTCTCTGAGCGGCGGATTCATCTTCGCATTTGTGTCGTACGACCGGACCGCCTCATCCGTCAGAGCGAAGTGGTGTGGGGTCACTTCGCACGTTACACATACACCCGAGGCCTTGGCGTCCTTTATGAGCGCCACGCTCCGGCCCGTCGAGACATGGCAGACGTGGAGTCTGGACCGGGCAAGTTCGGTAAGCATTATGTCCCTTGCCACCATCACAGATTCACTTTCCGGGGGCATGCCTTTAAGACCGAGTAATGTGGACATCCTGCCCTCATTCATTACCCCATTGGCGCTCAGCGAAAGGTCCTCGCAGTGCGCGAACACGGGCCTGCCGAACATCTTCACATACTCAAGCGCCCGTCTCATCAAGGCCGAGCTCGTCACCGGCCGGCCGTCGTCACTGACACCGACCGCCCCGGCCTTCAGCGCGGTCCCCATTTCAGCAAGCGTCTCACCCTTCAGACCCCTGCTGAGTGCGGCCACCGGGTAGACCCTTGCAAGATTCGCATCCTGCGCTTGCGCCAACACGAACTTCACACCTTCATCACCCTCAATCACAGGTTCGGTATTGGGCATGCATGCAATCGACGTGAAGCCGCCCGCTATGGCGGCGCGTGCACCGGTCTCGATCGTCTCCTCGTCTTCGCGCCCCGGTTCTCTCAGATGTACATGCATGTCGATAAGACCGGGACACACAATGAGCCCTTTGCTATCAAGCACGGTCGCATCATCAGCTTCGATCGAGCCGCTGACGCGGGCGACCACGCCATCATCGATCAGAACATCGGACACTTGATCCAGGCCCTGGGACGGGTCTACTACTCTACCACCCTTAATCAGAGTCTTCACTTTTGAGCTCCCCCCCGCTTAGGAGATAAAGTACGGCCATCCTTACGGCAAGACCGTACCTCACCTGGTCAAGAATCACAGAATTAGGGCCGTCCGCAACCTCCGGGGTTATTTCCACACCCCTGTTAAGCGGCCCGGGGTGCATTATCATGACATCAGGCTTCGCCCGGGCCAACTTGGCGGAGTCAAGACCGAACAGTTCCGAGTATTCCCTGATGCTCGGGAAGAAGCACTCCTTCAGCCTCTCCGTCTGAATCCTGAGAAGCATGAGTATATCCGACTTCGGGATGACTTCTTCGAGGTCATAGGACACCGTGACACCCGTCGATTCGATTTCCGGAGGAATCAGCGTCGGCGGACCACAGACCGTGACCGCCGCACCGAGTTTGGTGAACCCCCAGATATTCGACCGCGCGACCCGGCTGTGAAGTATGTCGCCTATTATGGCGATGTTCAAACCCTCGAATGTCTTTCGCTTCTGTTTGACCGTGAAGAGATCAAGCAGTGCCTGTGTGGGATGTTCATGGGGACCGTCTCCGGCGTTTATTACCGGACAATGCAGAACATCGGCCAGGTAATGCGGTGCACCGGGGGCATTGTGCCGGACGACAAGCATATCGATGTTCATCGCTTCGATGTTCTTGGCCGTGTCTTTCAGTGTCTCTCCCTTGACCACACTCGAGCCGGAGGCCGTGATACTGACCGTGTCCGCACTCAGCCTCTTCTCCGCCAGCTCGAAAGAGATCCTTGTTCTGGTTGAGGGCTCGCTGAAAAGGTTGACCACGGTCAAACCCCGCAAGACCGGCACCTTCTTGATGGGCCGTTCGGAGATCTCCACAAATGACCCTGCGGTTTCGAGTATGGACTCGATCTCCCCGCGGGTAAGCTCTTCAAGTCCGAGAAGATTCTTCCTTTCGAATTTCATTCGACCAGCTCCTCGACGCTTACTCTATCTTGGCCGTCATGCTCCTTCAGAGCAACTGATATGATCTCCCTTGCCGATGTGGGGACGTTCTTCCCCACGTAGTCCGCCCTGATGGGCACCTCCCTGTGGCCTCTGTCTATGAGGACGGCCAACTGCATCCCCTTCGGCCGTCCGAAGTCCATGATCTCATCCATCGCGGCCCTTATGGTTCTGCCGGTGAAGAGAACGTCATCGATCAAGACAACGACTTTTCCGTCTACGCCCGCCGGAATGTCGGTCTTACCCACCACCGGCTGTTTGGCCACGAGCTGGAGGTCATCCCTGTAAAGCGTGATATCGAGGATGCCCACGGGGATCTCATTGCCTTCAATCGATTCCATCGACTTGGCGATTCGCTCGGCAAGAGGCGCTCCCCGGGTTCGTATACCGACCAGTATGAGGTCGCTTGCCCCGCGGTTTCTTTCGAGGATCTGATGCGCGATCCGGGTTATCGCTCGCGCGATATCATCGCTGTCCATTATCTGGGCCTTCTCTCGCTTGGTCATGGGTGCTTCTCTCCTTTGAGGATTGGTCTGCGGGGTCCTATAAAAACACCAGCGCGGGGCTGGTTTGCTGATCCTGTGTTTTGCTTCACGCTTCCTCCTTACTAGTCTCACCGTACTAGTTTAAAGGAGACCGCGCCTACTCTACGACCTGTGCCTCCACGTTGCAAGCTAAATCTTCAGGCCTTGTTGCAATCCGCATATACACAGGCCTACCGGCCCTCACGGATCGTGGGAAATTCAGACCGGCAATGCCGGTCTCAGTCAGATGTCCGGTCTCCATCTCTTTCACATGCCGTGTATGAAAACCGTTTCAGTTCACGGTAGGAGAAAGTCCACTCCGGCGTGTTCAAGACCCCTTCCGACCTCGCCGTGTACCAGGGGGTGAATCGATCAAAACTCTTGAGGATGTGGATATCCTGCGCCGGCATGTAGCTCTGCGCAAGCAGAAACACGCGTTCGCCCGCAGCATCTTCCGCAACGTCGACTACAAGAACGGCATGGCCGGGGGACCCACCTTCGATAAAGATATCCCCGATTTCCGGTTTTGACGGGTCCGCCACCGCATCCAACTCCTGCTCAAGAGACGCCGAACCCGCATAAGTGAAGACGGTATCAAGATATCTTCTGAAATTCATATAGCTGTCATCATACCGGGCGGTTTGCGCCCACACTACATGATTGCCTGTAACTTGCGGCCGACTTCCATTTCGCCAGTCTGCCCAGCGCGCTGTGTGGCCGCTCGTAAAGTTAAAGGCGATCTCGTCCGCGCACGACCCTGAAAACAGAAATTCGGCACGAAGACGAATAATCGCATCAGCACACTGCTGCAGGTCTTTGGAACCCACATCCACATCCAGGACGGCGAAGTGCGCAGCTTGATTCATCTTCATCCGGCCGTTATAGAGATACACGGCCGGCCGGCCGGGCCTGAGAGGCAGACCTCTGAGCCATGCGCCGAAACTTCCCACTCTTGCCGGTAATCGGTCGAATCCGGATGGTGTTGGGATACGGGACTGAATAACCGTGGCATCTACACCGCGACTGGCTACGGGTAGCGGCTGGTTCTTGGGCGCGCCGGCCGGAGTATCGGGCCTAACCTCCGGCGGTGACTCATCAGACGTAGAGGTGGCACACCCGCCGATAACCATAAGTAACACCGTAAGAGCCAGATGAGAAGCACGCACGCTTGCTGTCCTGTTCATCAGATCCTCTTCGAACACCTGACGACCTGCGTACGATCCCGCAGGCGCGCCGGCTCAGTGCGCTCAATCACTCCGGAACAGAAAGCGGAGCCCATTATGAAGAGCGATCGGCATTGCCCCGACATGGCCGGCTGAATCTATGATTTCCGCTTTTACTCTCGAGTCTTCAAAGCCCTTCTCGTGGAACGCAGATCTCAAAATACCAAAACCTTTCAGCATCTCCCAGGATTCCTCTTCTCCCACGCTAAGGTACACCTTCTTGATCGTCTCGAGGCGGTCCGCCGACATCTCCTCAAGGTCAGAAGCAAGATAATAATCGTTGAACCATAGTGACGGGCTCCCCAACAGATAGTACTGGAACAGTTGTGGATTACGAGTCACAAGATGAACGCCCAACAGGCCGCCGAGAGAGTATCCAGCGAAGCATCTCCGGGCTGGATCGCTCGGATATTCCGATTCGATACGGGGTATTAACTCTTCTTCAAGGAAGGTGGCGAATCTCGCTGCACCACCGGTCATCTCCAAAGCCTTTGAGTACATGTTGCTTTTCGAATACTCGTCCGTGGGGTGGGCCGGGGTGAAGTCTCGCGTTCTCATGACCGCCCAGTCATCCGTGTTTTTACCCTGTGTTATACCTACGAGGATATACGGCTCCGTCAATCGGCCGAGATCCATCAGCCCGGGCAGGGCCTTGAGATAGTCTCCCAGGATGAACCAGTCCATGCAGTAGACAACAGGATATACCGTTCCCGGCGGCGGTGTGCCCGGAGGAACCACGACTTCGATTTCATACCGGGTCCGGACGGCCTCTGACTCAATTTCAAATCGGTTTGCGTCATCTTGTCCATAGGAGGCCCCGATCATAGTCCAAACCAGGATAACGCCGAACCAGAGTAATGAGCGTCTCACCGTAACATCCCCCTTGATGAACCGATCGCCGTCAGTCCAGGTGCTTTTCCATCATAGCCATGTTCAACCCGGCAAGCGCGCCGGCCGGGGTTCTGTGACTCACTACCTCGAGACCCATTCGCTCATAGAAGGGTACAGCTGTCGGAAACGCACCGAGTTTCACGCGTGTATGGCCACCCGCGCGAATCGCGGATTCCGCCGCCTCGTAGAGCAGACGGCCTACCCCCTTCCCCATGTGCTCAGGACCCACGTACAGTTTGGTCACCATTTCGCCTGAGACCGCGACCACCCCCACGATGCGCGCGCCGTCCCGGGCAACCAGGTATGACTGGGCCTGTGACTCGTTGCGGACGTGTTCGAGCGAACCCCGTTGTGATACCAGGAAGTCCGTTTGAGCGTCAGTGAGGCCCTCGCGTTCTCCCAGCCAGGTGTATGATGACTGAAGAAGCTCGTTCACCGCTTCGGTCTCAGCGTCGGTCATCCGTGTCATTGTCATCCAGAATCTCCATGACCATCTTCGTGACTTCCTCAGCATACAGCACGCATTGCCCGAGCAGATTGCCGGCTTCAAACTTCTGCATCCCCTCGTCAGTATCCAGGTCACATCCTGTCAGTACTTCACAGTCAGTGGATCCGTACTTGGTCTGGAATCGTCCAATCAAGTCCCGAACACGGTCATAGCAGTCTGCTACGGTCTCATGAGGAGAGGATCTGCCTGTAAACAGACCTATCGCCATGATACCGCCGCTTATGGCTCCACACATCCCGGACGTTCTCGCAATACCGCTGCAAAAACCGGTAGCTATCCTCGGAATAAGATCGCTCTTGATTCCCTTGCTTTCAGCCACGGAAAGCAGAATGCTCTCCGCTCAGTAATAACCGGACCGAAACAACTCGCCACTTCTTCGCGATGTCTTCTCACTCATCCGATCGATCCTTCCATCATTCTCATCTCAACACCTACACTGTCTGGTTATCCGAATCCCGGACACTTGTCAACACAATCGTGATCTGAGCGACCGGGCAAGCGTGTTGACGAGTGGTTGAGATTACGGTAACTATAAAGTGGAGGGCAAGATCAGGTTATCCCTGATTCTTTTCTGTCCGGGCTTTCTGACTTCGCAACCCGGTGTTGCCGATGCGGGCGCGACCGGCGTTCGGGCCGATGAAGCAGTTTGGAGATCTCCGGGTTCCTGATTGGGCCGGAAACAAGAACGGGACACTCGATGCAAAGCAGCAGGCTTAAGCCATCAGTGACTACCTCGTTGACAAAGAAGAGCCTGATGGAGGGTGCAGCATACTTGGCTGCACGCGACAAGGACCTTGCACGACTTCTTAAGACCGATGGTGTACCACCGCTCTGGGCACGAAGGCCCGGTTTTTCGACATTGATCCAGATCATTCTGGAGCAGCAGGTATCTCTTGCTTCAGGCAAAGCCGCGCACCGTCGACTGGTCGATAACGTGATGCCGTTTACGCCGGCCCGCTTTCTGGAAGCAGGCTCATCATACCTGAGGACGCTTGGCATTACTCGCCAGAAATCCGGCTATTGCATCAATGTTGCCGAAGCAATCCTCGAGGACCGGCTTGGCCTCAGATCTCTATCCAGGATGGATGATGTTGCTGTCGCCGAAACGCTCACCCGAGTCAAAGGTATCGGTACCTGGACGGCTGAGATCTATCTCCTCATGGCCTTACGCAGGCCGGATATCTGGCCCTCCGGGGATATTGCGCTTATAAGAACGATGCAGAAGATCAAGAAACTCCGTAAGTACCCATCTGCAAGCACACAATCCAGAATCGTTCGAGCGTGGCGACCGTTCCGGTCGGTTGCGGCCAGGATGCTTTGGCATCACTACTTGTCTAATGAGCTTTAGCGGTCACCGGAGGTAATGAAACCGCATCGAGGCTACCCGCCCCGCGCTATCGAAGCGTATCCCCTCCTTCTTAAGCAAGGCCCGTTTCATCTCGGGCCCTCCCTGGTAGCCACCGATATGCCGGTCCGAGCGAACGGCCCGGTGACAGGGCACGATAATGGGAAACGGGTTAGTCGCAAGGGCATTTCCAACAGCCCGTGCTCCGTTTCTCTTTCCCAGGTATGCTGCGATGAGTTGATACGTACTTACACTCCCGCGTGGAATCCCGTGCTCCGCGCGCAGAACACGCTGTTGAAACTCGGAACATAAACTCAGGTCTGCAACGTCGAGTGAGAACTCTATCTCCTCTCCTTCCAGAAACCTCCTGATTGAAGTAGCTACGGCATCGATTTCTGCGCAGGAGACCGCACGCGAATTCGGGTAGAGCTCAAACACCCGGTCTTGAGCGGACAGCCCGGACTTTGAGAGTAAGACCCGGACGATCCTGGCGTTGCCACCGGATCCGCTCCAGATGACAGCCACAGGCCCGTAAGGAGTTTTCCTGATGGTCTTTCCATTCATATGCATACTACATGTACCGCACTTCCAAATATGTATCAATGATATATCGACGACTCGACTACCCTCAGCAGCCAATTGTCAGTGGATACGAAGGATCTTCTCGGTGGCAGTGAATGAAGCGGACCTGAGCATGACGAAGTAAAGCCCGGGAGAGACCCGGCTCCCCGATACGCTTCTCCCCGACCAGCGCACGTTGTGGCGGCCCGGGGGAAGTACCTCGTCTACCAGAGTGGCAACGTGACGGCCGTTCACGTCCCAGACGGTGATGTGGGCCGGACCTCGCTCGGCCAAGCCGAAGGCGATGCTCGTCGTGCTCGTAAACGGATTGGGCTTGCCTGCCGCCAAGAAATAGGTGTGCCTGCCGGGTGGGAGATCGGGGACAGATGTCAGGCTGGCATCAAGCGCTGCATCGGAACTCTCGTTCCCGGTGGAATCCGTGGCAGTCACGTGGTACCACAGGTAGGGGTGGTCGGTTACATCCATCAGTGGCAGAACAGTCTGGTCGATCAACACAGCGCTTCCGAACTCACCGTCATCCGATCCATACACCGAAAAACGACGGAAGTCCGGCTGAGGACATCCATCCCAGCTGAGCAGGCTGTCCGCCAGCATGAGACCCGTCGGGACGGATGGAGCAAGATTATCCACAGAGACACCGCTATCCGGTTCACTGACATAGTAAACCGCGGTATCCGCCGTTTGGGCGGTGACTACGAATACTGAGCAGTGCCCGCCGGCTTCGCCTGAATCCACGACGGTCTGTGCCGTGACGGTATACTCCTGCTCGTGGGTGGCGGGTGCACTCCCTGCGACCATCCACTGACCGGGCGGGAAGCCCACCGGCGTGGACCCACTATCTACCCGACGCCAGACGCCGTAGCCGATGATGGAGTCCGGCTCGGAAGCAAAGTCATACGCCGATCTGTTGAAACGCACACTGACCCAGCCTCCCTCATCCCCCGGCACGTCTGTGATGGCCTCGATACCGGGTTCCGCGTCGAGCCACTCCAACATGAGGGAGGCCACGGCGGGGTTAATCTTGTAACCGGTATAACGGTGCATAGAGCGCCAGTAGAGCTCCGTCTCCGGCCACTCGAGGTCGGTCCAGACACCCACCGGGGTGTCTTGCCAATGGATGCTGTCGGCGCTTACCTCCCACGTTACACTGTCGGTCTGTGAGGTCGTCAGGCGGACCGAGCGGATCGTGTCGGCGGGCGCGGTGACCGGAAGCCTGAGTGACTGCCCGGCATCCGCATCGGTGTCAACGAAGCGGTTAAGGATATTCACGATCTTGATGCCTATATCGTCAAAGGTTACAAATGCAAGGTCACCGGAGACTGCTATGTCCTTTGCGTGCCCCTCTATGACATAGCTTGCCACTTCAATCACCTTGACCGGGTCTGAAATATCAAAGACCATGAGGCCGCCGTCAGTCCCGTACCAATTAGCTGCGTACGCATAGTTCCCTGCAAGTGAAATACTGTAGACGGCAGTCCCGGTCCATTTGTTACCACGCTTTACCGGACTCGTGGGGTCGGACACATCGCATACAATCACCCCGCCCGTCGCATCGGCAATGTACGCGAAGTCCCCCGACACTGCAACGTCCCTGGCAAACACGTAGGTATCGCAGGAGCCGACGGGAGCCGGGTTTGAAGGAACTGAGATATCAAACACGATGAGGCCGCTGTCGCGGTCGGCAACATAAGCATGGTCGCCGGCGACCATGATGCCTATCGCAATCCCGTCGGTATCGTGATAGCCCACCTGTACGGGACTTGACGGAGTAGAGATATCAACCACGACCAGGCCGCCATAACTACTTACTACATAGGCATGGTCGCCGGATATTGTGACATCATATGCCGGGTCGTCGGTAACAAGGGCACCTACTCCCACAGGTGCGGATGGAGTCGAGATGTCAATAATGATAAGACCATTATCACCGGCAGCCACGTATGCATAATCGCCGTCCACCTCCACCTTCTTGGCATCACCACCGGTGTACCACGAACCAACCTCGATCGGGTTTGTGGGATCTGAAATATCGAACACCACAAGACCGGTCTGGCGGCTGACCATGTATGCATGATCGCCGGACACCGCAATCCCCTCCGCGTAGCCGATATGATAGCCCCAGCCAATCTCTTCAGGAATCACCGGGGTCCCGATATCGATCTTCATGAAGCCACCGGTACCATTCGCAACACAGGCGTACTCGGCGGCAACGGCAACGCCGCCCGCGTTTCCGCCGGTATCAAACGAGCCGATCTCAGCGGGGTTTGACGGGTCGGAGACATCCATCGCAATGAGGCCGTTCAAGTCATCAGCCACATATACATGGTCACCGCTGACTCCAACGTCCCTTGCACTCCCATCTGTATCGCATGAACCGATTTCACCAGGACTTGAGGGGACAGAGATATCGAGGACGACGATACCATTGCTTCCGTCGGCAACATATGCGCAGTCCCCCGATACCGCCACCGCACTCGCAAGGCCGTCCGTATCGTAGGAGCCGACCTCAGTCGGACTGGAGGGGTCGGAGATATCGAGGACGACGATGCCGTTGCTGCCGTCGGCGACGTATGCCCGGTCGCCTGCAACCGCAACATCACCGGCCTCCCCGTCGGTGTCGTATGAACCTATCTTGACGGGATTCGAGGCAACCGAAATATCGAACGTGGTGAGGCCGTGCGTTCCATCCGCCACATATGCACACTTGCCCGCAAGCGCTATTCCCGAGGCTGATCCGCCGCTGCTTGAGGACCCGGCAAGCGTCGGGCTGGAGGCAATCGAAATGTCTATGACGACCAGGCCCCTGGCTCCGTCAGCCACATATGCCCAATCCCCGGCCACCGCTACATCGTTGGCTTCCCCGTCAGTATCATAGGAGCCAATCTCGATAGGGGCAAACGGAGCTTTGATTTGGAGTACAACCAGCCCCCCGGGGCCATCTGCTATGTACGCGTACTTCCCTGCAATTGCAACTCGTCTGGCATCGCCGCCCGTGGCACAGGAACCCAGCGCTGCCATTTCGTATTCCGGAAGCCTGAGCTCGCCTGCGCCCGTATCCCAGTGGGCTTTGGTCCAGAGGGTATCAGTGTAGTCCAAGGATGTGAAGTCCTCAGTCCACGATCCGGCCGAGGCTGGAGATATCTGGAATATTATGAGGTTTGCCGCAAGAGCTGCCAGAGCCGCGATCCGCAGGGTCAATCATACTCCTTTCCAGCCAACGCAACACTCATCCACGGTACGGCAGGATACCCGGTGCCGTTATCGGACGATCCCGGATCAGCGCTTTCGGTCATGCCCGCCAACTGCCCTAAGAAGTCCATTATATCACACGCGTGGCCCTGAGTCAATGCCGCGGTTCTACTAGCAGTGTAACGTATTGTGTGCGGGATTGGTGGGGGGTGGTAGCATGGGGTGTTTTCGAACACCGAACCCGGGACTAACCCGGAGAAAGGAGGTACACCCATGCAAAACTGTGTTTGCACATAGGAGTTTACACGAGGCGATCAAGGAATTCTATGGGTTTCTTGCTGAGCACATTGAAGACCGTGCCCGGCAGAGGACCGAAGAGTTGCCTCCATCAAGGCCAACAGCTCCCGCCAAGACCTTCCCCCAAAGAGACCAACCTCCCAAGCCACCCAGAGGGGTCACCTTGTCTCTTCCTGTTCCCAAGGACACTACCCATTCGCCTTGACTGGAGGGCTCTTCTATGGTATGATGGCAGAGTCAGGAGTGTAGGAACTATCCGCACTTGGAGCGAAACCACACAGACAGTCTGGAGGAATCGGGTGGGTACCGTCATGCGCATGTTGCTCCTCGGAGTTCTTCTTCTCGGCTTCGCCGGGGGCTCCTTCACCCTTCTCGCCGGCGACGCACTGGCTGATGACGGTGCTGTCCCGCTGGTTACTGATGCCTCTGAAGACGCATACCCCGATTGGTCTCCCGATGGGAGCTGGGTCGCCTTTGAATCGGACCGGAGCGGAAACTGGGATATTTGGATCGTGCCCGCCACCGGCGGGATCCCAACACAGGTGACCGCCGATACGTCCTACGACGGACGGGCCTGTTGGTCTCCCGATGGGAGTGAGATCGTTTTCGAGTCCGACCGGGACTTGGTGAGTTTGCTTGCTGCCTATCCTGTGTGTGAAATCTACACGATACCGGTCACAGGTGAACCCGCGACCAGAATCACCTATTCGGCGGGCTACGACGAGCGGCCTGATTGGTCTCCCGACGGCAGTCAGATAGCGTTCAGCTCGGACCGGGGCGCGGGACCGACCATGCTTGCATCGGACGGCGAGGACCCGTTGCATGCGGCTGATTTGTTCCTGATCCCGGTGACGGGTGAGCCGGCCACTCAGATTACGTTTGATCCGGGCTACGAGAATAACGCCAACTGGTCGCCCGACGGCACCCAGATAGCCTTCGAGGCGGATTACAGTGGAAACTGGGACATTTGGGTCATGCCCTCCGGGGGGGGCACGCCCACGCAGATAACTACCGATCCGGCCGATGACTTCATGCCCGACTGGTCCCCGGACGGCCACGACATAGCATTCTACTCGAACCGCTCAGGCAATACCGACATATGGACGATTCCCGCGACGGGCGGAACCGCCATACAGATCACCACGGATACACATGGGGACTGGACACCGTCGTGGTCGCCGGACGGCACCCAGATCGTCTTCTCTACGGGGCGCGGCGCGAGCGTGGACATCTATGTGATTGCTGTGGACAGGTCGGGGATAGTCACCGGAGAGAGCACAACCTGGAGCCGGATCAAGAGCATCTTCCGTTAGATCGAGAGCCGGAGTCCCACTCCCTCATCCTTTCATCCCTCTGCTTACCTTAAGATTGCCTGAGTGATTCGGCGATGGCGGTTGCGGTATCCCGGACACGTCTTGGCTTGCCCCGGACCGGTAGCCCGGCGCCCCGGATAGCCCGGAGGGCGAGGATGTATTCGGGAAGCAGAT
Organism: Candidatus Eiseniibacteriota bacterium; assembly: GCA_043810925.1. GTDB lineage: Bacteria > Arandabacterota > Arandabacteria > Arandabacterales > Arandabacteraceae > Arandabacterum. Next base: position 28,140 of record JBDRNT010000067.1, read on the forward strand.
CATGATCGGGCTCGTGTTCGGGATGGAGGAAATCATCCGTCCCGAGCGGTCCCGTTACAGTCTTCTCAGCGGCAATCGTTACCGTATCGCCGATCTCGCTTATGATATCGGTCTCGTGGGTCAGAATAATCGTGGTCAGACCCTGGTCATTGAGATTCTTGATGGCGTCTATCAAGTTCTGTCTGCCTCGCCAGTCAAGACCGGCAAGCGGTTCATCCAGCATGAGATATTCAGGCTTGAGCGCTATTATGGAGGCGAGGGCGAGTTTCCTGCGTTCACCGAAACTGAGCTTACCGGGATCGCGCGGCAGCATTTCACTCGGGAGACCCACGCACTCGAGTGCCCAGTCACGCCTCTCGATGATTTCACCGGGATCGAAACCGAAATTCCTGAGACCGTACTCGAGTTCCTTCTCGACGGTCATCTCAAAGATCTGGCTTTCGGGAAACTGAAACGCGAGTTGCACACGGCTTCTTTCGAAATCCTTCGCCGCAGGATCAGAACCATCAATACGGACGCTTCCGCACCGGGGCTTGAGAAGCCCGGCCAGAACAAGAGCCAGCGTGGTCTTACCCGAGCCTGTTCGCCCGAAGAGGAGGTGAACCAGGCCCTTGGCGAGTGTGATATTCACATTGCAAAGCACATCGTCTTCAAAATACGCGAAGGAGACATCTTCGAGTACTACCGACATGTGCGGCCACCTTCGCGGTTTCCACCCAGCCCGATCACTGTTTCAGAGACCGCAGCCGCTGAAAGCTCACGCCACTCTGCCATCTTGGCTGTGATACCTGGAACACCATCCATCAGTTCACATGCGAGGCGCGCCATACCCGACAAGGGATGACCGTGCTCCTTAAGATACTTGAGAAACTCCACCTTGTTCCCGTCGAAGCCGATAGTCCCATCCTTGAGGAAGACCACACGGTCACAAAGCCAGACATCCTCAAGCCTCATTGAGATGAATGCAAGTCCAGCACCTGTCTCTTCAAGCAGGCGATCCAGCACCCCTATGAGCTTCCTTCTTGATACAGAGTCGAGAAGCGAGGTTGACTCATCGAGGATGATATAGTCCGGGCGCATCGCGTAAATCGACGCAACCGTCACTGTTTGCTTCTCGCCAGCCGAGAGGAGATTGCACGATCGCTTCCTCAGGTGCCCGATCCCGAAAACATCGAGTGCTTGATCCACGCGCCGCCCGACTTCCGGGACATCGAGTCCGAGATTCCTGAGACCAAATCCCAGCTCCCGTTCAACCGTCGTCTCCACGATCTGATCGTCGGGATCCTGAAACACGATGCCGACTCTGCGGCGTATGTCATAGATGCGCTGCGGATTCGCAGTATCTGCGTCACCGACTCTTACCACACCCGCAGTGGGTTTCAAGAGGCCGCACAGAAGCCGGGCAAGCGTGGTCTTGCCGCTGCCATTTTCCCCGACCAGGGCCAGGCTCGAGCCGCGCTCAAGCGAAAGCGTCATACCGCGTATCACTTCGGGACCGCCGGGATAACCGAATCGGAGATTCTGGACGTCAAGCATGGAGCCGCTACCTGTGCTCGAGTCTATCGAGGTGCATCCGGGCCTCATCCGACCAGACTGAATCCTGATCGAGCTCCATGTACCTCTGCCATGCCCGTCTGGCCTGTCTTCGCTTCCCGAGATCCTCAAGGGTGAGTGCCATAGCGTACTGGGCCTCCCTGTATTCCGGGTCGATCTCAAGAGCCCCTTCAAACGCCTCCAGGGCGTCGCCGGCCTTACCCGACTGACGGAGTGTCGCCCCAAGACTGTAATGGTAGGTCTTCTCAGAAGGATAGGTTTCAGCAAGCCGCGTCAGGATCGAGAGCGCCCTTTCGGGCTTTTCGAGCTTCCCATAGACCAGCGCGAGGTTATACCAGGCGTCGACGTGCGAGAAATCGGCCTCGACTGCGCTCTCAAGGTAACGCGAAGCTTCTTCGTATTGGCCTGTCCTGGCGAGCACCGTCCCGCGGTTATAGAGCATATTGGCATCCTGGATGACCTTCAGGTCCTCGAGCTCTCCCCGGTCGAAAGGTACGAGCAGCGTTCTGCCCGGCTCGAGCGGCGCGAGCGGATCGATCCCGTTATATTCACCAAGCGGTCCGCCGAGACCCCGGTCGCCGTAATACTTCTCGGCGATCGACTCGAGTGTTTCTCCCCTGGAGACAATATGGGTGTAGCCTTCCTTACCCACAACCATCTTAACACCCGGCTTCCGGCACGATGGCACGGCGAGAAGAAGGACTATTATGAGGAATGCTATGAGTGCGGGGTCAATCCGTGAGCGAGTGCCGGAAGACATTTCTGGTTTCCTCCATGACCTCATTTACAGGTACACCGCTCGCCCTTGCCACACGCAGACAGTCGTCGTATTCGGGTGCGCAGCGTCTCTCCGTGTCAAGTTTGAACACCTTGGCCTTGACCTTGCCATACCTGGTTTCCACCTCTATCGACTCCCGGTCGAGTTTGATCCTCTCCACTTCCCTAAGCCTCACCCCCGATGTAGTGGTTCCGGAGAGTATGCAGTCTGCGAGCTCGGTTACATGCTGGCTTTCCGCAAGCACGCCCAGGAGAAAACCGGGTCGTCCTTTTTTCATAAGTATGTTTGTGACCCAGACATCAAGTGCACCGCGTGAGAAGAGATCGTCATAGATGTGCGAGAAAAACTCCGGGTTCATGTCATCGATGTTGGTCTCGATGAGGGTCACCGTGTCAAACCTAAAGGCCCGGGTCTCGCCTATGATCAACCGCAACACATTGGGAACACCCTCAAGTTCACGTGAGCCCGCACCGTACCCGACATCGGTCACTGTCATCGACGGTATGGGCCCGAACTCAGAGGCACACGTTTTGAGTATGGCCGCACCGGTCGGTGTCGTGAGTTCCCCGGTAAGACCCCAACTCCTCACCGGGAGGCCCCTGGCGATCTCAAGCGTGGCCGGAGCAGGAACGGGGAGCGTACCGTGCTGGCACTCGACCCGCCCGCTTCCTAAAGCAAGCGGTGAGGAGACCATCTTCTCGATTCCAAGCGCCTCGAACCCGATAAAACTTCCCACGACATCGACTATGGAATCAACTGAACCGATCTCATGAAAGTGCACATCACTCTTCGGGACACCGTGAATACGCGACTCGGCTGCTGCAATTGCATCGAAGGCCATAACCGATTTCGCCTTCACCCCGTCCGGCAGACCGCTTGACTCAACTATCTCGACTATGTGCTTAAAACTCCTCTGTACGGGGTCGGCCCGGTGGGTGAAAGAAAAGGACTTCGCCCGGACCGCACTTCGCATGACATCACCCACGACAACTTCGATGTCCTCTATCTTGAGGCTGGCGAGCCCGCTTGTGAGATCGGATTGCTTGAGCCCGACATCAAAGAGGCTTGCCAGGATCATGTCCCCGCTTGCCCCTGCAAAGCAGTCGAAGTAGCCGAGTTTCACCCCGTCAGCTCCCCTTTGAATTGATCAGACTTGCCGCCACACCGGCACCGAAGCCGTTATCGATGTTGACGACGGTCACCCCGGGGGCACAGGAATTGAGCATCGTGAGCAGCGATGCCAGACCATTGAAGCTCGCCCCATAACCCACGCTCGTGGGGACGCCTATGATCGGACCACCGACAAGACCACCCACCACGCTCGCAAGAGCCCCTTCCATGCCTGCAACCACGATGATCACATTGGCTTCCTCCAGTACATCCAGGTGGCCGAAGAGCCGGTGGATACCCGCCACACCAACGTCAAAGAGCCGCTCGACACGGTTTCCGAGGAACTCGGCAGTTACCGCAGCTTCTTCCGCGACCGGGATATCCGAGGTCCCGGCGCTGACTACTGCGATCTTCCGTTTTGAGAGTTTCCTGTGGGGAGCGACGACTATCGTTCTGGCGGTCTCATTATAAACGGCCCCGGAAATTGCCTTATTGACGCGTTTGTAAGCCTCCTGGTCCGCCCTCGTGGCAAGCAGTCTCTTGTTCCGCTTGAATATCGTCTTGGCAATCGATGCGATCTGCTCGTAGGTCTTGCCCTCACACAGCAGGACCTCCATCACGCCGGTCCTCGCCTTCCTCCCCACATCAACCCGTGCGAACCCGAGTGATTCATAGGAGGTCGAGAGTTTCCCGATCGCCATCTCCATGCTTATCTTACCGTCCTTGACATCGGCCAGAATTCGTTTGACCGCCTTCCTCTCCATAGCTGTCCTCACTCCACCGTGCCAGGAAAGACCCGGTCCAGTAGGCCTGAAACCTCCGCCCTCGTTGACACCGTCGACATTGACGGTCTCAATGCTACCACACGGGGTATGCCCCGTGTATACCACAAAAGATGCTTTCTGAACCTCACGGTCGCAACCCTCTCGCCGAATTCTGCTATCCCGAGATCGAGGTGCCCGAGTACGGTCCGGACGATCTCACTTGGGCCGGGTCCGGCATGCGGCCTACCATCAAGGTGGTCCAGGATCTCCCGGAATATCCATGGGCGCCCGTACGTCCCGCGTCCCACCATCACGGCGTCGCACCCGGTCTCATCAAACGCCCGCTCGGCGTCTTCAGGGGTCGCGACATCGCCGCTTAAGACCACGGGTATGCCGACACCCTGTTTGACCCGGGCTACTTCATCCCACGATGATCTGCCTGCGAAACCCTGTCTGAATGTGCGGCCATGGACGCTCAGCGCCGTAACACCGCTATCCTCAAGCACCCGGGCTACCTCCAGGACGTTTATGCTTGTTTCGTCCCATCCGATCCTGAGTTTGGCTGTTACGGGAAGACCCGTCGCCCCCACAACTGCAGCAGCGATCTCACCCGCCTTTTCCGGTTCGCGCATGAGTGCGCAACCCGCACCTCGCTTGACTATCTTCCTTGAAGGACAGGCCATATTGATGTCGATGAGATCGGGCTTGACCTCTTCCACCATGGCAGCCGCCTCGGCCATACGCTTAGGGTCCTTCCCGAAGATCTGAACACCTATGGGCCGCTCCTCATGATGAAACCGCAGATAATCGATGCTTCTCGGCTGAGCCCGCGCGAGTCCTTCGGAGCTCACCATTTCACTATAGACGGCATCCGCACCGAATCTCTTGCATATGCGTCTGTAAGGCGAGTCCGCCACACCGCTCAGGGGAGCAAGGAAGATCCTACCCAATTCAAGTGATTTCAACTTCATTGGCGCGATTCGAGGGAACTGCCTATGTCCGACGACCTTATCCGATCCGCCACGTCGCCCAGGGTCTCGAAGACGAAATGCGCTATGTTGTTCGCCTCGCAGTAGATCTTGAGATCCCGCTTTGCAAAGACCACATCGGTCTTCGAGGCCGCACACGTGTCCGAGAGCCCGTCTCCCACGTAAATCGTGAGCATGTCACCCGACTTGACACGCTCGACATGGCCGGACTTGCAGTTGGCGCAGCTCCCACAGGCCTCGTTGTAGTGAGGAAAGCTCAGGACCCTCTGTCCGCCTGCGACCTCAAGCTTGTTTGAGAAGAAATCGACCTGGACGCCGTGGGCTGCCAGGAAGGGCTCGATATAGAAATCGAGCCCGTCGCTCACGACGACTACGTCTATCCCGCGTTGCCTGCACTCCTCCTCAAGCAGGGTGAAGCCCTCGTCAATCGGCTGGTTTCGGGCAAACTCGCGGAGGCGCTCGACGTCTCCCTTATATGCGTCGAGCTCGCGCTTCAGGCAGTCACGGGAGCTGATCAGGCCCTTCTTCCATTCCCTGACGGCAGCAGGTGCATCGCTGCCGGCGAATTTCGTAAAGAAGGTATTCGAGATATCGACAGGCGATATCGTCCCGTCGAAATCTATGAAGAGCGTTGCCCGGGGCATCACTCAGTAACTTTGGAAAACTGCGCCGCCGATGCGAAGAGATCTGAGAGTGTGCCGACCTTGCTGATGATATCAACGGTCTTCTTAAGCTGGCTGTCTCCCTCGAGCGATATCGTGTACGCTGCGTGGTTCCCCCAGACCTTCCTGGCAACCTCCGACCTCAGCATCACACCGATGAATTCCTCGCCCTCGGCGAACTCCTTCTCCGTGTACTCGAACTCCTTCTCCGCGAGGAACTCCTTGAAGTTCTCAAAGAGGGCGGGGCCTTCGCCGAAGTCCTCGCGTATGTCGGTGTGGTCCGCAACATAGTGCACCGCGAACTCAAACACCAGACCCTTGCGGGCAAGCCTGCTGGCCATCTTCGGCATATCTTCAGGCTCGATCTCGATATCCGGACGGATACCGCCGCCACCGTACACGGCCCTTCCACCCGCTGTGTAATAGGTGCGGGAGGAATCCGGCATTTCGTCTTCCGGCAGCACAATCGCCGATTCATCGTTTGGATCGTCTTCCTTGTTTATGTTTCTCCCGCTTGGAGTGTAGTACTTCGCGGTGGTCAGTTTGAGAGCGCCGCCACCCGCGAGCCGCATCACACTCTGCACCGTGCCTTTCCCGAAGGTCGGCAGGCCGACAACGAGGCCCCTGTCAAGATCCTGTATCGCACCGGCAACGATCTCCGAAGCGCTTGCGCTCTGGTTGTCGACGAGGACTATCAACGGATAATCGCCGCCCACGGCCCGTGAGCCTGCGTTGTACTCGCGATTCTGTTCCGGGCGCCGGCCCTTGGTCGATACCACGGTCTGACCCGGTTCGAGAAAGTGCTCGCTGACCTCGATAGCCTGGGTGAGAAGACCACCCGTGTTCCTGCGCAGATCGATAATCAGCTTCTGCATGCCATCCTGCTTGAGTTCCCTGATCGCCCGCCTGAGTTCATCAGCCGTGTCATCCGAGAACCCGGCGAGTCTCACGTAACCGAGCTCGTCATTCAGCATCGATGAGAACGGGACACTCTTTATTTTTATGTTGTCGCGGACGATCGTGTAATCGAGAAGCTCCGTCTCGCCCTCACGCTGGATCGTAATCGTGACCTCGGTTCCCTTCTTCCCTCTGAGCTTCTGCACCGCTTCGGTCATGGTGATCCCGCGCGTCGAGTTGTCTTCTATCTTGACGATCCTGTCACCGCCCTGTAAGCCCATTCTGTGTGCGGGAGTCCCCTCGATCGGGGCAATCACGGTAAGCCAGTCATTCCGGATATCTATCTCGATACCCAACCCCCCGAAACTGCCGTGTGTGCTCACCATAAGATCGTCATACTGCTTCTTAGAGAGGAATTGACTGTGCGGATCAAGGGTGCCGAGCATGCCGTTTATGGCGCCCTCGAACAGTTTGTCGAGATCCGTTCTTGTGACGTACTCCGACCTGACCTTCTTCATCACCTCATCGAAGAGCATCACGCTCTCAATCGCGTTCGATGATCTCGCCAGGACCAGACTTGCGATACCGACGGTGATTATGGCCGCAGTGATAATGAGTACTCTCGAGCCCTTGCTCCTTAGCATCGCGTTTACCTCGCTTTCTTCAGGGGAAGCAGGTCTTCAACTATCGTTTTGACCTTGGCAAATATCTCCTCGGGCGGTCCGGAGGCATCAACTACCTTGACCCTCTCGGGCTCGGCCTTCGCTATCTCAAGATATCCCTTTCTAACCTTCTCGTGAAAAGCAGTCGTCTCTCCCTCGATCCTGTCGAGATTCTGTCCGAGTCTCTTGAGCCCGACGCTGACGGGCAGATCGAGTACAATAGTAAGATCGGGCTTTTTACCGGCCGTGGCAACTAGATTCAAATCGGCAACGGTCGGCGCGCCGATACCTCTCGCATACCCCTGGTATGCAGTCGAGGCATCGTAAAACCGGTCACATAGGACGGCCTTGCCCGCCTTCAGGGCCGGTCCGATCACCTCTTCGACATGCTGCGTCCTGCTGGCCTCGTAGAGGAAGAGCTCGGTGAGGGGCTCCATTGCAGCATTGGCCGTGTCGAGCAGGATATGCCTTATCTTCTCACCTATGGGCGAACCACCGGGCTCTCTGGTAAGCAGAACCTCAAAGCCGCTCGCCGTAAGCAGATCCTTCAGGAGCTCGACCTGGGTTGTCTTGCCGCTCCCTTCTATACCTTCCAGCGTAATGAATATTCCGGTTCCCACCCTGAATCTAACCCCCGAATCCCGTTGCGGTTCCCCTCCAGCCCGGCTCACGTACAAGTCCTCTGCTGCGGCTTCGCATCTGCCGGCGCCGGCTGAAAAAGACCGAGGCTCCGGTTACCTTGTGCTATCATTCTAATCGGTAACGGAGCCCGCTTCAAGAAGCAATAATTCGGTACCAGCTTACAAATTATCAAGTCACCCCGAGAAAAGCCCGGTCGTTACCTCCTTGTGGTTCTCTTCTTAGTAGCTCTTTTCTTCGGCTTCCCGGCGGTCTTCTTGCGTGCCGTCTTCTTCTTCGGCCTGCCGCATTTGACGATGAAGTCTTCAACCAGCTGCCTTGCCTCGTTGTCGGTGAACTGCTTTGGCGGTGACTTCATGAAGTAGGAGCTCGGGGCCTCCAGCGCTCCCGAGATTCCGGCATCCAGGGCGAGCTTGCAGCACCTTATCGCATCGATCATCACGCCGGCGGAGTTGGGTGAATCCCATACCTCGAGCTTCAATTCCACATTCAGAGGCACGTTACCGAAGGTTGTGCCTTCAAGCCTTATGTATGCCCACTTCCGGTCGCTGAGCCACGCGACATAGTCGCTCGGGCCGATGTGAACATTGCCCTCACCGATATCATAGTCCAGCTGCGATGTGACGGCATTGGTCTTTGAGATCTTCTTGGATTCGAGCCTTGCCCGTTCGAGCATGTTGAAGAAGTCCGTGTTGCCTCCAACGTTGAGCTGGCTCGTCCTTTCAAGCTTCACACCCCGATCCCGGAAGAGACGGGTCAAGATCCTGTGTATGATTGTGGCTCCGACCTGGCTCTTGATGTCGTCCCCTATTACAGGCAGCCCCTTGGCTATGAAGCGCTCCTGCCAGTATTCCTCGCGGGCTATGAAGACAGGGATGCCGTTCACGAAACCGCAACCGGCTTCGAGAATCTGCTCGACATACCACTTGGTCGCCTCTTCACTGCCGACGGGTAGAAAACTGACGACCACATCCACCCCGTTGTCCTTCAGGAGCTTGACGATATTGTGGGTTTTCCCGGGAGCCTTCCTTATTATCTTCGACAGATAGATGCCCAACCCGTCATGGGTCATGCCTCTCGCCACTTTGACCCCGGTCTTCGGCACATTGCAGAATCTGTAGGTGTTATTCGGTCGCGTGTAGATGGCCTCCGAGAGGTCTTTGCCCACCTTGTTGGCGTCAATGTCTATCGCGGCAGCGAATTCGATGTCGCCTATGTGGTATCCGCCGAGATTGGTGTGCATGATACCGGGTACGATCTCACCCTCTTTGGCGTTCTTGTAGAAATGCACACCCTGCACCAGGGAGGATGCACAGTTTCCGACACCGATAATTGCTGCTCTTACCTTTGCCATTTCAGACCTCCCGTCTTGATCTCCGCTTGTGTCACCTGGATGCACCCGTCAGCGCCTTAACCCGAAGGAGCCTCTGCAGGGCCGTTATGTTCGCAAGTACTGCGACTATCCAAATCGCCCATCTCAGGTAGGCCATACCGAGCAGGGCTCCTATAAGGATGATCACCATCCTCTCGGGACGTTGAAGCATCCCCACTTCACACTCGACGCCGAGCCCTTCGGCGCGAGCTTTCACATAACTTACCATCAATGAGCCGGCCAATGCAAGTATGACGCCGTAGAGGCTCACGGACCCCCTGTAGAGGACCGCAAGCCCTATGAATATGACAGTCTCAGCGTATCTATCAACCGTGGAATCAAGCATGGCCCCGAACTTGGTCTGCCTGTCGCCGATCCTGGCCACGACCCCGTCCAGCATATCGAACACGCCCGAAACCGCAATGAAGATGCCACCGAGTCTGACCATTCCTTTAGCGAAGGCAAAACCCGACGCCACGGCGGGGATGAACCCAAGCATGGTGATCACATTGGGATCGACCCGGCCCGACGACAGCACCCTCGCCAGAGGGGCCAGTATACCCTTGCATTTCAATCTTATACTGAGGGGAATCAGCAAGTACTCCTCCCCATTCTTGCCCGTTATGGACGCAAGATGTTAGCAACCACCCCAATCCCTGTCAAGAAGCCTTTTCCATCGGGGTTTCCCATCGGGGTCAGAGCTAAAAAAGTCGCAGAAGTTGGGGTCAGAGCTAAAAAGCAGACATATTTGGGTGTGACCCCACCTTATGCGACTTTTTTAGCTCTGACCCCCGCAAATGCAGCTTT
>JBDRNT010000068.1:0-41400 GCA_043810925.1 Candidatus Eiseniibacteriota bacterium
CTTCAAAGCCTTCGCCTCCACTTCATCCCAAAACATCGCCTGATGAATTCTCTTGAGTTCCCGCCATTCTGTGCTACTATAATCTCCAAACACTAATTCTTGCATGGGTACGGCCTCCTTTCGGTTGACTAGCCAAAAGACTCTGGAGACTGTACCCATCTCTACATCAACCCAAAATCCCGCTCAACTCAAATCCCCACACTTTCCTATACATCAAGGGCCTTGAAATCATCCAACATTTAAGTTGCAACGGTGTATGTACAGTATTATAGTGTTTCTAACACATTTTGACTAGATGTAGTGGAATGTCCACAGGTACGCGTGCTGGGAGGGATTATCATGACGAAGAAGGAACTTCTCTCCGCTGCAAAGCGAGATCTCCTCGCCAGGGCCCGAGATTTGCGTATACGTGGCCGCACGAGCATGACCAAAGAGCAGCTGGCCGCCGCGATTGTGAAGGCCAGCAAGCAGGAGGGCGTAGGCGGCTCCTCCGAAACAATGCCGGGAGGGGGCCCGGGGCCGCAGAAGAGACGAGGGACCCCCATTAGAGAGCGGACTCTTGTCAGGCGAAGCTGGCGGGAGCAGCAGGCGTTGGTACAGCATGCCAAGTATGAAGCGGAGTCGGGTAGAGCCGTAAAGGCGCCGCCCGAGCCCATGCCCGAACCGCATGAGCTGCCGCCGGCGTATGGCGGGGACCGAATTGTGCTCCTGGTTAGAGATCCGTACTGGCTTCATGTCTACTGGGAGATCTCAAGGGACACGCTGCTCAATGCAAAGAAGATACTTAGGGAAGAGTGGGAGACGGCGCGGTCCGTACTCAGGGTCTATGATGTTACCGGAGTCGATTTCGATGGAAACAACGCCGAATCGTTTTTCGACATAGAGATCGACGGTGGTGCGAATAACTGGTACGTCAATACGGGCGTGCCCAACCGGACCTACTGTATTGAGATAGGACTCCTCTCGAAGTCCGGGAAGTTCGTGATGCTGGCGAGGTCGAACAAGGCCACCACCCCGAGAGACGCGCCATCGGATGTGTCCGACGAAGAGTGGATGATCCCCGACTGGCAGTTCGAACAGATCTATGCACTCTCGGGTGGTTTCAGCGTGGGCACGGGCTCTGCGGAACTCAAGGAGATGATGGAGAAAGCTCTTGGGCAGGCGTTGAGCTCAGGGGCGCCGAGCAGTTTCGCCGTATCGAGCCCGGGAATGGGGGCCGAGGCCGGAGTCCGGGCGCGCGGCTTCTGGTTCAGGCTGGGTACCGAGCTCATTGTCTACGGCGCCACAGAGCCGGATGCCAAGGTCACGCTCCAAGGAAGACCGATCAAGCTGAGACCCGACGGGACATTCACAGTTAGAATGGATCTACCCGATGGGGAGCAGGTTATCCCCGCCGTTGCAGTGTCGGCCGACGGCATCGACACTATCACCATAACGCCGACCGTGAGCAAGAAAACGAAGAAATAGGTTTTGCCTTTGGGTACGCATAAAGACCAGGAGCCGCGAGGCCACCTCTCTATAGTTCTTCACGCGCATCTTCCGTTCGTGCGCCATCCGGAGTATGAGGAGTTTCTCGAAGAAGATTGGCTATTTGAAGCAATAACAGAGACTTACATTCCTTTGCTCAGGGTCTTTGAGAAGTTGGACGCCGATTCGGTTCCCTTCAAGATAACGGTTTCCTTAAGTCCCACCGTGGTGGCCATGCTCAACGACTGGATGCTCCAGGAGCGCTACTTAAAACGCCTCAATAAACTGGTGGAACTTGCCTCGAAGGAAGTGGAGCGAACCCGCTGGGACTCTCGGCTGAACCGGCTGGCGCTTATGTATCACTGGCTTTTCGAGAACACGCGCCGGATCTACGCGGACGAATACTCACGGGACCTCGTGGGGGCTTTCCGCAGGGCGAGCGAGAGAGGAAACGTCGAGATCATAACCTGTTCGGCCACACATGGCTTCTTGCCGCTCATGTCCGTCAACAAGAACGCCGTCAGGGCCCAGATAGAGACGGCCTGCAGATACCATCATAGGAACTTCGGTCAGCGGCCCCGCGGCATGTGGCTTCCTGAGTGTGCATACGAGCCGGGTATCGATGAGATGCTCAAGGCTTCGGGGATCAGGTTCTTTTTCACGGATACCCACGGGATACTCAATGCCGTACCGAGACCGAGATACGGTGTGTTTGCACCGATCTACTGTCCGTCCGGTGTGGCGGCCTTCGGACGCGACATGGAATCCTCAAGGCAGGTCTGGAGTGCTCAGGACGGGTACCCGGGTGATTTCACCTACCGGGATTTCTACCGCGACATAGGCTTTGATCTGGACCTCGATTACGTGCGGCCATATCTGCACGGTAATGTCACGCGAGTGCATACCGGTATCAAGTACTATCGCATAACAGGCAGGGGCGGCGAGAAGGAGCCCTACGATAGTGATGCGGCACTTGAAAAGGCAGCCGAGCATGCCGGGAACTTCGTCCACAACCGGGAACGCCAGATAGAGTATCTCCAGGGTATTCTCGAAAGACCGCCAATGGTGATTGCGCCCTATGATGCAGAGCTCTTCGGTCACTGGTGGTTTGAGGGACCGCAGTGGCTCGAGTTTGTGATGAGGAAGGCGGCGTTCGACCAGAATACGTTCACGCTCACAACTCCTTCTGAGTACCTTTCACGCTATCCGGAGTGCCAGGTTGCCACACCATCGCAATCGAGCTGGGGTTGGAAGGGCTACAATGAGGTGTGGCTGGGTGGCTCCAACGACTGGATCTACAGGCATCTTCACTGGGCGGCGGACAGGATGGTGGAGCTTGCCAATGAGGATGACGGTGGAAACGCTCTCAAGGCAAGGGCCTTGACCCAGGCCGCCCGGGAGTTGTTGCTTGCCCAGGGTAGTGACTGGGCCTTCATCATGAAGACCGGGACCGCGGTTGACTATGCCGTAAAGCGGACCAAGGAGCACATCCTCAGGTTCCGGAGACTCTACAACGATATCAAGCGGGGTTCTATTGACATAGAGTGGTTGAGTAATGTAGAAAATAAGGACAATCTGTTTCCCGAATTGGACTATCGAATCTACTCAGACCGGTTCTCCGTGGCCGGAAATACCACAGCTGATACGAGGAGGTAACTTTCGATGTCGGATGCGACTGAACGCCTCTCCACAAAGGACACCAAGTCGGGCGGCGAGACCGGAGGGCTCGTACTCGGGCTTGACCTTGGTTCGGTGAGCCTCAATTCGGTGGTGCTGTCCGAAGAAGGCGAAATACTCCATGAGCGGTACACCCGGACCAGGGGCCTGCCAATGGAGGCCGCGCTATCGGTACTTGAGGACCTCTTCAAGCGTTATCCTGCGCGGAGCTTCAAGGCTGTCGGGGTGACCGGGTCGGGTGGAAAAGCGCTGGCAGGACTCCTTGACGGTTACTTCGTAAACGAGATCATTTCCCAGGCCAAGGCCATGGAGAAGCTTCATCCGGATGTGAGGAGCATAATCGAGATCGGGGGAGAGGATTCGAAGCTTATCCTCGTCGAACATGACAAGAAACTCGGCGCTACGATAATCAAAGACTTTGCGATGAACACGATCTGTGCTGCAGGTACGGGCTCATTCCTGGATCAACAGGCCAGCAGGCTTGAGGTCAGCATAGAGAAATTCGGTGAGATATCACTTAAGTCCGAGCACCCTCCGAGGATAGCCGGAAGGTGCAGTGTCTTCGCAAAGACCGATATGATCCATCTCCAGCAGGAAGCGACCCCGGACTATGACATCGTGGCGGGTCTGTGCTTCGCGATGGCCAGGAACTTCAAGAGCAACATCGCGAAGGGCAAGCAATTCCTCAAACCGATTTCATTCCAGGGCGGCGTCGCTGCAAACAAGGGAATGGTGCGTGCCTCTGAAGAGGTATTAGATCTTGAAAATGGCGAGCTCGTAATCCCGGGGTACTACGCAGCGATGGGCGCCATTGGTGCCGGCCTTACTGCGATTGCGGGTGGTATTGAGCTTTCGGAGCCGCTGTCGCTTTCGTCCCTGAAAGACCACATCCGTGCACATGCGGTCCTTGAAGCCGGTCTTGAACAGCTTGTCCTTGATGAGGACAAGCGGTATAAGCACCGGAAGAAGAAGACGATCCATGCACCCGACGGCAAGACCAGGATCAAAGCCTACCTGGGTATTGATGTGGGCTCGCTCAGTACCAATGTGGTTGCAATAGATGAAGACCGGCGGGTGCTTTCGCGGCGGTATCTTATGACCGCCGGCCGACCGATTGAAGCGGTGCGGCAGGGCCTCGATGAGGTCGGTGGCGAGATTGCCGGTAAGGTAGAGGTCTGTGGTGTATGTACGACGGGCTCCGGCCGTTATCTTACAGGGGATTTTGTCGGTGCCGATGTTGTGAGAAACGAAATCACGTGTCAGGCGATGGGGGCTGCAAGCATAGACCCTACGGTGGACACGGTTTTTGAAATAGGTGGTCAGGACTCCAAGTACATAAGTCTCGAAAACGGAGCTGTAGTCGATTTCGAGATGAACAAGGTGTGTGCTGCGGGTACCGGGTCTTTCCTGGAGGAGCAGGCCGAAAAGCTCGGTATCAACATCAAAGAGCAGTTCGGCGATATCGCTCTCACGGCCAAGTCTCCCGTGAGGCTCGGCGAGCGGTGCACGGTGTTTATGGAATCCGACCTGGTGCACCACCAGCAGAAGGGTGCCGAAAGGGACAATCTCGTCGGGGGCTTGAGTTACTCGATTGTGCACAACTACCTCAACAAGGTGGTGGCAGGCAAGCGCGTCGGGAAGAACATCTTCTTCCAGGGCGGTCCTGCGGCCAACGATGGTGTGGTTGCCGCCTTTGAGAAGGTGACGGGCGAGAAGATCACGGTCCCTGAGCATCATGATGTGACGGGTGCCATCGGTGCCGCGATAATCGCACTTGAAACCAACAAGGGGAAGCCGAGCAAGTTCAAGGGCTTCGATCTCAGCAAGAAGAAGTACGAGATCACGAGTTTCGAGTGCACCGACTGTGCCAACATGTGCGAGGTCAGGAAGGTCACCGTCGAAGGCGAGAAGCCGCTGTTCTTCGGATCCAGATGTGAGAAGTACGAGGTGGACAAGAAGAAGTCGAAGGGTGAGGGTATACCCGATCTATTCGCCGAGCGTGAGAAGTTCCTCCATAAGCTCTACGTGGAGCCTGATAAGAGTGTTAAGCCGGACACCCGGAAGATCGGCGTGCCGCGTATGCTTCTCTTCCATGAGCTCTACCCGCTGTGGCACGCATTCCTGAAGCAACTCGGTTTCGATCCTGTGCTCTCAAGCAAGACCAACAAGAAGATCATACACTCAGGCATAGAGTCCGTTCCGGCCGAGACGTGTTTCCCTGCCAAGGTTGCGCACGGCCACATCGAGAATCTCATGAAGAAGGATATCGATTACATCTTTCTTCCGAGCGTGATCAATCTCAAGCAGCGGAATCCATTCATCGAACAGAGTTTCGCGTGTCCTTATGCCCAGACCTTACCCTATATAGCGAGTGCCGCCTTTGACTTTGAAAAGGAAGGGATCAAGGTCCTCAAGCCCCATGTTTATCTATCACGCGGCAAGGCGGACGTTGCGCGCACGCTGCGCGAGATGGGTCGCGAGCTCGGCAAGTCGGATAAGCAGATCAAGAAGGCGGTCGAGGCCGGGCTTGAGGCTCAGGATATGTTCTATGCGGCCTGTAAGAAGCGCGGCGAAGAGATACTCGCCGGTCTCGGCGAGAGGGACAGGGCATTTGTGGTTGTGAGCAGACCCTATAACGGCTGCGACAACGCGGTCAATCTTGAGCTACCCAAGAAGCTGAGAGAACTGGGCGCGCTCGCCATGCCTATGGACTTCCTGCCGCTTGACAAGGTCAATCTCTCCCAGGAATGGGAGAATATGTACTGGAGATACGGTCAGAAGATAATGTCGGCGGCCGAGCTGATAAGGAAGAACAAGCGGCTCTTCGCGATTTATATCACCAATTTCGGGTGTGGTCCGGATTCGTTCATTGCGCACTTCTTCAGGGAAGCCATGAGAGGCAAGCCCTACCTCCAGATAGAGATCGACGAACACAGTGCCGATGTCGGTGCGATCACACGCTGTGAGGCGTTCCTGGACAGTCTTGAGCACGCGCGGGTTGTGGAGTTCCAGGATGAGGTTGTTGTTGTCGACGACTCAAACCGGCTGACCGCCGACGCGGGTGGCATGAAGCGGAAGCTCTACGTTCCCAACATGTCGCCACACGCCTATCCGTTTGCGGCTGCTTTTACCCGGTCGGGGCTTCCCGCCGAGGTGCTTCCGGAGTCCGACGGGAAGACGCTTGAGTACGGAAGGAGTTTCACATCGGGCAAAGAGTGCTATCCCTGTATCGTTACGACCGGTGACATGGTCAAGAAAGTGATGGAGCCGGATTTTGATCCCAACGCCTCCGCATTCTTCATGCCGTCGGGAACGGGGCCGTGCCGGTTCGGTCAGTATAACCGTCTCCAGCGACTTGTTTTAAAGGAGCTGGGGCATGAGGATGTTCCGATAATATCCCCGAACCAGGGCAGGCAGTTCTATAACGAAATGGGACAGGTTGCCAAGGGCTTCGACAGGCTTGCCTGGCGCGGGCTGCTCGCGGTCGACTTCCTCGAGAGGCTGACGCATGAGCGAAGGCCGTATGAGAAGATAAAAGGCAAGTGTGACGACCTCTTCTGGGAAGGTGTAGAGGATGTGTCCCAGGCCATTCTCGATGGCGTGGACATCTTTGATACGCTTGAAGCATGGAAACAGAAGATGATGGCGATCGAAATCGTACCCGACGACACCAAGCCCCTGATCGGTATCGTGGGCGAGGTGTTTGTCCGGACCAACAGGTTCAGCAACAACAACATCGTCATCGAAATCGAGCGGCTTGGCGGAGAGGCCTGGCTGCCACCCTTTACCGAGTGGGTACTCTATACGAACTTCACCCGGAAGCGGGCCAACTGGGCCGGCAAAGACTACAAGGAATGGCTGGTTACCGTGGTCAAGGACCGGGTCCAGAAGAAAGACGAACACACGATGAAGGAGATATTCAGAGGCGCGATTAAGAAACTCGATGAGCCTACGACTGAAGAAGTACTCGCTCTGGCCCAGCCTTATGTTCATGACAGTTTCGAGGGTGAGGCGGGTTTGAGCGTGGGTAAGGCCATCGACTTCGTACGGCACGGTGCGAGCGGGATAATAAACGCGATGCCGTTTACCTGCATGCCCGGTACGATCGTAACCGGTGTGATGAAGCGGGTCCGTCAGGATCTCGATAACGTTCCCTTCCTTCAGATGGCATATGATGGGTTGGAGCAGACCAACACGCTGATGCGCCTTGAAGCCTTCATGTACCAGGCGGCCCAGTACAATCTCACACGGAAGGCCGTCCCCGTTAGTCAGAGGGGATAGCCTCAAAGAGAGCCGCTACCTTCTATGTCTGCATCGTGCGGACGAACAAACAGAGGATGGGTCTGACGTGGACAATATAAGTGATAGGGGTTCATTGGCCATTGGTGGGACGACTCTTATAGGAATCGGTGTTGGATTCGTATTTCTTAGGACATCAGCCTTATTCTTTGTTGCGTCCCTCATTTCAAAAACCAAAGCGTAAAACAGGTTTTTTGAGACGAATATGCCGCGTTGACAGCTTGCTCCCCTCGCCATCAGGTGAAGCGCAGTGTTAGGCATGGACGATGCTTGAGACAAATCGCTTAAGACTTCGAAAAATGACCGCCGGTGATGTCGACGCCATCATGGTGATCTTCTCAGATCCGGAAGTGATGAGGTCTTTCGGTGGGGACCTGTTCGACCGGAGTCAGACCGAGAAATGGGTCGACCGCAATCTGGGCCACCAGAGGCAGTATGGCTATGGGCTCTTCTCTGTGATTCTCAAATCGGATCAGACTCTGGTTGGTGATTGCGGGTTGGAACATATGGAAGTGGACGGTCGGGCCGAGGTGGAGATTGGCTACGACTTCCGGAGCGACTACTGGGGACAGGGCCTGGCGACGGAGGCCGCGTCCGCCGTTCGTGATTTCGCTCTTATAGAGCTGGGCCTGCCGCGCGTCATCAGTCTGATAAGGCCCGACAATATAGCGTCACGCCGCGTCGCCGAGAAGATCGGCATGGTGAAGGAGAGAGACATACTGCGCGGGGGGCAGACCTACTGGATCTATTCGCTGTCGTCCGCCAAGTCCTAACCCCACGCTTTCTTTATCATTGCGAACTCCCGAAGGGAGCGCGGCAATCCGGCGGCCTGAACCTATGTAGAGATTGCCACGGCTCCTTCGGAGCCTCGCAACGACACCTCCATGCGTCGGATTGCTTCGTCACTTGGTACCTCGCAACGACACCTCCATGTGTCGGATTGCCTCGTCACTTGGTACCTCGCAACGACACCTCCTGGGAGATTGCCACGTCACTGCACTCCTCGCAATGACATGTGCGTGCACCATCCCTCCATATTAGCTGTCAATACAGCTTGACTCTACGCCAAGTACCGCTAAAATACTTAAGAAACAGGCAAGATCGCCAAGGAGGCGCTGATGGAGGATGTGAGCAAAGTAACCAGCGAATTCTCAGAGTCTGTCACGGTCGTCACCGTGAAAAAGGGTGACAAAGTCAATGCCATGACTGCCGCCTGGGCGATTCCCGTTTCCCACCGACCGGCCTTGGTTGTCGTGCACATAGCCCCACAGAGATACACCCATGACATGATAATGGAAGCCAAGGAATTCGGTTTGAGTGTACTTGCTGAGGATCAGATGGCAATCTCGCAGCATGCCGGTATCACATCCGGCAGGAAGATCGACAAGTTCGAGAATGGGATAATGAAGCAGAAGCCGTCCAAGGTGATAGCTTCCCCCGTGCTCGAAGGCTGCGCCGCCACCATGGAATGCAAACTCGAGAAAGCGATAGCGATGGGCGATCATACTATATTCGTTGGACGGGTCGTGGCTATGGAGCGAGATCTCAGCAAGAAGCCGCTCACTCTGCATCGAGGTACCTATTACGGACTCGGTGAGTCCGTGGGGAAGTACTACTGAGTCTCAGCTCTTGACAGTCCGGCCGTGAAGGCCCATCACTCAGGTTCTGGTTCTTATTGCTACGGGGAGGCTTTTGACAGTGAGAACGATTGCCATTGCGAATCAGAAGGGCGGGTGCGGCAAGACAACGACTGCGATAAACCTGTCTGCGTGCCTGTCGCTCAAGGGTAGGACGGTACTCCTGATCGATCTCGATCCGCAGGCGCATGCTACTACCGGTGTCGGTATTGATGTCGAGGATGTAGAACACAGTGTCTATGATGCACTCTTAGGCGACTGTGGTTTCAGCGACATCACGCGGATGGTCCGGACCGGATTCGATGTCGCGCCGGCAACGGTGATGCTGAGCGTCTTCGAGCAGAAGCTCGCGGGTGAGCCGGGCAGGGAAAACAAGCTGCGGGAAGTTCTTCTGGGCATGGAGCAGGCTTATGACTACGTAATAGTGGATTGTCCGCCGAGCATAGGGCTTCTCACCTTCAATGCGCTCAGGGCATGCAACGAGACGATAATCCCGATTGAGAGCAGTTTCTTCTCTTTGTGGGGAGTAGGCAGGCTCCTCGATATGATCGAGATGATAAGAGAGGAGCTCTCCCACGAGGTCAGGATCAAGGCGCTCTGTACGATCCATGACGGCAGGGCGCGGTTCTCCGCGGAGATCGTGGAGGATGTGAGGAAGCATTTCAAGGACCGGACCTTCGAGACGGTCGTTCGTGTCAATGTGAAGTTGAGGGAGGCGGCAAGCTTCGGCCTCCCGATCACTGAATACGACAGGCGTTCGAGGGGATACAGGGAGTACCTCTCGGTTGCGCGGGAGGTCATTGCGGATGAGGATCAGGTCAGGGTGGAAGAAGCTGTTCAGGTTTCCCTTCCGGCGCCGGAAAAGGAGTCCTATGGACCGAGATCGGTTCCGGGCGGTGTGCTCTTCAAGATCGATGCACCGAAAGCCAGCCGAGTCGGCGTTTCCGGGGACTTCAATTCCTGGGAGGATCCGATCCTGCTTAACGATGACGATGAAGACGGTATCTGGATCGCAATAGCGCGGGTGGATCCCGGGACCTACCAGTACAAGTTCGTTGTGGACGGCGAGTGGATAACGGACCCGTCCAACCCTGTGGGTATCGATGATACTCACGGCGGCCGTAACTCGATTATGGTGGTGAAATAGAGTGACCGACGCTAACACGGAGGAAGCGAGGCCCGATCGCAGGGCGAAGACCACCAGACACAGCCGCAAGCTCGGCCGGGGACTCTCGCAGGTCTCCCACGTGTTCTTGTCGGGTGCCACACGCGAGAAGACTGGGACGACGGCAGGCATCGATGATGCTGCGGACATCAGATTCTGGTTGCCGGATGCCAGGCTGATAAGTATCACGTCGGGTGCGGGTGTGTGCGGGAAGAGCATGGTGGCCGCCAATATTGGTTTCGGGCTCTATGAGAGAGGGCGTAAGGTCGCGTTTGTGGATGCGGATTCCGACAGCCCGGGTATCATGGTGATCACAGGTAGCGTGCTGGCCGAAGCCGGGCACCGGTTGATGAAAACCAATGAGGCATTCGGAAACATTGTCATGGTCGGGACTGGTGCCAGGGCGGAAGCTTCGGCCGAAGAAGGATCGGGCTCGACGGCTGCCGCCGGCCATATTGAAGAGGCCGCAAGGCAGGCGCGTACCGTGCTGGTAGATACATCGCCGCGGGCGGAATCGAGTTTGACCGTCTGGCAGCTTGCGCGTCTCATACTGGTCATCACGGAACCGGCCACAGAGAGCATGCAAGCCTCGTACGCGACCATAAAGCGTATCCGCTCAGCTTCGAGGCGCGCAAGGATTGGGGTGATCGTTAACAAGGCCAAGGACCACGATGAGGCGGAACAGTGTTTCCGCAAGATATCCAATGTGTCGAGACGTTTCTTGAAGATTAATATCAGAAACTGTGGTTTCATTGTCCATAGCGATGATGTGAGAGAGGCTTGTGAGCGAGCGGTACCTCTGAGCCGGGCGTTTCCCGGTTCGAGGGCTGCCAGGTGTATGAATTCGATCCTGGCACTTATAGTGATGGATGAGTCTGCAATTGCCAGGAGGAGGAGGGAGGTGACAGTAGAAGCGTGCGCATCGAGAGGAGGACAATAGACAGCGCTAGTGAGCTTACCACGCTGGTCACGGAGGTCCTCGAGGGAGAAATCAAGGGGTTTCACCTGATTGATCGTGTAGACTTTCCCGGTGACGAGGTTGAAATCGGCCTGCTTGCAAGTGATGCAGACGGCCGGTTGCTGATCGTCGGTGCAAGGGAACGTTCGGGTGACAGCCTCATCCTCAGCTATGGAAAGCACGTGTCATGGCTCAAGAGCAGAAAAGATGCATTAGCTAAGAAACATCCCGGGTTGGACTGGACGGGTGAGCCCGGGATTGTGCTTTTATCAGAGAGCTTCAGTCCGCATGTATTGACTCTGATCTCAATGCTCGGGACTGAACCGAGGATGTGTTATGGCATCAAATGCCTTGGCATAGGTTCCGAGAAGGGGCTCTATCTGGAGTCGATCCTGCTTCCCCGGTTCGAACAGGTGAAACAGCCTGTTCCCAGGGAGACCGATCTGCTCTCGAGAGCGGTTTCAAGTGTAGTCGGTGTTGCGGATGACTTGTCCGTCTCCGCGTCATTCGGCTACGTCAGCGAATCGCTTGATTGGGTGCCGGTTGCCAATGTCAGGAAACGCAGCGGCACCGTCTGGGTGGAATCAGGACCCGGGAAATGGACGACCAAGAGAGTAGAGGACGAAGAGTCTCTGGTGGATGCGCTTGGCAAGGTCAAGGCGAGCTACGACGAAGTCCTCAGGACGAAGGGCGAAGCGAAGAACATGAGCGATTCCGAGTTGTCGGATGCCGAGCGCAAGAGTCTGAAGTGGGAATAGCTCTGTGATCAAGGATGCCTGATAAGCCGAGAAGGCTGCGGCCGATTGACGGGATAGTAATATTCGCGGTATCCCAGGTCGTCGCGGTCGTTGCGACGGTTGTGCTGGCCCTCCGGATATCGATAAGGGCTAACACGGGTATCTCAGCAGTGGTGGTGCTGTGTGTAGCGGCAGCGCTGCTGAGATACACCGGCCGCAGCCCGTTTCGGTGTGTCAAGTTGGATCGCTTTCGACCGGGTCTGGTCCTCTATTCCATCCTGGCCAGCCTGGCACTGATCGTACCCACGTTGAGTCTACAGACCATCATTGCCCGCTACCTCACGATCCCGGATGCGGTGATAGAAGCCCTGGAGGCGATAGTGCGGGCCGAGAGCCTTCCGGAGCTCATGTACGTATGGCTTATAGCCGCGCTCGGGGCCGCCGTAAGCGAGGAGTTCATATTCCGGGGAGTGCTTCAGAACGGTTTCTCGTCCAGGCTGCGCGGCTGGATCGCAGTTCTGATAACTGCATCCGTCTTCGCGATTCTGCACACCATCTGGCGGTTTCCGCCGGCCTTCATTCTGGGGGTCTTTCTTGGTGTTCTCTACTGGAGAACAGGTTCGCTCTGGCCGCCGATTGCCGCGCATCTTACGATCAACACCGTTACGATCGTTACGCTCTACGTTGCGGAGGTGTTTGGTGATACGGCTGTGCCTCAGTGGCTCGTTGAGGAGCGGCCCGCCCCGATCTGGATGATTGTGCTCTCCATGATCGCGTTTGCGGGTCTTATCCGGTTGATATGGACTAGGTCGGCTGCCGAGCAGGAAGAAACGCAATCCGACGGACCGGACGAAACTGTCACGGTTGATACCCCATGACCTCAAGAGAGCGAATACGCACCGTACTTGCGGGTGGGATTCCCGATCGTGTCCCTATTCACGACGGTTACTGGGATGAGGCCCTGGCGCGGTGGCAGGATGAAGGGCTCCCGGCCGAGGCGGCGCGCGACCGGGATTCCGTGGGTGACTTCTTCGGCTGGGAAATAAGGATGATCTCGGTAGATGCCTCGTTCCTTATCGAGGAGCGAATCCTCGATGAGGACGATAGGTATGTCACCAAGGTGACCAAGAACGGAACAGTGCTTAAGCACATAAAGGGTAAGACATCCACGCCCGGGCTCATCTCATTTCCCGTCAACGGCATGAAGGAGTGGGAGGAACAGAAATGGCGTCTGACCTCGATCGAAGGCCGGCTTCCTGAAGATCTCGAGCGGAGCTACAGGAGCTACCGCGACGGCGATCGGTTCGTGGTCGTTGTCGTACATGATCCCATCGAGGCATCATGGTCGAAACTCGGTCCGACCTACATGATGGAAGCAATGAAACTCGAACCCAAACTGATCCACGATGTCTTCACGACGATTACGGAGCTCAACATAGCGGTATGCGAAGACCTGTTTGCGAGGGGCTATGAAGTCGACGGAGCATGGATATGGGGTGATATTGCCTACTCCAGGGGAACGTTCTTCTCACCGCAGATGTACCGCGAGATGCTCTATCCCTATCACAGACGTCTGATCGGTTTCTTCAGGGATCGGAACCTGCCGGTCGTCTATCACAGCGACGGAGACTTCCGCCGGGTGATACCACTGTTGATTGAGGCGGGTGTGAAGTGTCTGCAGCCGTTGGAGTCGAAGGCAAACATGGATCTCTTCGAGCTCAAGCGCGAGTACGGCGGTCAACTGGCGTTTATGGGCAACGTCGATTTCGAGAAGATCGCCAGGGGCAAGGACGAGGCGGAGGAGGAGATACGGCTGAAGGTCGGCCGGGGCAAGGAAGGCGGAGGTTACATCTATCACTCCGACCACTCCGTACCCCCGACGGTAAGCCTCGAAGAGTATAGATGGGTGCTCGACCGGGTGAGGCACCACGGGCGCTACTGATACGGCATCGTCTCATCGCGGGCAAAGCGCGGCGATCTCCTGCGCGGGACATCCTGAGAGATCGCGTCGTCGCTGTCGCTCCTCGCAACGACACGTCCGTGGGTCGGATTTCACGGCCCTTTGGAACCTCGCAATGTCGCCCGTGTGAAAGCCGCTTGTTGGCCGTCTCACACCGGCCCGGAGGGTGTGTTTTGCATGGGCCCAAGGTGCAGAAAGCAACCCCCTGTGGAGTGCACAATGCCCGTTTCCAAGCGACCAGGCGGTATCGCCTTTAAAGGTTCAAAAGACACCTTGACACCGATCAGTGGCATGGCTTATGCTCATCTTCCTGCCCGGTAGGTGAACAATGGGAATGTGCTATCGACCCAAACATTTCGTAGTGGTGGTTTTCCTCGCTCTCACGCTACTGAGCGCTCGGGGACCTGCTGCTCATGAGTATCCCAAGACCGCTTGCTTCTATCCCGGGGATGCAAGGATCGAGCACTGCGAGGCCCTGAGCAAGTACGACCTCGTGATCCTTGGCAGCAGCACGCAGGATTTCTGTCCGGGTCTGCCGGACACACTACGCTCCCTGAATCCGGACATAATCCTTCTTGCGTATTACCCATGCTGTTTCGTGTGGGCGCGGTATGAATCGATGCCTCCAACACCGGCCGCATACGGTCACAAGATAGCGGACCGTGACTGGTGGCTCTATGACACCAAGGGTTATAAGATCGGCAACGATACGGCGCAGAATCTTTACTTCGTTAATTTCAGTCCGGCCTGCCCGCTTGATGGTTCAGGCCAGACAATAGCCGAGTGGCTTGCGCACTACATCGCTCAGAATATCATCTCGACGGGTCTGTGGGATGGAATCTTCATCGACGGTCCCTATGAGAATCCCATCTGGATCAACAATTCGGATCACTTCTTCGCCGATCCACCGGCCGCGATTGATGCCGACCGTGATGGTATCGCCGACCATCCCGACAGTGTCCATGCCTGGTGGAGAGGAATGCTTGAGTCTTTCCTGGTCACGCTCAAAGGAGACATCGGTGATTCGTATGTCCTTGTGGGCAACGGCGGCAATACCATGTCACAGTATCTGCATGGGGGCACCCTGGAGGCGTTTCCGTATATGCTCAATGGGTGGGACAACAGCATGTACGGACCCTACGGCTTTGACACGATGTCACGCGACTGGTTGCAGGATCCCATCAACGCCACTCTGATGCTCTGCTACTACAGAAACGACGACAACACACAGTGCGCGCCGAAGAGAACGATTTCATATGAGAGATTCTTACGCTACACACTGACGAGTGCCCTCTTGAGTGACGGTTATTACTACATGGGTGATCCCCATAAGACACTTTGGTGGGAGGACCTATACGATCTTGATCTGGGAGATCCGACGGGGGACGCATACCCGGATTCGATCTGGAACAGCGTCTACGGCTACTACTGCCCCGTATGGAAACGCGAATTCGAAAACGCTACCATTATCTGTAACCCGGGCCCCCGCTATGCGATATTGTCCGATGGCACGTGGATAGTCCCTGAGGACGGTCTGATCCAGCCACATGTTACGCCATGCTGTCTGGATGTGGAGATAACCGGACCCAGTGCAGCTCGCTTTTTCAATCGCGGTGGAACTTCCATTGAGTACAATGCCGCTCTTGTCAACGCATCAGATAATGCCGCCTACGGCTACATCTGGACCAGGCTGACTGCCGGCGGTGACACCGTCCTGTACGGCAACATCCGCCAGTTCCTTATCGGAGCAGGCGATTCAATCGAGAAATTCCAGTTCCTGAGGGTGACCTCGCCGCTACCTAAGGGGACCTACTGTCTTGAAGTCTTCGTAGGTGGACCCAACTACGTTCCAACCGATCATGACACCATCTATGTAACGAGAACCATAGATTTCCGCGATACGCCGCGCAAAAGCAATGACAGCGGTGAGGAGGGTAATCTTGGAGTTCGCCTTTGGCCCTCTGTTACACGTGACGGACGCACAAGATTGGAGGTGACCGGCAGTCCTGCGAGAGCCAGTGTGTGTACCGTCAAGATCTACGATGTCAGAGGGCGTCTCATCAGTACCGTCCTTGAGGGTGAACTGGATCAAGGTGCAGGTCTCGAGATTGACTTAAGTGGCGAAGGGGGTGAATTCATCGCACCCGGAGTCTATTACGTGTCTGCTAAAGTGAGAGGCGAGATCCGCACCGGCAAGATTGTCCTCCTCCGCTAATTACAGGGGCTTGTGAAAAGCGTCTCTGCCGTTTTTCTCCTCACGCTCAAATTGGCTCGAGGGACGCTTTCACCAGCCCCGTTTCACTTGCTGAACTAGGTTCTTGACTTCTGCCACCCCAAAATGTTAAGAAATACATGGACAGTAGGCGGAGGTGAAGTACCACGGAAGACATGTTTGCATATGTAATCATTGTAATCATGGCCCTTTTCATGTTAACCGGCCTCTGGTATGTGGGTATACAGCAACTGTTCGCGTGACCTGATGAGGATGGGGAACTGATATGCTGAGAGTGCTGGAGATAGTGATCGGAATAGCCCTGATATACATGAGCCTTGACAGGTTGACCGTTTCTGAGAGGCTGATGTCGGTATTGTACGGCCTTGTGGCCGTGGCAGGGTTGATCCTGGCGGTCCATGGTATCCTGCTCCTTACCGTCCCGGAGTTCTTTACGCCCTCCATGTAAGTCACTTCGAATTGCCTAAAGGCTTTTCTCGCCCTCGCCGAATATACATATAGAGATAAACGGACCGCCGTAACCTTGATAACAGGGGCTATAGGCTCAAGGAGTGCCCGTGGAGGACACCCGCAGGATACTTGTAGTCGATGACCAGGAGAGCATGCGAACCTTGTTACGGGACATGCTTGAGGTCATCGGACATGAGGTGGTGCTCGCCGACGGTGGTGAGCAGGCCCTCGCAGCCCTGCAGCAAAAAGAATTCCACCTTGTCCTGAGCGACCTCAACATGCCGGGAATGGACGGGACTGCATTGCTCAAGGCGATCAAGTCCACTTACACGAATCTTCCGGTTGTGATCATCACGGGGTACGGTACCTTCCATACCGAGAAGCGAGTGATGAAAGAGGGCGCAGACGGCTACATCTCCAAGCCATGCACCCTGGCCAAGATCGAAAGAACTCTCACCTCAATCCTCAGTGCCAAACAGCGATGGAGCTAAACAGCCTCCTACGAGACGCCGATAGTTTTCATGTGGCGATTGCGTCAAACAATAAGGAGGTTGTTAAATGGCTGTGTGCCCTTACCTGACCGGTCTCTGGACTTTTCGTTGCCTGGCAAGGGATGATTTCGTCATCCCGACGATAACCGAGGAAACGCGCTATTGCCTCGGCGAGCATCCGGAGCAATGCCCGCACTACCTGAGTGCCAACGGTGAGAGTCACCGCGCCGATCTTGTCACAAGGCGCTATCCCTGTGGTGAGGCTGGTTGACACCTGTAACCTGGTGTTGACACCAGCTTAGTACCGCGTGCAATAAGAAGGGGGCTCTTCGCGGGCACCTTTCTTGCCTTTAGGCGTGGCGCATGTTGGAAGCGGCACGTCGACCATCACTCTTCATAATCAGTGCGCTGTGGCCGGGACTGCTGTTTGGCTACCGGCTTGGCCTCTGTCTTCCGGCTGTCATTGTGATTCTGGCGGGCCTTGGCGTGTGCCTCGCGGCTACGCCCCTTCGTCTCCGTCCGGTGTTTCTTGTTGCCGGGTTTTTCATGCTCGGGATTCTGCGGAGTCCGGAAGCGCAGTGGAATGCCCAGAGGTCGCCGGACCCTGGATCCATCGAGCGAAAGTTCCCGGTCATTGCCCGCGTCAAGACACCGCCCCTGGTCGGCGAATGTACCGATCGCGTGAGGGCACGGGTGTGTGAAGTCATTGCAGGCTACACCGGGATCACCGGCAGCCATGTGTTTCTGAGGGGGCTTGAGAGTGTCACGAGACCCCGTGGAACCGGATTTACAGTGATTGGCAGGTTCCGGGCGTCGAGGCCGGGGCTCAATCCATACGCGCAAGACGGGCAGACACACAATCTCCGGCAGGGAGTCATCGGAGAGATCGATGTGGAGAACGTTGTCGAACAGCCACAAAAAGGCTCCCGTTCCGTGCTCACCGGTCTCCGCGAAAGTCTCACGAATCTCATAGCTGACTGCTCTGGGCCCGAGAGCCGCGGCATGCTCGAGGCTCTGCTTCTGGGGAGAAGATCGAACCTCAGTGCACGGCTTCGGACCCTGATGATCAAGACCGGGACGTATCATGTGCTGGCAATCTCGGGTTTGCATGTGGGAATCGTGGTGCTCGTTCTCACCTCGTTCTTAAGCGTGCTGCGACTGGGAAGGACCGGCCGGATCCTGGTGGCCCTGGTGTGTGTGTTCTGTTATGTGGTCTTTACAGGTGCACGGCCGTCGGCCGAGCGGGCGTGGACACTTTTCATGCTTGTCGGCCTTGCGAAGCTGCTCCAGTGGAAGACGGATTACCCCAACTGCGTCTGCGCCGCTGGGACCGTGCTGCTTCTGGCCGCCCCGCACCTGGCATGGGATGTCGGCTTCAAACTCTCGCTCGGCGCCGTATTCGGGATAACCCTGCTCGTGCCGCAGCTCGGCGCGGGGATGACCCGTGCGGTCTCGAAACTCGACAAAGCCAGGAACTATGTCACGCTTGGGCTTGCCGCATCGTTTGCCGCCCAGGCATTCACACTCCCGGTGGTGCTCTACCATTTCGGACGCGTGTCATTGATGGGTCCGCTTGCCAATCTGGTGTTGCTCCCGCTGGTTACTTTGATTGTGGCATCAGGTCTGGAAGCGACAATAGCGATGCCGGTCTGTCATGGTCTGGCAAAGGTATTCATGCGGGGAGCGTCCAGCCTGGTCATGGTCCTCGTCATGACCGCCTCGGCACTCACCCGTTTTGTGAATCCTCTCATTTATGCCGGGCGGCCGAGCACGATGAGGATAGTGGTCTATACCGGGGCGCTGGCGTATCTGTGTCTTGGGAAGCCCCGTATGGATAGAAGGCTTAAGGTCATCCTGCTCGTTTCGCTCTTTGTCTTTCTCACAGTCCCGTTTCCGGAGGGACGGGCCCGTCATTTGAGGATTGTGTTCTTCTACGTCGGCAACGGCGATGCCTGCCTGGTGGAAATGCCGGGGGGGAGGACCATGCTGATTGATGCCGGCGCCTGTGGCGAGACATTTGATGCGGGACTTACGTATCTCGATCCCTTTCTTGCCATCGAGGGACGGCGGAGGATTGACACTGTTGTTATCACCCATTCCCACAATGACCACTATGGCGGGCTGACGTCGCTCATAGACGCGGTCGAGATAGGGGAGGTGCTGGTGGGTACGACACGGGGCGAAGAGCAGTATGAGGCCCTGCTCCGCGAAATGGTTAAGAGTGGTATCGTGGTTAAGTCGATTGGAAGAGGGGATAGTCTTAAGTTCGAAGATGTCTTTATCGAGGTGCTTCATCCTTCGGAGCGTGACACCGACAGCGTCGCCGGCGATCCCAATGATCTTTCAGTGGTACTTCGTCTCACCTGCGGCAACCTGCGTGTTCTCTTTACCGGAGATGCGACCCCGGCGGTGCAGGGGAGGCTGGTCGCAGGCGGCGATGACCTCACGTGCGACATACTCAAGGTTCCCCATCACGGGGCCCCCGACGGTGTCGACACTGCCTTCGCGGACGCGCTGGGGGCGAGGGTCGCCGTGATCTCGGTTGGCTCGAGATTCAGCTCGCACCCGTGTCCGCGGACCATAAACCTGCTTGAGAACTCCGGTATGCGAACCTTCTCGACCTTAACCGACGGGGCCGTCCTGGTCGTAAGCGACGGTGATTCTACAACAGTTGAGTGCCACGCCTCCGGCACCATAGAGGTGTTCGGGCCCAAGGTGTCGTTGCGAGGAACGCCGTGACCTGGCAATCCGACACATGAAGGTGTCGTTGCGAGGCTTCGCAGGAGCCGTGGCAATCTCTAGAAATCACGACACTTCGCCCGCGGTGACATCATAGTGGCGTTGGGGTTCCGCCCCGACGATTCCCTTCACGTCGGATACGGAGCCCTGGCGCTACAGCGCTCTGATCGCAGGGGTTGCCGCGTTTGTGGTTGACGCGAAATAGGGGTGCTGATAATCTTCTGGCCGATGGCGTTTAGAAGGAGACCGTCCCACCTTGCAGGAGGTTCTTTGCATTGTCACGGATACGAATCGGTGTTCTAGCATCGGGGCGGGGATCCAATCTCCAGGCTATCATCGACTCGGTTAAGGCAGGAAGACTGGACGCCGAAGTCGCAGTCGTCGTAAGCGATGTGGAAGATGCTCACGCGCTTTGTCGTGCACGAAGCGCCGGTATCGAAGCACGCTATATCGACCCGGCACGGAAAGGGGCTCGGCTGAGCAAGGAAAGTGAACGCAAGGTGACCGAAGTCCTCGAGGAATTCCGGGTCGATCTAATCGCACTTGCAGGTTTCATGCGTATACTCAGGACTGATTTCGTCAGACACTTCAGCGGTCGTATCATGAATATCCATCCGTCGCTGCTACCATCGTTTCCCGGTCTCAAGGTGCAGAAGAAGGCCCTCGAATACGGGGTCAAGTATTCGGGCTGCACGGTTCACTTCGTTGATGAGGGTGTGGATACGGGTCCCATAATAATCCAGGCAGCAGTGCCCGTTCTTGAAGGTGACACCGAAGAGTTGCTCTCAAACAGGATATTCAAGGAGGAACACCGGATCTACACGGAGGCTATGAGGCTGTTTGCGCAAGGCAGGCTCAGGATCGAAGGCAGAGTCGTGCGTATACTGCCGGAAAGGAGAAATGATGCAGGTGGTGACGAGTCTCGAGATCAGCGGGCTTGAAGTTTTCTCGAAGGGCAAAGTCAGGGATGTATACGATCTCGGTGAGAACCTCCTCATAGTAGCTTCGGACAGGATCTCGGTGTTCGACATTGTCCTGCCGTCAGGAATTCCGGATAAGGGTAAGATACTCACTGCGCTGTCATCGTTCTGGTTCAAACACCTGGAGAACACATCGCAGCATCACCTGATTACTGACCGGGTTGAGGAGTTCCCCGATAGTGTCAAGATGTATCAGGATGTTTTGCGTCACAGGTCTATGCTTGTGAAGAAAGCAAGGAGGATGGATTTCGAGTGTATAGTGCGGGGCTATCTTGCGGGTTCAGCGTGGAAGGAGTACTCAGTCTCGGGTACCGTTGGAGGATGCAGTCTCCCCGAGGGCATAAAGGAAAACTCAAAGCTTGAAAAACCGCTGTTCACTCCTTCCACCAAGGCGGACGATGGTCACGATCGAAACATAACGATCGACGAGATGCGCGCACTTGCCGGGTCTAAGCCCACTGAAGAGGTAATGGCCAGGAGTCTGCGGTTGTTTGAAGCGGCCAGCGCATTTGCTGAGGCAAGAGGTGTGACGCTTCTCGACACTAAGTTTGAATTCGGGTACCTCGGCGATAAGATCATCCTGATAGACGAGGCGCTGACCCCCGATTCTTCACGCTTCCTGGTCGAGGGGAGCGCTGGTTCGGAACCGGTAAACCTTGACAAGCAGTTTGTCCGCGATTTCGCTGAGGCTACGGGGTGGGACAAGAGCTCACAGCCGCCGGTGCTTCCAGGCGAAGTCGTTACCGAGTGCAGGAGGCGGTATCTCATGTTGTTTGAAAAACTGACGGGAGAGACGCCGCCATGGGCAAGATAGAAACCGCGCTCATAAGCGTTGCAGATAAGAGTGACCTGATCGAATTCGCCCGTGGTCTATCAGGGCTTGGAGTCAGGATCCTGGCTACCGGAGGGACGGGACGCCATCTTAAGGAACAGGGCATCGAGGCAGCAGACATTTCCTCCGTCACAGGGAAGGTCGAGTTTCTGGGCGGACTTGTAAAGACCCTCCATACGGCGATTCATGCCGGTATCCTCGCCGGCAGGGACAACGCATCCCACATGGAGGAGCTCGCCTCGCTGGGCTGGCAGAAGATAGACATGGTAGTCGTGAACTTCTACCCGCTTAAGGAAGGCACCGAAAAGCGGGACCTCTCCTTCATCGACATAGGCGGTCCCGCGATGGCAAGGGCGGCGGCGAAGAACTTCAGATCGTGTGTCCCGGTGCCGGCTCCGTCATGGTACTCCCGCGTGCTTGATGAGATCAAGAAGGCGGGGGAGATCGGTGAGGATCTCCGCTGGGCACTTGCGACGGATGTTCTGGCGCGGACCGGTGGGTATGACGCCCGGACCCTGGCTGCCGTGCCCGGGAGTCCCGAACGCGGCGCGACGCCTGACTCACTCCTGGTGGGTGCCGCCAAGGCGATCGATCTCAGGTACGGCGAGAACCCTCACCAGCAGGCCGCATTCTACTTTCCGGGCAATGATCCGGGCTTCGATGTCATAAAGGGGGCCCTCTCTTATAACAACCTGCTGGATGTCGACTGTTGTCTTGACCAACTCGCCGAATTCGAGGGCAGGGCGGCGGTTGTCGTTAAACATGTAGGGCCCTGCGGTACCGCCGAGGCCGAGACCGGGCCCGACGCGCTTGAATCAGCCTATGCCTGCGATCCGCTTTCGGCGTTTGGCGGAGTCATAGGCGTCAGTTTCACTTTTGATGACGAGTGTGCGGCCCTGCTGGCGAAGCGTTTCGTTGAGTGTATAGTCGCACCGAAGTTCGAAGAGCAGGCGCTTGAGCGCCTGCGGAAAAAGAAGCGGACGCGACTCGTCGTCAGCCGCGCCCGCAGGCGGGAGCCGCTTGTCTTAAGAACTGCGCTCGGAGGCATTCTGGCCCAGGCCCGCGATGACGTCCTTGTGGCGGGAGATCTTAAGTTCGTTACGGGTGAGACCCCGCCCCAGCCGGTTATCGACGATCTCATCTTCGCATGGAAGACGGTAAAACATGTGAAGTCAAATGCCATCGTCTTTGCCCGGTCGAAGCGGACGCTGGGTATAGGCGCAGGCCAGCCAAGCCGGGTTGACGCAACAAAGATAGCAATCAGGAAGGCCGGAGAAGCCGGTCATGACCTTGAGGGCGGCGTGATGGCAAGTGACGGTTTCTTCCCATTCCCTGACTGTATCGAACTTGCTGCTGAGGCCGGTGCCCGGGCGGCAGTCCAACCCGGTGGAAGCATCCGGGATGAAGAGGTCATCGAACGTGCGAAGGCTCTCGGCATCACAATGGCTCTAACTTCGA
Organism: Candidatus Eiseniibacteriota bacterium; assembly: GCA_043810925.1. Classification (GTDB taxonomy): domain Bacteria; phylum Arandabacterota; class Arandabacteria; order Arandabacterales; family Arandabacteraceae; genus Arandabacterum. The sequence goes on from JBDRNT010000068.1 coordinate 23,084, forward strand.
CCAGACACTTCAGACACTAGGACGGGATCGGCAACTGATGAAACACGAGCATCACATCGTAGTCCTCGACTTCGGATCTCAGTACACCCAGCTGATAGCGCGGCGGATACGAGAGATGGGTGTCTACTGTGAGATCGTACCCTACTGGTCGACCGTGAAGGAGATAGCTGCGAGGCATCCCAGGGGCATCATACTCTCTGGAGGACCACGGAGCGTTCACGAGAAGGACGCACCCATGCCTGCAAAAGGCATTTTCGATCTCGGCATGCCCGTACTGGGAATCTGTTACGGTCTCCAGGTGATCGCCAAGGTGTTCGGTGGCAAGGTGACGGCAACAGCCGGAGAGGAGTATGGTCCGCGTGTTGTCACCTCAGTAGGCCGGCACCGGCTCTTCACGGGCGTCAGGAAGCGCATAAGGGTGTGGATGAGTCACGCTGATTACGTTCAAGCCCTTCCGCGCGGATGGCGGGCGATCGCCGGGACCGAATCATGCCGGTACTGCGCCGTTCACAGTCCGGATGACCGGGTCTTCGGTCTCCAGTTCCATCCCGAAGTTTCGCACAGCGATGACGGTACCAAAGTGCTTCGGAACTTCGTATTTCGTATCTGCGGGGCACGCAAGAACTGGAGCATGGAGTCTTTCGTCGAAAGTGCGGTGGAGAAGATAAAGGAGGAGGTGGGCGAGAATCCGGTCGTGTGTGCGCTGAGTGGAGGCGTCGATTCCTCGGTGGCCGCTTCGCTGGTCTCTCGTGCGGTGGGAGACCGGCTGACCGCGATATTCGTCGATAACGGCCTCCAGAGGAAGCATGAGGGTGACGCCGTGCGAATGCTCTGCAAGGAATGCGGAATAAGGCTGAGGTATATCAAAGCCGCAGGCCGATTCCTCGCAAAACTCAGAGGCGTATCATCTCCGGAACGAAAGCGCAGGTTGATCGGCCGTGAATTCATAAAGGTCTTTGAGGAGGCGGCGGTGCGGGAGGGAGGTGTGAAGTATCTCGTCCAGGGCACGCTCTACCCGGATGTGATTGAAAGCGTCTCGGTCAGGGGCCCTTCGTCTACTATAAAGAGCCACCACAACGTAGGCGGGCTGCCGCGGCGCATGAAACTGCGTCTGGTCGAACCGCTTCGGGAGCTCTTCAAGGACGAGGTGAGGGAGGTCGGAAAGATAATCGGGGTCCCCCCCGGGATACTTGCCAGACATCCGTTTCCCGGTCCCGGCCTTGCGGTCAGAATAATCGGCGAGGTCACCGGCGGAAGGTTGAGTATTTTAAGGGACGTGGATTGGATCTTCATAGATGAGATAGAGAAGGCAGGACTCTACTCAGAGATCTGGCAGGCCTTCGGGGTTCTGCTGCCCGTCAGGAGTGTAGGCGTGATGGGGGACAGACGAACATATGAGTTCGTTGTTGCGCTCCGGGCCGTTACGAGCAGGGACGGCATGACGGCCGACTGGGCGCGAATCCCGCCTCGCGTCCTTGAGAAGATCTCGGCGCGAATCGTCAATTCGGTAAGACGCGTTAACCGCGTGGTCTACGATGTTACGTCCAAACCGCCGGGTACTATTGAATGGGAATAGACAAGGCCTGACCCCATAAGAGAAAGGGCAACCGCCCCGCTCGGCTGCCCAGCACTTTCAAGGAGTTCCCCGCAAACCGGACCGTGCCTCGTTCACTCTTGAACCCAGGGGCGCTAATAAGCGTCTGTCCATCGAGGATCGGTCCAAACAAGCGCGAAGTCACAACCCGTGCAGGGAACTCAGATCCGCTAGTTTGAAACGTCTTCGCTAAATATAGTTAGTACACGTCCGGCCTATACATGTCAAGCTTTTTTTGGAATATCTTATTCCCCGCAGGCCGCATGGAATATGGCTCCCGGGCTCTTCGCCGAGGATAGAGTCTCGACGCTATTGCAGGGCGGAGCGAAAAGTGCACCACCGTTCAGCCACCCGAAACGATCGAATCCGCATGAACGAGCTCTGCCGCGCGCCGTGCCCTGTGGAGCAGGCTCGATGGACCGGAATGAGGCCGGGACAATTAATGTACACAAGCACGTCTAATTCGCTTGACATAAGAACGCAATTATCGTAAAGTCTTAGCGTAGTTGTGGCCCGTATTTGCTTTATGCAAGAAGGAGGGTAGTACCCATATGCCGCGTGGCAAGGTTAAATGGTTCAATGAAGCCAAGGGCTACGGCTTTATTGAACAGGAAGACGGGCCTGATGTGTTCGTGCACTATTCTGCTATTGAGGACCAGGGCTTCAAAACACTGTCCGAAGGACAGGAAGTCGAGTTCGAAGTTAAGCAGGGAGACAAGGGACCACAGGCAACAAGAGTAGTCAAGTTGTAGGAGTTAGTCGTAATATAGACGATTTCTCAAGCAACGGCGAATCCCGGTTGGCAACCGCCGACCGGGATTTGTTATACTAGCTATTGCCCGCCAACTCCGCGTCTGATAGATTCACTAGCAGGATCGGAGACAATGTTTAACAAAATCCTCACCAAGGTATTTGGCACGAAGTCAGGTCGTGATCTTAAGAAGTCTGTACCTGTTCTGGAGCAGACGAATGACTTCTACCTGAGTTACCATACGCTCTCGGACCACGCCCTTCGCCGTAAAACCGAGGAGCTCAGACAGGCCCTCTCCGATGGCGCGCCGGTCGATGACGTTTTTCCCGAGGCCGCAGCTACCGTCAAGGAACTGTCGAGAAGACTTGTGGGCAAGACATGGCCGGTCTGCGATATAGATACGCACTGGAACATGGTTCCCTTCGATGTGCAGCTCCAGGGTGCGATGGTGCTTCACGAAGGCAAGATCGCCGAGATGGCTACGGGTGAGGGTAAGACTCTTGCTGCAACCATACCTCTTTACCTCAACGGAGTGACAGGCAAGGGCGCACATCTTGTCACCGTGAACGACTATCTTGCCAGGAGGGATTCCGAGTGGATGGGCAAGATCTACGAACACCTGGGTCTTGTCGTCGGTTGTATACAACATGACATAGAGCCGCAACAGAGGAAGACTGCCTACCGGGCCGATGTGACCTATGGCACCAACAATGAGTTCGGTTTCGACTACCTGAGGGACAACATGGCGACCAGTCTCGAGGGAAGGGTGCAGCGTGGTCATCACTACGCCATCGTCGATGAGGTCGACAGCATCCTCATAGATGAGGCCAGGACGCCGCTGATCATCTCCGGGCCCGTGTCGGTGTCGAGACACAAGTTTGAAAGCCTCAAGCCCGCCGTCGAGAAACTGGCAAAAGAACAGATCAGATTGGTCAACGACATGCTGGCCGATGCTGAGAAGATGCTGGATACCGATGATGAGTACACTGCGGGTATCAACATGCTCGCCGCCCGGAGAGGTGCTCCCAAGCACAGGAAGCTCTTCAAACTGATGCAGGACGGGAATCTTCGCCGTCTGGTCGACCGGGTCGAGCGTGATTACATGAGGGAGAAGCGGCTCCACGACATAGACGAGCAACTCTATTTTGCCATAGATGAGCGAGGCCACAGTGTCGACCTTTCCGAGAAGGGCAGGCTCTATCTCGAGAAGGGTTCGAAGCCGGGGCGTTCGACGGGATCACGTTCAAGCGATCGTCCCGATATCCGGCTCATTGCCGGAGACGGCGGGCTGGACTTCTCTCCTAAGACCAAGCAGATCCTCGCTGAAGAGCAGACCCTGGACTATCTCGCGGAGAAGACATACCCGCTGGTGGTGGCGGCGGATTCAGGTCACGATTCGCTTTTCCTGCTGCCGGACTCCGCGCTTGCCTTCCAGCGGATAGACTCCGATGCGGGCGGACTTCTTAGATCGGTGCTGCTTGAGGAGGCGCGCCCCCAAGGCCCAGACAAGGTTGAAGACGGCCGGATGGAGACCTTCCTTGAGAACTGGATCGAGCTCAACTCCGGATTTCTCTCGCTCGTCCAGGTCAGACTGAGACAGCGATTCGAGGACGATTACGGTGAGCGGAGCGGACGACTCCACAACATATCACAGCTCCTCAAGGCCTACTCGCTTTTTGATAAGGACGTCGATTACGTGGTCAAGGAAGACAAGGTGCTCATCGTGGACCAGTTTACGGGGCGTCTCATGCCTGGCCGGCGTTACAGCGACGGTCTCCACCAGGCCCTCGAGGCCAAGGAGGGTGTTACCGTCGAACGGGAGACCCAGACGCTGGCGACGATCACCATCCAGAACTACTTCAGGCTCTATGAGAAGCTGGCCGGTATGACCGGAACGGCCGAAACCGAGGCGGGTGAGTTCTATGAGATCTACAAACTCGATGTTGTGGTGGTCCCGACGAACGAGCCTGTCCGCAGGGCCGATTACGAGGACGTGATCTATCTTACGAGGCGTGAGAAGTATGCCGCGATCATCGATGAGATAGTAAGGATGCATGAGATGGGAAGACCCGTGCTCGTGGGTACCGTCAACGTCGAGGTTTCAGAGGTACTGAGCCGGCTACTCAAGCGCAAGAAGATAGAGCACTCGGTGTTGAATGCCAAGTATCACGAAGAAGAAGCGCGAATAGTGGCCAAGGCCGGAGAGCGGGGGGCCGTAACCATTGCGACCAACATGGCGGGTCGTGGAACCGATATAAAGCTCGGTGACGGTGTGGTCGCATGTGAGATGTGCTGTTACAAGTGTACGGATCGTGATTGTGCGGCGTGTGCCAAGGAGAAGGATACGAGTGACGAGTGTCTCAAGGACATGCCGTGCGGGCTTCACATAATGGGTACCGAGAGACATGAGAGCAGACGAATAGACAGGCAGCTCAGAGGGAGAAGCGGCAGGCAGGGCGATCCAGGTTCCTCAAGGTTCTACCTCTCGCTTGAAGATGACCTGATGCGGCTCTTCGGAAGTGACCGTCTCTCCGGTGTGATATCGAAGCTCGGCATCCAGGAGGGCGAGGCAATCGAACACTCGCTCATAACAAGACAGATCGGGCGGGCCCAGAAGCGTGTGGAGGCCAATAACTTCGGCATAAGAAAGCATCTTCTCGAATACGATGACGTGATGAACAAGCAGAGAGAAGTCGTTTATGACAAGAGACTGCTTTCGCTCGAGAGCGAAGATATCGGCAACGAGATCTCCAGCGTGATCGAGTCCGTCATCGACCGGAAGCTCGAAACCCATATTCCCGGCGGCAGTCATCCTGAAGACTGGGACATGGATGGTTTCAAGCGGGAGCTTGAAACGATGTTTCTCTGGCCCTTCGACCTGGGCGGTACCGCAGAGCCGGGAGCGCGCGTAGAAAACCTCGCCGACAGGGTGAAGAACACAGCCCATCTTGCTTACGAGTCCAGACAGAGAGAGATCGGCTATGAGACGATCAAAGAGATAGAGCGTAATGTGCTTCTCTATGTGATCGACAGGCGGTGGCGCGATCATCTCTACGATCTGGACGGGGTCAAGTCCGGTATAGGGTTGAGAGCATACGGGCAGAAGGATCCGCTCTTAGAGTATAAGGCCGAAGCGTTTGAGCTCTTCTTAAAGATGCTTGACAGCATCGATGAGGAGACGGTATCGCTCGTCTTCCACGGCAGGTGGGTGAAGCCCGATGAGGAAGAGGCGAGACAGGCTGCTCGCTACAGAGCCGTCAAACCCGAGATGGCAACGCTTGGCCCGGGACCGCAGGCGGATCCGGCGGCGCAACCTGGTCCCGGATCCGGGGTGACTTCAGCCCGGGGCGGGCAGATGTCAGGACGGCCTGTGAGCCGCAGGAAACCAGTCGTCGCGGCGCCCAGAGTGGGCAGGAATGACCCCTGCCCGTGCGGCAGTGGAAAGAAACACAAGAAATGCTGTGGACGCTGATCTGAGAGCTTGCTTTTGGGGGTGGTATATGTTACGCTTTGGAACGCCAGACAATTCGGACGAGGTTAAGCATGGATGAGCGACTCGTTGAAATAATTATCGCGATTGTGGATAAGCTTGCGGACCGGGAAATCCCATCGAAGACCGTTGAGGGTCTGACCAGTTCGCTGGTAGCAGATGGGTACTCAATCGGGGAGATAAACACAGCCTTCATGTGGCTCTATCATACCGTTGATGAGAGCTTCTTCGAAGAAGGCAGAATACTTGCTGAGTATGGATCAAAGTCCACACTCAGGATGCTGAATGATTTCGAGAAATCTCTTATAACTCCCCAGGCATACGGTTACATACTTCAGCTGAGCCAGCTGGGACTGCTTGATGACCTTCAGATAGAGGATCTGATCGAAAGAGCGATCTTCACCTGTGTCGATTCAGTAGAGCTGAATGACGTCAAGCGAATGGTGCCGACTGTAATTCTGGAGGGTGTTCCTGGATTCCGTCCAAGGCTCATATCCTGGCGGAGCAGCGAGCCGGACGGATCACTTTCACACTGAAGAACTCTGCTTGCAATCCGGTAGGTCTCGTTCTATCCTCAGTCTAGCTTAACGTGGAGAGGTGTATGGCTGCTAAGCAGAAATCACTGGTCATAGTGGAGTCACCGGCCAAGGCCAAAACCATAAACCGGTTCCTGGGTACATCGTACGTCGTCAAAGCCTCTATGGGGCACGTGCGCGACCTGCCCAAGAAGACCCTCGGTGTCGATGTCGACAAAGACTTCGAACCCAAGTACGTGACGATCACCGGTAAGAAGAAGACGATTACCGAACTCAAGACCGCCGCCAAGAAGGCAAAAGACATCTTCCTTGCCCCCGATATGGACCGGGAGGGAGAAGCCATAGCCTGGCACCTTGCCGCTCTTATTGATAAGGACCGGAGCAAGGTCAAGAGGGTGATCTTCAACGAGATCACCGGGACGGCCATCAAGGAGGCGTTCGCCAACCCGATCGACATCGACATGCGAAAGGTGGATGCCCAGCAGGCGAGAAGGGTGCTTGACCGGCTGGTGGGTTACAAGGTAAGCCCTCTGCTCTGGAGGATTTTCCACAAGCGAACCAGTGCAGGCAGAGTACAGTCGGTGGCCCTGAGGTTGATCTGCGAACGGGAAGAAGAGATAGAGAAGTTCGTTGCCAGGGAGTACTGGACCATTGACGGGAAGTTCAAATCTCTGAGGGACGATGAGTTCATGGCCAAACTCGAGCGGATCGGGAAGGCCAAGGTGGAGCTGGGCACGCTTAAGGATGCTACGGATGTCGAGACCGATCTTAAACAGCAGACCTACCTCATCAAGGACGTCAAGAAACGGACAACGAAGCGAAACCCCAGACCACCCTATATCACGAGCACCCTCCAGCAGGATGCCGCAAGAAGGCTGGGCTTCAGTGCGCGCAAGACAATGGTCATAGCCCAGGAGCTTTACGAGGGCATTGACCTCGGAGAAAAGGACCGTGCAGGTCTCATAACCTACATGAGAACCGACTCGACACGGGTGGCGTCCAGTGCAAGTGATTCCGCCCGGACCTACATAAGCGAGACGTTCGGAGAAGAGTACATCCCTAAGAAGGCCACGAAGTTCAGAAAGGGCAAGGCTTCCCAGGATGCCCACGAAGCAGTCAGACCGACCGCTGTTGAGCGTACACCTGATGCGGTCTCCTCGTTTCTTACCAAGGACCAGGCAAGAGTCTATAAGCTTATCTGGTCGCGGTTCGTTGCGAGCCAGATGGCCCAGGCCCTGTTCGACCAGACCACGATAGAGGTTGAAGGCGGCCGGTACCTATTCAAGGTCACGGGATCCGTCATGAAATTCGACGGTTTCCTCAAGGTCTACAGTGAGAAGACAGACGATAAGGATAACCTTCTTCCCGTCCTCAATACGGGTGAGGCTGTGGATCTCCTCTCGCTTGATGTCAAGCGTCACGAGACTCAGCCGCCGCCGCGCTACACCGAGGCAAGTCTTATAAAAGAGCTCGAGGAGAAGGGAATCGGACGGCCGAGCACCTACGCGGCGATCATCACGACCGTGCTCGACAGAGGGTATGTGGAAAAGGCCAAGGGGTCACTTGAACCGACCGAGTTAGGCCGGACGGTCCTCAGGGTCCTGCTCAAGATCTTTCCCGATATCTTCGATGTCGGCTTCACCGCCCACATGGAAACCGAGCTCGACCGTGTCGAAACGGGACAGGACGGCTGGGTAAGTGTGGTCAGAAATTTCTACGAGCCCTTTGCGCGGAGTCTCGAGCATGCGGATGCGATGAAAGACGAGCTCAAGCGTACGGTCGAGGAGCAGACCGATACGAAGTGTGAAACGTGCGGTAGCCCCATGATCAAGAAGTGGGGCAGGCACGGCAGGTTCCTCGCGTGTTCGGCTTTTCCCGAGTGTAAGACCACAAAGCCGCTTGAAGAAGAGGAAGAACACACGGATGCCAAGTGTCCCGAATGCGAGGGGGAGATGATCGTCCGTACAGGCCGGTACGGCAAGTTCCTGGCCTGCAAACGTTACCCCGACTGCAAAGGAACAAAAGCGTTCACGCTCGGTATCAAGTGCCCCAATGAGGGTTGTGAAGGGGAACTCAAGGAAAAGCGGACCAAGAAGGGCCGGATATTCTACGGTTGTGAGAGCTACCCCAAGTGCAAGTTTGCTACGTGGGACAAACCCATAGGCGAGCCCTGCCCGGAATGCAATTACCCGATTATGCTGGTCAAGACCACGCGTGACAAGGGCAGTCGCCTTAAATGTCCCAAGTGCGGCAACGAGGCGAAATCATGAGCAGGTCGGCCCCCAGGGTAGTGGTGATAGGCGGGGGGCTGGCTGGTTCAGAGGCCGCATGGCAGGCCGCCAGGCTGGGGGCGGACGTAACCCTCTTCGAGATGCGCCCGCGGAAGATGACCGAGGCGCACACGACCGGCAACCTGGCAGAGCTCGTATGTTCCAACTCGTTTAAGTCGGACAGCATCTCAAATGCAAATGGGCTTTTAAAGCTCGAGCTCAGGATGCTTGGATCGATGTTGATGGATGTGGCCGCCGAGGCCCGCGTACCGGCCGGGAGCGCGCTTTGTGTGGATAGGTCGCTTTTTGGATCGGGTGTGACACGTTCGATCGAGTCCTCCGGTCGGGTCACCCTCCTGAGGGAGGAAGCTGTCACCTTGACCGACGATGCCGTCAATGTCCTTGCCCCGGGTCCGCTTGCATCAGCGGCCGTTTCACGGGTGCTCGAGACAATCGTCGGCACACGTAACCTTTTTTTCTACGACGCCGTTTCACCAATCATTGAAACGGAATCCATAGACCTGTCGCGTATGTACAGGTCGGCGCGCTATGGTAAGGGTGACTCAACCTACATCAATCTGCCGCTTGACCGTCAGCAGTATATGGACTTCCTTAACGGCCTGAGGCAGGCAGAGTTGGTTCCCAAACGGGACTTTGAGGATGTGAGGTTCTTCTCGGGTTGTATGCCGATCGAGGAGCTGGCCGGCATGGGTGACGAGACGCTGGCTCATGGATGTATGAAGCCTGTGGGACTCGTCGATCCCCGGACCGGCAGAATTCCTCATGCTGTAGTTCAGCTCCGGCCGGAAAACCTCGAGGGCTCACTTCACGGTATGGTGGGTTTTCAGACGAGGCTCAGGCACGGTGAGCAGAAGCGGGTGTTCCGGTTGCTGCCGGGGCTTGAAAACGCCCGGTTTGCCCGTCTCGGCAGCATTCACAGAAACACCTATGTGAATGCGCCGGTGACACTGGGCCCCACGCTTGAACACCTGCAGCTGGAGAACGTCGTTTTTGCCGGACAGATAACGGGTGCGGAAGGATACATGGCTGCTATCGCAACCGGGCTCCTGGCAGGTATAAACGCCGCACGCAAAGCGTTCAAGATCCCTTGCGTCGTGCCCCCGGCAGAAACCATGCTGGGAGGTCTCGTAAGGTACGTTTCCGTGGCTCCTTCCAGATCTTTCCAGCCCATGAACCCGAATTTCGGTCTCCTGCCGCGGCTTGGGCCCCGGATGCGTGACAAGCAGCGAAGGAACCTGCTTTTGAGTGAGAGATCGGCCGTCGTTCTGAAGGCCTGGATCGACGAGACGGGTATCGCAAAGACTTTAGACGGAGCGGTGGACTACAGTGGAGTCTTACCTTAAAAGGTTCATTCTGCATCTGGGACTGGAACGCAATCTATCTGACAATACTATAAGTGCTTACGAGAATGATCTAAGGCAGTTTACTTCATTTCTGAGAGAACAGCTCGGCTGCCGGAAACTGAGCATCAAGCAGGTTGACAAGCTGTCGATCCGTCACTTCTTGAGCCACCTCAAGGCCGGGGGGGCGAAGGGAAGCACACTGCGTCGCAAACTTGCCGCGATAAGGTGTTTCATGAAATACATGTGTACAAGGGAGAGCCTCAGTGTGAACCCGGCAGCCGCAATAAGGATGCCCCAGAAGGAGAAGCACCTGCCGTCGTTTCTCGATCTCGCCGATGTGGACTCACTTATGGAGCTTCCCGGGGGTAATGGATTCGCCGGGTCAAGGGATCTGGCGATCCTCGAGCTCTTCTACAGCACCGGTATCCGGCTGGGCGAACTTCATTGGCTGAACGTTGCCGATATGGATCTTTTCGGCGAGGTGATACGAGTCAGGGGCAAGGGCAGAAAAGAGCGGCTGGTGCCCGTGGGCAGGATGGCGGCAAAGGCGATCAAGTCCTATGTGCCGGAGCGCACCCGGTTTCTTACAAAGAAGACGCGGATCGAAGAGGCTGCCCTCTTCGTAAACAGGTTCGGCCGCAGGTTGACACCCAGGGGGATCCAGAAGATCGTCAGGTATTACCTCGAGCAGGTGTGTGATCTCAAGCAGATGAGTCCTCACGTGTTGAGACACACGTTTGCCACTCATATGCTCGAGGGCGGTGCCGATCTCCGCGCGGTCCAGGAACTTCTGGGTCATGCGAGCCTCTCGAGTACGCAGGTCTATACGCACGTGACTACCGAGCGGCTCAAGAAAGTCTACGGTCAGGCCCATCCGAGAGCATGAGGTGGTGAGAATGAAAGCAAGAATAAGAAGCACGACGATTATCGGCGTAAGACGCGGCGGCCTGGCGGCCATGGCCGGTGACGGCCAGGTCAGTCTTGGCGAGACCGTGATGAAACAGAAGGCCCGCAAGATACGGAAGATCTATGATGATAAGATACTCGCGGGCTTCGCGGGAGCATCGGCTGATGCGCTCACCCTGTTTGAGAAGTTCGAATCCAAGTGCGAGCAGTACAAGGGAAACCTGACGAGGGCTGTGGTGGAGCTTGCGAAGGAGTGGCGAACAGATAAGTTTCTAAGAAGACTGGAGGCCCTGCTCGTCGTTATGGACAAGGAGAAATCTTTCGTGGTATCGGGGACGGGTGAGATAATAGAGCCCGACGACGGCATAGTGGCGATCGGCTCCGGCGGGGGATTCGCGCTTGCCGCCGCAAGATCCCTGCTCGCCCACTCGGACCTGGATGCTAAAGCGGTGGCCGAGGAGTCACTCAAGATAGCGTCGCAAATATGTGTTTACACCAATGATCAAATCACAGTCGAGGTTCTGAAATAGATGACAAGCGGTGAACTGACACCCAGACAGATCGTACGGGAGCTGGACAAGTACGTTATCGGCCAGGAGGACGCCAAGAAGTGCGTGGCGATCGCGCTTCGCAACCGCTGGCGCCGCCAGCAGGTGACCGGGGAGCTCCGGGACGAGATAATGCCGAATAACATCATAATGATCGGACCCACCGGTGTGGGGAAGACCGAGATCGCGAGACGTCTTGCCAAACTCGCACGGGCCCCCTTTATGAAGGTGGAGGCGTCCAAGTTCACCGAGGTCGGCTACGTGGGCCGTGACGTCGAATCGATGATACGAGAGCTCACCGAACTTTCCGTCAACATGATACGCCAGGAAAAAACGGCGGAGATAGCGGACGCCGCGGCGGCCAATGCCGAAGAGCGGCTCCTCGACCTCCTGCTTCCCCCGATAAAGAGGCGGACCGGGCATCCACCTGAGGAACCGGTTACGGACGAGGAGAAATACAAGGCCACCCGGGAGAAGCTCAGAGCGAAGCTCAGGAAGGGAGAACTCGACGACAGGAAGGTTGAAGTCGAGGTGGCGCTCAAGGCGCTTCCCATGATTGAGATCTTCACACCGGGCGGCATAGAAGAGATGGACATAAACGTACAGGAGATGTTCGGAGGACTGCTTCCGCCCAAACGCAAGCGGAGAAGAGTCAGTGTCGGTGAGGCGGCCGGGATCCTGAACCAGGAGGAGGCCCAGAAACTCGTCGACATGGACAAGGTCGTAAGCGAGGCGATCAGCCGTGTGGAGAACTCAGGCATCGTCTTCATAGACGAGATAGACAAGATCGCCATGGACAAGAGTTCCAGCGGTCCCGATGTGTCAAGGGAAGGTGTCCAGCGCGATCTTCTACCAATAGTGGAAGGGTCGAGTGTCCCGACCAAGTACGGGATCGTCCGGACCGAGCACGTTCTCTTTGTCGCAGCCGGAGCGTTTCATTCCTCAAAGCCCTCCGACCTGATTCCCGAACTCCAGGGACGCTTCCCGATAAGAGTCGAGCTCGGAAGTCTCTCAGAGACCGACTTCGTGCGGATCCTCACCGAGCCCAGGAATGCCCTCATAAAGCAATACAAAGCGCTTCTAAAGACTGAGGGCGTCGATGTCACCTTTACCGAGGATGCGATCAAGGAGATCGCTTCGATCGCAGCACAGGTGAACGAGATAACCGAGAATATCGGGGCAAGACGCCTTCACACGGTGATGACAAGACTGCTTGAGGACATACTTTTTGAAGTTCCCGATCTGAAGAAGAAGCGGATAAAGATAACGGCCAAGGTGGTGAGGGACAGGCTGAAAGACATTGTTGAGAATGTGGATCTGACGCGGTACATACTTTAGCCAGGACCATTCAGAGACCTCCGGCTTCTTGGTGGTCATGGTTGAGCAAAGGAGCCATCAATGTGGGACCGGAAACACTTCCTCTCGATATATGATCTGACTGCGGATGACGCAAAGAAGCTCGTCACGAGGGGAATCGCTCTTAAAGAGGACCATCATGCCGGACGGCTTCAGCCGTTGCTTAAGGGCAAGTCGATGGCCATGATCTTTAGAAAGCCGAGCTTGAGAACACGCATGAGCTTTGAAATGTGCATCGTGGGGCTCGGGGGCCATGCTCTTTATGTGTCGGATGAAGAGATCAAGCTGGGCCGGCGTGAGGCCGTCTGCGATGTTTCGCGTGTGATGTCACGCTATGTCGATGTACTGATGATCAGGACCTTTGCTCAGGCCGAGGTCGAAGACCTCGCGAGGTACGCTTCTGTTCCGGTTGTCAACGCCCTGACCGACCTCTATCATCCATGCCAGGTACTCGGTGATGTGATGACAGTTGTTGAGAAGAAGGGACGTATCGACGGTCTCAAGGTCGTTTTCCTGGGAGACGGCAACAATGTCGTGAATTCCTGGATCAACGCCGCCACCAAGTTTGATTTCGAGTTCGTGCTCGCAACTGCAAAGGGCTATGAGCCGGATGCCACGATTCTTAAGAGAGGCAAAGCGGACGGGGCCAAAGTTGAGATAGTCTACGACGCGCTCGAAGCCGCAGGTGACGCCGATGTCATTTACACCGATGTATGGGCGAGTATGGGTGCAGAGGCAGAGGCAGAGGAGAGAAAGGCGGCGTTTAAGCCTTTTCAGGTGAACGATAGGGTCCTCGCCGCGGCGCGGCCCGATGCGATCGTCATGCACTGTCTCCCGGCTCACAGGGGCGATGAGATCACCGATAGCGTAATGGACAGCGACCAATCAGTGGTTTATGACGAAGCCGAGAACCGTATGCACATTCAAAGAGCCGTGATTCTAGAGCTCCTGGGGAAATGAAAAGAACATACCGGTGGCCGCCTCTCCTCCTGTGTGCCGTCCTGTCCGTGCTTGTGTTAAGCTGTGCCAAGCGCGGGTCTCCGCCGGGCGGACCTGCCGACACGACTGTGCCCTATGTAGATGAGGTCATCCCACCGAGTGGTTCGGTGCGTGTCGGAGCGGACAGCCTGATGAGCGTCGAATTCAGTGAGACGATGAAGAAGCGCACTGTGGAGACGGGCATCATTGTCAGCCCACCGTCCCGGTGGAAGAAGAGGTACTGGAAGAAAAACACCTATTACCTCATTCCCGAGACGGGTCTTAAGCCCAACACCACCTACCTGATTTCGGTGTCGAACAAGGTCAAGGACTCACACGACGTAGCCATGAAATCGACTTTCATATCAGGCTTTTCAACCGGTGACAGCATAAATGCAGGAATCATTACGGGCGCGATAAAGTGGAAGAATGTGACGGTTGAGGCCGCCGTGGTCGAGCTATTTGACATTGGAGATTATGACACCTCCGGTGTAGTCCGGCCGGGTGACCCTCTCTATGTGACGCTCTCGGGCGCCGGTGGTTTGTATGAGATTCCTTTCGTGGATACCGGCAAGCGCTACAGGCTCCAGGCGTTTCTCGATAAGGATGTCAACTCCGAGTACGATGACGGTGAAGCCGTGGGTTGCTACAACGGGGATGTGGTGTTCGAGGGTGTCTCTGAGCTTGACAGTGTCGATTTCACAATCTGCGGGAACACCTTAAGCGGCGCTATCCGGGGTCTGATAGATACGGCGTCGGTCGCCGACACGCTGACGATCACCGTCCTGGCGGAGTCCGTGACGGATTCGTCGGTCACCTACTGGGCGGCCCCGAAGAAGTCCGGCGAGTTTGAGATCAAGTGTGTTACGCCCGGAGCGTACCTCATCCAGGCCTTCTCCGACGTCAATGTCAATCATGAGAAGGACCCGGGGGATACGTTTTTCGTTGAGGTCGCCGATACGCTCAGTGTAGAGTCGTGTTCGAAGCCGCGAGAGGTGAGGTTCGGTTTCGGTGAAGACGATTAAGTTTACGAAGATGTCGGGTGCAGGTAATGATTTCATATTCCTGGGACCCGAGTATGCCTCGCTCAAGGAGTGGGCACCAGCGGGCGCCAGGTACCTGTGCAGGCGGCGGCTTGCGGTCGGCGCAGATGGTCTGATCCTGGTTGAAAAGACCTCCGACGGCATCTTCATGCACTACTATAATAGCGACGGCAGCAAGCCTGCGTTTTGCGGAAACGGAGCGCGGTGTCTTGTTCGCTTCTGCGATGCCAAGGGTGTGGCGCCGAGTCCTGTCACATTCCGTTCCGAGGCGGGTGTCCATACCGGAGAGGTTACGGACTGCGGTGTGAGACTGAGTGTCCGGCCACCCAGATCGATTGACGAGGCCGAGATACAAATCGACGGTGAGTCCTATGCCGTAACGCATGTCGAGGCGGGTGTTCCACATGCGGTCTTGCTTGTGAGTGACACTGACGCCATCGACGTCGACGGCCTCGGGCGTGAGATTAGAAATCACCCTTCCTTTGGCATGGAAGGGGCCAACGCCGATTTTGTGGGCGCCGGGGACGGGGGTGAGTTCAGTATCAGAACCTACGAGCGTGGTGTCGAACGTGAAACACTTGCCTGTGGAAGTGGATGTATTGCCGCTGCACACGTCTTAAGAGAAAAGGGGATGGCCGGTGACCGTGTGCGGCTCAAGGTGCGCTCGGGTGCCGTGCTCACTGCGGAGTTTGCGCCTGACACGACTCCTGCAGTCTACCTTAGCGGATCGGCGGACATCGTTTATGAGGGCGAGATAGAACTGTCCCGATAGGAGTGGAAGAGATGTTTGACGGAACATACGTAGCGATGGTCACGGATTTCAAAAATGGCAGCCTCGATCTCGATGGCGTGAGATCACTTGCCCGAAAGTTGATTGACGGCGGTGTCACGGGACTCGTGCCTGCAGGCTGCACCGGTGAGGCTGCGACGCTTTCGACCGAAGAGCGGGTGGCCATGATAAAGGCCGTGCTTGACGAGCGGGGAGACAACACCGCTGTCAAAGTGATCCCCGGCACCGGAACGAATTCAACGGCCTCGAGTATCGAGCTTACGCAGGTCGCGGCCGATCTCGGTGCAGATGCGGCCATGCTCATAACACCGTATTACAACAAACCCACTCAGGGTGGACTCATCAAACACTTCGAGACCGTAGCGTCGAGTGTGAAGATTCCGCTCGTGCTTTACAACGTTCCCGGACGTACCGGGGTCAATATGCTCCCTGAGACCGTGACCGAGCTGGCGAAGATCGAAAACATAGTCGCCGTGAAGGAAGCCAGCGGCTCGGTGGACCAGGTCTCACGTATCATCGCGGGATCGGATATAACGGTGCTCTCGGGTGATGATTCGCTCACGCTTCCCATGCTCTCAGTCGGTGCGAAAGGTGTGGTGTCGGTCGTGGCCAACGTGGTCCCCGACACGGTGTCCAGGATGGTATCGGCTTTTCTTGAAGGGCGCGCCGAAGAAGCCAGAGAGATACACCTTAAAATCTTATCGCTGATGCATGTGCTATTTATTGAAACCAATCCCGGGCCCGTCAAGGCGGCGCTTCAGATGCTGGGGCACGGGACGGGTGAGATGAGACTCCCGCTTGTTGCGATCTCACGGCAGAGTGCGGACAGGGTGCGGGACGTGCTGGCTCAGCTGGCGCTCCTTTGAGGTAGATGGATGCTTAAACTGTGTCTTGTTGGTGGTCTCGGCAGGATGGGGAGAGCGATCGCATCGCTTGTCACAGACGAGGCTGACATCGAAATCGCTTCGGTCTGGGAAGGCGCACCGGTGCTTTCTCAAGTTTCCAACTATAGGGCCGCCACGGGTTATGCCAAGAACCCGGTGACATTGACCTCCGACGGACGGGCAGCCGTGGAGCTCTCAGATGTGGTCGTCGATTTTGCGACAAGCGCGGTTTTCGATGAGATCATCGAAGTCTGCGGGAGTCTCTCGAAACCACTTGTGACGGGTACCACCGCAATCCCCGATAAGGAGGCGAGGCTCAAGGCCCTTGCCGGAAAAGTCGCGGTCGTGAGCGCGCCCAATATGGCTGTAGGAATGAACGTTCTCTTTGGAATCTGTGAGAAACTGGGTCTTGTGATGGGCAAGGCATCCGACATCGAGATAGTCGAATCCCATCACCGTACCAAGAGGGACGTCCCGAGCGGAACAGCTCTTGAAATAGGCAGGATCCTGAGTGAATCGACGGGCAAACGTGTCGTTGTCGGTAGACTGGCGGAGAGTGGGCAGCGCGGAGACGAGATAGTGATCCACTCGCTTCGAGTCGGAGATGTTGCAGGTACGCATACGGTCGGTTTCTCACCCGGGGGTGAGTCACTTGAGATAACACACACCGCCAGGTCACGGGCGTGTCTTGCAGCGGGAGCCTTGCGGGCGGCCCGCTTTGCCGCGGCATCACCGCCGGGGCTTTACAGTATGCGTGATGTACTCGGTCTAAAGTAGAAGAGGGGGAAGCTGTGTCTGGTAAATCATGGGTCTTCATATTCGTCATCGCCATATGTGTCGCGGGCGCGATTGCTTTCATGTTGTTGATCGCTATGGGTTCCTTTCTTCCCGACGGGAGAAGTTTCGCGTTTGGAGACAGGGTTGGGCTCGTTGAGATCACGGGCACCATGATCGATCCCGACCCTGTTGTAAACGAAATAGTGCGCTTCGCAAAAGACGACGATGTCAGGGCCATCGTTGTAAGAATCGAAAGCCCGGGCGGAGTCGTGGCTGCCGCACAGGAGATATACACCGAACTTGCGCGGACCCGTGATGAGGGTAAGCCGATCGTGGCCTCCATGGGTGGCATCGCCGCCAGCGGAGGCTACTACGTCGCCTGTGGTGCAACCTCCATCGTTGCGAATCCCGGTACGCTCACCGGGAGCATCGGCGTGATCATGAGTTTTCCCCATTCCGAGGAGCTCTTCAGGAAACTCGGAATCGGCTTCGATGTCATAAAGACCGGCGAGTATAAGGACCTCGGTTCGCTATCAAGGCCGCTCACGGCAGACGAGAAGCAGCTGATGCTGGAGCTCTTAAACGACGTCTATGACCAGTTTGTCACGGTCGTCTCGCTCGAACGGGACATTGAGCCCGATGTGGTCAAGGAGTTTGCCGACGGGAGGCTCCTGACGGGAAGGCAGGCGTATGATCTCGGGCTCGTGGACAGTCTGGGAGGTTTCAGGGAGGCGGTTATGCTTGCAGGCGATCTTGCGGGCATAAGCGGGGAGCCCACGCTTCTCAGGCCACGGCGGCGGACGCTAAGCTGGTGGGACATTCTTGAGGATATACTCGGCCGGGCTTCAGAGGCCGCGCGAACTTGTGTAAGCCTCGAATATTCACTTAACTAGTTCCCATCCCAAAACTGTTTACTGTATTTAGATCAAGAAGTTGGCAAAAAAGACGGGGCGCAAACTAACCCCATGGTGTAAGATGTTTGCAATCAACCAACACCTTATACACGGAGGTAACGCCCCGATGCGAAAGA
>JBDRNT010000069.1:0-147272 GCA_043810925.1 Candidatus Eiseniibacteriota bacterium
CTTCAAAGCCTTCGCCTCCACTTCATCCCAAAACATCGCCTGATGAATTCTCTTGAGTTCCCGCCATTCTGTGCTACTATAATCTCCAAACACTAATTCTTGCATGGGTACGGCCTCCTTTCGGTTGACTAGCCAAAAGACCCTGGAGACTGTACCCATCTCTACATCAACCCAAAATCCCGCTCAACTCAAATCCCCACACTTTCCTATACATCAAGGAGGTTCGGGAGTTCCTGCTGGGCAATTGACGAGGCGGATGTAAACCGCTATGCTGGGTGTAAAGTGAGGACAGAATGAATGGCAGTATCTGACGAATTCCTTGAGCACGTTCTTGACCAGTTTTCCGGGTGGGGCAGGGTCACGGTCCGCAAGATGTTTGGTGGCGCCGGACTGTACCGGGACGGGGCGATGTTCGGTCTGGTTGCTGACGACGTCGCCTACCTGAAAGTCGATGAATCCAATCGGAACGACTTCGAGCGGGCCGGTTCCGCTCCATTCAGACCACACCCGGATAAACCCATCACCATGTCGTACTTCGAAATCCCGTGGGAAGTCCTTGAGGACCCGCAGGAATTGATCAAATGGGCTAAGCGGTCCCTGGCCATCAAGAAGAAGGGAACCAAGGGTGATGGCTCCGTGTGAAGGGCAATATCATGATTGCGCGAGGTGGCACGCCGGACCGGAGGTAAGATGAGAGTATTTATCTGTGGAATCATACAGGGGTCGCTGAGCGAGTATGCAGTCCACGGGCAGTCATATCGCACCACGCTTAAGGGAATTGTGGAAAAGCACATGCCCTCGGCGGAGGTATACTGTCCGGTGAGTCTCCACCCGGAGTCGCTCTCATATGACGATGCAAAGGCATTTGAGGTCCTGGAGGAATCGATCGATGCCGCCCGCAAGAGCGACCTCATTGTCGCCTACCTGCCTGAAGCCAGCATGGGGAGCGCGATCGAGATGTGGGAAGCAAAGCGGGCGGGAGCAAGGATCATAAGCATAACGCCTCTTAAGCCCAACTGGGTGGTGAGGTACGCCTCCGACATCGTTGTCGAGACAATCGGAGAATTCGAAGAGCTACTCGAAACGCAGGTGGTCGAGCGGCTGCTTCAGTAGGCTTCCACTTCGATATCCAGCACCTGCTTCACACGATCCCGGATTTCTCTAAGCCTCTCCATAGGGATACCGACAAGTGTCGGCATGGCCGGAGCGTTTTCAAGGCTGTATATCTGCATCGATGTGGGCTTGATCTCCCGGACGACCTTAAGCCAGGCTTCGACATCCTCATCACCGGCATTCGTCAACTCCCCACCGACAAACGCGGACTGGAGAGTGATATCATCCAGATCCTTAAGACCCTCTACGACGGCATCAAACGTGACGCCGGGGGCCGGGCGGCTGATTCTGTCGAAAACCTCTTCGTTCCCGGCATCGAGTTTCATTATCCTTACATCGAGTTTGCCCAGTGCTTCTCTCACCCGCTTGTCGGTGACTGCGGTGGAGTTTGACAGGATCGCGAGTCTGGCATCCGTACCGGTCCGCTGCTTCACTCGAATAACCGCATCGACGATTTCAGGGAACTGTGGATGGAGCGTGGGCTCACCGTTTCCGGAGAATGTGATGTACTCAGGCGGCGGGTCGAGATCGCGCAGGGCGGTCTCGAGTGCTTCTGCGACCGCATCCACGGTAGGAAGATCTGCGGCATACTCCGAGAGGTCGGTCTCCAGGTGTTTGCTCCAGCCGTAGTGGCAGTACACACAGTTAAACGAGCAGACCTTGTAGTCCGTGGGTGAAAGGTTTATACCGAGCGAGCGTCCGAGCCGCCTCGAACCAACGGGTCCATACATGATGCTCTTTTGAAGACCGAAAATCTTGGCCATCTATGCCACCTCACTTCCTGTGAACCTAATCGTCGGATATCGTCCCTTAGAATGATAATGGTCTCATGCAGGATCTGCCAGAGCTATATCGATCCGGCTTTCGTAAGCCGGATCTCGCTCCCCACTTCTATATTCAGGAGGTCACCGGCACTCCCCTCGCGGACCGAAATCTCAAGATGACCTGAGCTTCCGATGATGCCCAGAAGCTCACCCACACCGACCGATTCATAGCTTTCAACCATGCTTATCGGCTTTTCTCCCACACCGGCGATCACGAACTTTCCCCATATCAACTTGAGCTCCGCCGCCTGCTCTCGACTGCAATCAGTGACCAGATTGCCGAATGAGTCGACCCACCGAATTATGACATCGAGGGAACCGTCTACCACTCTCGGCCCGGCGACATCAAACTCTCTTGCGTTCTTGATCTCAGGACCGAGCGCGCCGATCCTAAGACCCAGCGACAGGTGGCCTGCGACAGATGCGAATATGTCCCGGCCATGGAAGGTGGAGCTCACCGGTTTGAGAAAATACTCATCGTTTTCCACAGAGACTACCCTGCCACGCCCTTCTCTGAAGAAGACGTCCGATAACAGGCCGTTATCCGGTGCAAGGAAGGTCCTGCCGGCGATCTCGGCGCAGATGACTCTCCTCGTGGTCCCGACACCCGGATCGACAACGGCAACCACGATAGCGTCAATCGGGAGATAACTGTACGATGCACCCACTACGAATGATGCGGCACCAACGTCGTGCCTGGGTATGGTGTGAATGACATCGATCACGGTCACCTGCGGGTTCACGGAGAGGATAACACCCTTCATCACACCCACATACCAATCGTCGAGCCCGAAGTCGCTAAAGAGCCCTACGATACGTGGAGCCATAAGCTGAACCCACTCTATACTTGCCGCAACCTCAACCCGATATCATGGGTCTCAACCAGGTATTTACAAGGAACGAGAACCGTCCCATCAGCAGCGATATTCTCGCCATAATGGTGTAGCCGAAGCTCGCACCGAAGGAGATCATGAGAAACCAGATCCCCACCCGTGAGATCTTGCCGAGCGCCCCTTTGTGCTCTGCCGAGAAATAGAAATAGACGAGCACGGAGAACACCCCCACGATTATGACGACGTTCCACAGCGCCTCGATCCCTCCCATCCTCAGCGGTACGATCGTATCCCTGGCCTGGAAGAGGATATCTCCATGGAGTTTCTGCATCAGGTAAACACCGACATAGTAGCCGATGTAGACCGCAAGGGAAATCCTTGCCAGCCAGGCGATCTTGCGTATGTACCTGAAATAGAGCATGACCCCGAGCACCATCGGGATTACGAGAAGAAAGTTATGGTCACCCCAGAAGTTGTTGATCATCGGCCTGAAAAGGTTGGGTTTAAGCGTGTTCTCGGTGACGATACCGATGTAGTACCCCAGCGACATACCCGCAAAGAGACTCTCCGCAAACCGGAACAAGGGGTTATCCTTATAAAGGAAGCTGAGGATACAGATAGTCAGAAAGGCATTAATCCATACGCCGATTGAAATACCGAACGGAGCCATCATTTACCCCCTTGCCCCTTGCGTGTTATGAAGTACATCGTGTTGCCGAATATTATGAAAGCGATGATTATCAAGTGGACTATCGACTGGACATCCATACCCGTCATCGCGGCCCGCTTGATCTCTTCCGGGTCCAGGTAGATCTCCCGGGCCTCGGGATAGGCGTCGGTCAGGAGCTTCTCGTATTCCGACGCGCCCTTAAGCCCGCCCAAGAGACCTATCATCTGGCCTGAGCGGAGATATGCATAGTACTTGGGAGCCGAAACCGCCGTACACCCTACGGCGACGTCCACACCGAATTGGGCGTTTACGAGGTTGGCCCACCACTCGCCTATGATCCCCGTGGCAAGTGTGATCACGACGTCGACGTCATCGTAGTTCCGTACCTGGTCCATGATCGGCATACCTTCCGTGGGGGTAGTCTCCACATCGGCCGGAAAAACATCTTTTATGCTCACGCCCATCGCCTTCATCGGTGCCTGGCCGCCATCCTTGTAGCCGAGGTTGACGTAATCGACACCGTATTCGAGATCGAACTCATTCGTGATCCGTTCGACCTCTCTTATCGCAATCTGAACCCCACCCAGCGGGAAGATGGCCACAACCAGCACCTTCACTTCACGCATAAAGAGATGCCGCATTATGGCGGCGGACATGGGATTGAGCTCGGGCTCGGAGGAGGGCCCGTAGTCAAACGAGAGCATGACCACATCACCCGGCTCGAGCTCCTCCACCCTGTCAAACAGGCCTCTTACCGGTGCGCTCGGCACGACGGGAAGCCCGATCGGCCGAATGATGGGGATCAAAGCCCCTATGGCAACGACGAGGTAAATGATCCTCCGGTCTATGTAAAGCAGTTTCTGGATCTTCATTTCGTCCTCCTAGTCCTTGCCACTGCCGAGATAGGTCTGCTCAATACCGAGGATCACGCGGATCTGCATCGAGGCCGCCCCCAGTGCCGCACCGATGATGATGCCTCGCTGGGCCGCCGCATTGGGTTTGGTCATCAACCATTCGCTGATCGGTGACAGCCTGCCGCCGGTGATCATGTCTCCGATCGGGATCCTTCCGAGCATCACGACTATCGCCGCTATGAGAAGCACCGTCGCCTCGACATTCCGTGCCCGGAATGCCCTGTAGGCGGCCGATGCCACGTAGAAAGCAAGCAGGGAGAACATGGTGGCCTGGAGCGGTGAGACCAGGTTCTCAAACATCCACTGAAAACTGGGATGAAAGCCTTGCTCTCCGCCCATTATGCCATAGAACGCCATGAGACACAGACCGGCCATCAGTACAATCGAGTAGGGCCAGCCCTTGTCCCGTTTCTTGACCTTGTTGACGTTGGACATCACAAGGTTGACAACTCCGAGAGGCAGTGCGAACGCGGCCACGATCACCAGCCAGGTGTCGAGATCCTGATTGATATTTGTCACGACGCGATGCGGGACAAAAAAAGCGAAGATGGGGTACATGCCCACACAGAAAGTCAGTATGAGCGGAATTGTTCTTCTCATCATCTCCTCCTTATCGACCTAGCGGGTATACAGCAGCTCGCGGACGATGTCAGACCCGAATGCCAGAATCACTATGCCTGCACCAACCGTTACCATGATTATCGCTTTGACCACATCCTGTGCCTTTATGCTTCCCAAGAGCACCGGCTCCTTGGACAGATAGGCGCTCGCCGCATAGAGCTCCTCCCCAAGCAGCGTATAGTCACATGCAGTGACAAAGAATGGAAGCTGGGGAATGTCTGCTGTTCCGGCGATCTGAATGGCGCCCACGCTCTGCCCGGTCTCGGCAAGGATAAGGGACTCTGCAAAGAACGATCCTATGAGGAAGTTGGTTGCAGGTCGTTCCCGCACCATCTTGGCCGTGACCGACGCAGCATAGGCAAACTGATCATAGGTGAGGTAGGTAACCATCTCCTCCCTGAACTGGTCCGGCTTACCGGCCTCCATGTAGGCTTGCCTCACGGTCTCCCTCGCAGCCGAGAAGACAAGGGGATCCTTGTTCGGGACCTCTATATCAGTCCCGTAGACTGCGGTCAGCTTCGCAACATGTTGAAGGATCGAGAGGCTTGCGATGGTCTGAATCTCGCTCAGGCTCAAGATACCCGGAATGTAGAGTATCTTCTTACCCATCTCCGTCGCTCTTCCGACGGCCTCATCGATAGCGCTCAAGCCCGATATCCGGCGTATGAAGAGTCTCTTGCCCTTCCTGGCCTGGGTCACGTAAAGGATCACAAGGAAAAACATCAGGGCTGTGAGCACCAGAGCGTTCTTTCTATAGGACCTGAACCAGTTGGTTCTGCTCTGGACAGGACCGGCAACGGCACCCAGGAGCGTATCTTCACCTGCTTGATACGCCAGCCGGTAGTAATAATCCGTCTGGTCCTCCAGACGCATGTCGGTGTATGATCCATCGGAGGCAATAGCGTCCCCGACGGTCTCAAACTCCCCATCCGGCGAGGCAGCTCTCATTATCAGGATAAACTCCAACCCCTCTCCCTCCCACTCAAGATCGATGCTCCCGCCTCCGTCACTGGGAGTATCCACAGCCTGGAGCCCACTCGCAGGGAACCCGGACATCTCCTGGGACCATGCCCCTCCGGTCGCCAGGACGAGCACGATGGAGGTAATTACAAGACAAGATATTCTCATCCATGCCCCCTTTTTAAAGAAACACCGTCTCACTTTAGCAGGCCGGTCTTACCTTGTCAACTGTTCGAGTGATACCCTTGACTTACCCGTTTTCGCCTGATATCTTTTCCCGTAAGTCATTAATGTCACCCGCACCTGGAAACGGAAAGAAATCGAAAGGAGAAGTTCGATGCCTCTGAGGACTCCGGATGATTTTGTAGCGAGCATGAAGGCGAGAAAGCCTATGGATGTGTGGTTCCGTGGGGAGAAGATCAAGGATGTTCTCACGCATCCCGCGCTTAAGCCCTCACTTGAGACCATCAAGCGGATTTACGAACTCGCCGGCCACCCCAAGTTCAAGGAACTTCTCACGACCAAGTCGCACCTCACGGGCGAGGTCTGCAATTTCTACACGGCTCCGCTTATGAGCCGCGATGATGCCATACAGAAGACGAAGCTCGCACGGGCACTGGGTGAGATACTGGGTTGTTGCACTTTTCGCTGCACGGGCTCAGAGGCCATATCGGGTCTTTATCCCACGACCTTCGAGATGGATAAGGCCCTGGGGACCGATTACCATGAGCGCTTAAAGAAGTGGCTGCTCAACGTCCAGAAGAAGGACCTGACTGTGACCGCCGCCCTCACCGATCCCAAGGGCGACAGGAGACTCAAACCCCAGGACCAGAAGGATCCTGATTTCTACACCAGGATAATCGAAAAACGCGACGACGGGATCGTGATAAGAGGATCAAAGGTTAACCAGACGGGCATCATCTTTGCCGATGAATTCGTTGTGCTCCCTACGACGACACTTACCGAAGACGGGAAGCAGTATGCGGTCTGCTGTGCAATTCCGACTGATACCGAGGGGCTTTCATATGTGCTCGGAAGAACACCGGTTGACCGGAGACTCGAGGACGGCAAGGCCGAGGAGATCGATGTCGGGAAGAAGTACGGCGATCACCAGGCGATGTTGATCATGGAGGATGTATTCGTAGCGAGCGAACGGGTTTTCATGTGTGAGGAATGGCAGTTCACACCGAAACTGATGGAGTATTTCACGGCCGTGCACAGACTTACGGCAGGAGCATGCAAGTCAGGGGGCGTGAGTCTCCTCCTGGGTGCGACAAAACTGGCTGCCGACGCCATCAACATTTCGAAGATCGGGCATGTCAGGTCAAAACTGGCCGAGATGGGTATCTCCGCTGAGACGCTCTACGCGCTGTCACTTTCCGCGGGTTTCGACGGCTTTCAGCACGAGTCAGGTGCCTGGATCCCCAACCCGCTGCTTGCGCACACCACCAAGTATCAGGCGACGATATTGCCGTTTAACGCCATTCGTTACGCCAGGGAATTGATGTCGGGTATCGGTGAGACCGCCCCGTCGGCCAAAGACTATCTCAATAGCGAGATAGGACCTAAGATCCAGAAGTACCTGGCACCTGCCAAAGAAGGCATGACCGCAGAGGACAGATTGAGAATAATCCGCTTGATCGAGAATCTGACGAGAGGCACCAACTGGACGGCCATGGCGCTTCATGGTGGTGGAAACACTGAGGCGGCACGGCTTATGGCATTGCGGCACATTGACTTCGATAAGCTCGCCAAGATCGCGGAGGTTGCCTGCGGTATTGAAAAGGATGAAAGCAAGGCAGCCGACCTGATCTCGGAACGGGAGGGGAAGATAGACCACGGACCGGATGTCTTTAAGTAAGCCGGGTCTACTCGGCAACCCACAGGATGGTAACCAGGAGGTAGTAGAATGACGGACAAGAAGGCGGACCTCGCGGGGCCCGGAATCGGGAATTACGCGGATCTCGAGAAGATCCTTCCGAGTGATTACGCGCCCATTCTCAACCGCAGAGAGACGATGGATGCTCTCTACGCGGCCAAGGCCTACATCGAAGAGAACATGTGCAAGGAACTCAACCTGATGATGGTTCAGGTCCCGCTCATCGTCGATGTCAACAGCGGTGTCAACGACATGCTGGACCGCGACGGCTCACGCACGCCGGTCGGGTTTCACATCAGGAATGACTACGACAAGAACCCCATCGATGCCCAGGTGGTACAGGCGGCAACGAAGTGGAAGCGTGTGGCGCTTAAGCAGTATGACATGAAGCCCGGCGAAGGCCTGAACACGGATATGCGCGCCGTGCGCAAGGACTACTTCCTCGACCACGATCACAGCGCATACGTGGATCAGTGGGACTGGGAGCAGGTGATCACGGACGATCAGCGCAATCTGGATTACTTGAAAGAAGTGGTCAAGAAACTCTGGAAGGTTCTCAAGGGCGCGGAGAACCTGGTCCAGGAGAAGTACCCCAAACTGAGGTCGGACAAGTGGCCGAACATGCCGGATGAACTCACGTTTCTCCATGCCGAGGAAATCCTCGACATGTTCCCCGATCTCCCGAGAAAGCAGCGCGAGACCGCGGTGCTTCAGAAGTACCCGGCGGTCTTTATCCTTGGTGTCGGCTGGCCGCTTGAGGACGGCTACCCGCATGAGATGCGGGCTGCGGATTACGATGACTGGGTTACCGAGACGATATCAAAAAACGGTAAGACCATGCACGGAATCAACGGGGATATCCTCGTATGGAACCCCATAACCAAGCGCCGGCATGAGCTCACATCCATGGGTGTCCGTGTCAATGCCGAGACTCTTAAGATACAGCTTGAGATGAGCGGGCAGCTCGATCTATTGAGCACTCCATACCACAAGGGAATCGCGACCGGCGACCTGCCGCTTTCGATTGGTGGAGGCATCGGCCAGTCACGGACCTACATGATGCTGCTTAAGAAAGCTCATCTCGGTGAGGTCAGCGTTACGGTGTGGCCGCAGATACTGAAGGATATGTGTGCCAAGCGCAAGATCCACGTGCTTGAGTAGACTGACGAGCTGGAGATTGCCGTAGAAGTATAAGAGCGCCGCAGCGGTCGCCAAAGACCCCTGCGGCGCTTGACTATCTCATCCCGGTATTACTCGCTTACTTTGTAGCCAATGTTCCTGAGGAGTCGTCTCCTCTTCTTCTTGTCGTCTTCGCCTTCGATACCCACGGGCCGCATCCCGTCAAGCACTCCGACCACACCCCGCGTCTCACCCGATTCGACTACCAGGAGAGAAACGGGATTTGCGGTGGCGCAGAAGACACTGCACACTTCTGGGCACGCCTTGATCGCCGGCAAGATGTTTATGGGATAAGCATCCCGCATGAACGCTATGAAAAAATGACCGGCCCCTACCCTTTCGGCCGTAGCCGCCGCGGCTTTCATGAGTTCCTCGTCGTTTCCCTCGAACCTCACCAGACGATCCATCGAGGCTTCGCAGAAAGCTACTCCGAACTTGATGTCGGGGACCGAGTTCTTGAATACCTCGTAGAGGTCCTCCGCTGTCTTTACGAAGTGTGATTGCCCCGCGATGACATTCGCACCTTCAGGGATATCCACTTTCACCGCTTCGATTTCCATCTGTCAAACACCTCCCACAAGTTGACTCCTTATTAAACCCCGGCCCGCCGCCCCTGTCAACCCTCCGCCATGCGAAGTCACGGAGAATCACTTCCGCACACTTCTAGTTGCATGATCCTGAAACCCGCCGGCCTAGCCTTTGGGACGCAAGCAAATGTCTCACTCCGAGCAAGGCGGACCGAAGGCGAGCCCGCACTCAGGGTTCTGAGGACGCTTAATTTCAAGACCTGACCCCGGGGCTCGCCCGGAGTTCACCGGGGTTTTCCGGGGGTTCGCCGGGGTTTGACAGCGGCGGTGGGAAGCCCTACAATAAACATCTAAAATCAACAGAGGAGGCTTACGTGGGAACCGCAGAATTTCAGAAGCATGTCGACCTTCTAAAAGAACTGATTCTGACTCCGGGGGTCTCGGGATGGGAAGACCCGGTCCGGGACAAGATAGCCGGGAAGGTCGCCAGGTTTGGCGAGACCAGGGTTGATGCCATGGGTAACCTCACCCTTACCTTAGGCCGGGGGGACAAACACGCCCTTTTCGTGGCCCACATGGATGAGATCGGACTCTTGGTGAGTCACATTGAAGACGGCGGTTTCATAAGGATAAGGAAGGTCGGAGGTCTTGATGACCGGGTGCTGCCCGGAAGAATGGTCGATGTTTATCCTGAAGGCAGGCTCGAGCCTGTGCCGGGCGTGATCGGACTCAAACCGCCCCACCTCATGAGGGATAGGGCCAAAGAGATGGCCGAGGTCGTGAAGCCCGAGGACGTCTACATCGATATCGGAACAACTTCGCGTGAGGAGACCGAGGCCCTGGGGATTGCCAAGCTGTCACCGATTTTGCTCAGGAAGCACTTCTCGCTGCTTGCCAACGACCTTGTGGCGACACGGGGACTTGACGACCGGCTGGGCTGTGCGGCTCTCATCGAGGTGCTTGACCTGATCGATCCGGCAGCCCTTGACCTTAAAGTAACATTCGCCTGGTCGGTCCAGGAGGAACTGGGCTTAAGAGGCGCCTATGCCCTCGGCAACACCCTCCGTCCCGACTTCGCCGTCGCCATTGACTCCTGCACGACCGGTGATTCACCGCAGGTCGATTATCACCTCTCGGCCGTGAGCCTCGGCCAGGGACCGGTCATGAGGATGCTCGACCGTATGGCCTTTGCCTCGAGGACTCTGATGAAACACGTAGGTGAGGCCGCAGGCAAGGAGGGGATTCCCCTCCAGGTCGCACTGACGGGCGGTGCCACGGACGGAGCGGCGCTTCAGACCTTTAATGTGTTGATGATACCTCTTTCCGTGCCCGTAAGATACGTCCATTCGCCTGCCGAGGTGATGAGCCTCAGGGATTACGACAATCTCGTGAAGCTGCTGGCGCTTGTTGTGAGGAACATATCCGCATGGTCGTAGGACACTCCGTCCAGACATTCAGCGCGCTCAGCCACAGGAATTACAGGCTGTTTCTCACAGGTCAGGTGATTTCCCTATCCGGAACATGGATGCAAACCGTCGCACAGGCCTGGCTGGTTTATGAGCTCACCAAGTCCGCGTTCGCCCTGGGCGTGGTCGGTTTCGCAACCCGTGTGCCCATCATCTTCCTGTCGCTGTTTGCGGGTGTGCTTGCGGACAGGATCAACAAGCGAAACATCCTCCTCGTAACGCAGACGGTCGCAATGATCCAGGCGTTCGTTCTTGCGATTCTCACCCTCACCGGGGTAGTGAGATTCTGGCACGTTGCAGTGCTGGGGACACTGCTGGGAGCGACACAGTCCTTCGACGCACCGACAAGACACAGCTTCTTTAAGGAGATGGTCGGACGTAAGGATCTCATGAATGCAATCGCACTCAATTCCACCGCGTTCAATATGGCGAGACTGATTGGGCCTGCCATTGCCGGTGTGCTGATCTATGCCATAGGTGTGGGAGGATGCTTCCTGGTCAACGCCTTTTCGTTCCTGGCAGTGATCGGCGCATACCTGCTGATGAGGCTGGAGCGCACGCCAAGAGATGTCCCGAAGGCTAGCCACTGGGATGAGCTCAAGGAAGGGCTGCAGTATGTCAAGTCGCATGTCGTCATACGGCGGGCCGTAAGCCTGATCGGTCTGGCGAGCCTGTTCACTTTCTCATATGGGACCCTCTTCCCGGTTTTTGCCAGCCAGGTCCTTCAGGGTGACGCGGGAACATATGCCGGGCTGATGACGGCAGCGGGAGCCGGTGCTCTTGTCTCGGCCCTCGTCGTCGCATCCCTCGGTAACTTCGATCGTAAGGGGCTACTCACATCGGCAGGGGTGGTCTTGTTTCCGCTGACCATCATTGCTCTCACGTTCACCGGAGCCCCTCTCACCGCCATGGTAATGTGTTTTGTGCTTGGTCTTGCCATGATCCTGCTTACCGCAAGCATGAATACGCTTGTCCAGTCAGCGATCACGGACAGGCTCAGGGGCAGGGTAATGAGTTTCTACGTGCTGGTCTTTCTTGGGCCTCTGCCCTTCGGGAATCTGCTTGCAGGGCACCTTGCGGAGACTCTCGGTGTGATCACCACTCTGAGGCTTGGTGCCGGAATAAGCCTCGTGGTGAGCTCGATCCTGCTCATTCGGACTCCGGAGTTCATCAAGTTCAGAGCATCGTAGCAGGGCGAATGTGAGCCGACGGTGCCGGATCCATTGATTCCAGCGATGTCCCGCGTGACAACACCGTGAGTGACAATCCACTTGGATTGGGTAAAGCAATAGACTCCGGCACCGCCTGCAATTCTCTATGACTACCAGGGGACAACGCTCGAACAACACCCAGGGGAGTGGTGTTTCAGTCTCACTATACCCACTCGACCGCTCCCTGGGAACCCCCGGATTTCAGCGCCGTGGGGGCTTCCGGCCCACGACCTGAAACCAGTTGCCAAACCGCGGGGAACGTGCTACAGTCCTACGCTGGTGGCTAGGGTTTATTGAAAGGAGGCCCGGTGTGGCACGGAAGAAGATCAGTCTTGTTGGCGGTGGGCAGATTGGCGGCATACTTGCGCTTCTCGCGGCCCAGCGGGAACTCGGGGACATTGTCGTCGTCGATATCCCTGATAAAGAAAACTACGTAAAGGGCAAGACCCTGGATATCATGGAATCGACGCCCGTGCTCGGTTGTGATGCCAATGTCTCGGGCACCGGCAACTACGCGGATATCAAGGGCTCTGATGTGAACATCGTCACAGCGGGGCTGCCGAGAAAGCCCGGTATGTCCAGAGAGGACCTTCTGGATACGAACATCAAGATCATAACCGTGGCAGCGGAGAATATCAAGAAGTACGCACCCGACTCATTCAACATCATCCTCACAAACCCGCTCGATGCTATGGTCTATTCCTTCAAGAAGCTCACGGGTTTCTCCAAGGAGAGAGTAGTCGGAATGGCCGGTGTGCTTGACACATCGAGATTCTGCTCATTTGTTGCCATGGAACTCGGCGTGTCGGTCGAGGACATTGCCGCCACCGTCATGGGCGGTCACGGCCCGACAATGGTGCCGCTGCCCAGACTCGCCACGGTCGGCGGGATCCCACTGACCGAACTGATGCCGAAGGAGAAGATCGACGCCATCGTGGAGCGCACCCAGAAGGCCGGAACCGAGATCGTGAAGCTCCTGGGCAACGGAAGCGCCTACTTCAGCCCGGCGGCGAGCGCAATCGCCATGGCAGAGTCTTTCCTTAAGGACAAGAAGCGCATTTTCCCGTGCGCAGCCATGTGTGAAGGTGAATACGGTATAGATGGGTATTACATCGGTGTGCCGGTGGTTATCGGTGCAGGTGGTGTGGAGAAGATTCTCAAGCTCAAGCTTACCGACGAGGAGAAGGGCATGCTTGCCAACTCACTCGAAGCAGTCAAGAAGGCGGTTGCCGAGACCAAATTATAGTCGCGTGAGTAAGTATATTTAAGCGGGGGTGGTGCGAAACCGCCCCCGTTGCTTTTGCCGGCCACGCTGCCGGCCCGTTTCTATACCTGTCCCAGGCGCCTGATCGTATCCTCGTGCTTGCGCCACTTTTTCCGGACTTCAACCTTGAGTTCGAGGTATACGCTCTTACCCACAAAAGACTCTATCTCGCTGCGTGCGGCACTCCCGAGCCGCTTGAGCGCCTTGGCCCCCTTGCCGATCAACATCCCCTTCTGGCTGTCCCGTTCACAGATCATGATCGCTCGTATGTAGTCCTTGTCGCTTTCTCGTTCCTTGTATTCATCGACAATCACGGCGACCGAATAGGGTATCTCTTCGCCGAACTGCTCGAAGACCTTCTGGCGTATGATTTCGCTCACGAAGAACTTCTGCGGTCTGTCGGTCAGATCCTCAGGTGGGTAGTACGGCGGCCGCGCTGGTAGATTTGACACTATTGCCTGTTTGAGCACATCAAGCCCATCGTCTTTGAGTGCGGACACCGGTATAACATCTTTGAACGGAAATAGGTCGCTGTAATGCTTGATTATCGGAAGGAGGTCGGACTTGGTAACGAGGTCTATCTTATTGACAACAAGGATCACCGTCTTATTCAGGCTCTTGAGCCGCTTCAGAACATCGGTCTCGCGGTCGATCTCCGGCACGCGTGATTCGACCATCAGCGCCACCAGATCAGCCTCCTCTATGGCCGACCACGCTGACCTGACCATCAGGTCCTGTAACGCGTACTTGGGCTTCACGAGACCCGGGCTATCAAGGAAGATCACCTGGTAGCCATCTTCATTCAGTATTCCAAGCATCTTGTGCCTGGTGGTCTGAGGCTTGGATGTCACGATAGACAGCGGGAAGTTAAGCAGTTTGTTTACGAGCGTGGACTTGCCTACATTCGGCCTGCCCACAACGGCGACATAACCACACCTGAAGTCCGCGGAAGAACAACCACTCATACGCTGCTATCCATCTCGTCTGTTGCTCCTAGAAGTAATATCTTATTCCTACACCGCCGTTCACACGGAATTCCGTACTCGGCGCGACATCGAGTACGGGAGCCACCTCGAAGAAAACATCCAGAGGTGGGCCGGCAAGCACATAATCAATGCCCAGCGGAACGCGCACACCGATCGTTGAGTCGTCTTCCTCCGCCTTGATCCTCCCTCCTATACCCGCATAGAGAAGGACCCTGCCCGCATCGGCCTCTGCCACAGCCGGCCTCCGGTGGAAGAGATAATCAACGTGGGCATGAAAGGCACCCTCGTTCTCAAACGACCAGGCCGCAGCACCGGCCAGGGCCGTCCCGTCGGTCATCCACTGTTTAAAGCTCACCCCCGTCGGCTCTCCGATCACGATACCCAGACCGATCCCGCTCGACTCTTGAACCGAACCTGCCACACAGACCAGCACTGCTGCCAAAACAATCAAGGGTGTCCTCATCTACTCGACCTCCCCTTTGTCACATATTCACGTGTTCGCATCGGCATTGAGAATCATGGCTAAGTGCGAGACGTGTGTCAAGCAGAGAAGCCCGACTTTGCCGACACACCGGCGTGAAACAGGTTGCCGACATGGTCAGGATGGGCTAAATTGTATTTAACGTGCGGCCGGCTTGTGGCCGCCGGTACTCCCGGCCCCTGATTGAAAGGAGAAGAACGATGAAGTATCTCAGCCTCGTTGCGATCGCCGCTGTTGTGCTCTCAGTGAGCAGCACTTATTGCGCTGCGGAGGATTTTGAACCGATATCCGAAGCAGATAAGGAGTTTTACTCATTCGATCTTGAGAAGGCCTTCTATGCCGATGATGCAGCATACGAGGCCGATCTTGATGCCCTCGTCGGAGACATCGAGAAACTTGAGGCCTTAAAGGGCAAGGTGATCGAATCCGCCGATAACCTCTATGAAGCCTACCGCTTAAGCGACGCGATCATCCCGGTCTGGTGGAAGCTCTGGGTCTATAGCTACCTCAAGTATGCGATCAATACAGATGAAGACAGCTACTATGACAGGATTCAGAAGGAATCAGGCGACCTCGAGGGCCGGATCCAGTTCGTAAAGACCGAGACACAGGGAGTCGATGACGAGACTCTGGAGGCCTATTACCGGGCGAGACCCGACCTTAAGGCTTATGCATTTGCGATCGAGGAAGCCAGGCGGCACGCGCCCCATACGCTCTCACTGCCGGAGGAAGAACTCCTGGCAACGCTCGCCCCCTATCTCGGACCCTGGTCCGAAGGACTCTATCAGACGGTAATAGACAGAACGGATTTCCCCGACATCGTTGTCGATGGAGATACTTTCGATGTCAACATAAACTACTCCGCCCTGATAAACATGGACGACCGGGATGTCAGGAAAGACGCCTGGAAGGGCTATTTCGGCAGCATGGCGGAACACCGGGACCTCTATGCGTTCACGATCGTCAAGGCGATGGAGACCAGGGATAAGCTCGCAGCCTTAAGAGGATTCAGGAACTTCCCGGATTCGAAGTTCTTCGATCTCTACCTGACGTACGGTGAAGTCTCGAGTTACTTCGATGAAATCGCAAACCATGCCTATCTCAGGAAAGAGTATGAAAAGGTCAGGCGCGCTAGAATACTCGCTGATACAGGTTATGACACGGTCTATATCTGGGACCGGACAGTACAGGCCGGGGACTTTGAAGTACCGAGATTCGAGATCAGACATGCGTCAGACGTCATAAAGAAGGCGCTGGCCCCGCTCGGGGAAGAATACCGGACGGAGCTTACCCACCTGCTCGATCCTGCCAACAGGCGGCTCGACATAGTCGGTGGTGAGAAACGAGTACCCGGGATGTTTTCAATAGGGCATCCCGGTGGAACAACCCAATTCTTTTCAATGAGTTACAACGGTTACCTCACGGAAGTTCAAGGGCTCGCCCATGAGAGCGGCCATGCAGTACACCATATGTTACAGACGAATGCCGGCGTCATGCCGATCTATTCGGATGGGCCGCGCTACATCACGGAGTCGATCGCGATCACCAACGAGCTTCTGATCAACTACCACCTTTATGCAGGTGAGCAGGATCTGAAGACAAAAGCCTACTACCTTGAACAGTTCCTCGAGCAGGCTCTGGGACTCTTGACCAATAATATGTTTGCCAACCTCGAGCTCAAGATGTATGAGGGCGTTGAGGATGGTACTCTCAAAGAAGCCGATGACTTCGACAAGCTGGCTTATGATATGGTCACGCCCTACAGCATGTACTACGGGATGCACCCTGAATACAAAGGACTCTGGGCCGTCATACATCACTACTTCGATGCACCGATGTATAACGTCAACTACGTCTTTTCCCAGGCGATCGCGTTGGTCTTATTCGATAAGATCATCAACGAACCGGGGTTCGTTGACAAGTACGTCAGCCTGCTGAAGTCGGGTTTCGACATGCCTGCACCGGAGATGGCCATGGAGAAGACCGGGGTCGACGTACTCGATCCGGCTCTGCTGACTTCAGGGTTCGCTTTCCTTGAGGAGAAGACCCAGGAACTCAGAGACCTCTACGCCCGGATCGGTATCACCACCGACTGATAAGACTGGGGTCAGGCTTTGAATTCAAGAATTCAAAGCCTGACCCCAGTTTTCTATTGGTGCCGGGAGGGGGACTTGAACCCCCACGGGCGAACCCATACGCCCCTCAAGCGCACGTGTCTACCAGTTCCACCATCCCGGCTCTTGGGCTTTACTACTACGGTCAATGTCGGACTCAGGCCTATTGCCCAGTCGGTGCCTCCGCAGGCATATCCGAAGGGGTTTCCCCAGCTGGTGTTCCGGTGGGAGGCATCTCGCCCGGCACTGTCTGGCCGGCCGGCGCCTCTGCCGGCGGCCTGGCTTCACGGTCCCCGAGCACGCTCCTCTGCCTTCCCCCTCTGGGGATAAGACTAAGCGTGATCGATGTCAGCATGAAGAGAATCGCCAGTGCCGCAGTGGCCCTGGCAAGAATACCGCCAAAACCCTTGCCACCCATGACAGACCCCCCACCTCCACCACCGAAAACACTCGCCATGCCACTGCCCTTTCCTGTCTGGAGCAGCACCACGATTATCAAGCCGAGGCAAATTAGAACATGTAGTCCGGTAATCACGCTGATCATCGGCTACTCATCTCCTCCTGTCTTATATGATAGGATTCTTGTGAAGATCGCGGCGTCAAGGCTGGCCCCTCCGACAAGAGCACCATCTATGTCGGCCTGAGCCATCAGGGCCACGGTATTATCAGGCTTCACACTACCACCATACTGGATTCGTATCCTGAGCGCAACCTCTAATCCGTGCAGATCTATGAGGATATTGCGCACGAATGCGTGGACCTCCTGAGCCTGTTCCGGGGTGGCGGTCTTGCCCGTGCCGATGGCCCAGATGGGCTCATAGGCGACGACCGTTCTCAGCATCTCCTCACCGCTGATGCCCCTCAGCGAACCCAGCAATTGGCCTCTGACGACATCCTTCGTGGTGCCCGCCTCCCGCTCTTCAAGGTTCTCTCCGATGCAGATGATCGGCAAGAGGCCGTGATCGTGCAACGCCTTGGCCTTCTTCGCCACCCAGTCATCGGTCTCACCAAAGTGCGTCCGCCGTTCTGAATGGCCCACAATCACATAGTCACAACCGATGTCCTTTAGCATCACCGTCGACATCTCGCCGGTGAAGGCCCCCTTGTCTTCCCAGTGGCAATTCTGGGCTCCCAACTTGACATCACTTCCCTTGAGCACCTCACCAACCGCAGCCAGCGCACCGAAGGGCGGACACAGCACTGTGTCGATCTCACGGGCAATGTTCAAGGTCGAGTTCTTCACATCGAGCGCAAGTTTGCGCGCTTCGGCGACGGTCTTGTGCATTTTCCAGTTTCCAGCAATAATCGGTTTTCTCACTACTGCCTTCATGCGCCTACCTCCCCCTGACTGAGAGAGCAGCTATGCCGGGTAACTCCCGGCCTTCCACAAACTCAAGCGACGCACCACCACCGGTCGAAATGTGCGTGACCTTGTCACTAACACCGGCCCTCGCGACTGCGCTGGCCGTGTCTCCTCCACCAATGACCGAAACGGCACCCTTCCCGGTGGCATCTGCCACCGCTCTTGCGACGCTGAAAGTGCCCTCAGAGAAATCCTCTATCTCGAACACACCGACAGGCCCGTTCCAGAATATGGTTCGCGCCCGGCCGATCTCCTCGGCGAACCTCCGGCGTGTTTTCTCACC
This sequence comes from Candidatus Eiseniibacteriota bacterium, assembly GCA_043810925.1. GTDB lineage: Bacteria > Arandabacterota > Arandabacteria > Arandabacterales > Arandabacteraceae > Arandabacterum. Next base: position 18,689 of record JBDRNT010000069.1, read on the forward strand.
GATATCGACTATCGAAAGCCCCTCCGGAACGGCTTCGTTCCCATCAATCACCGTGGTGGATGCCCCAGCCTCCACCCGGTCTGCGGCCACGAAGTCATCCGGCAGGAGAAACGGTACTCTCTTCGAAGCGGCAAGACCCGCTATCTCACTTGCGACATCGAGCGAGGCTGCCTCAAAGAGTGAGCCCCCGATATCGTGGCCCGCGGCCTTGAGAAACGTGTTGGCAATCCCGCCCCCAATAAGCAGTGAACCGACCCGGTCCATGAGGTTCTTGAGGACTTCTATCTTGCCGGAGATCTTGGCGCCGCCAAGGATGGCTATGAACGGCTCCTGAGGATTCGCAAGCAGCCTCCCCAGGAACTCCAGTTCCTTCTCCATGAGAAACCCGGCCACTGCGGGTTTGAGATAATGAGTCACACCCACAGTCGACGCATGCGCCCGGTGGGCCGTCCCGAAGGCGTCGTTTACATAGATGTCCGCCAGCGCCGCAAGCCGGCCGGCGAAACCTGGATCGTTGGCCTCCTCTTCGGGATGGAACCGCAGATTCTCCAAGAGGAGCACGTCGCCCGCGTCGAGTGAGCTCGCCATCCGCTCCACCTCGAGCCCTACGCAGTCGGGAGCAAGATGGACGGTCTTACCCAGCAACTGCTCGAGCGCCGTTCTTACGGGCTTCATGGAAAGACCGGCAACACGTTTGCCCTTTGGCCGGCCGAGGTGCGATAGGAGGACGGCCGCGCCCCCTTTATCGAGAATATACTCGATCGTGGGAAGTGCCGATCTTATCCGGAAGTCATCCGCGACTTTGCCGTCATCAAGTGGGACGTTGAAGTCAACCCTGACGAGCACCCGCTTACCGCCGACATCGACATCACGCAGGGTCATCCTGTTTTCGAAGTACCGGGCTGGAGCCATTTGCTACTTCTTCACCATCATCTTCATCATGTCGATCATCCGGTTGGCATAGCCCGCCTCGTTGTCATACCAAGCACAGACCTTGACGAAGCCGCCTTCGACTACAGATGTGAGGCCCGAATCAAATATGCAGGAATACGTATTGCCGATTATGTCGACCGATACCAGTTCACTCTCCGAGTACTCGAGATAGCCCTTGAGCGGTGCCGTCTCGCTTGCCGTCTTGAAAGCCGCGTTTACCTCTTCTGCAGAGGTCGGCTTCGAGACCACGATGGCGAGGTCGACGATCGAGGCATCCGGAACGGGTACCCTGATCGAAATCGCGGCGAGCTTGTCCTTGAGCTCCGGAAAGACAATCCCGATCGCCTTTGCGGCACCGGTTGAAGTCGGTATCATCGAGACAAATGCCGAGCGGGCCCGCCTCAGATCCTTATGAGGAAAATCAAGGATACGCTGGTCATTCGTGAACGCGTGTATGGTCGTCATCTCGCCCCTTACGATCCCGAAGGATTCATGGAGAACCTTGCACATCGGGGCAAGACAGTTGGTTGTACATGAGGCCGTCGAAATCATGTGGTGCTTTGAACCGTCGTAGAGATCGTCGTTGACACCCATCACAACCGTCAGATCGTTCTCACGCGCGCCCTGCCAGGGGGCAGAGACGATCACCTTGCGGGCACCGGCCTTCAGGTGCAACTCAGCACTTTCGGGTTTTCTGAAATGCCCGGTCGACTCGATTACGACGTCCACCCCAAGATCGGCCCACGGGAGGTTCGAAGGGTCTTTCTCACTGAACGTTTTGATCGTCTTGCCGTCCACGACGATCGATCCGTAGCCGGCCTCGACCTTCCTTGGCCAGATACCGTGAACACTGTCATACTTGACGAGGTGTGCCATGGTCTTGGTGTCGGTAAGATCGTTGAGCGCAACGAACTCAAACTCAGGATTACCAAACCCATACCGGAGGACCAGTCTTCCGATTCTTCCAAACCCGTTGATCGCACACTTTATCGCCATTTCAAGTCCCCCCTCTGAGTTTCTCAGGCCTTGCCTTCGCTACCGAACAGCTGGATCTTCCTTTTCACAACGTCTTTGATCGCTTTGCGCGCTCCACCCAGTATCTTCCTCGGATCGAATACTTCCGGACTCTCGGCCAACAGCTCCCGTACGCCTCCCGTGAACGCAAGACGCAGGTCCGTATCGATGTTTATCTTTGCCACACCTCGCTTCACGGCCTCCCCGATTGCGTCCTCGGGAACACCCTTGGCCCCGGGTAACTTGGCTCCGTACCTGGCGGCCCGGTCGAGCACATCTTGTGGAACCGATGAGGCGCCGTGTAGAACCAGCGGGATCGAGACCCTGCGGGCAATCAGGGAAAGGCGCTCAAGGTCCAGCTCCGGCTCGCCCTTAAACTTGTAGGCACCATGGGACGTTCCTATTGCTACCGCAAGGGAGTCACAACCCGTTCTCTCGATAAACTCCGCCGCCTGCTCAGGATCGGTGAGGGACGCATCCCGTTCACGCACGCTTACCATGTCCTCAACTCCGGCAAGACGGCCGAGCTCGGCTTCCACGGAGACACCGACTGTATGAGCTATACCGGCAACCTCCGAGGTGATCGATACGTTCTGCTCGTACTCCTCGCTCGAGGCATCTATCATAACCGATGTCCAGCCGTGCCTGAGACACCTGACCGCGATCGAGAGATCCTTGCCGTGGTCGAGGTGCAGAGCCGCCTTAACCCCGTAGTATTCCGACAGATGCTTGACCATCGTGAAGAGATTGACGAAGCCTGCATACTTGATGGCGGACTCAGAAGTCGCGATCATCACCGGTGAATGCATCTCGGATGCGGCCTCGAATATCGCCTGCGATATCTCGAGGTTGCTTGTGTTAAACGCACCCACGGCATAGCCGTTGTCCCGCGCAGGAATCAGAATGTCATTGGAAGAAACAAGCGCCATTGACCACCTCCGTGATCAGCCAAAGAAAAGCGAGGCAATATCGTAGAGCTCCATGTCGAGCTTCTTCAACCTGAGAGCGTCTTCCATAGGTATGGCCGTGATCTTGGTGCCCTTGAGCGCGACCATCTTACCGAATTCGCCATTTGCAATCAGCTCGCAGGCCTTTACCCCGTATCTCGTCGCAAGAACACGGTCAGCAGCCGTAGGAGTGCCACCGCGCTGCACATAGCCGAGCGCAGAGACCCTCGTTTCAAAATGAGTCCGCCTGCTTATCTCTCTTGCGAGGATATTGCCTATACCACCCAGTCTCACATGACCGAAATCGTCGATTTCCGTATCCTGGGTGATCAGGCTCCCACTGCCGCAATCATCGTCCCGGAACGTCGCCCCCTCGGCAGCGACCACGATGCTGAAGCTCTTGCCGCGCTTGTGGCGTCTGTGTATAAGATCGCAGACCTTGCCTATCTCGAATGGTTCTTCAGGAATCAGTATCACGTCCGCGCCACCGGCAATGCCGGCGAATACCGCGATCCAGCCGGTATGCCTGCCCATCACCTCAACCACGATCACCCTGTGATGGGACTCGGCAGTGGTGTGCAACCTGTCGATCGCTTCCGTGGCTATGTTGATCGCCGTATCGAAACCGAAGGTGAAATCCGTGCCACCGAGATCATTGTCGATGGTCTTGGGTACCCCGACCGTCGCCATGCCGAGCTCGTAAAGCTTGTGCGCAACACCCAGCGTGTCCTCACCACCAATGGCTACGGTAGCGTCGATTCCCAGCTTCCCTGCGTTCTCGACTATGGTCTCGGGTACGCCTTCCTTCTTGAATGGATTGGTCCTGCTGGTGCCGAGGATTGTACCGCCCTTGGGCAATATGCCTGAGACTTTTCCTAAGTCCAGCTCTACGACATCGCAGTTCACATACCCCGCCCAGCCGTTCTTGACGCCGAAAACCTCCCAGCCATACTCCGTTATGGACTTCCTCACCACCGCCCTTATGACGGCATTAAGTCCCGGACAGTCTCCACCACCCGTAAGGACACCTATTCTCATACCATCGAGCCTCCTTAGATTCCGTAGGACCTTGCTGAAGGACTGATTATCCATCAATCTAATCGAGGAACTTCTCAGCTGTCAAGGGATTTCAAGGACGCCGGGAGACATCCTCACTGATCCTCGCTTGAGAGGTTGAGGATCGCCTGTCCGGCAGCCACCTGCTCGGCATCCTTCCTGCTTCTGCCGGATCCGAAGCCGTAAGTCTCCCCCTTTATTCGAACCTCCACGTGGAAGACCTTGCGGTGCTCGGGGCCCACGCGCTTGACGATCCTGTAGTCCGGATGGGTTTTGAATCGCGCCTGGCAGATCTCCTGTAGCCTGCTTTTGTGATCGACCGTGGCGTGCGGTGAATCTGCGTCGCTGACCGGGTCCACTATCCTGTCTATCACGAATCCGCAGGCCGCATTGAATCCCTTGTCCAGATAGATGGCCCCGATCACGGCTTCGAGCGCATCCGCACTCAACGTGAGCAGGGCACGATCGTCGTTTCGGATCTCTTCCCTCGCATAGAGCAGCAGGTCCAGCAGTCCCAGCTTCATCCCGGTCTTGCCGAGGGCAGTCTTGTTGACTATTCTTGATCTTGCCTTGGTCATTACACCTTCGTCGGCATCACTCATCGACCGGAAGAGGTAATCGCTCGCGATCAGACCGAGTACTGAATCCCCGAGAAACTCAAGCCTTTCATTTGAGACCGAGATACCTTCGCGATCGGGATACGACCTGTGGGTCAGGGCGACCCTCAGAAGCCAGGGGTCGTTGAACCAGATACCGAAGCTCTTCTTGAAATGGGAATGTATACGGGCTGTCTCGTCTGCTGCGCCTCCGCGCCCCAGCAAACCACCAACGAATCGCCTAATCCATTGCCCAGCCAAGTTTCGAACCTGTCACCCTTCGTAGGCTTTGACAATCAGGGTTGCGTTATGTCCCCCGAAGCCAAAGGAATTGCTCAGGACCACGTTCACTGTCGCTTCCCGTGCCTCGCCCGGTACATAGTCAAGATCGCAATCCGGATCGGGAATCTCATGATTGATCGTAGGATGTATCTTCCCGTCCCGTATCGATAACACACACGTCTGGAGCTCTACCGCCCCGGCGGCTCCGAGCAAATGACCGATCATTGACTTGGTCGAGACAACCGGAATCTTGTACGCTCCATCTCCGAATACCGTCTTGATGGCAAGTGTTTCCAGTCTATCGTTATGCGGGGTCGAGGTCCCGTGAGCATTTATGTACGACACGTCCTGAGGAGTCAGCCCGGCATCGGCCAAGGCATGTGACATCGATCTGGCCGCACCAGCTCCGTCGGGCGCAGGAGCCGTCATGTGATACGCGTCGGCAGTGGCCCCGTAGCCGACCAGCTCCGCATATATCCGCGCGTTTCTGCCGACGGCATGTTCCATGGTCTCCAGGACGAACATGCCTGCCCCCTCACCCAGTACAAAACCGTCACGGTCCTTATCAAATGGACGGCTTGCCCTGGAAGGCTCGTCATTCCTCGTCGAAAGCGCTTTCATCGAGGAGAATCCCGCAACGGTCATGGGTGTGACGCCGGCTTCCGCGCCGCCGACCACCATGGCGTCGGCGTCTCCCCTCTGGAGTATCCGGAACGCTTCTCCTATAGCATGCGCACCGGACGCACAGGCAGAAACAACCGAGAAGTTCGGCCCCTTAAGACCGAACCGTATGGAAATCAACCCCGGTGCCATGTCCAGGATCATCATGGGAACAAAGAACGGACTGACCCTCGAGGGACCTCTCTCAACCAGTCTGCTGTGCTGTGTCTCAAATGTCCCAATGCCTCCGATACCGGCGCCAACGAGAACCCCTATTCTGGTTGTGTCTTCCTTTTCCAGATCGAGAGCGGCGTCCTTGATCGCCATATCGGAACACGCAACCGCGAGTTGCGTGAAGCGATCCATCTTCCGGGCATCCACCCTTTCTACATAATCCTCGGGATTGAAACCCTTGATCTCCCCGGCTATCTTGCTGGCGTACTCTTCCGGATCGAAGTGCGTGATCGTATCGATGCCGTTCTTGCCCTCAAGGCAGTTCTTCCAGAATTCCTCAAGGGACAGACCTATGGAAGTGATTGCACCCATACCAGTCACGACGACTCTTGTTCTATCCATGTCCATAGACTCCGAGTTTGACCGCAGGTTTTCGGCTACTTGTCTCCCAGCTTCTTTGTTATGTAATCGACAGCGTCTTTGACCGTCTGGATTTTCTCCGCCTCTTCATCCTCTATCTCGACTCCGAATACTTCCTCAAGTTCCATCATCAGTTCGACCGTGCTGAGCGAGTCAGCCCCGAGATCGTTTCTGAAAGAGGCCTCGGGCGTGATCTTGTCCTCGCTTGTACCCAGCTTGTCCATGATAATCTCTTTTACCTTTGTTTCAACTTCTGACATCTGACTCAACCTCCTCTCAGTTACATAGCCATTCCACCGTCAATGTGAATCACCTGACCGGTGATATAGTCTGCATCATCCGATGCAAGAAAAGCAACAGTTTTAGCGACATCCTCGGCGCTGCCCGGTCTGCCGAGGGGAACCATGGACAGCAGACCCGAACGTGCCTTTTCAGAAAGCGTTGCCGTCATTTCGGTCTCGATGAAACCCGGGGCGACGGCATTTGCGGTGACTCCCCTGGATGCAAGCTCCTTGGCGAGCGACTTGGTAAGACCTATGATGCCGGCCTTTGAGGCACAGTAGTTGGCCTGCCCTGCATTACCCATTACACCAACAACGGACGCCACACTTACGATACGTCCGAAACGCTGCTTCATGAAGTGCTTCGCCGCCACACGGCAGCAGTTGAATGTCCCCGTCAGGTTGACGGCGATAACACTTGCCCAATCCTGATCGGACATCCGCACTATAAGACCGTCCCGCGTAATACCTGCGTTGTTGATGAGGATGTGCGCACCGCCAAGCGATTCGAGCACACCGGCGAACATGCGCTGGACATCTTCAGGCTTCGCGACATCGCAGACCAGACCGACGGCCTTCCGTCCCCGGGCCTTCACCTGCTCTGCAGTCTCAAGCGCTTCCGCCTCAAGGAGATCAACGGCCGCAACATCGGCACCGCACTCAGCAAGTCTGAGACATACGCTTCGCCCTATGCCGCGCCCGCCACCGGTCACGATTGCACACTTCCCGCCTAGGTCTATCAAGTGACCACCCCGTTAACAAAACCCTCGATGCTCTCCTTGTCGGAACATGGTACACATTTCGCCTCAGGATCAATCCTCTTCAAGAGCCCACAGAGAACCTTGCCGGGGCCTACCTCTACGAATGATGTGACGTCCTGGTCCAACAGATATTTCATCGATTGGTACCACATGACGGGACTTGTCAACTGCTTCCTCAGGAGCTCCGCGATCTCAGCCGGCCCCGTGACACCGCGCGCGGCAACATTGGATACGACGGGGACTTCCGCATCTTTGAAGCTCACGGTCTCGATGGCGGACGCCAGCTCCTGCTCCGCCGGTTTCATAAGAGGAGAGTGAAAAGCGCCGCTGACGTTGAGCCTTATGGCTCTCTTTGCGCCGTGGGAGCGGGCAACCTCAATAGCCCTCTCTACGGCCGCCACCTCACCACTCACGACCGTCTGTGCCGGGGAGTTGTAGTTGGCCGGCACGATTATGCCGGTCTGCCCTGCATCACCAAGCAGGTCGTCCAGATTGTTCTCGGGTATGCCTATAATCGCAGCCATTGCCCCCGGTGTCTCGACGCCGGAGGAGTACATGGCCGCGGCCCTGACCCTGACCAGCCTCAGCGCATCGGCGTACGCGAGCGAACCATTCGCCACCAGCGCCGAGTACTCACCTACGCTGTGTCCTGCAACAAAGTCGGGGGAAGCGCCCTTGTCATCTATCACACGCCAGGCCGCCACGCTGTGGGCCAGTATCGCCAGTTGAGTGTACCGGGTTTCCCTGAGCTTCTCCTCCGGACCGTTAAAACATATGTCGGTGAGGTCAAAGCCCAGTACTTCATCGGCGACATCGAACGCATCCCTGGCGACCGGAAAAGCACCGGCGATGTCCTTTCCCATACCGACATACTGGGAACCCTGGCCGGGAAAAATGAATGCTGTCTTAGACATTGGTCGTCACCACCTCATCAGGACGCTGGCCCATGTCAGGCCTCCTCCGAAGGAAACCAGTTCGACCAGCATGCCCTCCTTGAGAACGCCCTTTTCCTTGGCTTCGGTAAGGGCCATCGGGATTGAAGCCGCTGAAGTATTACCGTATTGATCCACGTTGGTGAAAACCTTCTCGGGCGGGATATTTATCCTTCTGGCCGTAGCGTCGATGATCCTCATATTCGCCTGGTGAGTCACGAGCAGGTCCAGATCGTCGCCACTGTATCCCGCATCATCCAGCACCTCGACGGCCGCGCTGGCCATTGCCTTGACCGCAGCCTTGAAGAGCTTGTTACCCTGCATCTTCACATAGTGGTGGCCGCCCTTGATCGTCTCAACGGTCGGTGGCATCCTTGACCCGCCTGCAGGAAGTTTGAGAAGATCACCCATGGTCCCGTCACTCGCCAGCAAGGACGAGACTATACCACGCCCGTCCCCTACCCTACCGACAACGGCAGCCCCCGCACCATCACCGAACAACACACAGGTTGTCCTGTCGGTCCAGTCGACTATCTTTGTAAGCGTTTCGGCTCCTATCACGAGAACCTTGTTGTACTTGCCGGTCGTCACGAAGTCCTGGGCGATTGAAAGCCCATAGAGGAAACCGCTGCATGCGGCACTGACATCGAATGCCGCTGCACGCCTTGCACCTATCTCCTTCTGTACAAGGCACCCCGTGGACGGAAAGAACATATCGGGTGTGGCGGTCCCAACGATGATCACGTCAATGTCATCAGGTTTCAGACCGGCATCCTCGAGCGCCCTCAACGCAGCACCGGCAGCAAGGTCGGATGTCGCTGTCTGTGCATCCGCCTTGTGCCTCTTCCGGATTCCCGTGCGTTCCACTATCCACTCATCGGTCGTGTTGACAATCTTCTCAAGATCGAGGTTGGTCAGCTCTCCTTCCGGGACATATGAGCCGATCCCGATTATGCCTATGCCGCTAGGTTGCTTTCGATGAGCTGTGTTCACGCTTTTTCAACCTTTCCTTTATAATGGACCTGACATCGTACCTTATATAGTCCTGAGTTGCAAGAACAGCATTCTTGACAGCCCTGACGGACGAACTGCCGTGAGCAATCGTGCAAACGCCGTCAACCCCCAGGAGGGGGGCACTCCCGTATTCAGCATAGTCGAACCGGGCTTTGAGCTCCTTGAACGCGGGCTTCAGGAGAAGTCCACCGATCCGGCCCCTCAACGTGGACGTCAGGGAATCCCGCATGACGCCGTATACCATGTCCACGACGCTTTCCGCAAACTTGAGAACTATGTTCCCGACAAAGCCATCGCAGATGACCACGTCGACGGAACCCCTGAAGATATCACGGCCTTCAACGTTACCTATGAAATTGAGATTACTCTCCTTAAGGAGTTTGTAGGTCTCCTGGATGATTCCCGTACCCTTGCTGCTCTCCTCACCGACGTTGAGAAGCCCGACCCTTGGTTGCTCCTTCTTAAGAACAGCATCGGCATAGCACGATCCCATGACACCGTACTGGAAGAGATGCAGGGGTGTGCAATCGATGTTGGCTCCGACATCAAGCAGCACGCACCCACCACCACCCGTCGGAACATACGTGGCAATCGCAGGTCGCTTCACACCTTCGATTCTGCCCAACGTGAAAAGAGCGCTGGCCACCACGGCGCCGGTGTTACCGGCGCTTATGAAGCCGTCGATACCGCCCTCACGGTGAAGATGGAGACCGACCGCAATCGAAGAATCCCGCTTCTTCCTGAGCGCAACGGAGGGCTGTTCGTCCATTGCCACCACGTCTCTGGCATCTGCGATCTCAAACACCGAGGCGGCAATTCCTCTTGAGGAAATCTCTTTGAGGATCTGGCTATTCCTGCCGACAAGCGTTATGTCGAGCCCGCTACCGGCTTCCTCAAGAGCCGCAAGAGCACCTTCTACTATAACGCCGGGGGCCCTGTCACCACCCATCGCGTCAAGTCCTATCCTCACAAGCGGCCACTCCTTCTCAAGTCATCCCTGCTATTCGGTCTCGATGACCTTGACATCCTTATAGTGGCCACAGTGTGGGCAGACCCTGTGAGGCATCACCGGCTCGTCACACTTGGGACACTTCGCAAGCCCCGGCGGACTCAGTTTCCAGTGCGTACGTCGCTTCCGCTTCCGGGTCTTGGAGATCTTCCGCTTTGGAACTGCCATCGCGCTAACTCCTTTACACTAAACACAATGCGTGAATCACTTAATCTTCTTCAGAGCATCCCATCTACTATCATTTGAGTCTCTTTCACACGAGCATTTGTCAACATTCAGGTCTACACCACACACCGGGCACAGCCCTTTGCATTCGTCGCTGCAAAGGGGTTTGAATGGAGCCACGATAAGCAGTTCGCTCCTCACATGATCTGCCAGGTCAATGTACTTGCTGCCGGCCGGCACCTCGATCACACTGTCCCTTTCCCCGACATCCGTCAGATCGCCGCTCGCTCCGATAACGCACCATACACCAATGGGGCACTCCAGGACAAGGGAATACTCCTCAAGGCATCGTCCGCACTCAAGGACGCCTCTGACAGCAGCCTTACCTTTAAGAAAGATGTCATTCCCATTCCTGTCGGCCTTGAGTCTGATTTCGACCGGTGTTTCGAAGCACATATCCTCAGGTGATACACCGAGCTCCGCCGCATCCACCGTAATATCCATCTCTGAGGTCCCTTCCGGGATCGATCCAATGTCAAGATTGATCACGCCTCACCCCGATATGCTAATTCACCAGCGGTTCCCTGTCAACCGGCTCAGTGTGAACCCAGGAACTCGTTGATGGCGGTCGCTGCGCCTCTGCCGGCACCCATCGCCAGAATCACAGTCGCAGCTCCCGTAACAATATCGCCCCCTGCGAATACCCCTCTCAGACTGGTCGCCCCGGTCCCCTCTTCCGCGATTATGTTGCCCCACTTCGTCGTGTCAAGCCCCGGGGTGGTAGCGGGGACAAGCGGATTCGGCCCCTGTCCGATAGCCATCACCACAACGTCCACGTCTATACGGAACTCGGAACCCTCGACGGGTACAGGCCGGCGCCTGCCACTCGCATCGGGTTCGCCGAGTTGCATTTGGATACATTCGATCTCTTTGACCCATTCCTTCTCATCACCGATTATCCTGACAGGATTCGTGAGCTCCCGGAGGATCATCTCCTCTTCCAGGGCGTTCACTATCTCTTCCTCCCTGGCGGGCATCTCAGCCCTCGAGCGCCGGTAGATGCAGTAGACATCCTCGGCCCCGAGCCTCATCGCGGTCCTCGCCGAATCCATTGCGACATTTCCACCACCCACAACCGCCACGCGTTTGCCGACCGTGATCGGGGTATCGTACTCAGGAAAACGATATGCCTTCATAAGGTTCGATCTTGTGAGCCACTCGTTCGCCGAGTAGACCCCATTGAGATTCTCACCGGGAATCTTCATGAAGTAGGGCAATCCCGCACCCGTACCGAGAAAAACCGCATCGAATCCCTTCTCAAAGAGATCCTCGACCGTCAGCGTCTTACCGACAATGAAGTTGGTGACAAGTTTGGCCCCGAGTCTCTCGATGTAGTCTACTTCCCGTCTGACGATGTCCTTCGGCAGCCTGAATTCCGGTATGCCGTAAACAAGGACACCACCGGGTTTGTGAAGTGCTTCATAGATGACAACCTCGTGCCCCATCTTCACCAGGTCGCCCGCCAGCGTCAAGCCGGCCGGTCCCGATCCCACCACCGCCACCTTCTTGCCGGTCGCCGGGGGCAATTGCGGAACGCCGATCTCCCCCTTTTTCATTTCATAATCGGCGACAAATCTCTCGAGCCTGCCGATCGCAACGGGTTCCCATTTCTTCCCGAGCACACAGACCTTCTCACACTGATCTTCCTGCGGACAAACCCTGCCACAGACGGCGGGAAGGCTGTTCTTCTCTCTTATCTTCGCACCGGCCTCGGCAAACTTGCCTTCACTCACCAGCGAAATGAAAGCAGGGATATCTATCTCGACGGGGCAACCACCCACGCACGGCTGTTTCTTGCAACTGAGGCAGCGCTGAGCTTCTATGATGGCTTGCTCTTCAGTGTAACCGAGCGCCACCTCGTCGAAGTTTCGCCGTCTTACCCGGGGATCCTGATGCGGCATCGCCTGGCGCTCAGCTCTTGCCTTCGGTTTCGCTCCTTCGTCGCTCACTCTGAACACCCTCCGCACTTGTCATTTTCGAATCTCTCGAGAGAGGCTCTTTCGTCATCGCAGTATATCTGTTGACGTGCACAGAGAACATCAAAATCCACTTCGGCAGCGTCGAATTCCGGGCCGTCTACGCATGCGAACATGGTCTTGCCGCCCACACTCACCCGGCACACCCCGCACATCCCGGTCCCATCGACCATGATTGGATTCAAACTGACCTTGGCCATTATACCGTGTTTCATTGTAACAAGGGCAAACGCTTTCATCATGGGTACAGGACCTATACCAACAGCAAAGCCGAACTTGTAACCATCGTTAATGAGACCTTCCAGCTCCTGAGTAACAAACGCCTTCTTGCCGTAGGAGCCGTCGTCGGTAGTGACATATATCTCATCACTGACGCCGGTCATCTCGTTCTCAAGAATCAGGAGGTTCTTCGACCTGGCGCCGATTATCGAGATCACGCGGTTACCCGCAGCCCTCAGCGCTCTAGCGATCGGATAGACGGGCGCGATGCCTATGCCACCGCCTATGCATGCGACCGTCCCGAAATTATCGATATGGGTCGCCTTCCCAAGCGGACCGGCCAAATCGAGAATGGTATCACCTTCACCAAGCATGCCTAGATGTCTTGTCGTCTTGCCGACTTCCTGGAAGATCAGCGTGAGTTCACCCCGGTCACGGTTGAAATCAGCTACAGTGAGTGGGATGCGCTCGCCTTCCTCATGGATCCTCAGTATAATGAACTGCCCGGGCTCGACCTTTGACGCGATCATGGGGGCATCGACCACGAAGAGCTTTGTATCAGGAGTCAGTAAGTCTTTTCGCTTTATCTTGAACATGTGGTTCTACCTCCATCGCGAACTCAATCGACATCCGGGAAGAAGAAACCTATTTCGTAATCCGCCGAGGCGGTCGAGTCCGAAGCGTGAACTGAATTCATCGTCAGGCTTATGCCGAAGGTCGCCCTTATCGTGCCCTCCGCAGCATTTGCAGGATCCGTTGCGCCGCAGATGCTCCTCACGCGCTCGATAACACCGTCACCCTCAACAACCGTGACCACACACCGTCCAGAACTCATGTATTCGGCAAGTGTGTCCAGGAAGTCCTTGCCTTCGTGGACCTTATAAAACCCGCGAGCCTCTTTCGCGCTCAGGTGCACCATTTTCATCGCAACAACTTGAATGCCCGCCTCTTCGAGAAACGATAAGATCCGGCCGATGTGGTTCCGACGGACGGCATCGGGTTTGACAATGAATAGCGATCGTTGCATGACTCCCCCTCACTCAAAAAAAGGGTTCCTCGTTGGAACCCTCACCCGATCAAAGAGCATCAGCTCCCATAACCTATAACACAAGGCCTGCTCCGCCGCAACCCTATTTTATAGGAAAAAGCGGCAGACCCGGGAGTCCGCCGCCCACTAATACCTGACCAACCGACCGCGCTATTTCTTCTTCGTGGTCTTCTTCTTCGCGGTCTTCTTCTTGGCCACCTTCTTCTTGGTGGTCTTCTTCTTGGCCACCTTCTTCTTGGTGGTCTTCTTCTTGGCCACCTTCTTCTTGGTGGTCTTCTTGGCCACCTTCTTCTTCGTCGTCTTCTTCACCGGCTTCTTCTTCGCCACCTTCTTCTTCGGCTTCCTTTTAACTACCATTCTGACTGCCCCCTTTCTCTCAGTTTGTCCTCCCGCGTTCAGCCTCATCCCGGTTCAGTAACGGCCGAACATCTGAGAGGATGACCGTTAACCGATCACACTGCTCTGAGATTGCACAACTATTGCAAATGTTTGTCAAGCTGTTTTGCAGTATTTTTGGTTTTCTTGCTAGTTTTGTTTTGCCAGAAGCTCCGCGATGATTTCACTGATCTCTTCCGGAGTTCCGGCAACCGGAACACCACATGCTTCGAAAGCTTCAATCTTCTCCTTCGCGGTTCCGGTTCCACCGGAAATGATCGCGCCTGCATGACCCATTCTCTTTCCGGGCGGGGCAGTCATCCCTGCGACGAAAGCAACAACAGGTTTCGTGACCGATGCCTTGATGAACCGCGCGGCTTCTTCCTCATCGGTACCACCGATCTCGCCTATCAGCACGATCGCCTTGGTCTGATCGTCGGCCTCAAACAATGTCAGCGCATCGATGAAGTTTGTTCCTATGATCGGGTCTCCACCTATACCTATGCAGGTCGACTGGCCGATCTTCTTGCGCGTCAGATGATAGACGACTTCATACGTCAAGGTTCCACTTCTTGATACCACGCCGACCGGCCCAGGCATGTGGATTCGTCCGGGCATTATACCGACCTTGGCCGCACCCGGTGTTATGATACCCGGGCAGTTCGGACCGATCAGCCGCGTGTTCTTTGTCCTGAGGTAGTCGCAGATCTTCACCATATCCAGCGTCGGGATTCCCTCGGCAATACAGACTATGACGGCAACTCCGGCATCACACGCTTCATAAATGGCATCCGCCGCGGCAAACCATGGAACATAGATGACGGATGTATTCGCACCCGTCTCTTTGACGGCGGCGCCGACCGAATTGAAAACAGGGATTCCGTCGACCTTGAGTCCACCCTTCCCCGGGGTAACCCCCGCGACGACGTCGGTGCCGTATTCTTTCATCTGAAGAGCGTGGAACTTCCCGTCTCTGCCGGTGATGCCCTGCACAACAACTCTTGTGTCTTTTCCGACGAGCACGCCCATTTATTTTTCTCCTTTGCTTAACCGTATCGCTTCTTTAACACCCTCATCCATCGAGGAGACCGAAACAACATCAACCTTCTTGAGGATTTCCTTCGCGACATCCTCATTCGTGCCTGTGAGCCTCACCACCACCGGAACATTGATCTTCATGTTGCCCACTGCCTCGACGATGCCGTTGGCGACATCGTCACACCTCGTGATTCCACCGAATATGTTGAAGAGGATCGCCTTGACGTTCTTGTCGAAGAGTATTATCTCCATCGCGGTAGTCACCTTCTCGGGACTGGAGCTGCCGCCGATGTCAAGAAAGTTCGCCGGCTCGGCACCATAGCGTTTGACCATGTCCATCGTCGCCATGGCAAGACCTGCCCCGTTTACGATGCAGCCGATCGTCCCGTCGAGCTTTACATAGCTGAGTCCCATCTCCCTTGCTTTGATCTCCTCGGGATTCTCAGCGTCGAGGTCCCGCTTCTTCTCGATCTCCGGCCGTCTCGAAAGCGCGTTGTCGTCTATGTTGATCTTGGCGTCAAGCGCGATCATCTCGTCACCCGGTGTCCTCACAAAAGGATTGATCTCGGCAAGCGAAGCATCGACGCCCGTGAAGACGTTGTAGAGCTTCGTCAGTACGCCAGCCGTTTTCATTGCCAGTTTCCCGTCCGGGACTATCTTGAAGGCAAGTTCCCTCGCCTCGTATGGCAGAAGACCACGCTGCGGGTCGACCGCATACTTGTGGATCTTCTCCGGGGTCTCTCTCGCAACCTCTTCTATGTCGACACCCCCGGCGGAGCTCACCATCACAACCGGCTTCTGTGATTTTCTGTCAACGATGATCCCGAGATAATACTCGTCGGAGACATCGAGACACTCCCCCACCAGCACCTTTTTAACAGGAAGACCCTTTATCTCCATCGAGAGAATCTCGGATGCGACCTTCCGGGCTTCTTCCGGAGAGGACGCGAACTTTATTCCCCCCGCCTTACCTCGACCACCGACATGGACCTGCGCCTTTATCACAACCTTCTTGCCTATTTCCCGGGCAATCGCACTCGCCTCCTCAGGCGTTGCCGCCACCTTGCCACCCGGGACGGCGATCCCGTAATCTGCAAAGATCTCCTTCGCCTGGTACTCGTGCAGTTTCAATTCCCTGCCTCCTCTCCTTTAAGGAAATCGGTCAGAATTGATTGAATGTCCGGCTTACCCACTTCTTCGAGCTTGTATGTCACCCTCACAATGGGAATGTCAATCTTGATCACCAACCGCAGATCTGCAGGGGTGCCGTTTATCACCACATCCGCCCCGCTTGCCCTGATGGTCGCCTCAAGGTCCCGCGTCTGTCCCTCTCCATAACCCATAGCGGGAACGAGATCTTCGATATGGTCATACTTCTCGAGCGTCTGCTTTATCTCCCCAACTGCAAATCCCCGTGGGTCGATACACTCCGCGGCACCGAATTTCCTAGCGGCCACCACACCGGCACCGAACTTCATCCCGCCGTGGGTAAGCGTCGGCCCATCCTCGACAACGAGCACCCGCTTGCCTTTGATAAGATCCGGGGCATCGGCACTGATGGGCGATGCGGCAATTATGATCCGTGCCTCCGGATTGACCGATGCGATAATCCCCTTTACCCTCTCTACGTTTTCCGGTGGCGCCGTGTCCACCTTGTTGATCACAACGACGTCGGCCATGCGAAGATTCGCCTCACCAGGGTGGCTTGTGGTCTGGTCGTCCGGTCTATGCGGATCTACGACAACGATGTTGAGATCAGGCTGGTAAAACGGGAGGTCGTTGTTTCCGCCATCCCAGATCACTATGTCGGCCTCCGCCTCCGCCTGCGCGAGAATCGCCCCGTAGTCCAC
Organism: Candidatus Eiseniibacteriota bacterium; assembly: GCA_043810925.1. Classification (GTDB taxonomy): domain Bacteria; phylum Arandabacterota; class Arandabacteria; order Arandabacterales; family Arandabacteraceae; genus Arandabacterum. The sequence goes on from JBDRNT010000069.1 coordinate 35,499, forward strand.
ACCGGCATAAACCACCCTGCCTTCGTCGATATGGGGCTCGTATTCCTCTCTCTCTTCTATCGTACATTCGTGCTTGTCAAGATCCTCATGTGTCGCGAACCGCTGGACAGCCTGCTTCGCAAGATCACCGTAGGGCATCGGGTGTCTTATCACGACAACCTTCTTGCCCGCGGCCTCGAGCACCTCACAGATCTTCCTCGTCGTCTGGCTTTTTCCCGAACCGGTTCTGGTAGCACAAACGGAGATCAGGGGCTTCTTGGATTCGATCCACGTCGACCGGGCGCCGAGAAGCATGAAGTCACTGCCGGCGGCGATCACCTGCGAAGCCTTGTGCATGACCTCGACATGCGGGATGTCGCTGTATGAGAATACGACGAGATCCGCATCCTCGCTTTTTATTACCTGATCAAGATCGTCCTCATCCAGTATCGGAATACCATCCGGATAGAGCTTTCCGGCAAGCACGGAGGGATACTTTCTGTCCGTTATGTGGGGGATCTGTGTGGCGGTGAAAGCCACCACCTTGTAGTCGTCCGCGTCTCTAAAGAAGACATTGAAATTGTGGAAATCCCTACCGGCCGCTCCCATTATCACGACTTTTTTCGCAGGCACCACTGCACCTCCTCTTCGCCTAAGCTGTTTGAACCCTTACAGCGCTCACCTACAATCTCCCTGTGAGTCCGACTGCACATCTGTATGCCCATCCCGGAACCGGGAAACTGCTGCTCGTTGTCATCGCGAAGACCTTGCCGGGATTAAAAAGCCCGAGCCTGTCGATTTCGCGTTTGATCCTGCTCAGATCCCTGAAGTCTCCGCCGAGTATCCGCTTCGAATAGGGACTGTTCCAGAGACCGATCCCATAGGGTATGCCCCCGGCTTTCACACCCCTTGCTACAACCCGGCCGGTCGCAAGGACATCCCTCGTAGGTCCGCGCCCGGCCGCACGATCATTCAGGATACCGACTGCAAAGAGCGCTCTGCCACTGTCCACCAGCCGGCACTCACAAAGCAGATCTTCCCCACTGCGAGTGCGTCGCCCCAGAGTCGCTCGAAGCCGCCGGGCCCGGTCCGTTTCTATAAGAATCTCCCCGGCAAGACGAACGCTGCCCTCATTCACCGCAGCCAGGTACGTCGACGTTTCTCCCTGGACTTCTGACGCGTCACCACCGGCATCGACTTCCAGTCCGGCAGCCAGCGCAAGGTCCTTAAGCATCGCTTCACACCGGTTGATGCAGGTATCATCACCCTCTTCCACCACACTTATAAGCCCCGCATCACCCGTCTCAATTCCGGTCTTCTTACCAAACAGACGTGCGCGGTTCTCCCCGATCAATCTGGTGGAAAACGGAGGACTGTCGACGCGTGAGAGCCGGGTTAGAATCTCGAATCCATCCTCTTCCTTGTTCAACCGGATGAGGTAGTATGCTCGCCGCTCGGGTCTGGTCTTCACCGGCAGGGTAAGCTTGGTGATCACCCCCATCTGTCCCTCGGTACCTGAAAAACTGCGAGTCGCGTACCTCCCTTCACCCTTGGCCGAGTTTACCAGGAGTCCGGAGGCAAGGGCGACTTCCACCGAGGCCACCTGCTCGTGGAACTTCCCCTCCCTGTGCGTACCGACGCCATAACCACCGGTGCTCATCCAGCCGCCGACCGTGGCCGAGCCGGCGTTGGCGGGATAGCAGCGAAGCGAGAGGTCTTCCATGGAAAGATTCTCCTCAAGGCCTTTCCAGGTGCAGCCCGCCTCAACCGTAACGGTCCCTCCACTCCTGTCGATCGAAATGACCCGGGCCATCCGCGAGACGTCTACGACAACGCCGCCTCGTACCGGCATCGCACCGCCGAGGCCGGCTCTTCCACCGCCCCTGGGCACCGCCGGTGTCTTCTCTTCGATACATACATCGAGCATATCGGCGGCACACTGACCCGAATCGGGAAAGGCAATCACTTCCGGTGTGCGTGAGAAGATCCTGGAAAGCACTTTCCGGTGAGGAGCGAAGTCATGCCGGTAGCGTTCGCATTCATCCTCATCCGTGGAAATCTTATCGTCGCCGACACGAGAAGCGAGTGCGTGCGCGATATCGGAACTCTCTCTGGACCGTACAGACATCCCCTTCCCGAGGAAACCGATTTTGCCGACTCTTCTGCCTACATGTATACGCTTTCTTCCCAAGTCTCGTGCCTCTCGGCCGTCGCGCGATGTCGATGCACTCTTCCCGGTCATGACTCAGCTTCAGGTGTGTCTTTGTATCGCTCCGCAATATCCCTGAGCAGTTTCGCGGTGGAATGCCCGCCGTGAAGGGGCAAACGCACAACCTTTCCTCCCGACTCCTCCACCTGCTTTCTCCCGACTATTTCGTCGATCGCATAGTCACCGCCCTTGACAAGCACATCGGGTAGCAGGACCGTTATCACCCGTTCCGGGGTGTCTTCATCGAATACCGTGACGAAGTCGACCGACTCAAGCGCGGCCACTACCGCAGTCCTGTCATCCTCGAGAACTATCGGTCTCTTCTCGCCCTTAAGTCTCCTCACCGAGTCGTCGCTGTTGATTCCCACTGCAAGCTGGTCGCCGAGATTCCGTGCCGCCCTGAGCAGTTCGACATGTCCCCTGTGGAGAATGTCAAAGCATCCATTCGTGAACACAAAGCGCTTCCCGGCTTTGCGGGCGGTTTCTCTGGCGTCCCTCAGTTGGTCCAACGTCACGATCTTGTTCATGGAATCCACTTCATGCCACCTGGTCGTCGCCCTTGAAAGATGTTATCAGATCCTCCGGGGTGACGGTCGCGGTGCCCACGTTGCGTATTACGTTTCCTGCGGCGTGATTCGCGATATGAGCTGCTTCGGCCATGCTGGCCCCACCTGAAAGCGCAAGCGTGAATGAGGAAATGACGGTATCACCGGCACCGGTGACATCGTATACATGTCTGGCGACCGTGGGGAAGTGCTCGTAGGTCCTGTCTTTCTGAAAGAGAGACATGCCATACTCTCCACGTGTGATGAGAAGCGCATCGGTATTCAGGAGGTCGACTATCTGCCAGCCGGCATCGAGTAAGGTCTTCTCATCATGTATACGCATTCCCAGGGCACCACCGGCCTCGTGGTGATTCGGAGTTATCAGCGACACTTCCTTGTAGTTCATGAAGTGCCCTTCCTTGGGATCGACCGAGACTATCTTGCCGGCGGCTCTGGCAGCAGGTATAAGACTCTCCAGCAATCGCTTTGTTATGACTCCCTTGCCGTAATCCGATATGACTATGGCGTCGCATCCATCCAGAGCGGTCGTCGCAAGTCCGGTCACTCTCTCCGCGACTTTTCCTTCGATCTCGTCCCTGATCTCACGGTCTGTCCTTACCACCTGCTGATTGTGGGCAATCACCCTGGTCTTGGTCGTAGTCGGCCGCGTTTCATCAAGCACAAGGCCCGCCGCTGCGATACCCCGGTCTTCGATCTCTCGCCCGATCTCAGCCCCGACAGAGTCGTTGCCGACGACTCCGATCAACTCACAGGAGGCACCGAGTGACACGATGTTGTTGGCTACGTTGGCGGCGCCGCCGAGCCTGACGGTCTCCTCTTTTATGTCGACAACGGGTACAGGTGCCTCGGGCGAGATTCTCGACACTGCGCCCCAGACGTACCGGTCCAGCATGACATCACCGATCACCATCACCTTCCTTGTCTTCATGATCTTCAGGATTTCGCGGAGCCGGTCGATGGATGGTTCTCCCACAGTACCCCTCGCTTCAAAATGGACATCAAAAGAGGCTCTCAGAGGACCATTTGGTAAAGAGCCCAACGGGAAATATAACACGCATGGAGGATGAGTCAAGCGCTTTACATCTAGAGGGCCGAGGGTTGACAGGGGGGGCCAGTCTAATTAGAGTGAAAGTGGAATGAGAAATACAACCGCTATCTTATGCTCGTTGTTGGTCTTGCTCGTATTGGCGACGACTGCTTCATTCCCGGTCCCCCCGGCTCCACAGGGAGATGTCCTCACAGGGACAGGGGTCCGGTACCTTCATCACCGTCCGGGTATGATAGACGTACCACAGGTGCCGTCCGCCCTGGGAAGCACGGACACATGCAAGGCTCTCGTGTTGCTGATAGACTTCGATGACAAGGCGGCCCAGATGGATACTTCTCACTTCCGGAACCTTCTCTTCGGCGATGCCGCCAGTTCGATGAAGTCCTACTTCGAGGAGAATTCTTACGGAAAGTTCTCGATGGTGGGAGATTTGCACGGATGGCTCAGGAGCGCCTGCAGGCACAGCGACATCGTCAACCGGGATGGTGTGAGTGGAACGGCGGACGACTACGGCGTTGATACAACCGCCGCCGCAATCGACGAGGCCGTCTGTGATTATCCGCTCAATATCTGGGGCCTTGTAGTGAATGCGGTCACCCTGGCCGGCGAAAGTCTCGATCTGTCAACGTACGACAATGACGGCCCTGACGGTGTGCCGGACTCGGGAGATGACGACGGGTTCATCGATGCGTTGTTTGTGGTCCACTCCGGTGTCGGCGCGGAGATCTTCGGTGGACTCGAGATCGGCGTCAGTCATATTTGGTCGCTTCAGTCAAACCTCGACTACTATGGTCCCACCAGTGGGACGGAGGTCCAGGGCATAAGAGTCGGAGCGTTCGTGCTCGTCCCGGAGATGGGACAGATAGGCGTGTACGCGCATGAGTTCTGCCATCTGCTCGGCTTGCCCGATCTGTATAACACCGAGACGGAGGCTTCGGTCGTGGGACGGCTCTGCCTGATGGATCTGGGCGCCTGGAACGGCCCCCAGCAGAGCATAGGCAGTGTTCCAAGCCATCTGTCGGCACCGATGAAGCAAATTCTGGGCTGGGTGGAACCAAGGAAGGTCTGCCTTGACTGTGACGGGCCCGACATAGTGGAAGGCGCCAGGATCGAGCCTCATGGAACCGCACCGTATCCCTATCAGGTTCTCCGCAACCCCGGCGGTGCGGACTGGAAGCCGGACGGCTCGGGCGAAGGCGAGTATTTCATGCTCGAAAACCGTCAGACAACACGCGGGTACTTCGAATCCTATTTACCCGGCTCGGGTCTTCTGGTCTGGAAGGTGGACGAAAGCCAACCCGACAACAACAACCCCGGACGAAGGCTGGCCGAGATCATACAGGCCGATGGAGAGGTCATCGATCCGGATATACTCGAATCGGGCAGCCCGCTTCGTAACGTGCCCGGGGAACCTTCCGACTTCTTCCCCGGAATTCTTGAGAAACGTGACTTCACGCCACGGACCGACCCTGCAAGCGACCTGCCCGGAGGAAGATACTCCGGTGTGAGTGTACAGGACATCATGGAAGTCGCCGGCTCCGGAATCCAGGCCGATATCATGGTCGGATTGCCGAAAAAGGGTACAACCTATGCCTACCCGAATCCGTTCAGGTTGAGCGATGGGTCACCGGTCAGAATAGTGTTTGTACCCGACCCCGGTCCCGATACCCCCCACGATGGTACGTTTGAGGCGACGATCTTCGACCTGGAAGGCAACTTCGTCCGGAGGCTGGACACGGCAGGTGAAATCCGCCGGTCGGGCTGCGCGGAGTGGGACGGGAAAGATGAGACTGGAAACGGGGTGTATCCCGGCCTATACTTATACTATGTGACCTCATCAGGACAGGAAGCAACAGGCGTCCTGGGAGTCAGAAAATAGGTTTCCTAATCGGAAGGAGTGTTGTGTGATGGAGAAGCGTCCGCCCCAGCAGATAAAGGTCGAACTGACGGAACCTGCAGCTGAGGGCATCTATTCCAACTGGGTGATGATAACTTACAGCCCCTCGGAGTTCATCATAGACTTCGGGAGATTTCTGCCCGGGCTTGCCAAGACCAAAGTCTACTCGAGGATCATCATGACACCGCAGCACGTTAAGAACCTCCTCAACGTCCTCAAGAAAAACGTGACGATCTATGAGGAGAAGTTCGGCGAGATCAAGACACCTGCAAGCGATGATAAGGGAAAAGAAATCGGTTTTTAGACAGGCCTTGTCTTCCATCTCCTGTGGGCCCACAGCCAGTGATCGGGGTGCTGTCTCACATAAGATTCGATCGTGTTCGTGTACGCCTGCGTGATCGAACGGATCGCGTCCGCCCTCTCCTTCACCTCGGGGGCAGGGACGGGTCTCTCAATCACTATGCGCTGCTTCGAGCCTCCCAGCCTGACAATGAACCCGGGGATGATCGGCGCACCGGTTATGATTGCCAGCCCGGCAGCGCCCTGTGCGGTCGAGGCCTGATCCCCCAGGAACCGGACGAAGACCCCCGCCCGGCCCGCATCCTGATCGCAAAGCATAGCGATGAAGCGACCGGCCCTGAGTGCACGCACTATCCCTTGTGTCGATGTCAGCTCGATGATCTCGATACCGGCCTGATGTCTCAGATCGTTCATCAGCGCCTGTACAAGCGGGTTTCTCTGAATCCCCACGACGAAAGTCACCGGATACCCGAGATGTGCGAGGACGCATCCCATCAGCTCCCAACTGCCGAAATGCCCGGTCACGAGTATTGCACCCTTGCCGGCACGCATCGCACGGTCGAGATTTTGCAGGCCCTCGACATTGACGTGCTCATCTATGTAAGCCCGGCCGACGAGCGGGAGTCTGACAAACTCGGCAATCGTCATACCGAAGTTCGCATACGATCGGCGGCCGACCCGCACGCGTGAGCACCGCAGATCGCTGTCGGCCATATGCGTCCTCAGGTTGCTGAGTGTCACGGTTCGGCGGAACCTGAAAAGGTCAAAAGCCAGATGTCCGAGCGCTGAACCCAGTCTCAGCGCCCAAACGGGCGAGAGCAGACGCGCTCCTTTCAGAAAGAGAATCACGCCGATGTATTCAAGCCTGTCCTCAAGGGTGGGACGTCTCATGCTATCAGCCTCGCCAATCGACTCAATTTCGCGTCGACGGCCCCGGCTGCGCAAGCCTCATGACAGCAAAGACACGACGTGCACCGGGTGTGGTCTATCACGGCCCTGCCGGAACCAAGACTGATCGCGCCCGCGGGGCACATCGCCTCGCAGTCGCCGCAGCCTGTGCATTCGTCCCCCTTAACCTCCGGCTTCACCCAGACCAACTTCCTGAGGACCCCGCTCAGACCACCGGGTATGAGAAAGAACCTCCAGTTGGAGGGAACTTGAAAGTCCCTGACCATCACGTCTTCCAACCCGGTACCGGGCAATGTTATCTTCTCGATGGCACCCTCACCAAGGCCGCGCTCGCATGCCTCTCTGGTCGTGGGAACACGCCGGGGGTCTATGCCTACAATCCTCGCGAGTATCGTATCCAGAGCGACACAGTCGGTGCTCGCCGCTATGAGACCCACATGCTTCACCCTGCCGGAGGACGGGCCGTTTCCCTCCATCGCATCGACGGCATCGACAAGGGTTACCCACGGCTTTACGAGCGAGAACACGTCGACAATCACCTTGCTCATGGCATCAGGACGTGGATTGGTAAGATGAAGTGAGGACTTGCGGAAACCCGGAACGCACCCGAACATGTTCTTGATTCCCGCCGTAAGCACCGTCAGGATATGGGTCTTGAATTTCGGCAGGTTGACTATCCTGTCGAAGTCCGTGACGGCCTTCGAAATTGCATACGGCCTTCCACCGACAGACTTCAGGACCCAGCCGCCGGCATCGAAGTTGACCAGCGTGGCACCCCTGGCGCGAGCGGCATCGAGCAACCCGGTATTCTCCCAGATCCGTCCCACACCCCGGAGGGCCCCCGCCGGGCTGTCCCCCACAAAGACCTGAGCACCTCTATCCTGGAAGTAGTCTATGACCGCGCCGACAACAGAGGGATGGGTCGTGATGGCCCGCTCCGGCTGCCTGGCTGAGATCAGATTGGGTTTGAGTAGCACCCGCTTTCCATTCACGCTGTCTCCTTCAGGGCCCAGCGCGGTAGCGAGCGCCCTGTCGACTGCGCGACGGACGACCTCGGGCGAATACGAATCACATCTTTCGATCACGACTTCGGCCATCAGAGCTGTGCCTCCCTGACATAGAACTTTCCGGGCATCGATCTTACCAGTCCCCGTGTTTCAAGCACCAGCAGGAGACTGAGCGTCTGCCGGGATTCAAGATCGAGGCTCCGTGAAATCTCGTCGACGTGCGCGGGAGCGTCCGACAGAAGACCGATCACCTTTTCCTCATCGGGTGTAAGATCGGGGGGTGTAAAGAGATCGGGGCAGGCCGATCTCGGGTATTCCAACTGCGGGCGAAGTTCCTCTACTATGTCGCTTGCCGATTCGACAAGCGTCGCCCCCTCCCTCAACAACTTGTTCGCCCCCTTGCTTCGTGAGAAGCCCGGGGTCGAGGGAACGGCGAACACCGACCTGTTCTGCTCGAGCGCACGGCCGGCAGTGATCAGTGCCCCGCTCTTCTCGCCCGCCTCCACCACCACGGTGCCGAGGCAGAGACCGCTTATGATTCTGTTCCGGCGCGGGAAGTTCTGCCTGAGCGGTGGCGCGTCCGGCGGCAGTTCGCTTATCACGGCGCCCGACCCGCTGATCCGGCCGGCCAATGCGATGTTCTCCGGCGGATATACATCGTCAATGCCTGAACCCAGCACGGCAACCGTCCGTCCACCGGCCTCAAGTGCACCCTTGTGTGCGGCAGTGTCTATGCCTCGTGCGAGACCGCTGACGATCACGAAGCCGAGCCCGGCCAGGTCACGGGCCAGCGACGCTGCCATCGTCACGCCGGCCAGTGACGCTTTTCTCGACCCGACTACGGCCACAGTGTTCGAGCCCACACCATCCAGGTCGCCTCTCGTGAACAACACGGGCGGGGGCATGGATATCTCCCTGAGAAGATTGGGGTAGCCGGTGTCACAGAGCAGGTTCACGCCGACTCCGTTCTCATGTAAACGTGCGCACAGGCGGGTGGCTTCGTCCAGACTCCCGGTCAGCACCGTGACGTCTTGCGGTCTAAGCCCGAATCTCCCGACCAGCGATTCGACCGTGGCATCAGCGATCACGTCAGGCGGTGTGGTCCTTAGGAATCCGACGATTCTCCTCGATGATATCAGTCCCGAAATGACAAGTGACAGTACGATCTCATGGCTTCTTCCCTTTCCCATCTGTCCCCTCCCTGTCTGCACTCTCAACCAGATCAAGAATGTCCAGAGCCAAACCCTGAAGCCCGTACCCGGTCAGCGCGGAAACGGCCACCCCCAACTTGCCGGCCGTGAGTGACGCAATTTCCTGCTCTGTCAACAGGTCTACCTTGTTAGCCACTACCATGTATGGTCTTTCGCCCAGACTTGCATCGTGCAGCAGGATCTCACCGCGAAGGCTCTCAATCTGTTCGGGGAGCCTCCCACTGCACGCATCAAGCACAAACACAATGACTTTGGTACGCTCGATGTGGCGCAGGAAGTCATGGCCAAGACCCTTGCCGGTGTGTGCCCCCTCGATCAATCCGGGGATGTCGGCAAGCACCGCCTTACGCCCTTCCTTGGCCAGCACCCCCAGGTGAGGACTGAGCGTGGTGAACGGGTATGCTCCGATCTTCGGCCGCGCCTTTGTGAGCTTGCTTAGGAGCGTCGACTTCCCGACATTCGGCTGTCCCACAATCCCCACATCCGCGATCACCTTAAGCTCAAGCACCAGCTTCTTCGTCTCTCCCTTCCGCCCCTCCTCCCGTCTCCGCGGCGCTCTGTCAACCGACGTGGCGAATGCGGCGTTCCCTTTGCCGCCCGTACCACCTCTTGCGATTATGACTTCACCCTTCTCAGCAAGATCATACAGTACCTCACCGGTCGCCCCGTCCCTTATCAAGGTACCCGGAGGCACCCGGATTACGGCATCTTTCCCGTTCCTCCCGTGCTTGTCCTTTCCCTTCCCGTGCTGACCGCGTGTAGCCCTCAAGACCCTCCTGTAACGGTAGTCTATCAGCGTATCAAGGTGGTCGTCGGTTCTGACGATCACATCACCCCCACGTCCACCATCCCCACCGTTGGGCCCGCCCTTCGGGACATACTTCTCCCTCCTGAAGCTCACGCAACCGCTTCCGCCGTCTCCGGCGACCGCGGTGATTTCGGCAACGTCGATGAAACGCAATAACGATCTCATGCGTCCCTTCATTACAGGCTGATCACCTTGCCACGATTAAGAAGCAAGCCGGGGTCAAACGCCCGCTTTATCTTCTTCTGGACCTCCATCCCTTCGGGTCCGAGCTGGTCCGGCAGAAAATCACGCTTGGTCATACCGATGCCATGTTCACCGCTGATCGTACCGCCAAGCGCTATTGTAACCGCGAACAGCTCACTTGCGAGCGTCTCCGCTCTCCTGATCTGATCCCTGTCGCCGGGGTCGAGCATAATGTTCACATGCAGATTGCCGTCCCCGGCATGGCCGAAAGTCGGGACCCTCAAGCAGTACTTCGCGCCGAGTTTCCCCACTGCCTCAACGAGGTCCGGAAGCCTGGACCTCGGGACACACACGTCCTCATTCAACTTCGAGGTGGCGATGCGGGCGAGTGAAGGAGAGATGGACCTCCTCATCTTCCAGAGATCCTCTCTCTGATCCTCGCTCTCGGCGATAGTGAATTGGATAGCCCCACCCTTCTTGAGAATGGGTTCCACCGCCTCCATCCCGTCTCGCGCTTCCGCCTCGGTGCCATCAGTCTCAATCAAAAGCGAGCAACCTGCACCCCGCGGGATCCTGAAATCCACGAACTGTCTCACGCAATTCATGGTCTCGGCGTCTATCAGTTCCACTGCTGCAGGCAGAACCCCGCAGTCAAGCACCAGGCTCACTGTGGCGGCCGCATCGACGGCTGTCTTAAAGAAGGCCAGGACTGTGCTGAACGATCGGGGTCTGGGCAAAAGCTTCAGTGTGATCTCCGTTATAACACCCAGCGTGCCTTCACTCCCGACAAGGAGCGTGGTTACAGGATCCCACTTCTTCCGACGTCCACCGGTCTGACCACACCCGATCACGCTGCCGTCCCACGCAACGTACTCCACCCCGGCCACGTAGTCACGTGTAACACCATACTTGAGCGCCCGCGGACCTCCCGCGTCCTGCGCGACGTTGCCGCCGATGGTCGAGACCTCCAGGCTTGATGGATCCGGCGGAAACATCAGGTCCGCTTTGGCGGCTTCCTTCTGCAGCGCCGCATTGACGACACCGGACTGGACCACCGCCGTTCTTTCGGACTTGTCAAGCGACAGGATCCGATTCAGTTTTTCCGTGGAAATGATCATGCCCCCGCCTACCGGCACCGTTCCACCGGCGAAGCCCGTGCCCGCGCCTCTCGGCAGACTCACGATGCCTGAGTCGTGACATATGGACATGATGCATCGTACGTCCTCGGTTGTCCGGGGGAATGCGACAGCAAATGGCAGAGCCATGATATTGGTCGCGTCAAACGCGTAACAGGTGAGTATCTCCGGTGTCGTATCGATCTTGTACGGACCGATCTTCCTGCCTATTGCCTCAACAACATGCCTGCTTGATTTCTTGTCCAATGCCGGCCCTCTAACGCGGTCTGCCCTATACCGGTTCCTTCTGGGCAGCAGTCATCGCTATGGTGTTTACGATGTCGTCCACCCGGCAACCACGCGACAGATCGCTCGCAGGTCGCGCCAGCCCCTGAAGGATAGGTCCGAACGCCCTGCCACCCGCAAGGCGCTCGACCAACTTGTAGCCTATGTTCGCCGATTCAAGGTTGGGAAATATCAGAACGTTGGCCCGGCCGGCAACCCGGCTTCCGGGTGCCTTTCTCCTCGCCACATCAGGTACGATGGCCGCATCCACCTGCAATTCACCATCGATCACAAGGCCGGGAGCGGTTTCCCTGGCTATCTTCGTCGCTTCGATGACTTTGTCGATTCTCGGATGGCTGGCGCTGCCCTTTGTCGAGTATGACAGCATTGCCACAACGGGCTCCAATCCGGTCAGCCGCTCCATGGTCCGGGCGGATGCAACCGCAATGCTCGCGAGTTGACCGGCATCCGGGTCGGGCACAACGCTGGGATCGGCAAAGATGAAAGCCCGCTCCACACCGTTTGCTGCAGGAAGGACCATCAGGAAAGCGCTCGATATGCAGTCCACACCTTCCCGGCTGCCGATCGACCTGATCAGCGACCTGAGGACATCCGCGGTCGTTGTCGCAGCACCCGCGACGATCCCATCGGCATCCCCGCCCCCCACCATCAACGCACCGAAGTAAAGAGGACTGACGGCGAGTTCCCGCGCTTCGCCGGTGTCCATACCTTTGTGCTTCCTTCGCTCGTAGAGGATCCCCGCATAACGGCCCAGGTCCTCGCTTGTGGCGGGATCGACGACAGTCACACCTGTAAGATCGGCTTCGACCTCCCCGCCGAGAGTCTCTATCTCCTTTACTGCGCCGACAAGCACCGGGGTTGCAAGGCGTTCACCCGCCGCAATCGCCGCGGCCGCCACTACGCGCCCGTCAGATGCTTCCGGCAGGACCACACGCGCCGCGTTGGCCCTTGCCCTGTCCCATATCGCTGCCATGGTTTCCATCAAAGAGGTCCTTCTAAGCCGTGCCGAACTTCCTGGCGAGCTTCGTGGCGACCAACTCGGGGACGAACTGAGAGACGTCACCCCCGGCTGAGGCAATCTCTCGAACCAGGGACGAACTCAGGTAGGTGTGTTCCTCGCTGGGCATGAGGAAGACTGTCTCTATATCGTTGTTGAGTCGCCTGTTCATAAGGGCCATCTGAAACTCATATTCGAAGTCCGATACCACGCGCAGCCCTCTTACCACAGCGACCACCCCCTGCTGAGCAGCGAAGTCCATCAGAAGACCCGTGAAAGGCTTGACCCTGACGTGTTCGATACCGTCGGTTGCCGCGTTCAGCATCTCCAGCCTCTCATCGACACTGAAAAACGTATTCTTGGGCGTCGTGTTCGCGACACCGATGATTATGTCGTCGAACACCATCAGGCTCCGGAGGAGAATATCCAGATGCCCGTTTGTAAGAGGATCGAACGTGCCTGCATAAAGTCCTGTTCTCACCGTCACCCCCCTGCTGCCGTAGCGGTCAGAAAGAAAACCACGCTCTCGCCGAATTTTCTCTTTTTCACAAGCGAGTAGGTCTCAGGGAACGGGAACTGCTCCCGCCAGTGCACTCTCGCTACGACCATTGTATGCTCCGAAATCGCTTCGGACGTATGGAGCGCCGCAAGCGTCTCCGCGACCTTACCGGATAGAAACGGGGGATCCACAAAAACGAGGTCGAAGGGCGGCCCGTCGTACTTCCGGATGAAACCAAGCACATCATCTCGGGTTACCGTACAGGTTTCCATCACGCCGAGTTTCCTGACATTCCTGGCTATTATCTCAACCGACCTTCTTGAAGAATCCACGAAGTGCACCCGGGCTGCCCCCCTGCTCAGGGCCTCTATCCCGAGTGACCCGCTGCCCGCAAACAGGTCGAGTACGCCCCTGCCGTCAATAGAGGGACCGATGATGTTGAATACGGACTCCCTGATCACGGCAAGCGGAGGACGCGACAGGAGCCCGCGCGGCGCCTCTATTGTCATTCCCTTGAATTTTCCGACTATGATTCTCATATGAACCCCAACAGAAAAATCCGTGCTCTATTGTAATAATAAAGCACGGATCATGTCAACTGCTGGTGGACTAATGTAAGATCTCGCTCAGTCCTATGAAGAACGAGATATCGGACTCATTGCTGAGCCTCATCTCTCCACTCACTCTCCCCGTACCACCCAGGTGGCAATTCACACCCAGGATCAACTCTGGGACTGCGTCTTCTCTGAAGTCGTTGCCGTCCTTCCATACTTCCCCGCTTTCAGACGTGCCCCTCCGGTCCACGTGACCGAAGATATGGGTCAGGCCGAAGCCGATGTATGGTGAGAAATACTCATGTCGCCAGTTGGCTATGACACTCAGCTGAATTTCGTTATACTTGTACCGTGTGTAGTATTCCTCGGTGTACGTGTCCCCCCAGCCATCGGGTCTCTCGATCTTGACGGTGTTGTCGGAGGTGAAAGAGAGCATCTGAAGATCCACGTATGCCGCAATCTCCGGTTTGCTGACTTCCCATATGCCGCACCGCGCTCCACCACCCCACGTCATGTTTTGGGCCGGTGTCTCGAAGTCGGGGCCATCCGCTGCCACCCTGAGATCGCTGGCGCCAAGCCTCGCATACAGATCCAGGTTGTCCATGGCGCCCCAGATGAGCTTACCGACGAAGCGCCGTGACTTCACAAGATCTTCGTCTACCATCTTGACCTGCTCCTCCGCCTCCAGCGTGACTCCGTAGTTGTCCTTGCCTACAGTAACTGCCGGATTGCCGGCCCCCCCTGCCCAGACGAGCGCGGGAATCAACAACGTCGCCGCCAATCCAGTTGCGATGAGTCGCCTCATGATCGTTTCACCCTCCTGCTTCTTACGGGGTTATCGTTATATCTATTGCCGCTTCTACCGTCGTCATAAAGAGTTTCGCCTTAACCGTAGTTGTTCCTTCTTCGGTACCCGGCGGAATTGTCACCGTCGTGTATGCCGAACCGCTCTCATCTGTCGTACCGAAGTACGGCGAAACAGAGCCTGCACCCTCGATCGAGAAGCCGATATAGGCCTTGTCGACGGGCAGGAGATTGTAGTGATCCCAGCAGACGACCTGGATGTTGACCACGCCTCCTGCCGCCCCGCTGAGTGAGCTCGGGAACGCTTCGATGCTGAGCGCGGCATCGACGATTGGCAGTGTGATACCGTACGATGCTGAACTCTGAGTCTCTCCCCCCCAGGTACTTGCTATGATCGTCCCATACTCGAAGATCGACTCGGTCCCATATGTGAGACACGCCCGGGTGATGCCCTTTATGGGATCACCACTCAACTCGGCGCACGGATATGAGCTACCGGTATATGTCTCCGGATTTATGAACCCGAGATCCGATCTGTCGAGCGTGAAGTAGACGGCCGTCCCGTTCTCAACCGGGTTATTGAACTGGTCGCGCACAATGGCGGACACACCCAGCGTGTAGGTTCCATCACCGTTTATGACCACTTCACCGACTTGAAGTAGGATGGAATCCGGATCGCCGGCAGAAATGCCGATCTTCGTGGCTGCGGCCGCATAATCGCCGGATGTTATCGTCATCAGGACAGTACCCGGCTTCGTACCGCTATTAACGGTGATTGAAGCCACGCCGCCGAAGGTCGGCTTTATAATCGGCCCGTAGCCGTCGGCGGGATCATTGAGGTACTCCCCGCCACCCGGTCCGGCCTGGATGGTGAAGCTCACATCCGTACCATCCGCAACAGGATTGCTGTGGGAATCGTAGACATGTGCAAGTACAGTAACCTGCGATTCGTCCCACGTACCCGCAACCGCAATCCAGGCGGTATCGGGATCGGCGACGATGGCACCGGACGAACCCGAGAGCAGTCTGATGCCGACATCGTGAGTTGCCTTTTCACACATGGCCGTTACGGTCGCCGTGGCGCTGCCACCGGTCGGGATGAACTTCGCCGTGGCGATGCCGCCGACCGTGAGACCGATCGGCGTTACTATACCGTTACCCGCCGACACGGTGAATGAAACGACAGTGCCGTCCGCGACACGGTTACCGTATTCATCAGTCACTTCAGCAACAATCGTCGCCGTCGAGCTGCCGTCACCGGGCAGGCTGTCCGGCAGTGCGTATGCAGAGACAAACGAGGCCACGTCTGGTGCGAACACCACCTGTGTGGCGGCACCGGCTGCCCCTGAGCTGGCCCTTACGGTGACATTGCTGTTGGCTATGCCCGTGGGTACCAGCTCCACGTCCGCAATACCCGAACCGGTCGCGCTCGAAGGCGTAATCGTACCTTCGGTAGTAGAGAATGTAACAGGCGTGCCGTCGGGAACGGGCGAACCATCGGTGAACGAGACGTAGGCCGTTATCAAGCTGATATTGGCAGGATCGGCACTGATCGCCATAGGCGTGGCCTTAAGCACTATCACCGGTGTCTCAAAGCCGACGACGATTGCATCCTGGTAGAGACCTCTGTATGAGGCGGCGACCGTCGCACTACCCACGGTGCTCGCACTCGTAAGCTCGGCTTCAGCCTTTCCATAAGAATTTGTAATAGCGCTTCCCGCGATCATACCGGCGCTCGTTGTAAGCTGTATTGAGGCCCCTTCGACGGGATTTCCATCCTGCGTCACAAGCGTCGTCCGTACGGTCTGCGATGAGATTCCGTCTGCGACCATCTTGGGCATCTGTGCCTTGAGCGTTAGATTAAGACCCACGAACGTCACCTGCACAGTGTCGGCAAGCGCATCGCCGAATGATGCGATCACAGTCGCAGTTGCAGGATAGTCCGCGCTGGTCAGAAGCACATCCGCGTTACCGTAGAAATCGGTAACGGCGCTGCCGGTTATCACACCATCGCTCGTAGCGAAGTCAACGCTGACGCCGCTTACCGGATTGTTGCCCTCACCCAGGAGGGTCGCGGTAACGTACTGAGACGACAGGCCGTCGGCGGGCATTCTCGTCAATTCGGCCGTCACATTTATAGCGAGACCTCCAAAGGTCACATAGGCGGTCCCCGTCATCAACCCGTATGATGCGACCACAGTTGCGACACCGGGTGATGTAGGGCTGTACAGATAGACTGCGGCGACGCCATTCGCGTTGGTGTAGGCCATCGCGTCTATCGCACCAAGAGTGGTGGTAAAGGTAACCGGGACGGTTGCCAGCGGAACGCCTGACGTCGTCTCTCCGACCCATGCCGCCACATATGAAACAGATGTACCATCCGCGGGCAGATCGTCAGGATCGGCCACCACAAGAACTGATACACCCCTCATGTCGACATCGACCACTTCAGCATAGGGTTCCACATCGCCGTAGGTGATCCACGCCGTCACGGTCGCAACGACATCGTTTACGCTCGGCAGGCTTACAAGAACCGCACTCGCCTGGCCGGTCGAATCGGTCCGGCTGACCGCATCCGTGATCACTCCCTTGGCAGGATCGACGTCCCACGTTATCAAGGCACCCTTAACAGGGGCGCCGCTTTGATTCACAAGATCGATCGAGAGCATCGAATACGACATTCCATCCGCAAGGATGCTCATAGGAGATGCCTCAAGCGCGCCCGCCCCGACCTGGAGGAAAACCTCTTTGGGTACGAGGCTGCGGCCCGTGGCCCTTATGGTCTCCTGCACGGTGCCGTAGGGTGCGGTGTATACCACCCTCACGATACCGTTCTCGTCCGTTATGCCCGGCGACTCAATTGCGCCGTACGTGACCTCAAAGACCAGATCGTGTCCCACTACCGGGTCATTATCAAGATCTACGACCCGGACTTCTACATCGGCAGTTCCACCCGGATCCACACGCACCGGTACTACTTCAAGGTACTGTATCCTGTACTGGGGCGGCTCGGTCTCGATGTAAGGACTGACGGAACCTTCCTTCTCCGCGCACTGAAGGCATGCGAAGGTCACAAACAGAATGCCCAGAGCGAGAGCCCTTCTCTTTCTTCGACTCATAATCAGATACCCCCAATCGCCTTTCAATCGACTATCGTAGGAGTCACGAAAATCAACAGCTCTCTGCTTTCGTCCACCCTACTCTTCGAGCCAAATGCCCGTCCTATTAGCGGAATGTCGCGCAAAACCGGGACACCGGTTGAGTAAACACTTTCATTCGTTCTGATAAGACCACCGATGACCGCGGTCTCGCCATCCTGAACCATGACCCGCGTGTCCGCTTCTGCGGTGACGATAATCACACCGCCCTGTACGGTGGCCTGTGCTGACAGATCGCTGACCTCGGGGTGAAGATCCATCGTTATCTCACCGGTCCGGCTGTTCACATGAGGAGTCACCCTCATCTGGATACCGACCGTGGTCAGCTGTGTTATGGGGTTGCCGGCTTCATCCGTGACAATCAAGGGGATCTTCTTGCCGACTATTATCGTGGCTTCTCTGTTGTTCAGCGTGGTGATCCTTGGATTTGAGATTATGTTGGCTTTGTTGTCCCGTTCAAGCGCCTTGATAGTAGCCTCGAAACTGCCGGCGGGACCGACGATCTTGCCAATATCAAGTGAGGCCTCGGGTTGTGACACCGTAGCACCCTGACTCTGGGTCGGATCCACCGTGATCTCGCCCGTGGCGTCCATCTTTGCGGCATGTTCGCCCTGCACACCGGGGACCACCACGTTGTCTGCAGACCACTGGATCCCGAATTCTCTCGACAGACGAGCGTCGACATCAACCAGTCTCGCTACGATCTCAACCTGCGGAGTCTGGGTATCGAGTTGGGTCACCATATCTGCGATATCAGCGACCCGTGGTTCGATATCAGTAACGATCACTGAATTCGTCCTGTCGTCGACCTCGATGACACCCCGTCTGCTGAGCATTCCTCTCAGGGGTTCGAGGAGTTCGTCAGCCTTAGCGAAGCTGACATCCACGACCTTCGTGGTCACTGGTTCGAGATCCTCACGCTTTCTCGTGGCCTCGTGCAACTTGATCTCTTCGTTGAGGAACTGGTCCCAGAGTCCAACCCGGATAATGCCGTCTTCTTCTCTTGCCGCGTACCCATTGGCCTTAAGAACAGTGTCCAATGCCTGTCTCCACGGCACGTTTTCGAGATGAACAGTGACCGGACCCTCCACTTCGGGACTCGCGATTATGTTCTTATCCGTGTAGATCGCGAAGCTCCGAAGAACCGTATTTATGTCCGCATCCTGCACATCCATGGAAATCTGCTCTCCACCGGGAATCGCACTAATGCAGATCCCGCTGAAGAGAACCGCTACAGCCGTCACAAGAACAACCTGACACAACCTGGAGAGTCTGTTTCTTAGCATCACCATTCACCCTCTTCTGCAAGTTCCAAAGTTACCGATTTCGTCAAATCGAAAATCGTTATGGAAAAAGTAATTGAAGCCGGGGTTACGGATACTACGCTCCCATTGATCACCCTGTCACCGACCCTCAGTGCGTAGCTTCTTCCTCCGTCATCCTCCAGCAGGGCTATAATCCCGGATTCACCCCACACAGATCCCACCATCGTGGCTCCGGACACGTCCAGCATCCTACTGCCTCTCTCCATGCCCGTCGCAACCAGTGAGTAGAAGGGGTCTCTCAGGAAGGCGGCTGTGTAAGCTGTGGCCGTCTCCCTGCTGAGGTCGATGTTGTCGGCGACATCAGGCAAAGCAGCGGCGGTATCAGGCAGGGCCTCCACCGCCGGTTCGGACTCAGGGGCGGTCTGGGCCACTTCATCCACTTCTCCAGCCGCAGCCTCAGTCGGTGCCATCGTGTTCATGATGGTGGAACCGGAGAAGATATCACCCTTTGACGGTGCCTTGTCATGCGAACTGCTGTATTCGGCCGGCTCCCGGACTGCGCTGTCGCCAGCCCCCAGAAGGAACTCCGTCACCTGGTTAACAGCAAAACTCATGATCTTCTGATGTCCACCAAAAACAACGAACACGATGATGCCAACCGCCGCCAGCGGAATCGCTAGGCGCCCGCCTCTGAAAAACTTGATAAACTCTGGCACTTTTGCTGGCATTTGTTCATACTCCTTCGGCTATCTCGTACCCTCTGTCGTCGGAGCCTCTGTTCCCGCCGCAGTTCCCGCCTGGTTTACGTTGTATGTGTATGCTGAAACCGTTGCAGAAGCCTCAACGGTCTCGGGTTCCTCGCCTGCTGCAATCTGTATGATGCTTATCTCCGAAAGCCCTACAAGCCTCTCCATGTTGCACATATTGTCGAAGAATCTCCCGACCTCGTGGTATCCGCCTGTCACGCTGACGCTGATGGGATACCTTGTGTAGAGATCATACAGTTCCGGAGCCTCGGGTTCGAAAAGAACAAACTCGACGCCGGCCTTCATACCTGCCGTCGTCACGTCGCTCAGAAGCATGCTCATCTCGCTGGCTAACGGCAGGAGTCCCCGGAGTACTTCCCACTTGTGTTCGAGCATCTTCAGCTCTTCCTTGATCTTGGGAAGTGTCCGTACGGCTGACTCAAGGACGCGGAGCTCGCCGGTAACGACCTGCAGTTCCTGCCTTAGCTCGTGCACCTCTTTCGCAGATCGCTTTTGCGAGAAGGGCAGATAGGACGTGAAGAATATGAGCCAAACCAGGGCGATGACAACGATAAAGCCGACCAAGCCTTTGTGGATATACGGTTCGCGTAGGTTCATGAGCCTTCCCCAGCCTTCTTTTGAGTTTTGACGTGATAACCAAGATCAAAGCCAAGCACCGGGGTACCCTGCATGTCTTCCTTCCTTATTACCCGCAGAAAGACCGAATCGGTGTGTGTCTTGGCCTCAAGTGCATCCATGAACCGGGAGATCGCCAGGTTCGAGAATGCCCATCCTCTGACCTGAGCCGCACCCCCGTTTTCCTGGAATCTCTGCAGCCAGACATACTCAGGCACGCTTCGCGCCAGCTCGTCAAGAAGATGAACCCTCAAACGACGATTCTGATCCAGGGTCTCAATCACGCCGATGCGCTGGGTGATCTCTCTTCTCTTGACGGTCAGCGCATCAACCAGAGCGGCCTGCTCTCGATACTTCTCTTGCTCGGCGACCGCTTCTCCGATTTCCGACTTCAGTGAGGAGATTTCATACGAGCGGAATATGTGTAAGCCGGCGCCTACTATGAGCACCAGTGCCGCTCCTATCAGCGTCCATACGAATATCTTACCCCAGGTTACAGCTGCTCCGGAGGGCTTCTCCTCTCTCGGCAGGAGGTTTATTCTCACCATAGGTTAGCTCCCTTGTCTTGTGGCAAGTCCTATCGCCACCATCAACGACGGCCCAATGGCGATCGGATCCGCTTCCAGGATCTCCTCTTGACACTCCACATTTCTGAGGGGATTTGCCAGATCGACCTCGACCGACAGTTTCTCACCGAGGAATGATCGCAACCCTGCTATACGGGCGCCCCCTCCACTCAGAAAGATCTTGTCGACGGCCTCGGCCTCCCCCGAAGATCTCAGGTAGGAAAAAGACCTCTCAACAGCGATACTCAGGTCTTCGCCTACAGTTTCGATTGCCTTGAGTACCCCTTCGGGCTTTGCACCGGGAACACCCTCCAGTGCCGCCCTGGCCTCTTCGGAGGTTATGCCCAACCTTCGCTGCATACCTTCAACAAAGGTCTCCCCTCCGAACTGGATATCCCTGTTGAAAATGGGGATCCCGTTGCGCACGATCCCGATGTTGGTCGCGCTCAGGCCTATATCTATCAGGGCGTAAACCTTGTCCTGCTCATATTCGTAGTTGAGTTCGTAGGCGTTCTGCACGGCGAACGTATCAATGTCTATGATCGCCGGGATCAGGTCAGCATCCCTCAGGAGCTCGACGTGAGAGAGGACCTTGTCCTTCTTGGCCGCTACAAGGAGAACCTCCATCGTGTTGGCCGCCAGCCCGCGCCTCAGTATCTCAAAGTCTACCGACAGTTCCTCTTGCTCAAACGGCACGTATTGCTCAGCTTCCAGAGTCATCACTTCGCGTGCGGTTTCATCATCCATCTCGTCCATCTTGATCTTCTTTATGATCACGGAGCGCCCGCAGATTGCGCTGACGACTTCCTTGTTGGTGATTTCCTTTTCTTCGAACACTTCCTTGATCGCAGTGACCACGGCATCGCGGTCCATGGGCTCACCATCGACGATGGCCCCGGGCAGAAGCTTCTTCACGCCGACCTTGGTTATCTCACTGCCCGCCGCCGTCTGTTTCATCTCTACTACCTTGATGGCGTAACTTCCAACATCCAGTCCGATAGTGCTCTTCTGCTTCTTGCTAATTAGCGGCATTTTCTACACCTCATGGGAGCGCCGAAGAAACGGAAAGTGATATTGCACGAAGAGTCCAAGACAGCAATTATCATGCCGTTAGCTCTCATATCAGAGACTCCACCAGGGACGTGTCAGAAAGCCCCTGCTGCAAAAAGCCATCCGCGTGCAGTCTGAATTTACGTCTCGATTTGCAAGTAATGTATTGCAATGTTGAACCCTCAGGACCACTAGCGCTCATTCTGACCTCTATCTGAGATGTCTCCCGATTGCCTACTTGGTCCAGCCTTTCTTTCTATCGGCATCGATATTCCGGCACTGAAGAGAAATGAATCTCCCCTCTTCTCGACCCTGATCCGGTGACTGTCGGAAGGCAGTGACTTCAGGAGCAGCAGGCCTGCTTCCCTGCGGAGACGGTTATCCGCTGCAAATTCTCGCAACGAATCACCAATCTCAACAATCGGCCTGGTGGGGCTTTTCTCGCTTATCGTTACCCCCGCGAGATCTGTTTCGTGGTCTCGCCAGAGAGATGTGCTTATCTCGATCCCGTCGGGACTCTCCTCAAGGCATCCCTGGATCAGCATCTCAAGACCCATCTCGAACACCTTGCCCACGGTTTTGACTTTAGGAATGCCCGCGCAGAGATTCGTACGTAGCCTCGGGCTGTCAGCTATGTTCTTTCTTCTCAAGACCGATTCGACCATTCCGTTGAGATCCGCCAGTTCGGTCCGGCTGCTTGACCCACCTTTCGAAACGGCGAAGACCATCATCAGATCGCATGTGTGCCTTATTGCACGGGCGAATTCCGCCAGTTGGCCCTCATCCACGCCATCCCGGCCTCCAATATCCTGGATCTCGTCTGCCCGCACCGTAATACCCGAGATCAGATCGTATGAGTCCAGCACCCCCCTTAGGTAGCTCTCTCGCTCAATCCCGGCCTTGTCATCGGCTGCATGCGCGCGGCTCGACCTCCGGACATCATCCAGTTCGGTGAAAACGACGATTATCGCGTCAACACCCGATTCTCCCAGGAGACAGGAAATGCTCGCACCGATGGTCCGTGACATTCCATCAAGGGTCCTGATTTTTATAGAATTCCGGGCCGAGTTCTGCTTAGTCCTGAAACTCGTTCGGATGAGTGATTCAAGGTCGCCGGCCTCACTGAAGAGGCTGCTCAACCTGACCGGGCCGGCCCCAACACCGACGGACGTACCAAGAAGGAGACGTGCCGATGAGTTCATAAGTCCCACCTCACCACCCCTGTCGACCACCATTATCCCGCTTGTGATCGACTCGATCACAGTTTCACTCAACAGCGCGTAGCGTGCGGCTTTCTTTTCCGCGGTCAAGTACAGCTCCCCAAGCTCGTTACCCTCCCTGGAGAGCTTTGATACCAGCTGTTTGAAGGTACTGACCAGACCCTCAATGTCTTTCACGTCGCCGTAGCTTGATGAGCTCTGACTCAATTGATGATCACCCCTTTGTCGATGCGTGGTCCGAGAAAGCAGGCCTCCTAAGAACGCCTGCAATGACGCAGCCAGACCCTTCCTCATTCCTGATTTTCCCATGGAAATACATAATGGACACTGCCGTTTGCCTGGTGGTAGTGCAGCCAGGCTCCTGCGACCGGGGGAACACAGTCGATGAAACCCTCGGCCTCGAGTACCGGAATCGAGTCGGGATAGCACCCCGTTTTGTCGAAGTACTGGCCGAGTTTTCGTTCGAGGTACCGTCTTGTTCTCCCGGCATCCTGTCTGATCTCGGTTGTGTTGAGCACCGTTTGCGAGGCTGAATCGAACAGATACGTCCCGCCAAACGGGCCGTCCGGAACCCTGTCCATCAGTCCTCTGTCGACGAGCTCCTGAAGATCAGACGGGAACCGTCCGGAACTTTCGCGAAACCGGCCCACCAGTCCCTCGAGCGCTTTTCTCATCTGTTCAAGATGAATGCTCTTGATTGAGTAAAGGGCGTTCTCTTTGATTACACTGTTGCTGCTGGAGCGGTAGATCTCTTCCCAGAGTGTAAGCGATATGTCGATGCTCCCCGCTCTTCTGTAGGCGAATGCCGAGAAACGCCTGGCTATGTCCGGTGAATCATCGAAACGTGAGGCCATTCTGAAATAGTGGCCGGCTTTTGCGTCGTCATCCGCTGAGGTGAAGTAGAGGAATCCCAGATCGAAGGGCAGTTGCCACTGACCGGGATTGCTGACCATGCCTTTCTTAAGAAGCCGGATCCCCGCGGCCGGTTGGCCCATGTCCTGCGCCAGTACAAACGCCCCGAACCTGTATGCGCCGACGAAGTTCGGATCGAGGTCGGTTATGGTCGAGAAGATATGCTCGGCCAGCGGATAGTATTTGTCACTCCTGCGGTGCTCGCCATAGTACTGAATCCCCTTCAGCCAGAGCAGATCGGATGCCAGTGTCCGGTAACCAAGGCTTGCGATTTGAAGAAATCGTCCCGACGGGAAGTATGTGAGCTCCTCTTCGATGTCGCCCGCGTAACGCTCGTAATTGAGGGCCACGCTCAGCCCGCAGATCGCAACCACGATCCCGATCAACGCAATCATAAGCACCAGCTTCCTGACCCTCGTCACTTGAACTCTCTCCTCTCGAAGACCAGGACCGCGATGATCAGGAAGGCCATCGTGTAAAGCAAAGCATATGAGCTGGCGAATGCCACATAGTGGAAGTCGATCGGTACGTCGTGTATCACCTTACTGCGCACGTTAAGATACTCAAGATTGGGCAGGGTGTAGTAGATCGCCCCAACAACCACTTTGACTGAGCCCGACCCGAAGCGTGATGCGAGCTGTTTTAAGTCTGCGCTTGTGTGACCGATCAGGTACAGCAGCAAGGTGAATATGGCCCCCAGGATGGGGGAACTCAGGGTGGACATCATTACCGAGAGCGCCGTCAGAAGCAAGAGCTCCATCCATGTAAGGAATACCGCGGTCAGGATATGCGGGTGGAAGCTCCCGGCTGCGACCCAGCTTACGACAACGAGCAGGACGGTCATCATGGCCATCAGAAGACTCACCGTCGCTGTGAGACCGGCGAACTTGCCTATGATGAATTGCCATCTGCTGACCGGCTTGGCAATCACCGTATAGATCGTCCGCCTCTCAATTTCCTTGTACACGATGCCTGTCCCGATGAGAACCGCGATCAGGAAGCTCAAGACCGAGATGGCGGCAAGACCCATGTCCTGAGTTATGCGTTCCTGCTCCCCCAGTGACAGTGGTGCGATGATGAAACTGCTGGCCAAGATTGCGGCTCCAAAGATGACAACAGCAACAAACAGACGGTCCCGGACACCTTCTCTGAAGGTGTTACTTGCAAGAGCGACTATTTTCGGAATCACCGTGCTCATCCCGTTGTTTGCAGAGCTTTCTGAGTTCGTGATTTCTCCTCCTCCGGTTGGCAGACAGGAGATTGAACCTGGCTCATGAAGTAATCCTCAAGCGTCTGTCTATGAGGGATCACTGCAGATATCGTCGCGCCGGAGGCGAGCAGTACGCCGACGGCCCGGCTCACATCTGCATCCGGTGTGAGTGAGATCACGGTCTTGTCTCCGTGTTTCGCAACCTCTCCCAACCCGAGTACAGCAGCTTTCTCCATCTCGAGGCCATCCAGCTGAATCTCCACGCACCTTGTGCTTCCAAGACGCACTTCCGAGATAGTGGCGATTCTCAATATCTTGCCCTGGGACAATATGCCCACACGATCACAGATGATCTCTACGTCATGCAGGATGTGTGAGCTGAAGAAGACGGTCTTTCCCTGCATTTTCTGCTGAAGGATCAGGTCGCGGATCTCCCTCCTGCCGACAGGATCAAGCCCGGAAAGCGGCTCATCGAGAATTATGATATCAGGGTCGTTGATCAGCGCCTGGGCCAGTCCTATCCGCTGCAGCATTCCCTTTGAGAACTTGGAAAGGGTCGTGTCCCTGGACTCCCAGAGCCCGGTTGCATGAAGCAACTCCTCCGCCCGGCGCCGCAGCGGTTTCTTCTTCATGCCGCAGACGCCGCCATAGAACTCCAGCAGTTCGACCGCGCTCAGGTGCTGATAGAAGTAAGGTTGTTCCGGAAGAAACCCGATTCTGCCTTTGATCCCGGCCGAGGTCGACGGTTTGCCGAAGCATGTTACGCTCCCGGCAGAAGCCCGCAGCAGGCCGAGCGCCAGCTTTACGGTCGTTGTCTTGCCCGCACCATTGGGTCCCAGGTAGCCGAAGACCTCACCCTGCTCTACCTCGAAGCTGACGGGCCCCAGTGTATACATGTGGCGCCCGATCAGACTTGACCGGAAGACCTTTGAAACGCTGTCGAACTTGAGCACGGACACGTGGATTTCCCCCAGAATTGCTGTTTGAATCCTATGCATATGTTCGGCAGGTCTGGTAGATTCCTTTAGAAATTGCGGGGTACCCGGCCGGCTCCCGGGTACAAATAAAAAAAAGGTGGCAGCCGAAGCTGCCACCCTTTGTCCGAAGTCCACATCCAGCTACATACCGGTCGTCAGTTGGAGCGTGAGCATTGCCGACTTGCCGTAACCTTTGATAACGTAGTCTGTAGTATTAGCCGGATTGGCTCCGAACACACCCTGCGAAGCGGGATCAGCATCAAACGTTGCCACTGTCGCAGCGCCCGTGAACGGATTGTCCGGATATGCAGCGTCCGGACAAAGATCCTCGATCGTATCCCCGCCGGGAGTCGTCGAGATCGCAGCGTCAGGATAAACACCGTCGCTCTGAACGGCGAAATCCTCAAACGCCAGCTGGAAAGTGTGCATGTTTGACTTGACGCTGGCCTCTTTCGCCCTATCTTGCATGCTTATGAAGTTGGGAATCGCTATCGCCGCCAGAATACCGATAATGACGACAACGATCATCAGCTCAATCAGAGTAAAACCCTTCTGGTTGAACATTGTCTCTCACCTCCTTCGCTCAGGCTCAACGAGCCTTAATTGGACTCAACCTCGTCTATATAGCAATGTCCGTACCAGAAACCGAGAGTCGGCAAGTTTCTCGAAGCCCTTGAAGTTACAGCACTTCGAGCCACGGTCCCCGGCAACAAGGACACACCACATCCCATCCGTATTGCATATCGCAACGCTACGAGTTGTCTTTTGCACTCTCAACCTGCTCACCTATGGTCTTGTCACAGTCGTACCGCTGGAGTTTGCGGTACAGAGTTGACGCGTTTATGCCCAAAATGTCCGCCGCCCTTTTCTTCCGCCAGCCCGTTTCCTCCAGTATCTTGAGGAGGTACTCCTTTTCGAGTTCTTCAAGCGTGAGCGTGCTGGTGGCAACTACCGAACCCCTTTTCCCGCTGGTCACGTATCTCAGCTTCTCCGGAATGTCCGTCGGAGTTATGGCATTGCCGTCCTGCAAGATCAACGCTCTCTCAAGAACGTTTTCAAGCTCGCGCACGTTGCCGGGCCAGTCGTACCTGAGAAGAACCTCAAAGGCATCCGGCGACACCGTCTTCATGGTCCTATCGGTCGCCTCGCAATAGGTATTGAGGAAATGTTCCACAAGCAGAGGGATATCGTCTTTTCTTTCCCGCAAAGGAGGAATGTGTATCGGTATCACGTTAAGCCTGTAGAAAAGGTCCGCTCTGAACTTGCCCGTCTCGACATCCTGCTCGAGATCGGAGTTGGTCGCCGCTATAAGCCGGACATCAACCTTGATCGGTTTGATCCCGCCGACGGGTATGATCTCGCGCTCCTGCAAAACGCGGAGCAGCTTCACCTGGATGGCGGGTGAGGTCTCTCCCACCTCGTCGAGGAAGAAGGTCCCCCCTTTGGCCACTGCAAACAGACCTTCCTTGTCGCGCACGGCGCCAGTGAACGATCCCCTTACGTGGCCGAAGAGCTCGCTCTCCAGCAATGTCTCCGGCAGTGCGCCGCAGTTTATGGAGACGAATTGGCCGTCTACCCTGTTGCTCTTATAGTGGATTTCCCGTGCTATCAGCTCTTTTCCGGTTCCGCTTTCTCCTGAGATCAGAATGGTCGAATCGCTTACCGCCACCTTGTCTACAAGACCCAGGACCTGCCTAATCTTCTCACTCTTGCCTATGATCGGTCTCTGCGTGAGACTCTTCTTCAGCTCCTGCTTGAGATACCGGTTTTCCTTCTTGAGCGACCGCACCTCTATGGCCTTTTTCACCATCTGTTTGATTTCTTCGTTTCTGGCCTGCTTGAGGAGATAGGCGAACGCCCCCTTGTTCACGGCTTCGATTGCGGTCTCCATCGAAGCGTGCCCCGTCATGATGATCACGGGCACCTGGGGATCGATTTCCTTGATGGCCGTAAGGACTTCAATGCCGTTCATGCCGGGCATCTTCACGTCTGTAATCACTACGTGGAAGCTTTCCTCCTTGAATCTCTCAATCGCATCCTTGCCGCATTCACACGCCGCAACCTCGTAGCGTTCTTTCCCCAAGAGGATCTTGAGAAATTCTCTCATTCCCTCTTCGTCTTCAACCACGAGTACTCTTTCATGCCCCATACGAGATCACTCCACTCTGGTTATTGAGGTCCCGGCAAGTCTGTCTGAAGACGCCGCTCTCGCGGAGCCATGCTCAACTGTCATTTTATCCAGAGGCAGGCATACGGTGGCAACCGTGCCGACGCCTCTCGTGCTCTCTATCTCAAGTCTGCCGCCATGGTCCTCGACGATCTTGGCAGCGATTGCAAGACCCAATCCCGTACCACTGTCTTTGCTTGTGTAGAAGGGTTCAAAGATCCGGCCCAGTTGGTCCTCGTCGATTCCCGCGCCGTTGTCTTCGAAACTGATCCGTGCATAGTCTCCGCCATGCCCGGACTTCGTGACATCCAGTCTGATGCTGACCTTTCCCGGTCCGTCCAGAGCCTCAACAGCATTGATCGCGAGATTGTAGAAGACCTGCTTCATGGTCTCCTCATCCACCCAGGCGTCCGTGGCGGTATCTGCGACAAGATCTATAGACGTCTGGTCGTCGAAGTGCGGGTGGTTTCTCACCAGGCACACGACCTCGGCCAGGATCGAACGGAGACAGACTTCGCGGAACTTCGCAGGGCGTGAGCTCGCGAATTGCAGGAAGTAGTCTATCTTCTTCCTGAGTCTGTCAGACTCCTTTATCACGAGGTCGATTATCTTCCCATCCTCACCCTCGGGGACCAGCAGGTCCCGGAGCATCTCAATCGATCCACAGATCGAGGCCAGCGGCGTCCTGATCTCATGTGCGATACCGGCCGATAGCTCTCCCAGCGCGGCAAGTCGATCCGCGAGCCTGATCTTATGGGCCATAGTCTTGACTTCGGTCAGATCCTGAAAGACCACGACTGCACCGCATGCGCTGCGCTCGGCCCCGCTCAAGAGAGAAACACTTATGCCGAGCGGGATTGTCCTGCCCGTGGCCGTGGTCGCAATAACTTCACCTCTGTCTTCATGTGTACCGTTTTTGACCGCGTCTACGATTTTCTTGCAGAGTTCGGGGGCGACCGCCTCCATGATGTCCCTGACGTTTCGTCCCGTAGCCTGCTCAGGACCTATCCCGAGAATTCTTGAGGCCGACTGATTAAACTCCGTGATTACACAGCCTGAATCCACGGTCACAAGCCCGCTGTTCATGCTCTCTATGATCAGGCGTGTATCCAACCTCGCCCGTTCGAGCTCGCTCGTCGTCGAC
This sequence comes from Candidatus Eiseniibacteriota bacterium, assembly GCA_043810925.1. Taxonomy (GTDB): domain Bacteria; phylum Arandabacterota; class Arandabacteria; order Arandabacterales; family Arandabacteraceae; genus Arandabacterum. The sequence continues at coordinate 64,942 of JBDRNT010000069.1, forward strand.
CTGAGCTTTGCCCCGACAAACTTGATCCTGCGGGATACGTACCCGGCAAGTATCGCAATCAGGTAAAAGAAGGCCACCTGGAGCACGATATTGAGAACAGCGTACACCGGCCGGGTCTGAATGGCGGCTGGCCCGGGTGAACTTTGAAGGTGAGCTCTCTCGAGCAGTGACACACCTGCAAAGACTGCCGACGACAGCGTCGCCGCAACGACGGCACCTCTACCATTGAGCAGCACGCCCGCAAGAAAGATCGTGATCAGGAAGAAGACCGCAAAGTGACTCTGGGCCCCTCCCGTGAAGTAGACAATGCCGCCCTCGACCGCAAGATCCGCTACGAGCTGTGAGTACACAAGCGGCCGCACGCCATAGCCTGACTTGAAGACAAGCCACCAGAATGCGCTGAGCGGGAACACCACAACCAGGAGGCCCGCCACCGGAAGGCCGCTCCTGATATCAAGTCCGGCACCTGTAAGGAATGCCATCACGGACAGGGCCACGCCGATGCAGATCACCCGCAGGATGATCATCGTCCGGCACAGACTTCGCAGATCCCGTTCTTCTACCATCATTCTCCCGCGCCTTACTCCGCCATTATCACGCTTACTAACTTGAATATCGGAAGGTACATCGCAACGACCATACCTCCGACCACACCACCCATCATCACGATCATGATGGGCTCGATAACCGACGTCATTGCATCCACAGCACTATCGACCTCGTCGTCGTAAAAATCGGCTACCTTGGATAGCATCTCGTCCAGGGCGCCGGTTTCCTCTCCAACCGAGATCATCTGTACTACCATCGGAGGAAAGACCCCCGATTCCCTAAGTGGGCCGGCAATCGTCTGTCCGGACGAGATGCTTGCCCGGGTTTTCACCACAGCGTTCTTTACTATCGTGTTGCCGGCTGCCTTCGCCGTTATGTCGAGCCCCTCGAGTATCGGGACACCGCTACTGACGAGTGTCCCCAACGTTCTTGTGAACCGTGCGATGGAAGCCTTGAGCAGCACGTCACCCAGAACCGGTACGCGCAGCATCATTCTGTCAATAGCTGCCTTGCCCTTTTCAGTGGCGTAGTACTTCTTGATACCGACGACGCCTCCGACCACCATTGCAGCGAGCAACCACCACTTGGTTCTGAGGAAGGAGCTCAGGGCCATCACGATCTTGGTCGGTGCCGGTAGTTCACCTCCGAAATCGGAGTACATCTTTGCGAACGTTGGAATAATGAACACCAGCATGAAGGCAGTTGCCGCTATCGTTACGACAAGCACGACGCCCGGATACATCATCGCGCTTTTTACCTTGCGTTTCAGGCTGTCCATCTTCTCCAGGTAGCTCGCCAGACGCGCAAGGATCACGTCAAGCACTCCACCGGCCTCTCCCGCTTCCACCATGTTGACATAGAGATCGGTGAACACCGCCGGGTGCCGCGAAAGCGCATCGGCGAGTGTCGATCCTGCTTCTACGTCTCTCATGGTCTGGGATATCAACTTCCTGAAGTGGTCTCTCTCTGCCTGCTTCCCAAGAATGTCGAGACATTGGACAAGAGGAAGTCCTGAGTTGATCATTGTGGAGAACTGCCGTGTGAAGACCGCGAGATCCTTGGTGGAGACACCTCTCTCCCGGCTCATACCCAATCTCAGCCCCTTGGCTTTCGCCTTGGCCGAGGTCATGGTTACGCGCTTCTTCTTGAGGCTTAGTATGAGATCGGCCCTCGAACCGGCCTGCATCTCCCCGCTGATTACGTCTCCTGTTGCTGTCTTACCCTTCCAGACATACGTGGTCGCCAAGATCAACCGCCCCCTTTATTTGACGTAGGACCTATCCTTGGTCTTGAGATTGTCCGCGGACCTGCCCCTGGACAGCATCTGCTCCAGCTCCGCCAGGTCGGCGCTTCTGCCCATCGCATCCTCCAAGGATATCTGTCTGGTCACATAGAGCCTGTACAGTGCCTGGTTCATGGTCTGCATGCCGTACTTCTGTCCCGCCTGCATCAGTGAGTAGATCTGGTGCACCTTCTTCTCCCGGATCAGTGCGTTTATCGCCGGAGTGCACACGAGAACCTCTGCGGCGAGGACTCTGCCCTTATCACCGAGCTTCGGTAGAAGCTGCTGCGTTATCACGCCTGTGAGTACGAATGCCAACTGGGCGAGCACCTGCCCCTGCTGATACTCCGGGAAGACATCGACGATTCTGTTGATGCTCTCGTAGGTTGAGTTGGTATGCAGGGTAGCAAGCGTCAGATGGCCGGTCTCCGCAATTGTGAGCGCTGCCGCGATCGTCTCCAGGTCCCTCATCTCACCTATCAGGATCACATCGGGATCCTGCCTGAGGACATACTTCAGAGCGTTGGGAAAGGTGTGGGTGTCCGCCCGGACCTCTCGCTGGTTGACAATCGAATTCTTGTGTTGGTGTATGTATTCGATCGGATCCTCGATAGTGACGATATGACAGCTTCGCTCCGTGTTCACCTTGTTGATCATCGAGGCAAGTGTGGTGGACTTGCCGCATCCCGTCGGACCTGTCACCAGTATCAGGCCTTTCTGCTTTTTGGAGAAGTCGTTGACCACGGGCGGAAGCCCGAGCTCTTCGAAGCTCAGGATCTCGTATGGAATCTGCCTGAATGCCGCCGTGGTCACGCCTCTCTGGTAAAAGACGTTTGCCCTGAACCGGCTCAAGCCCTGTATCCCGAATGAAAAATCGAGCTCCAGGTCGATCTCAAACCGCTTTCGCTGTTCGTCATTCAGGATGCTGTAGATGATCTGCTTCGTCACCTCGGGCGTGAGATGCTCCGTGTCTGCCGACACAAGATGACCATCCACCCTGAACTGGGGAGGCAGTCCGGCAGTTATGTGCAGATCGGAAGCCCTCATCTTCACCATCTGTTCCAGCAACTCGCGTAGCACTATCATCTCATCTTCCTCCGGTCACTTATGTGTCACTCGCGGTCTCTCTCAGCACTTCCTCAACCGTTGTGAGGCCGGCCTTGAGTTTGAGTAGAGCATCCTGGCGGAGCGTAAGCATCCCTTCGTCCACAGCCTGTTTCTTGAGTTGGTCGCTGGGGGCCCTGTCGAGTATCAGCGTCCTTATGGCCGGGCTTATCGGCATGATTTCGTATACGCCCTGCCGGCCGGCATAGCCCGTATCGCTGCATTTCGAGCACCCGCGCCCCTTGTAAAACCGGATGCCCTTCGCCTCCGACATCGGGATACCAAGCTCTCTGAGGGCCTCGGGATGAGCCTCTACCTCGGACTTGCACCGGGAACATACCTTCCTCAGAAGCCTCTGGGCCAGAACGAGATTGAGCGAGGCTGCGACAAGAAACGGCTCGACTCCCATGTCGACCAGCCTGTCCATTGTGCTCGGCGCATCGTTTGTGTGTACGGTCGAGAGGACAAGGTGTCCGGTGAGAGCCGCCTTAACAGCTATGGAGCCCGTGTCCGAGTCCCGGATCTCACCGACCATGATCACATTGGGATCCTGGCGGAGAAACGCCCGCAACGACTTCGCGAACGTAAGGCCTATCTCTTCGTGGATCTGGACCTGGTTTATGCCGTCTATGTTATACTCAACGGGATCCTCCGATGTCATGATGTTGACGTCAGGCCGGTTGATTCTGTTCAAGGCTGAATAGAGGGTGGTTGTCTTTCCGCTGCCGGTTGGCCCTGTCACGAGCACCAATCCGTAGGGAGCATCGATGGCCCGCGTAAGGTTATGGAGGGCGTTCTCCTCCATGCCGAATTGAGCTAGGTCAAGGGCCAGGTTGCCTTTGTCCAGTATTCTCATTACGATCTTTTCGCCGAATATCGTCGGAAGTGAAGATACCCTGAGGTCTATTGTCTTCTTGTCCACTCGGATCTTTATTCTGCCGTCCTGAGGGAGCCGTCTTTCGGCTATGTCGAGATCCGACATAACCTTGATCCTTGATATGATGGCCGACTTCATCTTGGCCGGCTGCTTGATCACTTCATGGAGGGTTCCGTCGATTCTGAAACGCACCCGGAAGATCTTCTCGGCGGGCTCGATATGTATATCACTTGCGCGCTTCTTGACCGCATCGGCGATCACGGAGTTCACGAATCTTATGACGGGAGCCTGTTCGGCCTCTTCCAGGCCTTCTTCGTCGTCGTCACTCTCTTCGAGTACTTCAACGTCCTGATCGTCAAGGTCCCTGGCCATATCCTCAAGATCATCTTTGGCCGTGTAGTGCTGCTCGATGGCGGATGCAAGCGAGATTTCGGTGGCCACCATTGGCTTGATTTCAAGCCCGGTTATGAACTTCAGGTCATCTATAGCACACATATCAGTCGGGTCGGCCATCGCCAGGGCAAGTGTCCTCCCGTGCTTCTGAACCGGCACAACCGTGTACTTCGATGCCACCTCTGCGGGAACGAGCCTTATCACCGCCTGGGGGATCTCGATACTTAAGGGATTGACCGCATCGACCGAGTAGATGTGTGCAAGAAACTCCAGCACCCGCTCTTCCGACATGAGACCCAGCTTTACCAGTGCTCTCTGTAGTGAGATGCCGGCGTTTTCGGCCTCGCGCGCCACTGCGGAAATCTCGTCGCCCTTAAGCAGGCCAAGATCCGCCAGTTTCTCTAAGATGTCGGTCTTAAGTACCATGTTAGACAACCAATCGGTAACCGTTCCAATGTGAGAACCCTGGCACCACTATAGTGCAATACACATACCAGTCTCCGGTGTGCAAAACCTTGCCCCAAACTGGTATGAATTCCCCAAAATGCCACAAAGGACTGAGAGCATTCGCTGGTCGCATAACGCCGGCAATGCAATTGTGGATTGCAACTTGCAGAACGTGTTGCAGAGTGCAACGGCTCTTATTCACCTGGAAGACTTTCACCACCACCTGCGCAGACGTATTTCCTGATCACGGCCAGGGTCTTTTCACCGATACCTTTGACCTGCACCAGGTCTTCCACCTTTTCAAACAGTCCGTTCCGGTCGCGCCACTCGATTATTGCCCCCGCCCGTGTCGGCCCGATGGAAGGCAGCGCCATAAGCTCTTCCCGGGTGGCGGTGTTTATGTCCAGCACGACATACTCGTGCCGTGACTGATCGCATGAATCTGAAGTCTCCTTCTGGTTTTCCCCTGGGAGAGTGCGTCCCGTCTTCTCCCACCCCAGTACGCCGGTTAAGATGCCGACTGTTACTGTGATGACTAAGATCGCGCCAGCAAGTCTTTCCCGGCCATTCACCACCTAAACCCCATCATCTTCCTTATCGTCATCCGGTGCGCTATGGTTTACATCTTGTTGAAAAAAAGAGAGAATTCCTACGGGGCTTAAAACAAAGGCCTACAGGAGGTCCGTGAATCCTTTTTCCTCGATCAGATCCGTGAGGGTCTTCACCGCCTCACCACTTCCCCTCTTCATGACCAGAATCGCATCGTCAGTCTCGACTATTGTAACATCATCAAGACCTACGGTCGCCACCAGCCGTTTGTCCGAATAGATGATGCAGTTCCTGGTATCTATTGCCACGTGTGCACCATGCACGGAGTTACCGGCCTCGTCCTTCTTCAGATACTTCGCAAATGAATCCCAGCTGCCGACATCATCCCAGCCGAAGTCTGCGGGAACCACGCAGGCGATGTCGGTCTTCTCCATGACGCCGTAGTCAATCGAGATATTCTCGATATTGGAGTAGCACCGGGCCAACCGTGCCGGCAGATCGGAGGTTCCGAAAGCGTCCTGACACTTCTCGAACTCGCTTTGCATCCGGGGAAGGAACTTCCCGATTTCAACAAGGATTGCGGAGGCCTTGAAAACGAACATGCCCGCATTCCACATGTAATCCCCGGCCTTGAGATATTCCTCAGCCTTCTCAAGCGACGGCTTCTCGACGAATTCACCCACTCTGTAGAATTCAGAACCTCCGGTATTCCCGACGGCCTCTCCGAGCTTGATGTAGCCGAAGCCGGTAGCCGGTCGCCCGGGCTTGATACCCATCGTGAGCAGTGAACCGGTCCTCTCGACAAACTCCATCCCGTCCGAAAGCACACGTCTGAAGCCCTCGATGTCTCCGATCACATGATCCGCAGGCAGGAAAGCAAGCACTGCATCCCCCATTTGCTCCCTGACATAGTGAGATGCGAAGGCGACACACGCGGCCGTGTTCCTCCCCACAGGCTCCTTGAGAACCCGTACACCCTCGAAGTCTTCTATCGCACGGGAGGTCGCTTCAGCCTGCAGTTCCTGTGTCACAATCAGAATGTGATCAGGTTCAAACAATGGGGCGATTCTCTCAAGTGTGGATTCGAGCAGCGTTTTGCCGTCGATCAACCTGATCAGTTGCTTGGCCCTGGTTGCCCTGCTTAGCGGCCAGAATCTCCGTCCCCGGCCTCCCGACATGATAACGGCAACCCTCAAGACACCACCCCCGACCCTTCCCCAACATCATGTCGCATCATGCTCCTCCATCCGGTGTCGATACCGGCGTTTCTAAAGAAACGCTCCCGCCGTAGTCGCATCCTTTGCCGCTTCGGGCAGGTACTGCGCTATGGCCTTCACAGCGATGAGGAGCTGCCGGGCAAGCACGGACTCTTCAACCATCGCAATGTCCGCGCCAAGCCGCTCTGCTAAGGTCAGGAGGATCCCGATCGCGAGCCCCATCAGACACGCCCCGACAACCGCACCGATCATCCTGTCAATAATCCGCAGATTCGCAACCTTGGCAAGCCCGGATAACATCTTGCCGAGCAGTCCGATGAATATCGCTACGACAAGAAACGTAAGGACGAAGACAAATACCTTGCCCGCTGCCGGGTGAGAGAGCTGGCTCGTGACCGACTCGGCACCAGCCGCCGCCCGGCCTCCTATGACCACCCCTATCACCAGGGCAAGCACAATGGATATCTCCTGAATAGCACCTTTAAAGACACCGTGCACGAGACCCAGGATCATAAGTGCGCCTATTACTACATCCACCAGATTCAATTGCCTTCACCTCGCTTGTGTACTGTCTTTCCGATTGAGTTTACATATATGGAGAACTCGGTTTCGCCGTCGACACCTATCAGTCGGTCGACTTCCACATCGTTAAATGCCCCGATGGGGACGGCCCCCAGGCCCAGGGATGTGGACTCGAGACAGATGTTCTGGCTGATGTGACCAGCTTCCATGTAAATATACCTGACTCCCCTGCTGCCATACGATGCGGTCGTCCGTTCGGGAACCGCCGCCAGCACAAAGGAGACGGCGGCCCCGCGTGGCATGCTCTGTCCCAGACAGGCAGCCGCAAGACTGTCCCCGTAAGAGCCGGCCCTGATCAGTTCTACGGCGTGCCCCGGTGGCAGATAACGGTACACGCCTGAGTCAAGCCCGGCCACTCTGTTCACAAAAACGTAGATCTCCATCGGATACGTCGCTCCCGCGGAGGGAGCCGACCTCAGTCCGACTTCGCCGCGCTGACCTGTGACCCCCTGTGCTGCATAGAGGATCTGAGACAGCTCCTCAAGACTCAGACTCTCGTCACTGTACGACCTGACCGACCGTCTCCCGGCAATCGCCTCTTCCACAGACATCCCGACCAGCGACGGTTCCGGGAGATCGACCCGTGAGTCCTCGCTTACCACCGGGCAGGAGTTAAGGACAATGACAATGGCCGGAGCTACAAGGAGCAAATGCTTCATAGCGTAGCCAGCCTACACCCGACTTCGAAATGGTGTCAAGCCAATACTTGTTGGTGCCGGACGCTTCGCGCCGCCGGCATCGGCTGTAGATGCAACGGGCAGTCCGTCCGCAAAACGAACCTGCCGCCGGACCTACCGTTGATCCGCAGCCGTCAGTCAATCAACTCCCAGGCAAAACCGATTTCGTACGACCGTCCCGGCAGGACAGGCTGTCCCCATCCCGCGTGGACCTCGTCATCGAAGACGTTGGTGATCTTCCCGAAGATTCTGGCACGATCGATGGATACGTGACCCAGTACGAAGCCCGAAACGGAACCCGGAAGGGACGAATCCTTCCGGCAGTCGCTTTCACCGCTGCATGCGGCGAAACGGTTACCTGCGCTCACGCTTGAAGTCCAGGTTCCCGCGAACGTGAGACCGGTTCCTATGTGCCTCGTGATCTCCTTACCCGTCCTCAGCCTCCACGCAAGCCTTCTCGATGGCTGGTACTCAAGGTCATCCCCGGACTCATCGATTGAGTGGCGGACAGTGCATGAAACCAGGCCTTCAAGCCATGGTGGAAGCGTAAAATCAACCGTAGCGTCCAGGCCTTTGATATCAGCCTCCCTGTCCGTGGATCTCAAGCGGGCGCATGCCTCATCCGTCCGCACCGCTATCATATCATTCACGTGTGTCCAGTAGAGGGCGAGTCGCGCTCCCCAAGAATCCCGCTCGATCCGCGTACCGAGCTCAAAGCCAATGGAATGCTCCGGGCCTGCTTCCCCCCGATCCAGGTTTGTGAGACCGGGAAACGCAAAACTCCGGCTGATTTCCGCAAAGACAGTCTGGCCTTCGCGAGCGAAGACCATGGCCGCCAGTGAGGGGGCTACTTCGACTTTGAAATCCGAGTTCTTGACGACCCCGAGACGTCCACTCAATTGCCACCGCTCCCACCTCATCTCTCTGTGGCCGAACGCCTGTACGTCATATGAGGATGTGTCACCAACCCTATCGCTATCCAGTTCGCGCGTTTTAGCTCCCAGGCCGTACGATGTAACCGTTGGGCCGTCCAGCCCTCTCACGAACGAAAGATCGATGCCGTTGAGGAGACCCTGGCTTGTCGGCGAGCCGTAGATGCCTTTGAAGGTAGAGCGCTCTGAGATATCAAGCCGGTAAAGGTTGATGTGATAGTTGGTTTCGAGGCCGCCCCTCACCGTAACTGCGATCAGCTCCCGCTTGGCCTTTTGCTTGCCCGGCCCCGTATCGGCAAGGTCGGGGCATGAATCGGGGAGCCCGATGTCACCCTCATACCGGAACCCGATGACATCAAGGACCCTGTTACTCCCAAGACCGGTCGTGAACTTACCGAATATCTTCTCGCCTTCAGATGAGCTGTCATCGACCCAGCCCCCGCACCTTGCATTCTCGTAGGCACCCAGAACCCCCAGGCCTCCCGCGAGCGATCTTCGTAGGGCCAGATTGATTGACCTGCTGCCGAAGCCCCCCCACCACATATCCACCTGACTTAACGGGACATCCGTTACGGCATTCGCTGGGACGATATTCACCACACCACTCACTGCACCCGAACCGTTTATCGATGACGCTCCGCCTTTAAGGATCTCAATCCCGGACATACCGGCAAGCGGCAGCCAGTTAAGATCAAAGACTTCGAGCTGGCGATCGGACACGGGAATTCCATCAAGCAGGTACACGACCTCATCGGGTCTGCCCGCTCTCAGACTCAACGACAGGGGTAGCCCATACGAGCCCCGCGTTGTCACACCCGCCCCTGAATCCAGGAAGAGTGCGTCTCCCGGTGATACCGATGAAAGCTCATGCATATCTTCCGTCCCGATCACCGTGATCCGTTCTGAGCCCACCATCCCGGACGCCGGGAATATGCCGGCCCGGTCTAATCTGACCTGTGGCTCCTTTGCCTCGACCGAATCAGGCCTGGCCCATGGTACGTCCCCGGCATCGAGCCCGAGCGAATCAGGCCCGGCCGACGTCATCTCCTCAGGTTCGATCCCAAGCGAGTCCGGCTCCGCCGGTAGCACGCCCTCGGCCTCGAGCCCGAGCGAATCAGATTCAAGGGGTACCTCTGAATCACCGGCGTTCAGAGAGTCACCACCCTCAGGCACCTGTGCATCGTCAACTCTTACAGATATGGAATCATCCGCAGTACTCACCAGCACAGGAACGTCTTCAACGCACTCGGCACCGCGCAAGCCCGCAAGCAGGCACAGACACACGGCAAGCACCGGTATGATGCGATTTGCCCTCACTTGTGTTCCTTCTCTGTTCTAAGGCGGTACTTCCGCACGATGAAAGTACTGACGCCTCCGAAAATCAAGGTGTTTGAAACGATGTGAAGCACCGAAAACGGAAGCCCCGCCGCAATTACAGGCAACGGATCTTTCCATCTTCCAATGGCGACGGCAAAACCATAGTCCGCCGCTATGCTGTATACGAAGGTGAGGACTGCCCCGAAGCCCATCGCCAGGAATTCCGCCTTACCGAAGGCGACAGCGAGGATCCGCCAGAGATGACCGGACGATCCGATCACGGCCATAAGAAGGACCTGCGCGCCGAGCACCGCAGGCACAGGGGGACCCAGTGGATTGAATACCGAAAACAGCAGCATTGAAAGCCCACCCACCACGGCTCCCGACCGCCCACCCAGCAGGTACCCGGAGACAAAACTCACCACGGAAATGGCTTCAACATTGGGGACTGCGGCAAGTATGTAGCCCAGGGCAAGTGCCAGGGCTATCAGAACCGCCATCTTGCTCAAATGACCGACCAAATTGCGCCCCTCCCCCCCTACTCCTACCACAATAATTCCGGTGACACCATACCTAATTGTAGCGTCATCGCTCCCGCGGCGACGGCCTTTCGGTTTTTCGTACCGTCGGGGTTCCAGCCCCGACGTCATCATTATTGCGCACCACCCCCGTCCATGATACAATCCTCTTAGGGGTAGTTGATGATGGGCTTCAAACTGAGCTGCAAGCACCTGGCTTTCCTACTCGTGGGGATCTGTGCGGCCTGCTTGCCCCCCGGAAACCTCAGAGAAACCGTCAGGCAATAATCAAGTATGGTGTCACCGAAATTATTAGTAGTTTTTGGCGCGTTTGAGTTGTTCGATCGTTGAGAAGGGAACCGTGCAGGAGCCGAGATGGAGTTGACCGTCCCTGCGCCCGTGGCTGTCGGAGCCGCCGGTGGCCACAAGACCCATCTTATCCGCCAAACGGCTATAGCGCTGAATCTCGTTCTCCCGGTGCTTGGGGTGGTAGACTTCGATCGCACGCATACCGCTGGCCATGAAGTCGGCGATCAGGTCGTCCCGCCTGGACGTCCCCGGGTGGGCAACTGCGCCTATGCCGCCGGCCTTCGCAATCAGGTTGAATGCATCCGAGGGTTTGAGCAGGTACTTATGTACATAGGCTGGTGAGTGAAACCCGATGTAATTCTTGAATGCCTCTTCAAGCGTTTCAACGCATCCGTTCTTAAGGAGCGCAGCGGCAATGTGCGGTCTCCCGACCGCCCCCTCGCCCGCGATCTCAAGCACCGAATCCACCTTGATATCCACCCCCATGCTCCTCAGACGCTCGACCATTTCAATCCCACGATTGCGTCTTGCATCCCTGAAAAGTTGCAGGTACTTGAGTAGATTCTCGTCCTTCATATCAACCATATAGCCAAGGATATGAAGGTCGGACTTCCCTTCGACGGTGCTGAGCTCCACACCGGGAACCACTTCGAAGCCGCTGGAGCCCGCCGCCTCCATTGCCACCTCGACGCCGCCGATCTCGTCATGGTCGGTGATGGCAATGCCTGCCAGACCCATCTTCCGGGCTTCCAGTACCATGTCCTCGGGTGTCATGTCACCGTCGGAGTAGATGGTGTGAACGTGTAGATCGACGCGGCCCTCTGTATCACTCATTGGTTCTTACCCAGCTCCTCGAGACGCACTTTAACGTCCCTGTAATCGGGGTCATTGTCGTATACCTGCCTGTAGCACTGGCGGGCCTCATCCAACTGATCGACCTTCTCATATGCCATTCCCAGAATGTAGCGCAGACCGAGACAGTCCGCTTCCGAGCTTGCCTCGGTTTCCAGGCCGGCCCTGAGCTCCTCTATGGCCAGATCGATGTCGCCCTTCTCCACAAAACACCTGCCGGCCAGCTCGATACTCCTCAGGGCAAGATCGGGATGCTTCCTTGATACACCGAACTCCGTAAGCGCTTCATCATACAATCCGAGGTCGAGATACGATATCCCCAGGTCATAGTGAGACTGGTAGTCCTCCTCGCCGATCGCTTTGGCCACCTCTTCCCGGAAACTCCGGAGCACTTCCTCTATCTTAAGAGGAACATGATGCGCCAGTCCTATTCTCCTGTGAACGATCTCCACGCGGTCTGTTCCCTCGCCCTCAACCCTGACGTCTCTGGAGGCGGTGTCGACCACCCCTCCCATCTGCTCCACCCTCTCCTTCATCCGGGAGGCCAGTTCCGCGTCACCGGTCCGCCTGTATATCTCCTCTGCAGCAATGAGCTCGCTACGCGCCTCATCCGGCAGGCCGATATGGATGTAGACCTCCGCGAGTTGCTCCCTGACCTTGACCTTGTCAGGGGCGAACTCTATCACCTTCTTAAGGGAGTCGACGGCCCTCTGAAGATCGCCCTTGTCTATCAGTTTCCCTGCGTACTCCAGGATATAGCCGACTGCTTCACCCCCGAAGCCCTGTTGGAAATACAGATCGCCCAGCAGGCGAAACGCATCAATGAAGTCCGGGTTGAGCCTGAGCATCTTGCGGCAAACAGCGATCGCGTTGCTGTAAAGATCTTCCTTCCCATACTTCCGGACAGCCTCTTCGTACTGGCGAAACGCGGACTGTTCGTCGCCCTTCTTGAAGTGAACATCACCCATCAGGTTGTAGATGTTGGGGTCGACATCGTCCTCCTTGAGCAGCTTACGATACTCCTGAAGGGCATTGTCGAGATCTCCGGCCTGAGCGTACTCGTGCGCTCTCTTTCTTATCCTGAGGACCTCCGACAAGGCTGCCTCCTGTGCTGCGCTGATGCTGTCATTTTATCCCGGGCGAACCATGCATCGCGGCCGCCGTGAGATGTTCCTCGACGGGCCCCGGGCATCGTGCCCCGGACAGGAATAAACGGCTATTCCTAGATGTCCCGATCCTACTAAATCGGCCGTTCCAGGCCTAATCTTGAGTTCTGTCGAATACCACATTCCCATTCTTGATCACCATCCGGACGACTTCACCGCCCAGGTGATAGGGTACGTATCTGAAGTCGGGTACTTCGAGCAAGATAAGATCCGCCTGCTTCTCCGGCGCAATGCTCCCGACCCGGTCCTGTCTCCCAACAGCCTTTGCCCCACCTACCGTCATGGCGAGAATCACCTCCGCAGGTGTCATCTTCATGAACGAGCAGGCCAGACTTGACACTATCAACAGTGAATGAACCATCGAGCTTCCCGGATTGAAATCCGTCGCAACCGCCACGTCGAGCCCCATGTCAATCATACCGCGCGCATCGGCAAACTCGGGTCTCCCGAGCCCTACGCTTACTCCCGGCATGAGAACCGCTACCGTCCCGGCATCTTTCATCGCCTTGAGTCCCTCACGCGAAGCATGGCCGAGATGCCCGGCGCTTATCGCTCCTACCTCTCCGGCCACGGCCGCACCACCGGATTCGACAAACTCATCCGCGTGGATCTTGGGTCTTAAACCGCAGTCCTTTCCGCGAAGCAGAATCCGTCGCGACTCATCGGCCGTGAAGACCCCTTGCTCGCAGAAGACATCACAGAACTCGGCGAGCCCCTCCTCACCTACGGCCGGTATCATCTCATCGATCACGATATCGACATACCTGTCCCTGTTCGCTCTCAGCTCGGGCGGAATCTCATGTGCGCCCATGAATGTCGCAACAACATCGACACACGTTTCATCTCCGACGCGTCTTATCGCCCGAAGCATCTTAAGCTCGGCTTCGACGCTGAGACCGTAGCCGCTCTTGATTTCAACCGTCGTGGTTCCCTGCCTGAGCATCGATCGCACCCTGCTCGACCCGCTCGCGACAAGTTCGTCGATAGAGGCGTTTCGGACCGCGGCGACCGTTGCGTTGATTCCTCCGCCGCGAGCGGCGATCTCCATGTAACCGGCCCCCTTGACCCTCATCTCATACTCACGTTCCCTGGTGCCCGCAAAGACAGTGTGAGTATGAGCATCTACAAGCCCGGGGATGACCGCAAGCCCGCCGGCATCTATCACCTTGGAGGCCCGGTGACCACCCGCCTCGAACTCCTTACGCCCCCCCACCCAGGCGATCATGCCATCGGAAACGAGGAGGCACGCGTCATCGACAAGGCCGATGAGCCGGGCTTCATCGTCAATGGAATCAAAGAGATCCGGCTCACAGGTCACAAGTTGGTTGATGTTTTTTATAGCTAGGTCGGCTTTTTGAGGCAATTCCTTACTCCGCGGGCAGCATCGGGATCTTGATGCCGCCGTCACGTGCGACCCGTTTCGCCAGGTCGTATCCGGCATCGGCGTGCCTCGCGACCCCGAGACCGGGATCAGCGGTCAGCACCCGTTCGAGCCGGCTGTCCGCATCATCGGTGCCGTCGGCGACCACCACCATCCCGGCGTGAATCGAGTTGCCGATCCCGACGCCTCCGCCATGATGTACCGAGACCCAGGTCGCACCGCAAACAGCATTTAGTAAAGCATTTAGTATGGGCCAGTCGGCGATTGCGTCGCTTCCGTCTTTCATTGCTTCGGTCTCGCGGTAGGGAGAGGCAACCGACCCGCTGTCAAGATGGTCTCTTCCGATCACGATCGGGGCCCTGAGTTCGCCGCTTCTGACCATCCGGTTGATCCGCCGGCCGAACCGGGCCCGCTCACCGTAGGCAAGCCAGCAGATCCTTGAAGGCAAACCCTGGAACTTGACCTTTTCTCTTGCGAGCTTTATCCACCTGGCCAGTGACTCATCCTCGGGGAACTCCTCGAGGACGGCCTCATCCGTTTTGTAGATATCGTCGGGCTCACCCGAGAGCGCAGCCCACCGGAAAGGTCCTTTGCCTTCGCAGAACATCGGTCTTATGTATGCCGGGACGAAACCCGGGAAATCGAACGCGTCCTCGACTCCCGCCGTCCGGGCCTGGCCGCGTATGTTGTTACCGTAGTCGAAAACGATCGATCCCTTCTCCTTGAAACCGAGCATTGCCCTCACGTGTACCGCAATCGATTGCATTGCTCTGCGGACATACTCCCCGGGATCACTCTTCCTCAGGTCAAGTGCTTCGGCCAGCGTAATTCCGTGTGGCACGTATCCACCAAGCGCATCGTGCGCTGATGTCTGATCGGTCACGACATCGGGTAGCACACCTCGCTTCAAGAGTTCGGGGTGGGTATCGGCCGCATTGCCGACGAGCCCGATCGACCTGGCCAATCCCTTCTCACATGCCTCACGTGCCGCATTCACCGCCTCGTCAACGCTCTCCGTGACCATGTCACAGTAACCTGTGGCGAGCCGGCGTTCGATACGCTTCCGGTCGACCTCGACATCGAGGCACACGCCTTCGTTCATTGTGATCGCAAGCGGCTGGGCGCCACCCATCCCGCCCATCCCGGCCGTCAGGACGAGCCTGCCCTTAAGCGATCCTCCGAAGTGCTGCCTCGCAAGCTCCGCCAGGGTTTCGTACGTGCCCTGCAGTATGCCCTGGGTGCCTATGTATATCCAGCTGCCCGCGGTCATCTGACCGTACATAATGAGACCCTTGGCCTCCAGCTCCCAGAAGTGCTCCCAGGTGGCCCACGCGGGGACAAGGAGTGAGTTGGCTATCAGAACACGCGGGGCCTGATCGGTGGTCTTAAAGACCGCCACGGGTTTGCCGGACTGGACGAGCAAGGTCTCGTCGCTTTCAAGGTCCTTAAGAGCCTGGACTATGGCCTCGTAGCATTCCCAGTTTCGGGCCGCCTTGCCGGAGCCGCCGTATACTATGAGCTGATCCGGGTCTTCGGCAACCTCACCGTCGAGGTTGTTCATCAGCATTCTCATGGCTGCTTCTTGAGGCCAGCCCTTGCAGCTTAAGTCAGTGCCTCTGGGAGCCCGTATGTGTCTCGTCATTGGGAAACCTATTGCTTCGGCCCGAGTACGCCTTTCACTTTCTTCATTGCGCAGTACTCCCCGCACATCGTGCAGAGCGTGGCATCCTGAGGGTGAGAACTCCCTCTCAGCTCGCGGGCGCGTTCGGGGTCTATCGCCAGATCGAGCATCCGTTTCCAGTCCAGGGCCTTGCGCGCCTCGGACATGGAGCGATCCCACTCGGCGGCTCCCGGTATGCGTTTCACGATATCCGCGGCATGAGCCGCGATCCGGGATGCCATGACTCCCTCCCGCACGTCATTCGTATCGGGAAGTCTGAGGTGCTCCGACGGAGTCACGTAACACAGGAAGTCGGCCCCCGCGGCCGCCGCCACCGCTCCGCCGATGGCTCCAGCGATGTGGTCGTAGCCGGCACTCACATCGGTAACAAGCGGGCCGAGTACATAAAACGGCGCCTCTCCGCACATCTTCTTCTCCAGAAGCACATTTGCCTCGATCTCGTTTAGCGGGACGTGCCCCGGACCCTCCACCATCACCTGGACACCGGCCGTCTGCGCGCGTTTAACAAGTTCACCGAGAACCACCAGCTCGCTCACCTGCAAAAGGTCGGTCGCATCCGCCAGTGAGCCGGGTCGTAAGCCGTCACCCAAACTCAGTGTGGCATCGTAGGTCCTCGCCATCTCGAGAAGATCGTCGTACCGGGAATACAGAGGGTTTTCCTTATTATTGTAGTACATCCACTCGAGCATAAAGGAGCCGCCCCGGCTCACGACATCGGTCAGCCGCCCACATTGCTTGAGCCTGTCTATGGCCGATCGCGTCACACCGCAATGGACCGTGACGAAGTCGATCCCCCACTTGAGGTGTCGCTCGATGCTCCCGAAGATCTCATCTTCGGTCATCTCCACCATGGCCCGCTTGGACCGGACGGCGGTGATTGCCGCGCCATAGATGGGTACGCTGCCCACGGGTATGGTAGATGCTTCGAGTACGCCGTCTCGAATCGCGTCGATATCCCCACCGGTGCTCAGGTCCATCACCGTATCGGCGCCGGCATCGATGGCCGCCCTGAGCTTCTCAAGTTCGGTCCCGAGGCTTATCTCGTCTGAGGAGCTGCCGATGTTGGCATTGACCTTGGTCGCTAGTCCAGCACCTATGCCGAGGGCGTATTTTCCCCGGCGAAGTCTGTTCACAGGTATGACGATGGTGCCGTTCCTTAAGCCCTCTGAGATGAAGGCTACAGGGCGCTTCTCACGCTCGGCAACCACCCGCATTTCATCGGTGATCTTACCTTGTCTTGCCGCTTCAACCTGCGTCATGTCAGACTCCCATGAGGTGGGTGGGTGAATTCCCTTGGGGCCCTCCGTGGTTGAATATAGGACAGAAATGAAATCAAGTCAACTGTAAGCCCGGATTATTCACGAACCTCCTGGCGAGGTGTCGCTTTAGAAGCGTCTGACCAATCCGAGATGCAGTTTCGCGTCCGACCAGGTGTCGTTTCTGCCCAGGGCTATCTCAAGACGTATGATACCCGTCCGTGACCCCGCCATGAAGCCAAGACCATAGCCGAAGGGACCTGATCGTATCGAGTCGAACGAGTAGCCGCCACCGTCCAGTGCGGCCCCGTCAAAGAAGCAGTATACCCGCGAATACTCGCCGAGAAGACGTCTCAGTTCAAGAGTGACGGTGATCGCCCTCTCCACTGTGAACCACTCCTCGGGATAGCCTCTCAGCGTCCGCATACCACCCATTCTTACCAGATGCGCCTGCGGTATCTCTCCCCGACTTGTAAATACTCCCTCGAACCGGCCTCTGATACCCAGTGCTGTCCTCACCCCGACCGCCGTGAGATGCTCACCCTCAAGCAACAGCAATGAGATCGTCCGGTCAAGGGATGAGTCGTCCTCGAACTCGAGTGCCGCAACCTCCTGTCTCAGCTTGACGAATTGTCCGGAGAGCGGATTCAAGGGCCGGTCCCTTCCCTCGTACCTGAGATCGAATGACAGACCGCGCTCGATGAAGTTGCCCTCACCACCCACAAGGCTCCGGTCCTTGGTCGAACCCAGAAAGGCGCCCATGCCCAACTCGAGCCTGGGCTCGCCCCTGAAAGTCACCCCAAGCCAGACCTTCCTTCGTGCGTAGGATGTGTCTATAACATCCGATGAAAGCTCGCATTCCAGGGCAAATGGCTTCGAGAGGATGCGGGGCTCTCTGTAGGCTACACCCCAGCTCAGCCTCCCGCTGCCCGGTTTCATCCACAGCACCTTGAGTCTCCGGAGTGTGCCGCCCAGGCTCCGAAACTCGAGATCCAACGAGCCGACGAACTTGCTCTCTTTTCCGGATGGGGAGTAGGCAGCCAGACCTTCGAAGAGACTTGTTCTTGCCTCGACTACATCTATGGTCACGGTCAGCGTTGTGTCCATGCTGTCAAACGTGAGCACCGGCTCGGACACGTTTTCGAAAATACCCAGGTCCATCAGACGCTGTCTCACGCCTTCGATCTTCTTCCCTTGATAGGGTTCCCCCTCGGAAAGACCGCTTTCCGCCAGGGCGGCGCTCCGTTTGGTTTTCGTCATTCCCCTGAATACGACGTGACCCACATCAGCCTGCGGTCCGGCCGCAACATGGAGCCGAACCTCGACCCTTCCATCCCCCACAGAGACCATCTCCGGCCGGACTGTACTCAGGGGGTAGCCGCGAAGATCGTAGAAGGCAAGTACTCGACCTATGCCCTTCTCAAGCGCCAGCTGCGAAAACGGCCTGCCTGTCTGACCGGCGAACATCTTTTCTAGAACGGATGCCTCCCCGGCGGGCACACCGCTGATTCCGACCGACTCAAGGACGCTCGGCCGGCCTTCCGAGATCGCTATCTCTATGGCCTCATCGGGCGGGGCGGCCCGCTCACACCTGACTTCAACATCAAGGTAGCCGCGTTCCCAGTAATGCGCCGCCACCTCGTGGCAGATCGAATCCACACAAACCGAGTCGGACCGAGCACAGGCGATCTTGCCTATCCACTCAAGAATCGCGTCGTCCGATAGATCGGAGTTGCCGCTTATGTTGAAGTCAGCCGGGGCCGCGGTTCCGACCATGACGATCACAGCGGCCAGAAAGGCGAGTGTGCAGGGTAGCCTCATACCGCCCACCTAGAACGTGGCACTCAAAGAGGCCTTGACATTGTGGATCGTCGGGATTCCGCTCGTTTTGCGTCCGGTGTATTCAAAGGAAACCGACGTGTACCTGCCGTGGCGGAGATTGACCCTCGAATTCCAGGTGAACGAATCCCGCACCGGGTAGAGGGTCGCACTGGAGTATTCCGAACGGATGACCCTCCTGAGACTGCAGCCCGCATCACAGCGAAGGGCCCCGCTGAAGACGGTGATACCGGGGGAGGCGTTGACCTGCATAAAGGCTGATGTGGGTTCGGACCGCTCCTCATTGAGTAGTTCCAGCCGCACTTGACTCCGCACGGCCGACACGATATTCCGGTCAAGACTGAGATTGGTGCTCCAGGTGTCCCTCGTCGGTTCAACACTGCCGGACGTCATATCTATTGTCGATCTCGTCGCCGTCAACCTGCCGGCCAGGGTGACCCTCATCTTCTTAAAGGCGCTGCTCAGCAGCCGGGTCTGTAACTCCGTCGTCGTCTTGCTCTCTTTCCTCTCGATACACCTGTTGTCGCGAAACCTCGAACCCTTTGCGTTAAGTGTAAGCGTAAGACCTTTCCCGCGCCGGAAGACCAGCTCCTCGCTGACCGTCATCCTCCCGAAGACCATCTCGTCACTCCGAAGCAAGTGGGCGGGGTAAAGAAATGCAATCCGTTCCAATTCCTGTGTCGAACTCTCTCCCTCGATGTCGATCCCGGTCCTTGCCGAGACAGCTCTATCCAGCAGGACCTTACCCCTTCTGCCCAGTTCGAGCACCAGGTCCGCCTTGACCCTTGTGACAGGCTCTTTCCCCTTCTCAGACCTCGACATCACGTACCCACCCGCACCCGGGACGTAGTTGCCGAGACTGTCATAGTCGCCGCCTCCGCTCACCTGTACCAGTTCGGCGTCATAGACAGTCGTGAGCGCATTGGACAATCTGTAGTCGATTGACATGGAGCTGACCGCCAGGACATCCCGGAGATCGAAGTGGAAGTCACCGCTGGTGATCCGTTGTCCGCCTGCGGCCGTCTCCCGGGTATACTCTATCCTGCGCTGTGTTACTCCTCCTCTTATCAGGAGTCTTCTCTGCCGCGCCGTCTCAAACTCCAGCCTCCCCTCGACCTCGGATGAGTATTTGTCCCACCCGGCCCCCCTGTCCCTGTCCTCGGAGCCCGCGGAAAAAGCGAGCGAGACCTGCCCTCCGGTCCCGGACAGTTCCACTTGCGAGGAGTAATCCGTCCGCCGGGTGGATGTACTGTCGACGAGCTTCGACTTCGTCTCATGGTTGCGGCCCAGCGTAAGCTGCAGGAACTTGACCGGTATCCTGACGGCGATCCCGTTCCTGTCGATACCCTTCTCACTTGCGACCGACGACATCCGGGCGGTCTGTGAACTTGCGGTAAGCCCGAGACGCCTGTCTCCCAGTTCGAGCCCGGCCTTCCGCCTGAGCGACCGGCCCGAACTCGTTTCCATCGTGCCGATTTCAAACGACGATGCAACCATATCATTCAGCTTATAGTCGAGACCGATCTCGTTCGCGTCCTCAAAACCGTCCTCTGCATCCTGCGCCCAGACCTCCAGGAAGTCCGGTCTTCTGAGTCTGTCAAACCCGATGTAGGTCTTCCCCACAGACCGTTTCTTCGCGCTCAGGCCGAGTGAGCCCACACTCCGTCCCCCAAGATCCGGAAGGTCCGATCTGCCCTGGACGGCCACGGTATAGGCCCTCCCCTCCTCTTCCTCCCAGGTTCCCGCCTCGGTCTTCGTATGTCCCTTTGACTGCGCCACCTCCGACGTCAACTCAAGCCACTCAGCCGGCCGGGCCGACGCACCCACATGAAAGACCCTGGCGCCAAGAGGCCGGCCAGCACGCACCTTGTCCAGGTATGCACCGGTACCGGTATAGACGTAGACATAGACCGCCCATATCTCGGAGTAGATGTAGCTGTAGGTTCCCTCCCCCTCACCGACGAGTGTGAAGGTGACGTCGTAATCACCAAGACCTTCACCGACATATTCGTAGTAAGCAACCGTGTCGCTTTCGATGCGGATGTAGGAGCCGCGACCCATCCCGGCAAACCTACCGCCATCGACCCACTCGCGGGCGCCGTCGGTTCCGCTCGCAAGCAGTTCAGCCCCGGCACCTGCTTGCTCCTCAGGCTGGTTCGCACCGGTCTCGCTTACGAAGTTGACCGCGACGGACGCCCGGTCTCCGATATCAAGACTCGACCGGCCGAAGTAGAACTGCCTGTTGCCGTCACGATCGGGGGACTCGTAGTCCACCACGATTCGTGCACCGTCTCTTACCAGATGTCTGGGGTTAAAGCAGATTTCTCCCGATACGTAGTCGATCGTGTAGTCTGCGTTGTCCCCACGCTTCAGCGGTTTGCCGTCGAGCCAGACGGACTCACTCCCCCTGACTATGTCTGTCTTCTCGCCATCCGCACGCTGGACAACATAGGGGCCCGTTATGCCCTCTCTGCCTCTGATCACCACGGACTCGTAAGCGCTTCTTGAAGTGGCCCCGGACAGAGCCACACCCTTTGAACCATGTGAAGCATCCGCAAAAAAGCCGGTCATGCTTCTCCTGAACCGGAGCAACTCCCCCGGAGATTCGTCTATTTCGAGGTCGCCGACCCTGGCATAGGCCCCGGAGGAGCGGACCTCCATGAAGACCCTGTCGAGATCTCTGAGTTTGCTGGTCGAGGTGCTACGGCTCAGCGACATGTCCTTGTCGGTCAGCACACCTTTGACATCAACCCCCTCACCTATCTTCCCGCCGATCGAGAGATTCAGTGACTGGTTCATGCTGAAGTCGTTGAGCGTTCCGGTCTCCACGCTTACGGTCTTGGAACCGGACGCCCTGAGGTCATAACCCTTTTCCTTCTTTGCCGGCCGGATCTCCGCCCGCCGCGCGCCGAGACCGGGACCCGGAGCTTCATCGATTACCCTCAGGCTGTAGTCGGTCTTGAGCGGAAACGGGAAAACGGAGTACTTGATACGAACACATTCCTCAAGCGTGAGGCTGTCCGGGATAAGGACGATGCCCCGGGCATAATCCATCCGGTAGTCGGTTCCCCTTACCAGCATCCTAGCACCTGTCAATACGGTGTCGCTCGAGGCAATAATCAACCGGCGCGACAGATGGATCGCACCCGCACCCAGATCATCACCGCAGCGCACTTCCTCACGCTGACAGGATACGCTGACTCCCTCAGCGCGGATCCCCCCGGCAGAGGCCGAAAGCGCCACGGCAAGCACCACCCCGAGAACACTACTGCGTGGATGTCTCAATCCTGAATACCTCGATCGACATACTTCCGGGATCGGCCACACAGACGACACCGTCATCCCGGCAAGCGATGAATGCGGGCATCTCGAGCAAGCCCTCACCGAATGAGCTGATGAACCCGCCGTCGGCAGAGAACACGGCAATCACGGCGCGCTCTGAATCCGATACCAGCACGTACCGGTCAAGATATGACGCGAGCCCGAACGGGCTCTGGAAATCGAAACCGACGAGCGCTTTGCGGGGTTTTCCAAAGGGGCTCAGCATCAGCACCTGCTCGGAGAATGCCTCGGTCACAAACACGTTTCCGAGTTTCCCGGTAAGGCAATCCACCGGGTATGTACCACCATCACCGCTTGAGACCACAGCCTCAATCGGCTCGCTATCCCCCGATAGATCCACAATGCGGATCGTACCCGCAATGCCCATGGCAGCGTAGATCTGCTCCGGCTTCCCCAGACCGAGCCCCGTAAGACCTTCCCCGACCTCCCTTGCCGACACAAACTCCCCCCAGCGGTCATAGACCAGGATCGATCCGGCGGTCTTCTCAGAAACGTAAACGCCCGCAGCGTTACCGGTCTCGATGTCTATCAGCTGGCAGTCACTGAACTCATCCGGACATCGCGCAAAGAGAGTGATACCATCAAGCGAATCCGGTAGCACAAAGATCCTCGAGTTATCCGAATCAATCACATAGAGTTCGCCGAACAATCCGAAGTCCAGGCCGAGTGGGGCGAACGCAAAACCGCTTCCGGACTCCTCGCATGGAATGGACTTCAGGTGTCGTGTCGAGATCTCACTGGATCCGCCGCCGGCGGGCTCCGAGCATGAAGCGAGGCCGGCAGCCCCGATACACGCCACCGCTGCCAGCAGTGATACACGTCTCATTATCTGTAGAGGTAACATCAAAATGATGTGGAAAGGTAGAACCTGTAACTGTCCTGCGCCCTCTTTTCAACCCTCAAACTGGGATATGAGGACCGCTCGCCACGGTCTGCGAGTCTGAAGGTAAGATAGATGTCTATCATGCTGACCACCCGGTTTAAGACGGCGAACCCCGTGGTCAATACGGCGTGTCTGTACGATCCGCGGCTCAGGGTACGCGTTTTTGCGAACTCGTCCCGCTTCTCCGCACTCTCCCACTCCCACGCGGAGGTCCCGAAATAACCATTCGCGTCGAAATAGGCCAGCTGATCCTCTTTGTCATCCGGGTACAGATAACGTGCTTCACGCATTACGTCTATATTGTAATCCTCATTGGAGCCGTAGTAGGCCAGGGCGATTGCGTAGTCATCGGCGATATCACCCCCGACGCCCGCAAACAGCCTTGCCATTTCCTTGTACTTGTCCTTCCTCATGCCACCCTGGATCCGGTAACCGGCAAACGCTGTCCAGACCCCTGCTTCGGCTACATACATCATCCGCGCTCTGCCATGGTTACCGAGATAGTGCTGGCCCGCACCGGGCAAAACGAGAGAATACAACAGAGCCTTACGGAGTGACCTGTCCCCACCGCCATCATCACAGTAGCCGGCTGCCACACACCCCAGCAGGGTTACCGCAACCACACAGAACTTAAGTGTATATCTCATGTATCAGAACCTCATCTTCAGACCGACTTTGACATTCGGGTTGCTGCCCAGCCTGGCCTTGAAGGTCAGACGCGGGTTCGTGCCGACACCGGCAAGATCCCGGTTCCTGAACTTGGCCATGATCGCCGCGTCGACCATGCTGACAACTCTGCCTATTACCATCACCCATGCATAGCGATCGGCCTTGCCATAGAAATCATCCGCTTCCGCCCGCATGCCCTGATACTGTGTCCTGTTAGAAGAAGTACTGGGAATTCCCGCGGGCAACGTACCGTAGGGATCCCAGTCCACCCAGAGCTCCTCGGGGAACTGCACATCACCTGTACTCCAGTCATCCCACCCAAACACATATCTGTCCTCTGCACCTATCTGTTCGTAGAAGGCCCCACTGCCTTGATCTGACAGCGGGAACACCACATGTATCTCCTCCCAGCATCTCAAACTGTCGTAGATCCCGGGATCGGTACAAAAGCCGAAGTCACCGTAGCCACTGTGGACTGCGATCGTGTCGCGCACGTACCCGGTGAAGCGCTGCGTGCTGTAGTGGTCTTCGGCCCAGGCTTCGTACTCGCCCTTCTTGTCGTCCCCCTTGCCTGTGTTGTTGAAATATCTCCACATGGAAAAGAGATCAGCAGCAGCCATCACTCCTCCGCTCGCATAGCCCCTTCTCCCACCCACATAGGCCTGTCCAAGCCCCGGGAGAACCGCGGACAGCAGCATGGCTTTTGCCACCGACTTGCGGTGCAGCACGACACTCCCGCCGACCTCTACAGGCGCATCCTGTCCACCTTCATCGGTGATATTGCCGATACTGGCCCTGGCCTTTACATCAAGGTCATCATCCATGCCGCAGACATTGGAGAGAGTTACAAACGTCAGCAGGACGAACCCCGCTACCAAGATGCTGAACCGGTGCGCCATGCCCTACCTCCTACCTCTTTACGGCCAATTTGAAGAACTCACTGGTCCGGGCACCGTTGCCCTCAAGACTCAGCCTGCAGACATAAAGCCCGCTTCCCAGGTCGCTGATATCCACGTCCGGGACTGTCACCTTCGGTACCTGCGATTCGGCATTGTATCTTACGGTCTTGACTATAGTACCTGTTACATCGAAGACCTCTATCGTCACCGCACCACCGGTGTCGGTCTCAAACCGGAAACTGACTTCATTCCCGCCGCCCTCGCTGCTGTACGCAACACCGGCCGGGTTGGGAAATGCGTGGAAACTGCCTTTGACAAGCAACCTGCTGCCCGGCTGCGGTGCATCGGGCATCTGATCGATTGGATAGACACAGTTCCTGCTTGAGTCGAAATACGCCGTCTTCCATGGGGCCGGATTCGTATCGGTCTGTCCCGGATGCAAAAATGCATAGACTGAACCGTCTCCCCCACCGGTCACGAGCTCAAGCCTGCCGTCCCCGTCGAGATCGCCCAACGCTGCCGCCGAGCATCCTCCCCCGAGTGTTACCGGAAAACCGCTCATCCTCTTACCGCCCGCTTCCCACGCGGTGATACACTCAAACAGCGTGCCCTGTATTACATCTATTGCCCCATCACCATCGAGATCGCTCGCAATCGGCGATGGAACCGATATCGTCGTGTCCGCCGGATAGTAGTCCTCGTCCCACTCGGGCAGGGCGCAGCCATAGCGTGAATTAGGCCACCCGTCGGCAGGGCTACCGCTTCGAAGCACCACCCAGCTCTTGTGCTCGTCATCGTTCAGGATCATCTCCAGGTAGCCGTCCCCGTTGACGTCTGCGATAGCCGGAGGGGAGACCACACCCCTGCATACTCTCCTGCCCCACCCCGGTAACTCCCGTCCCTCACCATCCACGACCCACATCCATCCGTTGTCGCCCACGACTATGATCTCATATGCAGGCTCCCCGGCCCTGTCAAGATCTGCGGCCGCCAGATAGACATGTCCGGGATCCAGGTCACAGGAGAACGGGTAGGTGGCAATTACCCGGCGGGCTGAGTAGGAATACACTACGATCTCACCCGTTCTGTAGTATACAATCTCCGCGCCGATCGAGTCGGGAAGGAGATCACATACAACCGGCCGGCTGAATCCACCGTCATCACCTCCGTCCAGGCGAAGGTCTATCACCAGGTTGCCGGGCAGACCGCCGAGGACATACAACGCAGAGTCTGTTGCGACGATTGCCTCATCGTGCCCGTCCCCACCAAGATCGTATGCAACCACCACACCGTTCACGTGACCGTTGACCGTGTAAAACGCTCCACGCCAGTCGGCACCGAAGAAATAGGGCGAGCCACCGGCCGTGAAGGCATAGAGATGATCGGTCTCGTCACTGAACACCACCTCATCGACCCCGTCACCGTCAAGATCCGCTGCGACCAGTTCCGTGGGATGCGACCCATGAGGCCTTTTCGGCCAACCCGGCAAGCTCACCGGACTGCCGGCTTCGTCGAGCTCGTAGGCGTCTATTCGAGATCGCTCCCAGACCACCCCCGCAGTGTCCCAGTATGCCCGCTTAAGAGCAGACCTTATCTCGGCCCTGCCGTTACCATCCAGGTCCGAAACGAGAAGTGAAGGCACACCAAAACGCATAGAGTCTCCCAAGGCGTACGGGAAGCCGGGTCTACTCCAACTATACGAAACACGGAGATCCATGGAAAGACCGGAATCGCTTATCTGGTCGATGACCACATGTGAATGACAGCCGGTATTACTGCGTGTGTTGGGATAGGTGTCATCGGCCATCCTGTCGTTATTACCGCGTCTGAAGGGGTCGTCGGGTCCGCCGAGAAAATAGAACGAATTGAAGTCACCCAGATCCGGGATACCGTCCGCCTCTTTGAGCGTCAGACCGCGCCGCTCGGGAAACGCATTGATGAGATCAAATGGACCGAGCCAGTCGATCCAGGCAGCGTCCGCGTGCCAGATCAGAAGTCCGCTCCCCGGAAGCACGAAGTCGTACTCGTAGTTCAGGTTATCGTTTCCGTCAGCCGGCCCGATTATCACGCCCGTTGAATCTTCGCTTGGATCGGTGAGCACGTAGGCCGAGTCGTTTCCATCAAGGTCGGCCTGCCTGTTCTCTATGAGGTAGCACTCGTTTGAGTTTATCGGTACTGCAAGCACGTCCGTGTTGGGAAACTCACCCTGGAGCTCGGTGGCATCAAGAGTGAACGATCCCCCGCCGACAACCGTATCGGCAACGGCCCAGCCGAGCTCGATCTTGCTCCATGCGGATATCGAAGCCGGCAGGATGCCGGATACATAGTATGCCTCCCCGGTTCGCTCATCCTCCACCACCACCCCTACACCCGAGCCGAAGTCCATCAGGTCCCAGTAGCCGACAACACTCATGCCCGAGTAGGTGTCATACAGATCGGGCAGCCCCAGCTGATGGCCCACCTCATGCGCGAGCACACCGTTGAGGCCGTTAAAGAAGTCATCCTGGCTGGTCGTCTCCGGGACGACGCTACCGTCGACGATGAAGTGGGTACCGCCTTCCACCTCGATGCTGTCGCCGATCGATATGAAGAATGAGGGAATGTCATAAGGCGTATCGCCGTATATGTCGTTCTGCCAGTCCGAGCCGGCATGGAAGATCACCACGGCATCGAACTCGCGGAAGTCAAGATCAGGGTCCTGGTCGGCAACGGTGATCGCATCACGGAAGAAAAGATCGAGACCGTCAAGCGACCACGTGTAGACCCCGCCACTGGGATTATAGTCGCCGATATCGGGAAGTACGTAGGCGGCGTCGTTTGCGAGTGGAAAGACCTCCGACTCGATCTTAAGACTTCCATAGGACATGGCGTCGTAGTAGTGGGCAAGTGCTTCCATGTGCTTGGAGAAGTACTTGCGGTCATGAGGTGACGGGTCGATCGGAATCTCTTCCCGTTTGTCTCTGAGATCGAATCTTCCGCCGGCACCGGTGATCCCCGAAGGGTCCGGGACGCGTGCGAACTCCACCCGGATCGCACAGATCCGAAGCACATCCTGTATCTCCTGGGCCGCCGTCATGGGGCCCTTCCTCTGCCTTGAGGTCAGGAGTTTCCTGGTTGACGGCATATCCTTAATCGGGGCGTTTATCCACCGCTTGAGCCGCTTGTCCATCAAACTCTGGAACTCGGCGTTCTCACCGGGCGGTCTGACCTTGACGACCCCGGCACACACCAGTTCCCCAGCTGCCACCACCCACACCAGAATCATTATCAATGTCAGAGTTGTCTTCACAAAGAACGCTCCTTAGAGTCTGTAGTTTAAAGAGAACTTGTTCTCCCTTCCCAGCTCCTCGGCTTTGGGTACGCTCGCGTAATCGAAGTCCAGCCCGCCGCCGACGGGCACGCTGATCCCGAAACCGTAAGTGAAGCCTTCGATCTTGCCATCGTGGTCATAGATATAACCCAACCGGGGCGCCACGAAACCCGCTATCATCAGTTCCGCCCCACCGTTTAAGGTGGCATCTCTTCTGATCGCGCTCGTCTTGAATCCATCGAAAATCTCATTCAGTCCGATCAGGGTCTTGGCAAACTCCGTCGATATCAACAGCGAATAGCCTTCACCATAGAACGGCTTGAAGGCTATACCGGTCCGCAGGGTCCTGGGCAGCGGCGCCGACTCGTCCTTGCTTACGAAACTCATGTCGGGACCGAGATTCTGAAGCGCAGCACCATAGGACAGCCGGTCATTGATTCTCCCGAGGAACCCGAAGTCCGCCGCGAAACTCCAGCCCGCACCCTCGACACCACCCGTCTCAACCGTCGCAGGGGCAAGGTACACGCGGGATATCTTGAGGCCCACGCCAAACGCATTCCTGCTGTTTAGCTTGAAGGCATAGTATCCGCCGAATGCGAATTCATAGCTAGTGTGCTCCTGCACCGGGATGCCTTCCCTGGTCGTCTCCCACCACTTACCGTAAGTAAGGTAGATCGCACTGAATCCGAGCGTTCCGATCTCAGGGATGGCGTGGGACACATTGATCGATTCGAAATAGACATCGTCCGCGAGCATAGGGATCAGCTGACTGTGCGTCATCGACATACGGGTGCCGTCCAAGAACCCGAGCCCACCCGGGTTCCAGTACATAGCAGTCGCATCATCGGCAATCGCCACGAATGACTGTCCCAATCCCCAAGCACGTGCCGACGGTGAGATTATCAGTGATGGGGCAGCTGCCTCCCCAACCGCCAGCACTTCAGAAGAAGCAAGCAGAGCCAACATCGACACCAGAAACAACACCCTACGCATCATTCTGTCCAACCTCCATCATCGTATCAGTACAAGCACTATTGTGTCCCGGGTGCTGAACCCGGGCTCAGACGGAGCAGTAGCCTCTACCACGGCCAGATAGGCTCCGTTTGCGACGGCATCACCCGCCATATCGGTGCCGTCCCATCTTAGCTGGAAGTGAGAATGCGGACCCGAAACGATACCTGCCCATATCTCCCTTCCCGACACCGTGTATATCTTCGCGCTGATTTCAACCTCAATGCTGTTATCGTTCTCGTATTCCCAGATGATATAGCAGTCCTCGTGTGCAGGATTGGGGTACGCATAGACCGTATTGGCCGCACCGCTCACCGGAGAGCCGACATAGATGCTGTAGTCATCCGTGGTCAGGTTGTTGAGATTGTCAAATGCGGAGACACTCAACTTGTGTTCACCCACTGCGAGCGGCGGAACGACGAACGCGGCCTCAGACACTGTGAAATCGCCATCCACAGCGTGAACACTCTCCGCAAGGTTCACCCTCTCGACATCGTCGTATGCTATCGACACAGAGGGAATGAATTCCGACTTACCCTTGATCGCCACACCACTTTCATCCGAGAGCCGGATGTCCACTCTTGCACCTACGGACAGGGTATCAACAGGCGCTACGGTCTCACCGTTATAGATAAGCTCTATCTCGGGACCTTCATCATCATCTGAGAAACCCTCTCCGCTCACCACCAGGCTGTCAAGCATGCCCGAAGCGGAGACAATCCCGTCCGTGGCAAAACACTTCACCGTAGCCGCACTACCCTGACGGGCACTGGCGGACATGAAGAACCTCGAATCGAACACGCCGCTCTGAACGTCCGACCTGCCCCTGAACACCTCGAGACCGGGAAGAGCGTAATCGAAAAAGACCAGGGGATTGCAGCTCTGGTAACCGGTCGTATCCTCGGCCTCACGGACACAGATGTTCGCCTGGACACCGGACCACCCTACGATGCCGCCCTGGTCATGGATGCTCGCCTGGAATTCATAAACGCTTTTTCTTGAGAGCGTTTCAGGCACCGTAGTCTCAAAAACGACATCAAGAAGCGGTGTAGCCAGCTCCAGCATAGGATCGCCGAAGAGCGCATAGACTTCATTGTTCATCCAGTATGTCCTCCGGTCCGACGCGGACGCAATTGTCAGCCACTTCGCCAGGGCTACCGCATCTGCGATCGGAACAGTGGGGTCCTTATCTCCGGTGGGAAATAACTGCTGGATAACGTTGAGATTCATTATCTGATTCGGCAGCGGAAAGGCCAGGTGTGTAGATGCAAGTGATCCGATGGTCCCGCCTCCGGGACGCCGGAGCAGGTTCTCTGCAACCGAAGATGACTGGGGCTCGTCGAATTTGCTGACATTACAGCTTGCCGCAATCAGGAAGGTCTCCCGGCGGCCCGTCTCGACGAGATCGACCGAGGCGGGGTTAAAGACCTCTTCCTGGGTCCACCTGAACTGGTCCCCGTGACCCACGAAATTGGTGATCAGGGCACCCCGGTTCAGATGTTTGACAAAATCGGCCCTTGCTTTGGGTTTAACCCCGCCGGTATCCATCGGGTATTCGGTCAGATATATCTTTACATGGTCAAACACACGCGGGTAGGCCTCGTCACTCAACTCCTCGACGTTCCCGACATGCGGGCTATTCTGCTCACAGCCTTGGTTCACGTGGTCATCGTCGGCTACGAGGATCACCCTGTTCTGCCACAGCCCACACTCGGGATTCGATGCGTAATTCAATTGCTTCGCAACCAGGAGCTCCGCCTCCTCCGGGGATGCGGCAGGAAGCCGTGAGATCCCGACCGTCGGGTAGTCGGCAATGCTGTCGTTGCGGACCGGCGCAAGGTAGGCAAACCAGTCATCGGTGTTGTACGGGTTTCCAAACGGCGGCAGATACCTGCGTTCATACGATGGAACATAATTCGGATAGGGGGCATTCTGTATGTAACTCTTGTAATCCCAGGTGGCATCGCCGAGAAGCAGTACCCATGACAGCGAACCGCTCTCATACCTCCACCTTAAGAAATCCCTTATCGCGGTCACGTCGGGAACACCCCAGCCGAATTCATCGAAGATCTGCTCAGTGGTCACCACTTCACCATCATGGAAATCAGAGATCGTTGTCGCGGCATCAAGCAGGTCTTCATGCGTGACCACACAATAGGGTGCACCGGGTCCATTGCGGATGTCGGCGATCGCGGCCTGACTCATTGCGGCAGGCTTTCGGAGCGCACCTGGTGCGACGACCGCATAGCGCCGTGGCATCCCCTTGCTGATGGTATCACGCACCGTGAACGCGTATGAAGTAAAGCCCTCGCCGGTCGTGTCCTCGGCGCCCAAGAGCTCCCGTATATCGAACTGGTCGGTCACATCGAAGACATAGACCGAAGGTGAAGTGAACCCGCCTATAGCATATTCCACAGTGCAGGTGGAATCCGGAGCGGGAAAGAAAATCCGGTTTCCCACAGCAGTGAACTTCCTCCAGTAGTAAAACTCCAGCCACGCCACATAGAGCTGGTCGCAAACACTCTCTTCTTCATAAGGCGGAAGCAGGTCGGAGGGAGCTTCCATTCTCAGCGATTGGGTTTGCGTGGCCGTTAGCCGCGTGGTCTCTGCCCTGACGTCTACGACTCTGAGGTTCGACGATGAGGCCCGCCAGGTCGTATCCGCTATCGCCGGTCGACCGTTGAGCTCAAGGATCAGCCTGTAGAAAGCGTTTGCACACCCGCTGCCTGCCTCAAATGAGAACCAGTCGGCGATACGAGCTTTGACGACCGCCTTCCTGTCGGTATCCGGGAACGGCGTATCCAGGGTGAAGAAGGTAGGACTGTCGATCCTGAGATGCCGCCAGTACCAGCCGTCATCCGCACGGACACCGAAGTTGACGAATACGTCCTTTTCCATGTGAACGCGTTCGTAAAACGACTCCGGCACGTAGGCAGAGCAGCCGTCGCATCCGGGCATCATGACAGTCTCCATCCGGCCCGGCTCTTCACTGAAGGTCCCGCCCCAGGTCAGCCAGTAGCAGTTGGAGGTCGAGAAGAAACTCTTGTAGTAAACGTCATTCGCCCTGTCCTTGTCGTAGAGGTCGGCCCAGTCACGCATACCCAGACCGTAGAAGAGAATGCTGTCGGCGCTACCGAAACTGCCGTCGCCACCATCAACGATTTTAACGGGAACGGATCTCATCCAGACCGGATTCCTGTCGGCGAGGCTCTCACTAAGCGGAAGCCCACCTCCGTTGTAGAGCCGGATCGTACCCGGATCGATGCCACCGATCGCGGCGCCGATGCCGGCAAGGTCCCGGCCCGTTACACAGTAGACGCCGGTCGACTCAACCCGGATCTTTATCCACATCGAGTTCGGCGCATCGGTGAAGTAATCCCCCTCTTGGAGCCTCCGCACAGGTCTCCGCCGCCACATCCTGCCCTGTTCGTAGTTGAGGATGCCCGTGCGGTATGCGGCTTCGCTTCTGTCGTCGAGGGATGTGACCGCCGGCGGCGCGGACCTCTGCGGTGCTCGCTCGTCACCGAAGTCGATGGTGACCTTAAGACGAGTGTAGACCCTTACCACACCCGCCTGTCTGTCATAGACAAGCGGAGCAATGCGAAGCGCTATTACACGCTGGTCCCTGAAGTAACCGTCCGCCATGATCTCGGCCACCCGATCAGGTATATCCGCCATCTCGTCCCCCGGCCCATCCGCCAAGTGTGAGATAGCATAATGCTCTATAGTATAAGACGTTACATCGCTTACATGATACGTTACATTAGCGTCGACGGGAACTGCTACAAGGTAAGCCTTTGCCGGTGCGGAGAAGCCCGCGCTCTCGTCACACACGGAAACAAAGCCGGGGACCCTGACACCGGACCACTGTCCCTCATCACCAACGACTTCTTCGATACGGCTGATTTCAAACAGGAGCTCAAGGTGCGAGTCACCGGTACTCACTATGGCCGGCGAGCTCAAGAGCTGACCCGGCGGGCTCGCCACCAGGAGCAGCCACCCGACCCAGAATGCGAGTTTAGTTTTCAATTCCGGCCTCCGGCTACCAGTACCGCGACAACCACCAGCCCTACGGAGAATGCCGACATAACGATCTCCCCCGCACGGCCCCGTCCTCCCACCGCCCTGCCGTGCTTTATCAATCCTGAGTGGGTGGGAAAGACCTTGCTCCGCTCAGGGATGATACCGCATTTCCAGATCAGGTTCTCGAAATCCGGGGCGACGGCCCCGAGTGCTCCCAGGAAAACAGGCGAGAAGCCTGAAACCAGCAGGATTCCCCCCAGCAAAGCCAGTGTCAGTACAGCATCCACGCGAAAATCCTCGAAGTCGATATGAGGAACCGCGTCAAGAGGGATATGCGACACGAAACCCACGGCAAATGCAGGCAGTCGACTGTCTAAGAAGCTGCCGATCAATGCCCCGGCAGCAACATGCACGACTGAACACATTGCTACTCTACCCTCTCCGCCTCCTGTTCCAGCATAACGGGTATGTCATCCTTGACGGGATATGCCAGCTTGCAGCTCCCGCATACCAGCCTTGACTTCTCCCGGTCGTAGTCCAGTTCGCCTTTGCATTTGGGACACACGAGAATCCGGAGCATCTTCTCATCCAGTGCCATAGTATTCCCCCCGGGTGAAAAAAATCCGGGCAGTGTACCACGCCCGGCTGGATACGCCAACTAGCCAACTCTCCCCTCCATTATACGGGGAGCCGGAACCACTCCAAATCTAACAAAATGCCGCGCGATGGTCAAGCCCATAATCACTCCGTAAAGATACCCATCTTTGAGTACTTATCCAGCCTCCTGTCCAGCAGTTCGGACACCGGAGTCCTGGTCAGGATCTCGAGATTCTCCGAAATACACCTCTTAAGGGCATCGGCCGCGTTACGCGGGTCACGGTGAGCGCCGCCCACCGGTTCCGGGACAATCCCATCAACAACTCCCAGCTGAAGCAGATCAGGCGCGGTCAAACGAAGAGCCTCAGCCGCCTGCTCCGCCTTCCCCCTGTCCCCCCAGAGTATGGCCGCACATCCTTCCGGAGAAATCACCGAGTAGATCGCATATTCCATCATAAGGACTATGTCCCCCACTCCGATCCCAAGTGCCCCTCCACTGCCACCCTCACCTATTATGATGACGAGAATCGGAACAGGTAACCTCGACATTTCAATAAGGTTTCTGGCTATGGCTTCTGCCTGCCCTCTCTCCTCCGCACCGATACCGGGAAAGGCACCGGGCGTGTCAACGAGGGTCAGGATCGGTTTCCCGAACTTCGCAGCCATCTTCATGAGTCTCAGGGCTTTCCGGTAACCTTCCGGGTGCGGCATACCGAAGTTCCTGGCCAGGTTCTCCTTTGTGTCTCGTCCCTTCTGCTGCCCGATTATGACCACCTTGTAACCGCCCACTACCGCAAGCCCGCCGATCACGGCCTTGTCCTCGCCATAGAGTCTGTCACCATGGAGTTCAACGAAATCGGAGGCAATCATGCCGATATAGTCGCTGCTGTAGGGGCGCAGCGGATGCCTGGCCAGTTGTACCCGCTCCCACCGGGTGAGCTTCTCATAGGTCTCCCGCCGCTTCTTATCAGCGATCCGCTCGAGCTTGGCAACCTGCTCGGCTATCTCCGGGTGCCCGGCGCCGGCCAGGGACCTCAGGTCCCTGATCTGTTTTTCCAACTCCAGGAGCGGCTTTTCGAAATCAAGCCAGGATTCCATTCGTCTCCACCCTACAGGAAACCGTAGTACACTATACTCAGTCCCCTGTTCCACTTCCGCAAATCCTCAACACCGTCCTGCGAGAGCCCATCCTTCGCGGAAACGTCCCTGACCTCAAGCGATAGTGCGAAGTTCTCGTTAAGGTGCCAGACAACGGAAGCGTTAAGATAACCGCGATCCTCAACGATCTCCCATTTGCCCTCGTTGTCGTTGGTTGCAACGTCGTATTCGGCCCGCAGGTCGAGGAAGCCTCCGAACGACTTGATCAGGCCTGCAAAGACCGTAAGGTCATTGTCTGCTGTGTTTTCAAGCGAATAGCTCAAGCCTCCGTGAAGTGAGAGCGCTCCTAAGAGCTCCCAGTTCTTGCTGGCAACGGCAAATACCCCCCTCGATTTCACGAGATACCTTTCCTCACCGTACTTCTCCTTGTCATCCAGAAATTCCCCGTACCCCTGAGAGTCAAACCCGATCGCGATCGCTGGAGTCAGCACGGATTCCTCGATGAGCCTGGCCTTAAGATTCACCGCGGGTTCGGGATTCATGACGGGATCGTCGCTCCCGATGACATTATAGCCGCCGTAGGATATACCGAAACTGAAATACCGCGCAAAGCCGACGCTCAGGCTCAGGAGCAGGCCGCCGTCCGCATAGATGTCCGTCTCAATACGAAACCCGCGTCTCGGCAGAAGCCCTGCCGTGGGGAAGTCAACGATTCTGACAGGCTGTGCCTGGAGCCCTACGGGGGCCGGCTCTCCGGTCTCAGGGGGCGCAGGAAGTACGTCCGACGCGGCAAGTACAAGCAAGACGGCGAGAATTATCACCTTGCGGTCCAATTCGATCCTCCTTGGCTTCATGAACAAGCCACAGGCTATCAGAATCCACTATTCCCGTCAACAACCTATCGGAACCTCCTGCGGCGGCGTGGTTTGGGGATCAGCCTGACGTTGGTCACACCCTCTATACCGTCAAGTGCCGCGATCAAGTCCCGGGTCGGCTTGACCCGTGCCTTCGGCATTTGCAGCACGACATCTCCTACCTGCTCGCTCAGGACAACGAGGGAGACCGGTGCGGAACCGGGATTGGACGAAAGCATACCTTTCAGGATCTCAAGGGCGCTCTCCGTGATTTTCTTGCCGTCGACATCGATCTCCAGTTTGCCAGTAAGGGCCTCGATCGACGATTCCAGCTCGACGAAGTCGTCGACCCGTATCTTGGGCTGGTCTTCGTTCCGGTATGAGACGGTACCGTACACGATCACCATCACCCCCTCGACAAGCTTCTCACCGGCCGCCTTGAGTGTATTACTGAAGAACACCGATTCCATCTGACCGGTCAGGTCCTCAAGCAAGACAAACCCTATTTTATTACCGTCTCTTGACACATGAATCTTCTTGCCGCTGATGATTCCGGCGACGACCACGCCTTTGCCGTCCTTCATCCGCTTGGCCTCGGC
Organism: Candidatus Eiseniibacteriota bacterium; assembly: GCA_043810925.1. Lineage (GTDB taxonomy): Bacteria > Arandabacterota > Arandabacteria > Arandabacterales > Arandabacteraceae > Arandabacterum. The sequence goes on from JBDRNT010000069.1 coordinate 101,155, forward strand.
GATCGCGGTGGTTGTGAAGGCATCGATTTCACGTCTGTATCTGGAGAGCGGGTGCCCGGATGAGTAGAAACCCAGGACATCTCGCTCATGGGCGAGTTTCTCCATCAGCGACCACTCATGCGCATAAGGCAATTGCCTCGATATGCCGCTTTGCTCTCCCTGCGTCTCGAGTATTCGCAAGAGCGAGGTCTGCCCGGTGTTCCGATCCCGCTGGAGCTTCTGACCCACGGCCATCGCAGCTTCCACACCTGCGAGAAGCTGGGCCCTGTGGCCATCCATCGAATCAAGGGCACCTGCGTATATCAGGCTTTCAAGTACGCGTTTGTTGACGCTCTTTAGATCAGTCCTGTCGCACATCTGGAATATGGTCGTGAAGGGCCCGCCTTCCAGGCGGACCGCAACGATGATGTCAATCGCCGACCGGCCGACGTTCTTGACTGCAGCAAGCCCGAAACGTATGCCCTCAGGAGTCACCGTGAAGTCGGCCTCGCTCTGGTTTATGTCCGGTGGCAGCACGCGTATACCCAGGCGCCTGCACTCGTCGAGCAGGATCACTATCCTGTCGGTGTTACCCGTCTCGCTCGATAGGCATGCCGCCATGAATTCCGTAGGGTACTTGACCTTCAGATACGCGGTCTGGTATGACAGCAGCGCGTATGCGGCACTGTGGGATTTGTTGAAGCCGTATCCCGCGAAGTAAGCTATCTTGCTGAAGATCCGCTCGGCAACGTCCTCGGAGAGCCCGCTGGCCATAGCGCCCTTTACGAAATTGCGGCGCTGCTGGTCCATCACCTCGGTTTCCTTCTTACCCATCGCTCTACGCAGGATGTCGGCCTGGCCCTTGGTAAAGCCGGCGAGTTTGCTTGCGATCTCGATAACCTGCTCCTGGTAGAGGATCACCCCGTAGGTGTCCTTCAAGATGGGCTCCAGGAGCGGATCCTCGTAGTCTGTCTCCCTTTGTCCCCGCTTCCTCTTTATGAAGAGCTCCACCATCTCGCTCCCGAGAGGACCGGGTCTGTGGAGCGCGTTTATCGCGACGATGTCCTCAAATCGCTCAGGCCGGATGCGTCTCAGGAGATCCCTCAGTCCGCTGCTTTCAAGCTGGAACACGCCCACGGTCTGTCCCTCACTCAGCATCCCGTAAACGTCCCTGTCATCCAGGGCGACCTCGTCCATCTTGATATCGACGTCATGCTTCTTCCTGATCATCTCGAGCGCGTCGTGCATGATGCTCAACGTTGTGAGCCCCAGGAAGTCCATCTTGAGAAGGCCGACGCTCTCGATTGAGTTCATGTCGTACTGGGTCACGATCTCGCCCTTGGCACCCCGGTAAAGCGGCACATAATCGATCAGGTTACCCGGAGTGATGAGGACCCCCGCGGCATGCGTGGAAGCATGCCTCGCGAGACCCTCCAGCCGCTGGGCCATCTCTATCAGTTCACTGAACCTCTCGCTGGTTGCCGCCTGCTTGAACTCGGAGACGCGGTCGAGCGCGGAATCGATCGTAACTCCCGGTTCGGCAGGAACCAGCTTGGCGATTCTGTCAACGTCCGGTATGGGGATCTTAAGCACCCTGCCCACATCCCTTATCGCCGCCCGCGCAGCCATTGTGCCGAACGTGATTATCTGTGCGACACTTTCCTTCCCGTACTTGCGCATTACGTAGTCGATCACCTCAGGCCGGCGCTTGTCACAGAAGTCTATGTCTATGTCCGGCATGCTGATCCGCTCGGGATTCAAGAAACGCTCAAAGAGAAGACCGAATTTCAGGGGATCGATGTCGGTTATGCCGAGGGAGTATGAGACCAGGCTGCCGGCGGCCGATCCCCTGCCGGGACCGACCGGTATACCCATTCCCCGCGCGGCATCAACAAGATCTTTTATTATCAGGAAGTAGCTTGAGTAGTTCATCTGTTCGATTATGCGAAGCTCATACTCAAGACGCTCCGTCGCCTCCCTGTGCTCACCCTGGTATCTGCCTTCGAGACCCTGCCGCGCCAGATGGCGGAGATAGGCGTCGGCATCCGTGTATCCCTCGGGAATAGGGAAGTTGGGGAGTCTGATCCTGCCGAGTTCAAGGTCGAGGTTGCACTTCTCTGCGACCTCGACCGTGTTGGTCACCGCCTCCGGCATCTCGGTGAAAAGATCTTTCATCTCGTCCGGACTCTTGAAATAGAACTCATCATTGGCAAACTTGAGTCGCGTCGGATCGTCAAGGTCCCGCCCCGTCTGAAGACAGAGCAAAATGTCCTGGGCCCGGGCATCATCCTTCAAGACATAGTGACAATCATTGGTTGCAACCACCGGGATATCGAGCTCATCCTTGAGTTTCAACACGCCCTTTATGATCGTGTCTTCCTCCGGCAGTCCGTGCTTCTGAACCTCGATGTAGACATTGCCCTTGCCGAAAATGTCGACAAACCGGCCGATCCTAGACCTGGCCCCATCGAGCCTCCCGCCGATCAGCTCCTCACCGACAGCGCCCTTGAGACAACCCGTGAGCGCCACCAGCCCCTTGCTGTGCTCACCCAGCAGGTCCATGTCGACGCGCGGTTTGTAGTAAAAGCCTTCGGTATAGCCCTTTGAGGAAAGCGCCATCAGATTGCCGTAACCCTCCCCATCCTTGGCAAGCAGGATCAGGTGGTTTGAAGTGTCCCATACGCCCCGGCCGGTCGGCTTCCTGTCAGACCTGCTCGACCTAGCCACGTACACCTCGCATCCCACTATTGGTTTTATCCCGGACTTGCGGGCATACTTGTAGAAGGAAACCGCTCCGAACATGCAGCCGTGGTCGGTCAATGCAAGTGCGGGCATATTGAAGTGCATTGCACGCTTGACATACAGAGAGATCTTGCCGGCGCCGTCGAGGAGGCTATAGTCCGAGTGAACATGAAGATGAACGAAGTCTGAGTACTTCAAGGCGGCTACCTACCTTACGAGTTCTTTGGCGGTCTCGCTGGTGGCGGAGTTTCCCATTTTGTCTTTGATCTCAAGCCTAATGCGATGTGTACCATACTTCAAGGGCTTTCTCGACCGCCCGCTGACCCTGCCGGTGTCGGGATCATAGCTCACAATCGCGGCATCATCGTCGATGTAACCCCTAAGCGAGCCCGAATCCAGACCCGACCCGCCATCCTTGACCTTCGCGCTGAAAAGTCCCTTGCCGTCACTTGCTCTTCGGCGAAGCCCCCCTGTAAATACGATCGAGGGCGGTTCCTCATCCTCAAGGACCACAATGGACTCAAGGCTCCGGAGTCTGACAGACGCAACTCCCGTTGAGTCGAACCTGCCAAGAAAGGAAGTGCTGGCGCCCCACTGCGCATAAACACCATGTCTGGATGTGCAATCCCTCTCCTTCGATACGACCATGAGCTCCACCTTCTCGTTGAAGAAGACACCGGCAGGCTCGAGGACGACACCGCCCAGGTTTTCTCCAAAGCCTTTGTGACTCGAACCGCCGGCTTCGGACAGCCTGACGAGGGTGCTTGAAGCATATCCGGCAGGTGCGCTCAGTCTGACCTTGTACCTCTCGCCAAGGAGCCAGATTCGCCCACCCGGTACGATCCGGCCGATCGCGAACCCCTCCGTCCTTTCAACCTTCTCCGCACCGAATTCGAATGCAGCCCTCAGATGAATCACCTGGTCCGTCCCCGCCGGGTGGTAGGCGGCTCTGAAGAGATTGTCCCCCTCAGGTTGAAGAACAACGGTCGCAAGGCTGCTGCCCTCATAAATCCGGACCACCGGCAGTGAGCTTGGTGTAGCCGGCGGCCGGGCATATATCTCGATATAGTCAGGATGGAGTACCGTCTCAATATCGACTGAATCGACCGGCTCCCCTCCCCCCACGGCAAGGACGCAGGTCCTCGTAAAACCGCTGCGGCTGGTAAGCGTGCAGCGGACCTCGGTATCCGGAGTCGCCCCAGGAATCCGGCCTCGGTACTGCCCTTTGGCAGGCGGCAGTTCGACGCGTTTCCAGCTCTTACCCTGCCCGCGCACCGCGAACTCGACCTCACAGTCGGCCGGGCCGGGGACCATCACCACCTCGACACCGGCACTATCCTCCTTAAGGCCGTACGATACGAACCCGGGTGTAGTGCCATAGTAGAACGGCACGCCGATCCAATCGGAATTACCCCATGCATCTCCGACATGTATGCGCAGGTTGTGGTACCCCTCGGTAAGATTCGCAACAACCTGTGTTGCCTGATCCGCCAGACACGTGAAACCTCTGAGATCAAGACCATAGGGATCGAACAGCCTCACGAACCGCTTCCCGGCGACCGTATGGTATATCGATCCGATGAAATGGGACTTGGAGAAAGGAAACCTGTCGAGGTCAAGAGCCCACAGCGGTGAATCGTCGATCCATGCTTCGTAAAGTACAGGCGTGAGCGTCCTGCCGCACTGTACCCGATCGACCGCTGAGACACTCACACCGAACGGGCCGCTGATCATCACGGTATCAGGTGCGGTCGCAGATGCTATGGTGACCGGATCATGACTCCCATTGACGGTTGCGCCAGCGCCAAGCGGTGTGAACAACAGCGTTTTTATCTCAGGCGAGATGCTCTCGGTGAGATCCATGTAACCGGGAACGGGATTGAGATTGTCGTGATCGTGGCGGCCCGATCGCAATTCGAAGTGAAGGTGCGGCGGCCCGGAGCCGGTGTCTCCGCTGAAGCCAATGGTGTCACCCGGGAGGAACCTGAACACATTGGGCTCGAAATACATTTCTACATCATAGGCGCCCCTCAGATCCTGCTCCCTCTCAACCGACGCTTCGATTCGGGGCGCGTACCGGGAGAGATGCCCATAGACCACCATCTTGCCGTCACTTAACTGCGCGTAGAGCGCCTTGCCGTACCCACCGTTCCAGATACGAATCCTCCACACCCAGCACGTGTCAACCGCCAGAACGGGAACCCCGGTGACTCCACCCGTTGAGAAGTCTATTCCGGCGTGCAGGTGACCGGAACGATAGCTCCCGAATGACGATGTGGGACAGATGTCAACCGTAAGGGGCCAACCAAACTGCCCGCTATAAGCAGATGTTGACAGGCATACGGAGATCAGAAGAAACAGCAGGCCGGCTCTTGCAGGTGCAGTTAATCGCATATTCCTCCAGCAACCACCCCAATGTACCACCAGAGTGCTCACGCTGTCAACCCGTGGAGAAACCCGTGGGGTCAGATCTTGAAATTAAGCGTGGTTTCACAGGTGACCTTGTGTGTGCAGGCTGATCGTTTGCGTGGGCAGACTCTGGCGCTCCTCTTGCTCCGCAAGCGAATGCCTTTCCTGAGCCGGGCGGACCCAGGGGCGAGCCGGCAACGCCACATCGGGAAAAAGCGCTTGTAGTGCGGGGGGCGAATTGTTAGTATGCTTTGAGTCTATTTATCATCGGGGAGGAACGGAGCAATGCTTTCACAACTTAGACAGAACACGAAGATAATACTCTGGCTAGTCATTGTTGCCTTTGTCGGTTTGATATTCGTAGTCTGGGGCATGAACCTCAAGAAATCGGGAGGACCCGAGGCCGGCTACATAGGCAAGATCGGCCACGAGCGCATAACCGTTGAAGAGTACCGCAGCGAAGTCATGAATCAGCGAGCCGCTTACTACGAGTCCCAGGGCCAACGACCCGGGATGCAGGAAGAAAAGACCTTGGCCGACAGGGCCTGGGAGACTGTGGTCCAGCAACATCTACTCTGGAAAGAGGCCGCCAAGAACGACTTCATGGCGACCGACGAAGAGGTCCTCATGGAGCTTCAGACCAATCCCCCGGCATTCATAAGGACACAGCCTATTTTCCTGACCGACAGTGTGTACGACCACTCGAAGTACCTCGCTGCCCTGGATGACCCTGCGTATGATTTCAGCTTTCTTGAGAGTTACATAAGATCGACACTGCCCCTCCAGAAACTCCAGGAGTACATAGGTTCGACTGTAAGGGTCACGGATCAGGAGATCCGGCAGCTGTCAAGGATGCTCGAGGAGCAGGTCACGATCTCCTATTTGACGGTAAATCCCGGGACCGATGTCAGGGAATCGATTCCTGACCCGACAGGGACCGAGCTGGAATCGTTCTATTCCAACCACATGGAAGACTTTAGAACGCCGGAGAAACGGAAAGTGGCCTACATCAAGTTTCTGAAGCAACCGAGTGCTGAGGATGAGAGATATGCCAGGGAGAAGATCGAGGAGGCGCATGACCTGGTGGATGCAGGCGAGCCTTTCCATGAGATAGCGGCTGAGTACTCCGATGACTCCAGGACTGTCGCCGCCGGCGGCGATCTCGGTTGGATAAGCCGTGGCAGGTTACCGGCGGTTCTTGATTCGGTCGCTTACATCCTCAAGCCCGGACAGATGAGTGACGTCATAAAGACCGATCAGGGTTTCCATCTCCTCAAACTGGACGAGACCCGCGTGGTTGACGGGGTCGAGGAACGGAAGTTGTCCTACATCTTATCGAAGCTTGAGGCAAGCCCGCTCACCATAGAGCAGGTTGGCGCCGTGGCGGCCGAAGTGGCCCAGACGGCTGGGCACAGAGGCGTTGAAGAGGCCGCTGCCGAGAATGCGTATGAATTCGCTCAGTCCGAGGAGTTGGTGCTTGATCAGTTCTCCATGATGTACGGGATCGACCGGTCCAAGGCCGAACAGGTATTCGAGGCGGCACGAAACGGCGTGATCGGTCCCCTCGAGGGGTCCGGATCATTCTATGTCTTCCAGGTTACAGAGATAGTCGCCACACGTATCCCTCCCCTCGAAGAGATACGTGACTACGTCACCAAGTCTTATTCGTTTGACCGGAAGCGCCGGGTAGCTCAGGAGATGGCATCCGATGTAGTGCTTGACCTCTCCCGGGGCAGTTCTCTTGAACAAGCGGCCTCGAGCCATGGCCTGGAGATCAGACAGTCACAGCCCTTCACAAGAATGTCACAGGTTCCGGGTATCGGAAGTGCCAATGCCGTAATCGCGCAGGCCTTCACGCTAAGCCCATCGGCAACCAGCGGTGTGCTCGAGCAAGGAGGCGTGTTCTACGTGATCCGGGTGGACGAGCGGCAGGGAGTCGATGAAGACCGGTTCGAAACCAATTTCCAGGGTATCAAGATGTCGCTCCTCAATACCAAACAGCAGGCATTCATAGGAACCTGGTACATGGGTCTGAGAAACGCCACCGAGATCGAGGACTACCGAACCCTCTCCCCCACGTATTGATATTGTCGATCCTCGTTACGAAAGCCCTCTGCAGCGACCATTGAGAACAGTGCCTGCGTAGCCTTTGGGCCGCAAGCGAATGCCTTTTCTGAGCAGGCGGACCGAAGGCAAGCCGGCACTCGCGTTGAGCCAGCTGTGGTGGGAGGTTAGCCGGCCCGGTCTGAGCCGTCCTCGGGTGGGTCGATGGAAGTGCCCTTGTCGATCTCGTCTTTTATCTGCCTTACAGCCTTCCTTACCTCGCGGGTAGCCTTGCCCATCGCCCGGGCGAACTCCGGAATACGCTTCGATCCAAAGAGCATGAGTACAACAAGGACAACAAGAAGTACCTCCGAACCGCCTATTCCGCTGAACATCCTCTCTGCTCCCCTACTCCGCGCCGTGCGGCAATGACCCGGCGAGATCGCTACCGATTACAACCGTCACATCTACAAAGAACGCGCTGCCCACCTGATAGATCACGCCACTCCCCGGCAGTACCGAGGCGACCGCACGGGCTTTGCTTCGATCACCCGAGCGGTCCACGACCAGCGTTTCCCGGTGATCGAAATCATCCGCGTTGCCTACAAACATAACGTCGCAACCTTGATCTATGAGTATCTCGCCGACCCCCCGGGCCGTCCCCCCGACACCGCAACCGTTCAAGACCTCAACAACTATCGGAACCTCGCACACGCTCCCCCCGCTACCCGTCTGTGACAGGGTTGTCCAGGCGAAATAGACCGCAACCATGGTAATGCCCAGCAGCAACGCTCTGACCAGGGCCCATGTCATCGGTCTGAGTCGAGCCTTTGCCCGGCTTCGAGGATCTTGTTGTAGGTGTCCGCCAGAGTCTCCGGAAGCACCTTCACTTCGGACACGACGGGCATGAAGTTGGAGTCGCCCTCCCAGCGAGGTACCACATGCATGTGGACATGGCCGGGGAAGCCCGCTCCCGCACACTTGCCTATGTTCATACCGATATTGAAGCCGTCGGGATTGAGTGCATGTCTCAGGGTCCTCTCGCTCCAGGCTACCAGATCCATCAACTCACACGCTTCAGCTTCGGACAGGTCACTTACGCAGTTTGTGTGCCTGTAGGGAACGACCATCAGGTGCCCGGTCGTGTACGGATACAGATTCATGATCACATATGCGAGTTTGCCTCTTCGCACTATGAAGGTGTCCTCATCCGAAGCGGACTGGACCTTCTTGCAGAATATGCAGTCGCTGCTATCGGCGTTTTCTATGTATTCCATTCTCCAACCCGCGCTTATTATCTTCATCCCTCTGTCTCCTGGAGTAGATCTTCCTCACTGAGTTGAGCTCCATAGCAGTGTTCACCCCGAATCCCTCGGTGTAATCATCGATCAGAACCGCTTCGACACGTCCTCCTCGAGACTTTATAGACTGTATGGAATCCGGAAGATAGTACTCCATCTGAACGTTGCTTGCCGTCAAAGTGAGAAGTGAATCAAAGAGAGGTCCCGCCTTGAAACAATAGAGGCCTACGTTTATCTCCTTGATCTTCCGCACCTCCCGGTCGGCATCACGCTCCTCCACGATATTGACAAACGACCCCTTCTGATTCCTCACGATCCGTCCGTAGCCGCGTGCATCGGGGACGCATACCGTGGCAAAAGTAATGGCATTGCTGTGCCTGGCATGAAGCGTGAGCAGGCGCTTCACGGTGGCCGCCCGCACCAGCGGAACGTCGCCCGAAAGCACCAGGATGTCGCCGGCAAAACCGGCAAGCAGCGGATAAACCTGTAACACCGCATGGCCTGTGCCTCTCTGGACGTCCTGCCTCACCGTACCGACCCGCAGCTTCTTCATAAGCGGTTGGAGTTTTTCGCTCTTGTGGCCGACTATGGCGAAAACATCTTTGACTCCCGCGGCCCTCGAGGCACGGACCACGTGTTCGACCATCGGCACTCCGCCTACCTCGTGGAGCAGTTTCGGTCTCTCGGACTTCATCCGCTTCCCCTCGCCGGCAGCGAGTATCACGCATACGGTGCCACGCTTGATACGGCTCTGCGAACCCCGCCCGATGCGCGGATCCACCGCAATATTGTCTATCAAGCGGGCCCGTCCGACCAACGCGGCCACCGCGATCCGCGCTTCGGAGTCGATGTAGCGGATGTCATCAAGTGTCACGGGATCGATGACGGCGGCATACTCGACCTTTGTAACCCCGCTGTCTACGAGGAGTGACATAATGCGGTCTTTGATCACATGGGACCGGCGCTCTCCGCTTGCCACGAGCAGTCTGGCGAGCTCAAGCGATCTGAAGAGCGAAGTAGCAACTCCCCTCTCCTCCTCGGAGAGGTATGCGTTCCGGGAGCTCAAGGCCAACCCGTCCTTGTCCCGCACGGTCGGCACTCCGATGATCTCCACGGGGAGCCCGAGATCACGGACCATTCGTTTTATTATCACCAGCTGCTGGTAGTCTTTCTCCCCGAAGAAGGCTTTATCCGGCATGACAGCCAGCAACAGCTTGAGCACGACCACACACACGCCGTCAAAATGGTTCGGTCTCGTCTCGCCGCAAAGTTTTCCGCGAAGATCGTCGACACCTATCGACGTCCCAAAGTCCGGCGGATAGATCTCCCGCACGGAGGGTACGAAAAGCAAGTCGCAGCCTATTCGCGACAGGAGTCCCTTATCCCGGCGAAGATCCTTCGGATAACGGTCGAGGTCCTCCGTAGGTCCGAATTGCTTCGGGTTTACGAAGATGCTCGTAACCACGACATCACAGGTGCGGCGGCACTCCTCAACCAGCGCCAGGTGACCGGCATGAAGGTAGCCCATCGTCGGGACAAAGCCGATCGACCTTCCCCGCTTCCTGGCCCCGGCGAGCTCCCGTCTCAGGTCATCAGTCCTTCTTATTGTCTTTAGCATCGTCGTAGCTCTCATCGAGGGAAGGGAATGCTCCCGTTCTTACATCCCCTACATATCCCGACAGGGCCTTGAGGATGTCCGGTTTGAGATCCGCGTACTTCCTGACAAACTTCGGAACATAACCGTCATAAAGGCCCAGGATATCGTGACAGACAAGGACCTGCCCGTCACACTGCGGCCCTGCACCTATACCGATTGTAGGTATACTCAACTTCTCAGTTATTTCCTTGGCCAGTCTCCAGGGCACTCCCTCAAGCACTATGGCGAAACATCCGGCTTCCTCAAGCGCAAACGCATCGTCGATGATCGCCTCACGGCCCCTGCCGGTCTTGCCCTGGACCTTGTACCCGCCGAACCGCCTTATGGCCTGCGGGGTGAGCCCGATGTGACCCATAACGGGTATCTTGGCATCACCGATCGCCTTCGCGGTGGACGCCCTGCAGACTCCGCCCTCGATCTTCACCGCATCCGCGCCGCCTTCCTTGATCATCCTTCCGGCGTTCTTGAGCGCTTCCGACGGGGACACCTGGAAAGACATAAAGGGCATGTCGGCAATGACCAGGGCGGCCGGTCTGGCTCTTGACACCGCTTTGACGTGACACAGCATCTCGTCCATGGTAACCGGGAGCGTGGTCTCGTATCCGAGGATGACCATACCCAGCGTGTCCCCAACCAGGATGATATCGACACCGGCTTCATCAGCCAGCCGGGCGGTCGGATAATCATAGACTGAGAGCATGGCGATCCGCTTGCCCTTGCGCTTCATCGCCATCACGGCTGGGACTGTGACCTTCTTTCTCTCCATGCTAGTCCGACCCTCCCCTGTAGTACATCGTGCCTCGCTTGTGGGTATTGATGGTTTCGATCAGCCTCTCGATATGCGATTGCGAGCCCGGCAGGTCAAGTGAATCGGTATTCACCATGACAAGCGGAGTCTCATCATAGTGGAAGAAGTGGTTGTAGGCTTTGTTCAGAGTCTCTATGTAGTCTCGCGGCATGTTCTTCTCAAATGGTCTCCCACGCTTATGGATTCTGTCCATCAGTACATCCGTCCCGGCCTGTAAGTACACCACGACATCCGGCCGGGCGATATCTCTTTCAAGTATCTTCACCAGTTTCTCATAGAGCATAAGTTCATCGTCGTTGAGATTGATGTATGCGAATATCCGGTCCTTCGCGAAAATATAGTCACTGACGACCCGCTGTGCAAAGAGACTTGCCTGTGCGAGGTCCATCTGCTGTCTGTACCTGGAGAGAAGAAAGAATATCTGGGTCTGGAAGGCGTAACTGCGCATATCATCATAGAACTTCTTTAGAAACGGGTTTTCCTCGACTTCTTCCACCTGGAGCTGTGCTTCGAGCTTGTCAGATAGAATCGTGGCAAGCGTCGTCTTACCGACACCGATCACGCCCTCGATCGCTATGTATCCAGGTTCCGCCATGAAGTCTCCCCGCTCTCCTCGATCTCTTCAAGATAACGCTTCACACACCGCCCCGTCAAAGGATGAACAAGATCCGGGGCTATTTCCGCCAGTGGTGCCAGGACGAAGGCGCGTTCGCAAATGTGGGGATGAGGGATCGTGATGTCCTCCTCACTGACGACCTCACTGCCGTAGAGGAGGATGTCGATATCGATCCGTCTCGGGCCCCACCTGGCCCCCTTTCGTCTACCCAGCTCCCGCTCGATGCCCTTGACCCTGGTAAGCAGTTCCTTTGGGCTCAAGCCGGTATCCACCTCGGCCACGGCATTCACGAAATCAGGCTGGTTCTCATTGCCCCAGGGCCTGGTCTCGTACATACCTGACAGTCTCCTCACCACTATGTCTCCCCCGCGACCGAGACAGGCGACCGCCCTGGTGATCATGCCTACCCTGTCACTGACATTGCTTCCGAGCCCAAGGTAACACTGAACCAATGCGCTAGTCCTCGCGGAGTCTCCTGATCTCTACGGCAATCGACGCCACCCCGGTGGCAATGGGGAGATTGACCTTCTTCACCCTGACCATCACCTCGACCGGGCGGAACTTCTCAAGGACCCTGGCGGCGATATCCGCCGCAAGGCTCTCAAGAAGAAGGAACTCCTCGTCACCGGCGATCCTCTCCACCAGGGTGCACACCGCTTCGTAATTGACCGTCTTGCGAAGATCATCACCCGCTATCGCGTCTGCGAGATCAAGATAGAGCTCAAGATCTATGATAAGCCGCTGGCCTACCTGCCGTTCGGCTTCATCAACGCCGTGGTGACCGAGCACATTGATGCCCTCGATCGTTATCTTGTCAAGACCGCTCATGTCATCCAACGCTCGCTCACCTTCTGTATTCGTTCCATCGCCGTCTTGATCCTGTCGGTGGGACACGTCACAGAAATTCTGAAGTAGCCCTCACCACACTCTCCGAAACCTACCCCGGGGGCGACAAGGACGCCGGCCTCTTCGAGGATCGTCGTGGCGAAACCAATTGATGTCTCCTCGCCGGGTACTTTCGCCCAGATATAGAGTGTCGCCGGTGAGTTGTGGTACTCAAGCCCGCAGGTCTCGAGGCACTTGCGGATCAACGATCTTCGCAACGTGTACTCGTGTTTGATCCCGGCCATCGCCGGCCATGCGTTCTCTATGGCTTCTGCCGCAGCCAGCAGGACGGCACCGAACACCCCGGAATCGATGTTCGACTTGAGCGCGCCCAGAGCGCTTATTATCCTTTCGTTTCCCGCTGCGAACCCAACTCGCCAGCCGGCCATCCCGAAGGTCTTCGAAAGCGAATGAAACTCAACCGCGAGCTCTCCGGCACGCGGCACCTCAAGCAGGCTCCGGGACTGATACCCGTCAAAAGTCGTCTCCGAATACGCGGCATCGCTGACGACGATGGCGTTCGCCTCTCGGGCACGGTCGACGATCGCTTCATAGAAATCGATCTCGGCAACCGCAGATGTGGGGTTATTGGGATAATTCAGATAGACCAGCCGCCGGTCACGCATCTCGAGCGATTCTGTATCGGGGAGATAGCCGGTTCCCGCACGAAGCGGCATCCACTCCACCCGGCCACCCGCAAACCACACACCTCTTGAATACACGGGATATCCCGGATCGGGTACGAGGGCCACATCGCCGGGATCAAGAACCGCCAGCGGCAGATGGGCGATCCCCTCCTTGGTCCCGATCACAGGCATGATCTCGCTGGACGGGTCAAGATCGACGCCGAACCGCTCAGCCATCCATCCGGATACGGTCTGATTGAAGGTCTCAACAGCCCAGTATGGCGTATAGCAGTGAAGCCTCCTATCGGCGGCGTGCCTGCAAAGAGCTTCTATGACGCAGGCCGGAGCACCGAGATCGGGATCTCCGATCGAAAGATCGATCACGTCAATCCCCTCGGCCGCCTTTTGTCTCCGTTTCACCGCAAGATCCTCAAAGAGATAGACCGGCAGGTCGCGGAGCCGTTTCGACTTCATCCCATCTTCAGTCGACTTCACGTTACCCGGCCTTTTCAAGGCTTATTCTTGTCAAAAAAGACCTTGAAAAGGTCTATGGGAATCGGGAAAAGCGTCGTTGAATTGTTCTCGGACGCGACCTCTCTGAGCGTCTGCAGATACCTCAGCTGGAGGGCCTCCGGATGCGCGCTTATCACCTTGGCGGCCTCCGTAAGCTTCTCCGATGCCTGGAGCTCGCCCAGCGCGTTAATCACCTTGGCACGCCGTTCCCTCTCGGCCTCCGCCTGCCTTGCCATCGCCCGCTGCATCTCAACCGGGAGATCCACGTGCTTGACCTCTACGTTCGAGACCTTTATGCCCCACGGGTCCGTGTGCTTGTCCAGGATCTGCTGGAGCTGGCTGTTGATCTTCTCCCTGTTTGTCAGAAGATCGTCGAGCTCGCCTACCCCGAGGACACTTCGAAGCGTGGTCTGCGCAAGCTGGGAAGTCGCGTACATGTAGTCCTCTACCTCGGTCACCGCCCTGTTGGGATCCATCACCCTGAAGTAGACCACGGCGTTCACCTTGACCGACACATTGTCCTTGGTGATCACATCCTGGGGGGGTACGTCCATCACCACCATACGCAGGCTGACCTTGACCATACGGTCCACGATGGGGATGAGGAGTATGAGTCCCGGTCCTTTAGAAGACATGAGACGCCCTAGCCTGAAAATCACGCCGCGTTCGTACTCCCTCAGGACTCTTATTGCATTGACAAGTATGAAGAGGATCACAAATCCCACCGCAATCAACGCCATCTTACTCCCTCCTTCCGGGCTCCTCAGCGGAGCCAGCCGGCCTGACCTCAGGTCTGAGGCCTGTCATCGACACAACCACAACCTCATCCCCTTTGGCTATTCTCTCACTGCTGGCCACCGTCCAGAGCTCTCCATGGATGAATGCCTGCCCCGTCCGGTCGATATCGGTAGTCGCCACGCCCCGCTCGCCGATCAGCCCCTCCATGCCCGTAGCCGGCTTCCTTCTCTGGGCTCTCAGACCCGCACCCACGGCAAGGGCAAAAAAGGCGGCCGTCGCGATCACAGCGGGGATTATAACCTTGAATGATATCCTCAGGAAGGGAAGCGGTGATTCAATCAGCATCAGTGAACCAAAGAACATGGCGACCGCACCTCCAATGGTCAAAAGCCCGCCGCTCGTGACCCAGATCTCGGTCAGGAAGAACGCCACGGCAAGCAGTATGAGCAGCACCCCTGCGTAGTTGATGGGCAGCATCTGGAATGAGAAGAACGCAAGTACAAGGAAGATGGCTCCTATAACCCCGGGGAAGATCGAACCGGGATTGGAAAGCTCAAAGAAAAGACCGTAAAAGCCCAGTATCATCAGCATGTAGGCGACATTGGGATTTGAGAGTATGTTAAGCAGCCTGTAGCGAAGACCCATCTCTATTCTCTTTACCGCGACATCCCGTGTATTCAGGGTACCGCCCTTGACCTCATCGATTTCTTTTCCGTCGACCGCCTCAAGGAGTTCCGCCAGATCGTCGACAACCACGTCGATGATGCCCAATTCCAGTGCTTCCTCGGCCGTGGCAGTCGCACTTCCACGCACAGCCTCCTCGGCCCACTCCTCATTGCGGCCCCGCTTCGCCGCCAGGCTCTTGATATACGATGCACTGTCATTGACGATCTTATCCATCGTCTTCTCGTCCACCTCGGCCTCTCCGATGGTGACGGGATGGGCGGCGCCTATGGATGTACCGGTGGCCATACCCACGGCATCGGCGCTCATGGCGATGAATACTCCTGCCGATGCGCACCTCGCGCCGCTCGGTGAAACGTAGATCACCACTGGTACTTCTGAGGCAAGTATGCTCTGGATTATGGCCCGCATTGATGTGTCAAGCCCACCGGGTGTGTCGAGTTCGATCACCAGACACACCGCTACGGCATCCTCGGCCCGTTGGATCTCCTGGGAAATATAGCGTGCAGCTACAGGGCCGATCGGTCCCTCGACCACAATAACGTGCGCCTCACCGGCCGAGGCCGCCCCCGGGAACAGGAGCCACAATGCAAGTGCAAGAAGCAGGACATGTTTCACTCGGACACCTCGAACATTTCTTCAGGTGGAGTATCCATCATTCCAGAGGCAGAGTCAACAACAGCTTTGTCAGAGACCGAGCTCCTCCGAGACACTCTGCATGGCCCTAAGTCCAATAGTAACAAACTCATCGAGTTCAAGACCCAGCCCCTCACACGACCTGATCTGGTCCCGGTCGGCACCCGCCGCAAACCGCTTTTCCTTGAATCTATTGAGCACGAACTCCGGCGTCACTCCGCTCAGTTTCTTATCAGGATGCATGAGTGCGGCAGCGACGATGAGCCCTGTAAGCGGGTCGGCCGCGAAAAGCGCCTTATCAAGCATCGTCTCCCTGGGAACGTGCCCGGCATGAGATTCGACCGCCCGGGTCACGTCGTCTTCCACGCCCATGTCTCTTAAGTATGCCGCGCCGAGTTTGCCGTGCCTCTCGGGGTCCTTCACGGTTTCATCGTAGTCGAGATCGTGCACCAGTCCGGCCAGGGCCCACTTGCTGTCGTCCTCCCCAAGCCTGAGGGCGAGCGCCTTCATCACAGCCTCAACGGCAATCATGTGCTTTATCAGCCGGTCGTTCGTCACACGGGATTTCACAACCTCCATCGCTTCTTGCCTGTTCAAAACGCTCCTCCTTTCTACACGACTACCGTTCTCCCCTCGGTCATGCTGGTCACGGCGTCAATCCACATCCGCCACTCGGGTGAGGTATCTCCACCACGTATGCGTTCGAATGCCTCCTCCCGTGCCCTGAGCATCAGGTCCGTATCATCCGGCAGACGGGTGAACTTGAGGTCGGGCACGCCATGCTGCCGGGTGCCTACCAGGTCCCCGGGCCCGCGAAAAACAAGGTCGCTTTCCGCTATTTCAAAACCGTCGAACGTGGATTCGAGGACTGCGATCCGGGCGCGGGCTTTTTCACTCGCAGCTTCGGACACTATGAAATACGAAAGCGAATCCGAACTCGTTCTTGCGACACGTCCCCTCATCTGGTGGAGCTGGCTCAACCCGAACCTTTCAGCCTGCTCGACAACGAGAATCGTCGCCGCCGGGATGTCCATACCCACCTCAATAACGGTTGTAGCCACCACAAGACCTATCTTGTTTGCGCGAAAACCCCCTATGATCTCAAGGCGTCTGTCACGCTCGGTTCTTCCCGTAAGAACCTCGACCCGCCGGTCTTTGCCCAGCAGAGCCTGCATCTCCTTTTTCACGGTCTTTACATCGATGAGCCCGGCCTCGCCCTGCTCGAGCGAAGGACATACGTGAAATGCCTGTCTGCCCCCGCATATCATGGCCGCAACCTCTTTGAGTACACGCGGCCTCCGACTGCTTGCGACCGAATGCGACGTGTGAGTCCCCCTGCCGGGCGGCATATCGGCGATCGTGGTCACGTCGAGGTCGCCGTAAGCCGTCAGTGCCAGCGTTCGTGGTATTGGAGTCGCGCTCACGACAATCAGGTTTGCCTGGGGGGCCTTCCCCACCAGCCTGGTTCTCTGGAGAACTCCGAACCGCTGCTCCTCATCGACTATGACCAGCTCGAGATCCTCAAAGCGGGTCTTCTCACCGATAAGCGCATGGGTCCCCACAACTGCGTTGAGTGTCCCACCGGCCAGAGCCTCACGCGTCCGGTCCATTTCATCGACGGGCATGCTCCCGGTGAGTATACCGGTCTTAAAACCGAAGGGAGCGAGGAATGCCTTGAGCGTGCCGTAGTGCTGCTCGGCAAGGATCTCGGTCGGACACATCAGGGCAACCTGCCCGCCCGTATCGCATACGACCGCCGCAGCCAGCCCCGCCACAACCGTCTTCCCGCAACCCACGTCACCTTGAAGCAATCTGCGCATGGGATACCGGTCTGCGATGTCCGCCGTGATCTGACCCAGGGCCTCGACCTGTGCCCCCGTGAGTTCAAAGGGAAGGTCGCCTGAGAATCTGTCGATCACATCATGCACGTCCCGGGTCCGGGAGCCGGTGCCTTTGCGCTCAAGACGTGAAAGCGCAAACAACGTCTGGAAAAGCAGGACCTCATCGAAAGCCAGGCGTCGTCTGGCGGCTTCCGCCTCCGTTGCACCCGGAGGAAAGTGAAGATGTCTGACCGCGCTCTTAAGCGGGATCAGATCGAGCTTGTTTCTTATCACCCCGGGCACATGGTCGACGGCACCGTCAAGATGGCTGTCAACTGCACTCTTGACCAGTGTCCTCAACTGTTTCTGACCCAGGCCGGGTCGGGTACCATATACGGGAACCAGTCTTCCCGTGTGGAGAAGCTCGCCTCTCATCGGCTCATACTCGGGATGCACGAGTGACTTTCCGAATCCGTCGACCTGGACCGTCCCGCTGAAAACGAACGTATCCCCCTGATGGAACACGTTTCGAAGATAGGGCTGGTTGAACCAGACACATCGCATCCGGCCGGTGGCGTCTTCGACATGGACGATGAAGAGCCGCTTGCCCTTGGCGGGCTTGATCTCGGTCCTCTCGACCTTGCCTATGACGCTCTGGATCTCACCCCCGCGGAGCTCTGCGATGCTTGAGAATGATGCCCTGTCGATATACCGGCGCGGCGGGTAGACGAGAAGATCCCCTACTGTCTTAAGACAGAGTTCGCTCAGGAGTCTCTCGCGCTTTTCACCTACACCAGGAAGTGTCCGGATGCCCGAGGCAAGTGAAGGCTGAGCATCACTACGCTTCCGGGGTCTCCTTTGAGAAGAGCTCATTGAGCTCCTTCACGATAGGGTCAGGGTCGATCCCATGCATACGGGCGCCCTGCTCTATGGATTCCTGGGTCGCTCCCATGCAGGCTATACAGCCGAGATTGTATTTCATGAACACCTGTATGGCATCCGGATGCGACTTGAGGACCTCTTCGATAATCGTATCTTTGGTTATCTCCACGGCTTCCTCCATGGTAAATTGGTATGACTCTGATCACCTTTTGTTCAAAATAGCAGGTTGCCCGGCTCCTGTCAATGGGGTTAAGCTCATCCACCGGGTCCGAACATCGGGACGACGGCCCGTATCCCTCTGGTCGCGTCGTAAGCGCCGAGCACATCTTCCTGATCCGTCTCCCCCGGCAGCAGAATATCAATGAATGCAGGATTGCCATGACTGAAGTTGCCACCGCTTATCAGGACAGGGTGCTTATCCCTGACCGGCATCGGGCCGCCGAAAAAGTTCATTGTGCGATCGCTCACAAGACCTACTCCTACGAAATACAGCCAGTCACTCTCCGGCTCGCCGATCAAGGCAACCGGGAGTGAGAACTCCAGAGTCTTCTCATCCTTCTTGAGGATATCGTCCGAAAGGTCCCCGGTGGCATAGAACACCTTCCCGAAACTGTCCGACAGGGTCACGCCGAAACCGGCGCTCAGTTTGAGGTCATACCCGAGACCTCGCTCGAATTCCACGTCGTGGCAGATCGGCTGAAGACGTCGCGGGCCTTTCTCACCACGCTTTATCGCGATCACCACACCCGGTGCGAATCTCTCATCAGTGAACTGGTAAGAGATGGGACCAGTCATGTTCTGAAACTTCACCCTGAAGTAGACATGGGCGGAGTCCCGCAAGACTTTTCGAACGCATCCCCCAATTCCGTGCCCTTCACGAGTTCGTCACAGACCTGTCTAAGTCTGGTGATGCCGAATGCGTCGATTGCAGACCTCATGAACGAGCCGGCTTCCTGGTATGTAATGTAGCTCGATCGCAGGAAACCGGTGTCTCCCATCGTGCGCAACGACTCAAGCCCGATGAAGGACGGGTCATCGATGAGGTTCCGTGTCTGAACCAGGGCAAACCCCGGGTTCTGGTAGGTAGTGCCGCCGAAAGCAACGGCATAACCCTCACAGAACGCGGCATTGACACACGGGATTCCAGCTATAGCCGTCAGGACATGCATAACCTCGTGCGGGTTATTGAAAGACGTGGACACCGCTACGTTGAACCACGGAGGATCGTTGGGACGGTCCGACTTCTGGACAACCGCGTATCCGTTCGCCGGCGGGAAACAGACCAGTCTGCCGGACTCCTCCGGTGATGCGACCTTATAAAATTCGATTCGCCTTTGGAGCTCGATTTCGAGGGCATCGAGCATCCTGGCGCACTCCAGATCCATGCGCTCGATTTCATCCATGTGGAGGTTGATATCGACATACGCCGGATAGCGGAATACAAGATGCTCCGTTTCATAATGATCCCACTCCCGGGTCACAACATCGACCGGATTGCCGAGGACCCACTTGCCGTCTTCCCGAACGACATAGTAGTGCATCTCGTGTCGCACCTCGTCAAGCCAGTCGAAGTCGATCACGTTGTAGCCGTTCTCGGGGCGCACGCCTTTGATCTCGTAGTCCACGCCCGAATCCCGATTGATTTGATCAAGCCGTCTATCCCTCCGCTTACACCATGTTGTACCTGAAACAGCTTATGACATGATCGTTCACCATCCCGACGGCCTGCATAAAGGCATAGCAGATGGTCGGGCCGACAAACCTGAAACCGCGCTTCTTAAGATCCTTGCTCAGGGCCCGTGACTCATCCGTCTCGCTCGGGATCTCGCTTAAGCGGCGCCATCTGTTTCGCCTGGGTTTCCCACCGATGAACCTCCAGACATATGCGTCGAAGCTGCCGAATTCCTTCTGGACGGTGAGAAACGACCGGGCGTTCTGAACCGCAGCTTCGACCTTTAGCCGGTTCCGGACTATGCCGGGATCTTCCAGAAGCCGCTCAATCTTGCCGCGGTCGTACCTGGCCACTTTGCGCGGATCGAAACCGCTGAAAGCCTTGCGGTAGTTGTCGCGCTTCTTAAGAATGGTTTCCCAGCTGAGCCCGGCCTGCGCCCCCTCCAGGATAAGGAATTCAAAGAGCACGTGATCGTCATGCGCCGGAACCCCCCACTCATTGTCATGATAATCGAGTCCCGGTCCTTGAGTTCCCCAGGCACACCGTTTCTTCATGTCCAATCCTCCTCCGGCCTCGTCATCTTGCTCGGGTTCACCTGCAGGTGAGGAGCGAGTTATTTTCGACAAACTCATAGATGACTTTTGCAGCAAGCTCATGTGCGAACACGCTCGGATGAAAATCCCGGGACGTCACACTGATATCTTCAGGCGGGTATTGAGAGTATACGTCATACATGTCAATCACGTGGAACCCGCTCTCGCTTCCCGCATCCAGAACCTGTTCGTGAAGGTCAAGATACGGATAGTCAGACCACGACTGCGGTTTTGTGACGGGAAACACCACAAGGACAACCGGAGCATTATGCGCTTGTGCCAGATCCTTCATCTCGTCGAAGGCGTCGACAACGCTCCTCCACTTTCTCTGATTCTTCGCATGCAGGTACCGGTAGTAGTCTCCCTCGCCAAAACGTTTAATGTCCCACTCCAGCTTGGTACTCGCCGCCAGTCTCAGGATGTTCAAGTGCTGCCACCACTGGGGTTCGCTGAAATAACCGTGAAGCGGTTGCACCGGGTCGATCTCAGGATCATTCAACACATATCCTACGATTATCAGCGAAGGTCTCCAATCCGATACAACGTGTCTGAGCACTATGGCCTCTTCCCTGGTGGCATAACCACCGACTCCGAGATTCAGAACCTGGACGGGTTTGTCTCCAACCTGACCGGCCAGCAATTCCTCCAGTACACTCGGATATGCCGCTTCTCCGGGAACAGCGTACCCGAACGTAAAGGAGTCTCCCAGAACAAGCACGTTGCATGCGGTTGTGTCGCTTGGCGGGAGCGGCTCAGAGTCCCGCATGCCGTAGCTGTTGGTGACTATCATCTCCCCCAAGAAGCGTGTCTCCTTATCCGGGATCAGCTCATAGCACAACCCCGGAATCGACGAACGCCTGTACATAAGGGATCGTTTGTCGATCACCCGCCGCGTCCAGCGCTCAGGCGTCGGGTTAAGGGGCCTTCTGAACCGGATGGGATGAAACAGACTGAGACCCAGCTCGACCAGTACCAGCGTGACGATGACTGAGACAAGTGATAGAAACAGATTGCTCCTGAGAGTGCCGGCCGTCAAACCTTTGTCACCTCGTCTAGTAGCGTCGCTCTACCGCCTGAGACCACCGTCGTCACTGACGTCCGGATTCCGATACCACGGCCTTACCGGCGGCCTTACTGCATCTATGCGACTGTAGCCGCAGAAGACCGGGGTGTCAATATGCACGGGGGCCGGGAAGCCTCTTGGGACGCGACGGCGACCAGTGGAACCCGCCGGCGCAGCCCTCTGGAACGCAAGCGAATGCCTCACCTTGAGCAAGCGGGCCAAAGGGCGCGCCGACACCCCCATAACCCAAGGGTGTGCGGAGACCGGGAAGCCTCCTGGGACCCGACGGCGCGACCAGTGGAACCCGCCGGCGCAGCCCTCTGGAACGCAAGCGAATGTCCCACCTTGAGCAAGCGGGCCGGAGGGCGCGCCGACGTCCACCACCCTCTTAAATGGGTTGCGGGGTTGGAGACAAAGTGGTAGGTTGGTGAGAGGTGAACAAGAAGGAGACCTACGATGGCCAGAAGATGTGAAATCTGCGGGAAGGGCCCCATGTTCGGGAGCCGGGTCAGCCACGCACACAATGTCACAAACAGAAGGTGGAACCCCAACTTACAGCGAGTCAGGGTACGCGTTGCAGGAAAGACGAAGAAGATGTATGTGTGTACCCGATGCTTGAAGTCAGACGCTGTAGAGAAAGCACCCTAATCCCGGCTATGAGGCATACTCGTCGAGAAGCCTCTTCTTTGAGACGCCGCTGTCGATGAAGTCCCAGGGAAGGGGCTTTCGTACATCCAGCGGTAAGTGAGGGTCCGGCACTTCGCTTTGCTTAAGCACCGCCCTGAGGCTGCGCTGTGTAACCGCTGCTTCCAGCAGGAAGGCCGAGAGTGACCTGTCTCCCCTCGCCAGTATGGCCTCGGTCCAGGCCTCATCAATCGATCCAAGTTTGAGTGAGCATCCCGTGAAACGTCTTATCTTGCTCAGGATCTTGAACCGTCCCCTCAGTACCTTTCGCTCCGCAAAGGCGGCCCACTGGAGAGCCGTATGGGGCTTGGGGACAAATGGACCCACTGCCACCGCGAGCTTCGATTTCCCCCTTATGCACCGGAGTTCGGATACGAGCGATACAATGGCTTCGACATCCTCGTCGGTCTCGCCCGGTAAACCGATCATGAAGTAGAGTTTTATGGTCCGGATCCCTGCAGCCGACAGGTATGAGACGGCATCAAAGATCTGCTGACGTGTGATCCCCTTTCCTATGCGCCGACGAAGCCGGTCACTGCCGGTCTCAGGTGCAATTGCGATCGTTCTGACACCGCAAGCGGCAAGCATACCCGCGATGTGTGCTGTCACCTGGTCGGCCCTCAGTGAAGATATCCCGACCCTGCGACCTTCACCCTCAAGCCACTCGACAATCGCCACGATGTCCGGATGATCCCCGACGGCGGTCCCCACGAGCCCCACTTTGGCGTGATCAGCACACCGCTCCAATACTGTCTCCCTGGATCTCATCCGGACCGGTCTGTAAAGATTGCCCGCCGCGCAGAAGCGGCATCCCCTGCCGCACCCCCGCCCGACTTCGACCAGGAACATTTGTCCGAAGTGAGAGACCTCCTGCCTCACCGGCTCAGCAGCTATCCTCCCGGTTTCCGTCCACACCCTCCGCACCACCTGCTGACCAAGTGAAGGGACATACACGCCTTCGATCTCACTTATCTCCTTAAGCAGATCCGCTCTTGACCCGGCGCTGGCTCTGGCGCATTCCGCGGCTTCAAGCAACCGATCGACGACGACCTCGGCCTCGCCGACGACCGCGGCATCGATGAAATCGGCTACAGGCAGCGGGTTGGAGGACATTGTGAACCCGCCGCAAACGACCAGCGGGAAGACGGCGTTTCTTTCGGATGCCAACGGCGGTATGCCTGCTGCCTCGAGGAGTTCAGGTATATGGACGAAATCGTTCTCGTACGCGACCGAGAAAGCAGCTATATCAAAACTCCTGACCTCCGCCTGTGAAGCAAGCCCGAGCAACAGACCTTGCTTCCTTGAGACGACACTATCACCGCGGCCCTCAGGCAGGTATGACAGATCCGCCAGACCCAGTCTCTGCTTGAACATTTCAAAGACCTTGAGGAAACCGAGGCTGGCAAACGCGACTTTCCTGACGTTGGGATAAATAAGCACACCTGAGAGGCCGGGCAAGCCGGAAGGACCCGCCCGGGACGGTTTACGTCTCAACGCTCTGCTTGCCGGTAGATGGCCTGTCGAGCACAAACGTTTGCTTCTCCGCAAGTGCTACGACGTTGTGGGGATCAATGGCCAGGACTTCCTCCACCTGTTTGAGAGCTTCATCCTCCCTGCCCACTCTCCGCAGGGCAAAACTGAGCGCAATCCTGGCATCTGTGAAGTTGCCGTTTATCTTGATTGCTTCATTGAACTCCTCGATGGCATCTTTGATATCTTCCTTGCTCAGGTATGCCTCTCCGAGTCTGCACCTGACATCGGCGAAACCCGGTGATGCATCCCTGGCTTGCTTCAGGTAGTCTATCGTTGCGCGTACGTCTCCGTTCGTCGTGGATATCTCTCCGAGATGGACCAGGGCCTCGGTATTGCCCGGGTCGAGCTGTACCGACTTCAGGAAGAGTTCACGGGCCCTCTCGGTATTGCCTTTGCGCAGATAGGCCACGCCCAACGTTGCGTATACAGATGCACTGGGAGTACCACCGAAGTTCCGGCGTTCAAGTACAGCCACCGCATCGTCGTAGTCACCCAGCCCCAACATCATATGGCCGGCAAGACCCATCTCTTTCTCGATATCCGTGTCGATCGATAGTGCACCGGTAAGCGCCTGCCTGGCCTCCTGTTCGCGCCCGAGGAAATACAGGCACACCGCGCTGTAGTACTTGGCACGGGCATAGTCGGGCAGAATGCTGAGGGCCTCTCTGAAGGCGGTGAGGGCCTCCTCCACGCGCCCCATCTTGAACAGGGCCAGACCCTTGCAGCAGTGAATGTCGGGATAACATGCCGCCAATGCAAGCGCGTTGTCGAATTGCTCGACTGCCTCGACATAACGGCCCTTGAGTATGAAAGCATTGCCCAGGTAGAAGAGAGCATCGACGTAGCGCGGGTTCAACTCCAGGGCTACCACCAGCTCGCGGACAGCATCGTCGACGCGGTTGTCTTCGAGATAGACGATCGCCAGCTTCACTCTGACATCCGCCCAGGTGGGTTTCTTTTCGCGCGCCTCCTCAAACTCGGCTACAGCGGCAGCGCGGTCGCCGTGATTGTAGGCCTCCACTCCCCTGTCGACATGCTCGTGGCTGACACGTCGCTCTTCCACGATGCCTTTGAGATTGCCCAGCATCGTCTCAAGTGCCTGCACATGATACTTGCCCGACACGGGATGGGACGGCAGATTACCGGCCTCAAGACCCTGGTCGATCGCCGTCCTCAGCTGGGACTTCGCCTCCACCTGGTTGCCCAGCTCGTGAAGGCATATTGCCAGATGGCACCGGGCCTCGACGTACTCCGGGTTTATCTTGATTGCCTCACCCAGCTCAGCGGCCGCGTCCTCAAAGCGCCCCAGATTCTCATACCCCATGCCCAGGTAGTAGTGAAGGTCCGGATACTCGGGGTTGACCTTGAGCGCCCTCTCAAACTCCACGAGGGCCTCCTCATAGTTCCCCTTCCTGTAGTGTACGAGACCTATGTTGGCCCGTGCCCTGGCGGCATAGAAAACCCCAAGGTTGTAGTAAGGATTGCGGTGATCGCTTTTGCCCGATATCACCTTCTCAAACTCGGCCACAGCCTCCTCGTACTCCCCACTGCTGTAATGGTCCATGCCTTTGAGGTAATGGTCATCCTTCTTTCCACCAAAGACCCTGTCGAGTAGCGACATGTCCTACCCCCTAGTCACTGTGCCTCCTCATAAAAGCAGGAGTCTCGTAATCTACGTCGAGGCAGGCATCCACAGAGACCCTGGTTTCATTGTCGACTTCCGGGATGTCACGTCTCTTGAACGCCCTCTGGAGAAAACCGTTGCTGATCCTGCCGGGCTCACTATGGTCTCGCAGAGCCGATCTGTCCTCGGTCGAGCTCTTGCCAATCCCGGTTGCGATCACAGTCACTCTGATCTCATCGTTAAGGGTTTCGTCGATCGCTGTTCCGAAAATCACGTTCGCTTCGGACCCCGCGGCATCATAGATCGTATTCGCTGCATCGGATATCTCCGAGAGCGACATCAGGGGACCGCCCGTAACGTTTATCAACAGACCTTTAGCACCTGCGATGCTGACGTCGTCAAGAAGCGGACTGCGGAGAGCCCTATTTGCAGCTTCCTTCGCCCTGTCGTCTCCCGACGCACTGCCGGTACCCATGATCGCATCACCCATCTCGGACATTATCGTTCTTACATCGGCGAAATCAAGGTTGATCTCTCCGGGTATCGTTATGAGATCGGAAATGCCTCTGGTCGCCTTGAGAAGTATCTCATCCGCCAGGGCAAACGCGTCCAGGAGCGGCGTGTCCTTTGCAACCACCTGGAGGAGCTTCTGGTTCGGTATCCCGATTACAGTATCAACCTGTCTCTTCAACTCATTTATACCTTCTTGAGCCTGCTCCATCCTTCGCCTGCCCTCAAAGGCAAATGGTTTAGTGACTATCGCGACCGTCAGGGCTCCGGACCCCTTTGCAATCTCCGCGACGACCGGACTGGCACCGGTGCCCGTACCGCCACCCATACCCGCCGTGATAAATACCATGTCCGCTCCATCGACGACTTCACTCATTACGTCACGGTCTTCCTCGGCCGCACGTCTGCCGATGTCCGGATCGCCTCCGGATCCGAGCCCCTTGGTTATACGGCTGCCGATCTGGATCTTGGTACCGGCCGACGACTTTGTCAGGGCCTGGCAATCGGTGTTAACGGCGACAAACTCGACACCCTGCAGATTCGAGAAGATCATACGGTTGACTGCATTGTTGCCTGCACCGCCGACGCCGATCACTTTCATCCTTGCATTGCCAACGTTCTCGATTTCGAATTGGATCATTGAACCTCACCTCTGTTCCTAGAACACCGTACTAACCCATCTTCTCACTTTCACCAATACGTTTCCTAGTCCTCCCTGCGCGTCGACGGCGGTCACACCCCCTTTCACAATTACATTACCGGCGAAGTGTAGGAGACCTACACCCGTTGACATTCTCGGGTCATTGACGTATTCAACGAGGCCGCCGACGTTTTCAGGTTTGCCCATTCTGGCAGGCATCGAAAGAACATCCTCGGCAAGATCTTCAATGCCGTCGATCAGGGACGTCCCACCCGTAAGCACTACCCCGGCGCCAAGAACCTCGTAGTATTCACTCTTCATCAACTGTCCTTTGACCAGATAAAGGATCTCCTCAAGACGCGGCCCGATTATCTGGGCAATGACCTTCTTCGATATCGGTCTTGTCTTCCTGCCCTGCACACCCGGTACGTCGATGATCTCCTGCTCAACGGTCGACGCCCGCGTGCAGCCGTACTCGATCTTGAGGTTTTCGGCCTGGCCGAAGGGCGTACGCAGCCCGATCACCAGGTCGTTTGTAACGTTGTTTCCCCCGAACGCAAGAACGGCCGTGTGCCGGATCGCACCGTCCTTAAAGACGGATATGTCCGTCGTGCCGCCGCCGATGTCGATCACGGCAACGCCCAGGTCCATCTCCTCCTGAGTCAGGACGGCGAGGCCCGTGGCAAGCGGCTGAAGCACCAGGCCGGAGACGTCGACACCTGCGCGTTTCACCGACTTGATCACATTCTGCGCACAAGTGGTGGCGCATGTAATGATATGTGCAGCAACCTCCAGTCGTATGCCCGACATCCCGACGGGCAACTCTATCCCGCCCTGGTCGTCGACAACGAATTCCTGCGGTATCACGTGCAGTATGAGCCGGTCACTGGGCACAACCACGGCACGTGCGGCGTTCACCACCCGCTCAATGTCATGCTCGCTGATTTCCTTATCAGGCCTTGAAACGGCAACGACACCCGTGCTGTTCATTCCACGTACGTGATCACCCGATATGCTTACGAATGCCCCGCGTGTCGTGTGTTCGGTCATGATCTCGGCTTCCTGAATGGCCCCCTCGATCGCCGAGATCGTCTTTTCTATGTCTACTATTACGCCTCTGCGGATCCCTTCACACTTCTTGGTCCCGACACCGATGATCGATGGCCTACCGCTCTTGTCGATCTCGGCAACGAGTGCGCTGACCTTGGTGGTACCGAGATCCAGTCCCATCACCCTTGCCGGCAAAGCCAATTGTCATACCTCCTTGTCGAATCCGCGAGGCGCCCGGTTCCACTCAACAACTACCTGGCGTCCGAACCTGAGATCTATCCTGGCAACATGCATATTCTGCTGCCTGGCCTGCATGAGTATCTGGTCGAGCCTCTTGACCTTGGCGACATAGCCCCCGTGGCCCAGCTCGGCAAGCGTGCCACCTGTGAGAATCGCCCTGGGATGTTCCAGGTTTTCAAGGTTGATTTCAGAGAGTGCATCCATGAGTGAAGGCGAGAGTTCGAAAGCCCGGACTATCGTCAGCCCCAGCACCGCCTCAGGCGTCGAAAGCCTTGTCCCGGGTTTCCCGGCTGCCGGGGAAAACCCCGTCAGCGCCGGAAGATCGCCCGTACCAGACGCGCTCTCGCACCAGGTGACGTATCCCTCCCGGTCAAGACCCATGACCATACCCTGACCGGTGATGAGCACCCAGGTCTCCCCGGGAGACCGTCTCTGCGAGCCCCCTTCGCGTGGTCCAAGCACAGTGCTCTCTATCCCTGCCAGGTAGCCCGTAACCCGTTCGGTCACACCCTCGACGGCAAGCACGAAAGCGTAGTTGACATCACCAGTGACCTTGAATGTCAGCCCGCACGAAATCAGCCCGATCACTACCAGTGAAAGCACGCTCACTCTCAAATCGGTCTCCTCAGTCCCTTCCAATCACGTTTATTTCAAGATCCAGGTCGATCCCGTACTTGTCCCGGACCGTGTCTTTCGTCTCGCTTATCAGGTCGAGGATCTCCCCGGCCGTGGCCCCACCGGTATTCACCACCCAGTTGCCGTGTATCATCGAGATCTCGGCCCCTCCCTTTCGGGACCCTTTGAGTCCTGCGTGGTCTATCATTCTCCCCGCGGCATCATCCGGAGGGTTCTTGAACACACAGCCGGCGGTGTTCTCCCCGGTCGGCTGGGTGGTCCTGCGCATATCCAGATGTTCCTCCACCTTATGGCGGGCTTCCTCCACGGCACACTTGTAACCGGCAAGGATCACATCGGTCACAATCCAGTTCCTGTCGATGCCGGAGTGCCTGTAGCCGAAATCGAGATCGCCCGGCGCCAGCCTCTGCTCCGTCAGATCGTCGGTCAGCACCCCGAGTTCCACGAGCCGGCTTGAGACCCAGACGTCTCTTGATCCGGCGTTGGCGACCACTGCGCCTCCGACCGTGCCCGGTATGCCCGCGAGAAACTCCAGACCGCCTATGCCCGAAGACGTCGCCTTGCTCACCGTCTCGGCCAGGCTGGCTCCGGCACCTGCGTGAATGCTTTCACCACTGGTCTCGATCGTGGCAAACTCGTCCACCAGCCGGATCACCACACCACCAATCCCGCCGTCCCTGACCAGGACATTCGAACCATTGCCCAGGGCCATCACGGGCAGTGAGTGGGTCTTTGCGAGCGCAAGCAGCCTCTTCAATGCATCCATGTCCGATACCCAGACCATGAGATCACATGGCCCCCCCACAGCGAAGCTGGTGTGAAGGGACAGGAGCTCGTCCTTTCGTGCAGCTATGCCTGCGATCTGGTCGATCTCTTCAAAGACATCAGTCACCTGCCAGCCTCCTCATCGTGTCATCGCCGGTCTTCCAGATGTCCCCGGCACCCAGTGTTATTACAACGTCACCCGGTTCAAGCGACCCGGCCAGGTGCTCCGTGATGGCCTCCCTGTCGGGCATATAGACCACGTGTCTGTGGCCGCTTGTGAGCGCCGCCTTCGCGACGGATTCCGCCGTCACCCCGGGGATCGGCTGCTCACCGGCGGCGTATATCGATGTGACGATGACGGAATCGGCATCATAGAAGCTGCGGCCCAACCTTTCCCAGAGCGCCTGTGTCCTTGAATAGCGATGCGGTTGGAATACCGCGACTACCCTGCCTCCCCACATCGCTTTCACCGTCTCGAGCGTGGCGCTTATCTCAGTGGGGTGATGGGCATAGTCGTCGACGAAGACGATCCCGTTGACCTCGCCTCTCTTCTCCAGTCTCCTCGAGATACCCGTAAACTGCGACAGGCCTTCGCTTATCGAAGGAAACGGGATATCGAGCTCGAGGCCCACCGCCACGGCGGCAAGAGCGTTCGCGATATTGTGCTGACCCGGCATCCGGAGCAGCACACTACCGAGCCTGCTCTGTCTCAGACTGACGTTGAACGTAACCTTCTGGCCGTCAAGAACGACATCCGTGGCCCTCACGTCCGCCTGCTGGGAGAAACCATATGTGATCACGCGTCTTATTATCCGCGGTATTATCGCCTGGACGTTTTCCTCGTCAAGGCAGACAACCGCTGCACCGTAGAAGGGCACCTTGTTTGCGAACTCGACGAACGAAGCCTTTATCGCCTCGATGTCGTTGTAGTAATCGAGGTGCTCCTCATCTACAGTCGTTACGACTGCGACATTCGGTGAGAGCCGAAGGAAAGAGCCATCGCTCTCGTCGGCTTCGGCGACAAGGTACGGCCCACCGCCGAGCTTTGCATTCGTACCGATCGCTTTGAGTCTCCCGCCGACAATGATGGTCGGATCGAGACCGGCGGCAGCCATAACAAGCCCGACCAGCCATGTCGTCGTTGTCTTGCCGTGAGCGCCGCCGACGGCGATTCCCTGTTTCATGCGCATGAGTTCGGCAAGCATCTCCGCTCTCGGTATCACGGGTATCCCGCACCTGTGCGCTTCGATGATCTCAACGTTGTCACGCTTTATCGCGGAGGAATAGACCACTACATCGGCGCCTTCAACCTCGGCGGCGCTGTGCCCTTTGATGACATGACCGCCGAGCTCGGTCAGCCGCTGGGTCACATCGGTTGTCGCAAGATCGGTTCCGCTGACCTTGTAGCCCAGATTGAGCAGGAGCTCCGCGATTCCACTCATACCCGTGCCACCGATCCCAACCAGGTGAATGTGTTTTACTTTACCGAACATAACTCAGCCAACACCGTTGCAAGCTTTGAGAGCCTGCCCTTCCTTAAAGCCAGTTCCAGCACACGCAAAGAGATATCACGCGCCGCATCCGGTCTTCCCAACTCCCGTGACCTGCCGGACATCTTCGTCATCTTATCAGTGTCATAAATGATTGAGACTATGGCCTGAGCGAGCCGCTCGCCGGAGAGATCCTCATCCCGGATCACAGACGCCGCTCCGATGCGCTCAAGGAGCTTTGCATTCGCCTCCTGGTGGCCTCCTGCAGCATAGGGATAGGGAATGAGAATCGACGGCAGCCCGCATGCCGTGACCTCTGCAACCGACCCGGCACCTGCCCTGCAAACCACGAGATCACTCGCCGCATATGCAGAGCCAATGTCGTCGATATAGGGGTACACCCGGCACAAGGAATTGATTTTCTGCACGGCCTGCGACACGTACTCATAGTCGGTTTTGCCGGTCTGGGCTACGAACTGGAGGTCATCCCGTCCTTCCAGCGCAGTGGCGGCCTCAACAAAGGCCTTGTTTATGCTTGACGCCCCGCGGCTTCCACCGAAGACGAACACGGTCTTCCGCGCGGGTTCGAGATTGAACATGCTGATTCCGTGTTCCCTGGTGTTACCGAGAAGTGTCGGCCTTGTCGGTACGCCCGTGACCCGGAGATTCGTGCCCTTCGAGAAGTAACGCACTGACTCCTGAAATCCGAGGGCGACCTCATCAACGAAGCGCGCAAGCAACATCGTAGTCCTGCCGGGAACACTGTTGGGTTCGATCAGAAGTATGGGCACACCGAAGAGCCTGGCCGCGGTGACGAAGGGACCACTCGCATATCCCCCGGTCCCTATGACGACGGCGGGCCGGTCCGTCATCAATATGATGAGTGACTGCACGAACCCCACAAAGGCGCACACAAGCGAAAGTGCGGATCCCACGCTCGGCCCGGTCGGGAGCGGCCGTGACATTATATGGCGCATCCTGTAACCCAGGGCGGGCACTATACTTCCTTCAAGCCCGCGCCGCGTTCCCACAAACGACACGTCGACCTGCTTCCCTGACTTCACCAGGCTGTTGACGACAGCGACGGCCGGGTATATGTGCCCACCGGTTCCTCCGCCTGCGATAGCGATCTTCATTTGACGAGGGCCCTCCATCTGGAAGGTTGGAGGTCAATGAAACTCTGTCTTCGCCTCGATACACCCAGAAGCATTCCGCACGAGGCGAGCAGTATCATCGACGATGTCCCGCCATAGCTCATGAAAGGCATGGGCAATCCCGCCGTCGGCAAGAGGCCGGTGCACACGCCTGCGCTTACACAGAAGTAAGCGGCGATGGCCATGGTAATACCCGTAGCCATTACCGAAGAGAAAACCGTTTGCGCGCGTCTGGCGGTCTTAAGACCCCGCCACACAAAGACAAAGAACAGGCCTATGATTCCGAGCATGCCCAGCAAACCGATCTCTTCGGCGGTGATCGCAAATACGAAGTCCGTGTGAGCGTCGGGAACAAAGAGGTACTTCTGGTTACCCATGCCCACCCCGACACCTCTCAGGCCGCCGGCCCCTATGGCTATCAGCGACTGCCAGAGGTGATAGCCTGCGCCCTGGTCGGATGACTTGATGTGCGCATCGATTCTGTCCCAGTTATAACCCGTGACCCACATGAACGTAAGCATCGCACCCGCACAGGTCGCCAGGCCGGCGGTCAGGTGGAACGGACGGGCACCTCCCGCGAACAGTACAACGAGTCCGATAAGAAGGAGCATCACGGCCGTGCCGATATTGGGTTCCATCGCCACAAGCAAAACGACCATCCCGATCACAAGGAATGCCGGCAGGAAACCATTGGCGAACCGCCTGATGTCATAGCGTTTTCTGGAGACGAAATCGGCAAGGTAGACCACCAGCGCGATCTTGGCGACCTCCGAGGGCTGAAAAGAGAAGCCCCCGATCTTAAGCCACCGGCTTGATCCTCTTACACAGTAACGCAGGCTTGTCGGCAGCAATGTCAACACCAGGAGGGCGATCGAAGCGATCATCAACGGCCTGGCCAGCGTCCTGAGTGCGTTCTCTCCGATCCTGGCAAATAGGAACAACAGCAGGAAACCAAATGCGATTCTCACCACATGCTTCCTGAGGAAGTAGCTCGAAACCTTTGAGCCGGCGACCTCTGGCGCTATCGTATAGCTCGAGCTGTAGACCATTACCAGTCCGACCAGCGTAAGGGCCAACACGGCAAACAAGAGGATTTTGTCCATCCCGGCCTCATCCATGAGAAGGTGCCTCGTTTTCCTGTTTGAGTTTCGTCACTATCTGCTTGAACACCCTCCCCCGGTGTTCGAAGTCATCGAACATGTCAAAACTGGCACAACCAGGTGAGAGCAGGACCACGTCGGAAGGTGCGGCGGAATCCATAGCACCCCGGACAGCGGCCTCGAGACCGTCTGCCAGCCTCACCTCAGTCAGGGCCGAGAACGCATCCCGCAACTTCTCACGTGCCTCGCCGATCGCATATATGGTCTTCACCTTCTCACCGACCAGTGACGACACTTCGGTGAAATCTCCGCCCTTGTCCCTCCCGCCGGCGATCAGTAACACAGGGGCATGCATGGCTTCGAGCGCTGTCTTGAGGGAATCCAGGTTTGTCGCCTTCGAGTCGTTTATGAAGTCGACCCCGCCTATGGAGCCTGCGAATTCCAGTCTGTGTTCAAGTCCCTCAAACTCCCGTACGCCCTTGCGTATGAGTTCGGGTTCAAGGCCGAGCGCGGTGGCCGCCAGGGAGGCTGCAAGACTATTGGCAAGGTTATGCGGGCCTCGAATCCTCAAATCTTGAGTGAGGAAAATCTCTCTCTCTTCACCACCGGCCCTGACAACCACACGCTCGCCCTTTACGAAAGCGCCCTCGTCGAGCTCCTCCGTGAGACTGAAAAACAGCTTCCTGCAGATTGCATCACGGGACGCTTTCAAAGACTCTCTGTCGTCATGATTTATTACTGCCATATCGTCTCTGGTCTGATTGGCAAACAGCTGCGCCTTCGACTGCGCATAGGCTTCATACGACGGGTACCGGTCAAGATGATCCGGTGTGATGTTAAGAAGCACTGAAACCGATGGGCTGAAGCTCAGGCACGTATCAAGCTGGAAACTCGATATCTCGATCACCATCGTCCAATCCGGGCCCAGCCCGCAGGCGATGGACGAGATCGGAAGCCCGATGTTTCCCCCCACCCGGACTCTGCTGGAGGCACCGCTCAAAATCGTACCCAGGAGGCTCACGGTCGTGCTCTTACCGTTTGTCCCGGTCACGGCAACAAAGTTTGCATCACTGAGACACCAGGCCAGCTCGACCTCCCCTATCACGGTCTTGCTCTGCGTGCGTGCCCAGCGCACAAGTTCGATCTCGAGCGGTACCCCCGGGCTCATCACCAGGAGATCGCAGTCGCCGGCAAACTCAATCGAGTTTCTGCCCAGCTCGACCTGCACATCTCTCTTGACCAGCTCGGACAATGCAGAATCCAGGTCCTCACCTCTCCTCGTATCCGTCGCCTTGACAGCAGATCCGATATCCCGAAGCACACCGCACGCGGCCATACCACTCCTTCCAAGCCCAACGACAAGTACTTTCATGTCTCTGAGTTCGGTCGCGGTCAGTGCTTTTCGCTTTTTCATTGTTCCAGTTATCATCTCAGTTTGAGTGTGCTCAGGGTGAACAGCGCAAGTAGCGCAGAAAGAATCCAGAACCTTACAACGAGCTTGGATTCGGGCCAGTTCATCAGCTCAAAATGATGATGAAGCGGTGCCATCTTGAACACCTTCTTGCCGGTAAGCCTGAACGAGATAACCTGTATGATCACTGAAAGGGCTTCGACGACGAATATCCCGCAGACGATGGCAAGCAGTATCTCCTTCTTGATGAGTATTGCGACTGTGCCGAGCGCACCTCCCAGTGCAAGCGAGCCCGTATCGCCCATGAAAACCTGGGCCGGATGGGCGTTGAACCAGAGGAAACCCAGCGACGCGCCCACAAGCGAACCGCAGAAGATCGTGAGTTCACCCGCCTGCTTGAGATAAAGAATGTTCAGGTAACTCGAGAAAGTGGCGTGCCCCGTCATATAGGTGATACCGACGAATGCCACACCCGCGAAAATGAACATCCCGACGGCCAGCCCATCAAGACCGTCGGCAAGATTGACCGCATTCGATGCTCCGGTGATCACAAGGATAACGAAGGGTATGTAAAAGATCCCGAGGTCGGGGAGGACGTTCTTGAAGAACGGAACCGTGGTCTTGGTGGCAAGTTCAGGATTCTCGGGAAACGCGACAAGCACGGTTCCGATCGCAAGCCCGAGAAGCGCCTGACCGGCTACCTTGTACCTGCCGACAAGCCCCGCCGGCTTGCACTTCACCACCCTCAGGTAGTCATCAACGAATCCCATCGCACCGAGCCAGCAGGTCGCAACAACGCTGATGATGATATACGGGTTCGTGAGATTCGCCCAGAGCAGCGTGGGCACGACGACCGCGAGGATGATCATGATACCGCCCATCGTCGGTGTCCCCTGCTTGCCTGCATGTCTTTCCGGTGTATCACGTCGTATACCGTTAAGGAACTTGTGGTTGGCCAGCATGCGAATCAGCGCGGGACCGAATACGAAGCAAATGAAAAGTGATGTCACGGTCGCGTATGCCGTCCTGAAGGTTATGTACCTGAAGATGTTGAATGCCGATATGTACTCCCTCAGGGGATACAGGAGGTGATAGAACAAATCAGGCCCTCCCCTCTACAGCTTGCTGCTTGAGAAGATCGCAGATCTCTTCAAGTCCCGCCATTCGCGATCCTTTTACCAGGACGACGTCATGTGGCGCGATGAGGTGTGACATCTGCTGCATGGCGTCCGTCTTGTCTTCAAAAAACAAGGCCGACTCAGGGCTCATCCCCGATGCCCTCGCCTCATCCACCGTCGCGCGTGTCAGACCGCCTATCCCGATCAAGACGTCGACGCCCGATGAGGTGACCCACGTACCGACTTCTCGATGGAGCCGGTCGGCGCTGTCCCCGAGCTCAAGCATCTCTCCCATAACGAAGACCTTCCTTGTCTTCCCCATAGAGGAGAACACGTCGAGAGCGGCCTTCACCGAATCGGGATTGGCGTTATAAGAATCGTCGATGATCGTCAGATCGGCCGCCTTCATTACCTTCATACGCAGGGGTTCAAAATCTGTGAGAATACGCCCGGCGTCATCAGGTGAAATGTCGAAGAGACCGGCGGCGGCTATGGCAGCGGTCGCGTTATAGATATTGTGCAGTCCGGGCGACCTAAGCCGCATGGCGACCCCGTTCACCGAGAACTCCGCACCACGGCCGTCGATCTGTCTGATGTCCGTTGCACGAAAATCGGCGGCCTCCTTGACCCCAAAGGTGAGGAGATCGACGTCGATCCCCGCGATTGCGGAGAGCAGCAATGGGTCATCGGCGTTGACTATCCCTGTCCCGCCGGGTTCAAGGCATCTCAGAATATCCGTTTTCTCACGGGCAATCTCGTCGACACTTCCGAAGTAACCTATGTGCGCCCTGCCCACATTTGTGACAAGCCCGACAGTGGGACGCGCAATCTCGCACAGATTTCTGATCTCTCCCCTGTGGTTACTGCCAATCTCGATTACCAGAACCTGATCGGCGTCATCCAGACCGAGAAGCGAAAGCGGGACACCTATGTGATTATTGAAGTTGCCGGGACTCTTATGGACCCGCATCTTGCTTGCGAGCAACATCGCCAGCATGTCCTTCGTGGTGGTCTTGCCGTTCGAACCGCTTATCGTGACAACGGGTATGTCAAGCCGGCCACGCTCGTGGGAGGCTATGGACTGAAGCGCTGCAAGCGGCGACTCGACAACGATCTGTACGAAATCCTCTCCGGCCCCCTCAACCGGGTGCGATACCACTGCGGCGACCGCACCCCGGGTGCGGGCTTCGCCTACAAAGGTGTGCCCGTCGCGCCGCTCACCTTCGAGTGCGAAGAAGAGATCGCCCTCCTCAAGCCGACGCGTGTCGAACGAATAGCCGGTCACCACCAGGTTTGCCGGCAGCCCCTTGTCAAGAGCGACCCGCGCGCCGGTGATTTTCACGATTTCGTCAATGCTAAGGTTTAGCACTGGTAACAGCTCCAAATGCTTTTCTGACCGCCTGCCTGTCATCAAAATCTATTCTCGTAGTCCCGACTATCTGGTGGTCCTCATGGCCTTTACCCGCGATCACAACGATGTCGCCCTCCTTGCTGAGGGTCACCGCACGCTGTATGGCCTCTCCCCTGTCGGGTACGACTTCGTAGTTTGCCTTGTCAGGGACTCCTTTTACGATTTGATCGATTATCTTGAGCGGGTCTTCGCTCCGAGGATTGTCGGAGGTGACGATCGTAAGGTCCGCGATCCTGCCAGCTATCTCCCCCATTTCGGGCCGCTTGCCCTGGTCTCTGTCGCCACCGCAGCCGAAAACACAGATGATCCTGCCGGTACACATCTGCGTGACATCTTCAAGCAGCCGCTCCAGAGCGTCCGGGGTGTGAGCGTAGTCTACGATCGCCCACCTTCCCGGGCCCGCGATAACCTCCATCCGACCGGGGACCGACTTGATCGCCGCGATACCCGTCGAAATAGCATCTTCATCGATATCGAGCGCACTCGACACTGCAAAGGCAGCGAGCGCGTTCTCGGCATTCGCCCGTCCGATCAGGGCGGTCTCCACCTCCACCGTTGCACCCTCATGTTTGACTCTGAGCTTTGAGCCCTCCCAGCCGACTTCGACGATATCGCATCTCACATCGGCATCTCCACCAAGGCGGTAGGTCAGACACGACAGCGGCGAACGGCTCGCGATCTGCCGTCCCACGTCATCACCTGTGTTGACAACCGCCTGACGGCGATCACCAAAGTGATCTCCCTCATCGTCAATACCCATGAGCCTCATCTTGGTGGCCGTGTAGTCCTCAAAGCCGTCGTGGAAGTCGAGATGGTCCCTCGTTAGATTCGTAAAAGCCACAACGTCGAAATTGACGTAATCCACGCGGCTCTGGGCGATGGCGTGTGAGGAGACCTCCATAACGCAGAACCTGATACCGCGGTCGAGCATCAACCTCATGTACCTGTGGACCTCCGGTGAACCCGGTGTGGTGAACGAGTCCTTCGTCACCGAGCGTCCTATCCAGTGACCAAGCGTCCCCATGATTCCAACCGGCTGTCCCCAGGCCTCCAGGATCGATCGCAGATAGTGAACTGTGGTCGTCTTGCCGTTTGTACCCGTCACGCCTATCACTGTGAGGTGCTTCGACGGGTCACCGAAGAACCGGGAGGAGACGTTCGCGAGCGCTCTGCGAACGTCATCCACTATTACCTGGGTAACCGGTTTGGCCGTCTCGAGTCGTCTCTCGCAAAGCAGGACCGACGCCCCGCGCTTGATGGCGTCATCGGCAAAGGAGTGTCCGTCGACCCGCCCTCCCTTTATACAGGCGAAGAGGCTGTTCTCAACAACCGCTTTTGAGTCGGATGTCAAATCGGCGACAATGGCATCGGTATTGCCTGCGACATCGACGGTGTCAAGCGTGTCGATTATCGCGCTCAGGTTGGTTTTCATTCCATCGCACCCAGGGTTAAACTACACGTCCTTGCCCCATCGAACGGCGAATACGCTGCCGGATCCTGGCGTACGACCCGTCCCGATCCATGTGCTCTCCAGCTGATGCCTGCGCTCGCCAAGACCTGTGTAGCCTCTCTGAGCGACAGACCTGCGAGGGACGGATACAAACCTTCTCTTCCAGTCTCAAGACGTGAAGATAGTTCAACCCCAGATGCGGGAACAGCGGTACTGCCCTGTGATATGGGAGACTCCCGGAGACTGGTCAACCTCTGGCACTGCGAGGGGATCAGCCTCTTCTCCCTCTTGAGCAGGAATTCCACAATGCTCTTGAATGCGGGTCCGCAGACGGTGCCTCCGTAGTGTGTCCGGCCTGACGGCTCGTCTACAACGACTGCACACACATACCTGGCATCATACGCAGGTGTGAACCCGGCAAAGACCGCGTGAAACTTGCCCTTGATGTACTTCCCGCATTCGGCTTTCTGACCAGTCCCTGTCTTGCCTGCAATGCGGACTCCTTCTATTCTCGCCGGGACGCCGGTGCCTTCCTGGACCACCGTCTCCAGCAAGCATATCATCTCCAGGGCTGTCTCATGTCTTATGACGGTCCGTACAGCCTTTGCCGGGTATCTCTTCTTTATGTTTCCGTCTTCATCTATTATCGCTTTGACCAGTCTCGGACGCAGCAGCGTGCCTCCGTTTGCGACCGCGGCATATGCCATGGCCAACTGCACCGCGGTAACGCCTATCTCCTGCCCAATCGCGAGAGTCTCGAGCGAACGCGCCGACCACAGGTCGGGCTCTCTGAGGATGCCCGGTGATTCACCCTCAAGGGCGATTCCGGTTCTTGAACCGAACCCGAAAGCCCTGAGGTACCTGTAGAACTCCCAGGAACCAATGCGGCGCGCGATTTGTGCACTTGCCACGTTGCTTGAAAAAGCCATGGCCTCGATGAGGTCCGGGAACTCCCGCGGGTGGTCATCACTGATCCATCCGCCCGGAACCTTGAGCTTCCCTCCGTTGGTGTCAAACACGGTAGTGGCGTCTACCTTGCCCAGCTCGAGACCTGTGGAGAACGTGCAGATCTTCAGGGCGGAACCTGGTTCGAATACCGTCCTGACCGGGTAGTTACAGCCACGCGGACTGCTCGCAAGGGCCAGGATGTCACCGCACCGGGGATCCACAATCACGACACAGCCGCCTTTGCCCTTGTTGGACTTAACGGCCTCGTCGAGCGCGGCCTCGGCAAAGGCCTGGAGATCGGCATCGATTGTAAGCACCACCGAGTTGCCGCTGACCGGCATCTGCACCATCGCCCTCACGCAGGGCCTGGAGTTTCCAAGCGCATCCCTCAGATAACGCCGCATTCCAGGCGTGCCCCTGAGCTCGTCGTCGAGCGACAGTTCGATACCCTCGAGCGGTATGTCGTCTACCGACAGGCACCCGATGACATTCCGCGCAACCTTATCCATGGGGCTGACTCTCCTGCCGGCAGGCTCGAAGTAGACACCTGGAAGGTCAAGACACTTGAGCGCGGCCGCGGCTTCTACATCAGCCGCCCGGTCGATCAGTCTGAATCTCGAAGACCTGTCGGCGAGCTTCCCGGCCACCGTCCTGCGATTCACATCCAGCACCTCTGCAAGTTTGGCAGCTACGTATCCGGCATCCTCAATCATGCTGGGGTCGGCACAAACCCTGACTGCGGGCAGAGTGACCGCGAGAGGCTGGAGGTTGCGGTCGAAGATCGTACCTCTCTTGGCCGGAATGCTCCTGATGAAACCATGCTGCTGCTTGGCTATCTTGCTGTAGTAGTCGTGCTTTACGATCTGGATATCGACCAGTTTCACAATTATCAATGCGACGAATACCATGAAGCCTGCGAACATGATGAACATTTTGTACGCGCCGGGTTTCATTTCGTCTTGGTCCCTGTCTTCTCGATGACCACCACGTTGTCCCAGTCTATTGCAGCCATACCGAGCTTCGAAGTCGCAACCAGCTGAATTCGGCTGAGGGACTCGAGCTCGACAACCTCGCAATCGAGTCGCTCGGCTTTGGTCCTGACGAGATCGAGTTGCTTCTCAAGCAGGAGGTTCTGCCTCAGCATCGATTCCACCCTCAGTCCTTCCCAGGTATACAGGAGGCTTGATGCAGCCCCCAGAGCGACCAGCAGTAACCCAAACAGGAGCGACCGACCTGTGCGCTTGACTCCTTTTGCCCTGCCCAGTGTCTCTTCTCTTTTGCCCTCTCGAAGCGGCGCTTGCATTATTGGATTCCTGCGCACAAGAGCCGGTCGCTCCTGCACCCCTGGGTTGTCAACCGTTATCACATCTCTCTACCACCCTGATCTTTGCACTTCGCGCCGAGGAGTTACTTCTAATCTCCCCGGCGGTCGGTGGGATCGGCTTGGGGGTCAAGATCTTAAACAATGGGGCCCTCCCGCAGTCACACACAATGCGTCCCGGAGGGCAAACACACTTTCCGGCGTATTTCTTAAACGACGTTTTCACTATCCTGTCTTCCAGAGAATGATAGGAGATCACGCACGCACGGCCACCGGCCGAAAGCAAACCTGGAAGCACGTCCAGCGCCTCCGCCAGGCTCTCGAGCTCGCCGGTGAGGTATGACCTGACAGCAAGAAACACCCGGGCGAGCGATTTCGCCGCCCTGTTCCTGACGACCGACTTGATCGCCCCTGCAAGGTCACCTGTGGTCTTGAGCTGGCCGGCGTCCCTCATCCTGATTATCGCCCTGGCAATCCTGCCGGCCCTGGCTCCCTCACCGAACCGGACGATAAGCCCTCTCAGCTCCACGAAACCTATTTCGTCAAGCACTCTCGCCGCGGTCTTACCTCTACTCGCATCGAACCTCATGTCAAGTGGAGCGTCGGTATCGAAACTGAAACCCCTCTCTGATGTGACGATCTGAAGCCTTGATATCCCGCAGTCTATGAGCAGGGCATCCACCTTCCCGTGTAAGCTCGAAGGCAGGCCGCTTTTTAAGTCTCTGAAGTTCATCTGCTTGAGTACCACCCTCTCGCCGAAATGTGACAGCCGCTCTGATGCGATCGCGAGCGCATCACCATCAAGGTCGATCCCGATGAGAATGCAGTCGTCCGGTGAGGCCTTGAGCAATGTTTCAGCATGACCACCTGTCCCGACCGTGCAATCTACGATCACCTTCGTCGCATCCGTTATGAGATACTCTCGAACCTCGTTCACCATCACAGGTAAGTGCCACTTTTCGTGCTCCTGCATTGAGTTACCAGCGTTACCATTCACCTTCCGGACGACGGAGCCGCTCTTCTCTTAACTGGGTTTCAAGTTCCTCAAGAGCATCTTCAAGGGGGATCTGCTGCGCATCTATGTAAGCCTTGTGCGCATCGGGAGCCCAGAACTCGAGATGATCGAGTTGTCCCAGGATAAGAACGTTTCTTGAGATCCCGACACTCCGCAGCAGATCGGGCGGTATAAGAATCCTGTGGTGCGAATCCATCTTGCACCGTTTGGCATTTCCGAGAATCAGCCTCTTGTAATAGCGACCGAGTCGCTTGTTGGGGATCGACCTCAACACTCTGACGCGTCTGGCCCATTCATCGAGTGGATAACCTTCGAGGCATCCTTCGGGTCCCCTGGAGACGATGAAAGTCTTCTCGGCCGAGGCTGCAAGACCCTCTCTCAAGGGAGCAGGAATACTGAATCTTCCCTTTGCATCGACCGTGAACTCGAAGGTGTCAATGAAACTCGACAATGCCGCTTCACTCCTCTCTCATCCCATTTTGTCCCATCTCATCCCACTATGGTATGGAAATGTACCAGTGATCGGGGGGGGGTGTCAAGCTATTTTTCGCAGCTAAAGTTGAAAGATTGCAGAATTTGCTAACTTATTGCAATAAAACAAAATACGGCATCATCCGGTGAACGGGCGCTCCCCTATTTTTCGGGCCGGAACACCTGCCACGATAGAGTACGGTTCCACGTCCCGCGTGACAACAGCACCGGCACCCACAATCGCTCCCTTCCCCACCGTCACACCGGGCAAGATCACCGCGCCGATTCCGATGTCACAATCGTCCTCAATCCTGACACGGGCAAACTCAAGATCGCATAGAAGTACGGGTACGTCCCTTCCCTCCTCCGCGTGCTCGGACGACATCATCTTGACATAGGGTCCGATTCCGAC
This sequence comes from Candidatus Eiseniibacteriota bacterium, assembly GCA_043810925.1. Lineage (GTDB taxonomy): Bacteria > Arandabacterota > Arandabacteria > Arandabacterales > Arandabacteraceae > Arandabacterum. The sequence goes on from JBDRNT010000069.1 coordinate 143,805, forward strand.
ACGGGATCCTATCTCCACACCACCCGCGCTGTTTATGTAGCAGAACTGTCCTATCCAGGTGTCGTTCCCTATGACCAGGTGGTTGGCGTCATAGCCCCTGAGTATTGCGTAGTGACCTATGTAGACATTGGAGCCTATCTTCACACGCTCGGGTTTGAGGATCAGCGCACCGCGTTCTATGACCACGTTGTCGCCGATGGCGGCGAGTTCCTCACGCCGGAACTCACCGCTTCCGTAGGACGTCGCTTTGAATTCGCGCAACTATCACCTCACAAGGACGATCTTTCTGCTCTTGCTCTGGTGGCTGCGCGAAACCTTGATGAAGTATATGCCGCTCGAGACTCGCGTGTTGTACTCATCCTGACCTTCCCACCTGAACTCATGGAAACCGGGATTGAGCCCACCGTCATGCACCTGCTTCACAAGTCTACCGCGGACGTCATAAATGTCAACACTGACTTTGGGAGATCCCTCAGTCGAAGGTATTCCCAGTCTGATACTCACTGCCGAGCGCGCGGGGCTCGGATAACCGAAGAGTACGAGTTCACGCGGAATCAAATCAGTCCTGGGTGGTTCGGTACCTGCTCTTGACGGGCCGTCATAGAGACAGCTGTTGTAAAGGTCATGATAGATCTTAGGCCACTCCATGGTGTCCTCTGAGTACGGCGCACTGATATCATAGGCATGGACCATTCCATCATAGCCGCCGATCACAACCTCGACATCGCCGTCATTGTCCACATCTCCGATGGAACCTGTGGCGTAGAACTCGTAGATCACATTGCGCGGCCAGCCGCGTACCGTCGTACCGTCCTTATGCCAGGCGTATATGCTGCCATCGACCGAGCCGATAACGATATCGGCTTCGCCGTCGCCGTCGATGTCACCGACAACCGCCGATGAGAAGAAATCGCCCGCGATGCGCTGGGGCCAGCCGGGTCTTACGCTACCCATGTCGTCAATCACATAGACACTGGCGCTGTCATCAAAGTCACCTCTGAACGTGCCGACGATGATGTCGAGCTTCTCATCACCGTCGAGATCAGCAAGCGCAGGAGAGCAGTACATCCCGCAGTCCAGCAGCTCGGGGAAACCGGAACGCCTCACACCCACGTTGGTCCAGGCATCCACCTTGCCCGAGTAAATCCCGGTGGCGACGACGTCCAGAATCCCGTTGTTATCGAGATCACCGATCGCCAGGGAGCCATATGTGGCCGGACTGTCCGCGAAGTGACCGGTCGTGTCGAGATAACCCGTCCCGTCATGGTGCCATGCCCAGATGTTGCCGTTAAGTGAGGCGACCACGATTTCGACATCGCCGTCGTTGTCGAGATCCGCCATCGCCGGTGTCCCGCTGATATTGTGGCCTGCACCCTCGATTCCGGCAAAAAGCCCGTTAGGCTGGAGGAAGCCGGTGCCGTCGGCGTGCCAGGCGTAGATATCACCGTAGCTGTTGGCCGCGACGATTTCAAGATCGAGGTCGTCGTCAAGGTCGTCTATCGCTACCCCGCCTCTGATCACGCCTCCGGTCGGTCTGAAGTACCCGTCACTCAACCTGACACCGGTTCCGTCATGATTCCAGGCCCAGACGTTTCCGTCTTCGGTCCCGACAACGATCTCGAGTTCGGGATCACCGTCGAGATTGGCCACAGACGGCGTGGACCAGACCTCAGTGCCGGTCGGCTTCGGCCACCCGGCGGCTTCTGTGCCGTCATGGTGCCAGACATAGATGTTACCATTTTTCGAACCCATGATTATCTCTAGATCACCATCGTTGTCTATGTCGGCAAGCACCGTGGACGACGGGATCACGTTGGTGGTCCTGATCGGCCACCCGGTGAGACGAGGAGGTCCCGTCCAGACCTCGAGGGTCTCCGACGGCGCACTCGTGTTGCCCATCGAATCACGGGCACTTACGTAGTAGTAATACGACTCCTCATGAAGCAAGCCGTCATCCACATAACGTGAGTAGCCGTCCACCATGCCGATCATGGAATAACTGCCGGCCAACTCATCACTGCGGTATACGTCATAGCCATAAAGCAGACTGTCGCCGCTCGCATCCCAACTCAACTCAACAGTCTCCTTCAACAAACGGTGACGCAACATGCTTATGCCAGATACCGTACGTACCTCCAACGTGTCAAACCACGTACGACCATAACCGTCAAACATGTACAACTCATACACCACAGCACCACCCAACTCACGCGCCTTGTAACCATCTCCCTCAACGTAAACCCCACTTAATATCTCACCATAGACACTCACGCTGTCGGTTACCTCTACCCCGCTCAACCCGCGAAGACGACCCTCTACACCGGCCAGACCTCCGCTGCCGGAATTACGCAAACCGTAAACCACTCCAACCGTGTCGCCGCCAAGTGCCGTGAACTCTATACGCTCTCCGACCACCTCACCATCATGTACAAGCAACCTGAACCAATCACGCCAACTCCCTACACCACCATCAATTATCGATGCCTCAAACCAGATGCCCAACTCATCACCCACCCCACCACCACCGAAGCCCACGTCATACCAGCCGACCACCTCGCTACCACCAACACTCCCATAATCAACATGGCTCACATAGACATCCACACCAGCACTGTCACCAACCACAAGGTCCAGCCCATCCTCGAGATCACCACCGCCAAGAAGACCCTCAAATACAACCATCGATCCCTCTAAACCCACTACGTCACTACTCTCTATGTCATAGCCGCTGTAACCTAAAAGACCACCAAAGACGCTCAGACTGCACGCATAACTGTGAGGCTCTTTGTCACTCAAGAAACGTACATGCCAGCCCATGCCATCCAACCATAGCCAGCAACCAAGAGCATGGCCCACCTCACCAAGACCACGCCCCAACACCCCCTCACTCACACTCAAACCAAAAGGCATGCTACCAGGATTCACTCCGGCGCGGCCGACGTATATCAGACTGTCACTGTGGATACTGTCATCAAGCGCTATGCTCACATACAAACTGCAGCCGCTCACCACACTCAAGTCACAACTCACACCACTCAACGTACCGATACCACCGTTAACCAAACCCACGCCAAGACCCACTCGCTCTCCCCAACCCGCCTCTCCATCACCATTGCCTACCCAGCCACCTCCATCATCTACAGCGATGCTGCTCACATAACAACGTCCACCAGCTCCCTGAACCTCCACGCTGTCCTCATAAACAAAGCAGTCCTTACCATTGACAATAAGATCCACCCAACCAAGACCCTTGGGTCGGTAGTTGACCGTCGCAAGACCGTCGGAACCCGTTACACCTACTCCATACTCACCACGATCACCAACCAAAACCACCACCGCACCATCTACAGGCATACCACCATCCTGAACGTCAACTACATAAACACTGTCGCTTAACTGCATCGTACCGGAATCGATCACATCAAGCGCCACAGGCTCACCCGTCCACAAACGGACTACAGGATCGCC
>JBDRNT010000070.1:0-32807 GCA_043810925.1 Candidatus Eiseniibacteriota bacterium
ATCGGCACCATCGAGGACCTGACCCTCAATATCGACTTCGGGATACCGATCGTACAGCCCGTGCAATTCGGCACAGATGCGGGGGTCCAGAGATTTGTGGAGATCACAGAGGATAGGGTGCTGGGCCTGCCTTTGTACAACGGGACCCCGTACTACTACCAGGTCGCCGCGTACGCCTACAATCCCGACCCGGAGGAGGGTTTGCCGAAGACCCTGGAAAGCTTTTCCGAGATCTTAAGGGTAATCCCTCAGGAGCCCGCATCCGATGTTGTCATCCGTGAAGAGCCCAGCGACGTCGAGGTGAAGCAGGTTATCACCAATCCCGAGCTTCTGCCGAGCACCGATAGGATCGACATCTTCATAACCAATCCTTTCGAGCTCACAGGAGACACCTACCGCGTCGAGTTCCGGGAGCGTGCCACACCCGATACCATAATAGCAGGCGACGATACAACGATCGCCTACTACGAGTGGAACCTCAAGAACCAAACCACCGGCCTCCCCTTCTACGAGAACTGGTGGACCGACAAGACCGGCAACAATGCCAACTACAACGTGACCGACGGCTTCCTGGCAAAGGTTATTGGCAACCACACGGCGGAGCTTGCCCAGGTGGAATTTCTGGGACCGGACGGTGCGAGGTCGATGGTCCTTACCGGTGTGGATTGGGGTGGTGGTTACGCCATAAACGGTTCCGGTGGGCCGGGAGCGGACTATGGCTTGATGTTCTTTGGGAGCGAGCTTGACCCGGTGGCGAATGCGGACCAGTTTGCAACGGTCGAGGTGAGGTTCAGCCAGACCGAGACGCAGATGGCTTACAGATACAAGCGGCCGGGTTATGCCTTCCAGGACTTCGTCGAGGTACCGTTCCAGGTGTGGGACACCGACAACAACGTCCAGCTCAACGCCTGTTTCGTGGAGAACGAGGGGGACCCGACCTTCGACGGGACCTGGGATCCCGACGACAGCGATCTCGGCGGCAGGGAGTACCTCTTCATAATGAGAAGCGAATACGACGCGGGCGGTGGACTCTACAATGGCGGGGGCGACGGTACCGCGGCCGACGTACTTTATGCGCTCTGGCCCAGGCTCCGAAGCGGATACAAATTCTACGATGACGTGGCCAACGGATCCATTCTGAAGTGGACATGGGCGCGGCCTGCCACAGACGAGTATTATTACGAATTCACACCGGAGGATCCCGACGTCAGCACTTCGAAGGCGGCAGGCATGCTTGGGAACATACGGGTGGTTCCCAACCCTTACTTCGCGAAATCGCAATACGAACTCGACCAGTTTGACCATATCGTCAAGTTCACTAATATGCCGCGCAGGTGCACCATAAGGGTATTCAATCTCGCCGGTGACCTGGTGCGCACGCTGGAGAAGACCGATACCGCGACATCCATCATGGAGTGGGATCTCCTGAATGAGAATGCGATACCGGTGGGCAGCGGATTCTATTTCTATCATGTTGATGCTCCTGACATAGGATCTACTTTCGGCCGGATGGCTGTGTTCCAGTCCGAAGAACGCTTGAACACATTCTAGAAATGAGGCCGATAACGGTAACCTCTTTGCAAGGAGGTAGGTGATGTTCAGAAATCTGGTCACCCTTGTTGCAGTTCTCCTGCTGATAACGGGAATCGCATCCGGGAATAGTAAGATGGGTGTGGCCGGGGGCACAGAGCTCAGGATACCTGTAGGTACGAGATCGACCGCGATGGCCGGAGCCGTTGTGGCCGATGTCACCGGAAGCGAGGCTCTCTTCTGGAATCCGGCAGGCGCGGCGTCGGCAATGGGAACCGAAGCATATTTTTCCTACAGGGGCTATTTCGCCGACACCTATCTGACTTATTTTGGTGTGGTGTCGTCGTTTGGTTACGGAACGGTGGGTGTTCATGCCAAGATACTCAGCCTGGGGGATATCTATGTCACCACCGAAAGCGCATGGGACGGCACCGGTGAGATATACTCAGTGAACATCCCCGTCCTGGGTTTGACTTACGCCAAGGCAATGACCGACCGGGTATCCATCGGTGCCACCGTCATGTACGTTTCTGAGGAAATCATGGGCACCAGCGCGAGGGGAATGGCCTTCGACTTCGGGTTCCAGTATGTGCCTGGCTGGAAGACGCTGAAACTCGGAATGGCCATGAAGAACTACGGTCCCAGGCTGCGTTATTCGGGGCCGGGTTTTGAGCACTCCGTCATTGTGCCCGGAGACGATCCCCAAGCCTCAAACAGGATACTGTCATTGGAGGCCGCCGCTTTCGAGCTGCCTTCCTACTTCCAGTTGGGTGTGTCCTATGACTTCAACCTGGAGCAGAGCGGTATCCTCAGAACGGGAGTCGATTTCCAGAGCAACAACTTCTCACAAGATGAGTACCGGCTGGGAGCCGAATATGTGATTCAGAACCGGTTTCACCTTAGGGGCGGGTATGTTTACTGCGATCAGGCCGAGTACCTGTATGGCGCCACCATCGGTGTAGGAGTAGACTTCAACCTCGGCCAAACCAAGGGAGCCGTCAATTACACACACAACTTCATCAGCAATTACTTCGACGATGTATCGGAGGTCTCGATAGCTTTCGGATTCTAATACAAGTAATACGCTATCTCGCATCCCACCAGGCCAACTACAGGGAGTGGAAGGGACATCGTGACCCCCCTTGAGAATACGTGACGGTGTTTGTTCCATCAAGTCCTCAATGAAGACCGGTGGTATCATTGTGACATGGATAGGTAGGTCGGGTTTCTTCTCCTTTGCCAACTGCCATGGCGTCTTTCCCTCCTTGTATGAGTTGGTTCTAATGAGATTGAAGGCCATCTGATAGGTGCGTGCCTTTCTTAAGAAGTCATCTCTGCCGGTGAAAGTCTCGAGTTCGTAGAATTCTGTCTCTACGAGGTTATGCACAGTCTCGACATCAGATTGATAGGTATATGCCCCGGGAGGAATGGTCTGATGTGACTGGCCCGCGACCTTCTCAACGACCCTGGTGTAGGCGCTCGGCTCCTTGGCGGTCACATTACCGATATACTCACTGCCGTTATCGGTCTGGCGCTTGGTTCGTGAAAGATCTACCCCGTATTCCTTGAGTGCCTCATTGAGATAGTCCGCAAACAGCACTGAGTTGGTGAGCGATCTCTCCTGGGCAAAGCCCATGAAAAGGAGTCCCGTGGTCACATCCCGGGCCGTATACTGCATGGTAGGAAGGCCCAGACTCTTCATCTGAAAATAATACTCCGGAATGTCGCAGAGATCCTTCGTATCCTCGGCGATCTGCTGGAAGAGCCTCCACTGGCGTTTCATCTCTCTCAAGTTCTGCTTAGTACGAGACTTCTTACGTCTCTTGCGTGAGGAGACACCCTCTTGGCGCCAGATCTTCCGTATCGTGCGGGGACTGCGACTGAGATGTTCTATTGTCCTTATCTGGTCGGCTCCCAGGCGTTTGTACCTGGCCTTCAGCGCCACCAGATGCTCTCGCTCCTCGGGCGGCGTGGCAAGAGGGCTGTGCCGGGGCCGGCGGGATCGTCCCTCAAGTCCCCTGTAACCCACCTCATTCCACCGGCGCCACCACTTGCGCACCGTGTTGCGCGAGGTATGGAATGCTCTGGCCGTCTGCTTGATGCCTACCCGATCAACTGAGAGCACCATCCGATACCTCAACTGTTTTGGGTCTTTACTTGTTCTCATAACGTTGTAGTATCTGTACGGACACATGAGTTATGACCCCCATTTCTTGCGAACTGAGGTCATTTTAGCCTTTGGCGCTCATGTGTCCATCCATTTTGGGGCGCGACTCCCGAGCAATCTCCGCAGAGATCGTCGCTCCTCGGGGCTTAGATCGCCCCAGATTCTCTCTTCCTGCCATCCTTCGGGCCAATCCGGTATCTCGACATCCTCACAGAGGTCTTCCGGGAGGTCCAGGGATGTGAAGTACCTCTCGGCCACCTCCTCCAGATCGGCATCATCAGATTTCTCTTCCCGATCTTCATACACCTCCGGGGCTGGTACCTTGACCTCCACGACACGCGAAGGTCGATGTGCCTCCACCAACTCCAGGAGAGCCTGCCAACCATCCTCACCCAACAACACCAACTTCCCCAACCACCTAGAGGGGTCACCTTGTCTCTTCCTGTTCCCACGGGAGACTGAGGCGAGCAATTGACACGACGCCCGGGCTGTGGTACACTTCAGCGGTGTGGTGTTCAGTTTATACGATGGTTTTTCCATACGCCGAGATGTCGTAAGCGTATTGCCTCTTCTTCGTTGGACGCACCAGGAGGCTGTTATGATGTGCCGAGCAGCTCTCGTTCTAGCGGCACTCCTGAGCTGTGGTCTGCTTGTGACTCAGACAGCGGCCCAGGATTGCAGCCCGGATCACTTCACGATCCAATTTGCTGATGACGTGACGCTATCATTCCAGGACAGCGTAGTCATGACGGGGATACCCTCGATTGACACTCTGAACGTGTTCTATCAAGTGGTTCATGCGGAGAGTGTTTTTAAGAGATCGAGTGGAATGTCTCCACCCGACTCCGCCCTCTATGATTCCCTGGGTCTTGGAAGAACCTATCTGTTCGGCACATATGACCCCATTGTCGATTCGGCTCTTGTAGCGGAGTACGCAGCTGATCCTTATGTCGAGGTAGCTGAACGCGACTGCGAATTCCATGCCATCGCCGGTGTTTTCCCCAACGACCCCTTCTTCGGTTTTCAGTGGGGATTTCACAATGACACGCTGAATGCGGGCTGGCCGGACGCCGACAAGAACGCGCCCGAAGGCTGGATGCTGCAGCAGGACGCCGTGCTCACCGCCATTCTCGACACCGGTGTTGATCGGGACCATGAAGATCTCTGGTCGCGTATCTGGATCAACTCGGATGAGGCGGGTGGTGTGGGGGGTAAGGATGACGACGGCAACGGCTATGTGGATGACATCTGGGGTTGGAACTGGGCTCAGGACAGCCCGAATACGTGGGATGACCATGGACACGGTACACATGTGGCCGGGATCGCAGGTGCCGAACCGGGCAACGCCGCCGGAGTCGCCGGACAGGGCTGGACCTACCGATTCTTGATGACGCTCAAGGTACTGGACGGCAATGGTGACGGCAGCGGCGCCTGGATATCCCAGGGTGTTTTCTATGCGGTTAACAAGGGTGCCAAGGTCATCAACCTGAGTCTGGGCAGCTACAACCCGAGTGCGGTCCTGCGGCAGAGCATAGACTTCGCCTATGGCTCGGGGTGCGTTATCGTTGCCGCCATAGGCAACGACGATTCGGAGCTCCCGTTCTACCCGGCCGCCTATGACAATGTTATCGCGGTCGGCGCGACCGATTTTCATGACAACCGGGCCTGGTTTTCCAACCACGGGCTCTATATCGATGTGGTCGCGCCGGGTGCGGATATCTACAGCACCTGGCCGGGCGATAGCTATGCATGGGAAAGCGGGACTTCCATGTCGGCGCCCCACGTATCCGGCCTGGCGGCCCTCATCATGGCGGCGCGACCGGGCCTGAGCAACTGGGAAGTCCGCTCCATCATCCGTGATACGTCCGATGATGAGGTCGGGGATCCGGTCGAGGATATAGCCGGGTTCGATGACTACTACGGCTACGGCAGGATAAACGACTATTCCGCTCTCGCCTACACTATCTGCTATCCTGCATACATTCCTCTTCTGGAGGACACGAGAATCAGCTGTGCAACCGATCACACGACCTTTTCGCTGGGCCATCTCCAGCAGCCCGGTCCGGACCGGTGGGAGGTCGTGGGGGTGAGGATGCCGGAGAATCCGGATTTCGGGCTGACGCTATGGGATTCTGTCGGGGGGTGGTTCATGACAGGAACGCCGGATGACTCCGTTGAATTCGTCGTTTTGCATCAACGCAATTCGGGTTTCTCGACAGCGCTGGTTGACGCCGAGGGAGACTGCGGGAAGTATGCGATCGAGTGGGCAAAGCCCTTTGCGTTTTTGGATCCCCCCCCATGGACGGATTCTGAGTTTGGCCCCTTCCAATGGCCGAGTGCTCACGTTGTGCAGATCTGCTGCATTCAAATGCAGAAGTACTGCCGGTACGACATCAGCCTTGATCAGGCGGATCCTGCCGATCTTGGAATGGCTCTCTTCCAGCCCGAACCGGATCCTGGGATCTACCAGGACCGATGGTCGGCGGTGGTGGTTGCGGATGAGAACGGGTCCGCTGGATCGGAGTTCTTGACGCACGTTGCGGACACAACGGCCTGGCATGCTCTGGCCATCTGGAGCAATAACGGAAGGCAATCCTCATATAATATTAGAATTCCCCGGGTAGCTGGTGTGGCCGACCGGGAGGAGTCCCCGCCACCGGCAGACTTCACCCTATCACAGAACCTTCCCAACCCCTTCCGTTTCGGCACCACAATTCAATACGAAGTCCCCGGCAGTAGCAGAGTGGTTCTCACGGTCTACGACACTGCAGGACGCAGGGTTGCGACCCTCTTGGATCGGGAAGTGGGCGCCGGCCGATACACTGCGTACTGGAACGGGAATAATGAGGTGGGCGCAACCGTGGGGCCGGGTGTGTACATCTGCCGATTGCAGGCGGGTAGTCGGATCGAGACTGTGAAAATGGTCACTATAGTCCGGTGACAGTCTGCTGGTTACCCCCGTGATTCCCTGGCAGCTACCTCAATGTCCGAAAGCGTGCTTCCACCCCGGAAGCCGACCCTATCTCTTCCGCCCTCAAAACTCCTGACTGCATTTGCACACAGACTGATACTCTGCATGACCCAAGAGTGGCTTGACCCATCCAGTGAGGTTCTATAAACTGATAGCAGCCCGAGCGTGTTGCGATTTCGCCGCGCCGGCGGTATTCCAGAATGGAGGCACGGTAAATGAGACTCGGACCGCAGAGTGATACTGCGCTGGCAGGGTGGCTCTTGTTCGGAGTTTTCCTGATGACCTCATTGGCGGTATTCGGTGCCGACAAAGAGTATTCTCAGCAGATCGACCACATCCAGGATCTCATAGATGGGTACAGGTACAACCATGCGGACTCTCTCGCAACCGAGATGCTGGCAAGTGTCGAGGAAACATACGGTGCCCAGTCGATGGAAGTGGTGGAGGTTCTCGATCTCATTGTCAAGGCCCGTTCAAGTAGCGGGGGAAAGATAGAAAGCCATGTGTTAATCAAGTTTGCGGAGCGAGCTTTAGAAATCCGGGAAAGCTTGTTTGGACCCGACGACCCGGAGGTGGCCACAGGCTTGCTCAACCTTGGCTTGATGCTGAATATCGCTGAAGACTACGAGAGCGCCGTAGAAGTCTATGATCGAGGCATCGCGATTGCAGAAAGAGCGCATGGGGCCGATGGTCCGCTTGCTGCCAAGATCCTGGCTGCAAAGGGTAGAACCCTGCAGGGCCCGGGTACATACAGTGAAGCCGTCACCTGTCTTGAACAGGCGTTGTCGGTGCAGGAAGCAACGATAGGGGAAGACCACATTGACACGGCAAAGACGCTCGAGTGGCTTTGCTGGGCCTGGCACTTCATGGGAGAATACCAGAACGCGATTGCTATAGGAGATCGTGGCCTGAAGGTCCACGACAGGCTGTCCCCGCCCAACCGGCACCTGCGTGCCCGTCTGCTTAATGCCATGGGCTGTACCCTCTCCCGCGCTGGAAATCATGAGCGGGCGTGGGACATGTTTCAAGAGGCATATGAGATCTCCACGGAAATCCTCGGACCCGATGTCTCCGACGTAGGCTATCTGCTTTACAACATGGGAGAGCTCAAGTTGAACTCGGGAGAGCTCGATGACGCCTACACCTACTATGAAAAAGGGCTGGAGATTATTGAGCGAACTTACGGCCCGGAGTATGGGGATGTTGCATACGCGCTTTTCAACCTGGCGCAGATCCAGAACATGCGTGGCGATTATGTCGGTGCCCGGTCTCTCGCCGAGCGAGTCATCACCATCGATGAGCGAGTTTTCGGAGCTGACAGCCCGCGGCTGGCTGTACCGCGGCAGCTCCTGGCAGTTATCCTTGAAAACATGGGAGAACATGCCGAGGCACGAAGCATTCTCGAACACTCTCTATCGGTTCTTGAGGGGATGGGCGAGCAGGCCGGCATTTCTGCCGCTTCCTGCCGCGGTTCCCTTGCAAGTCTGCTGTCGCGGTTGGGAAGCCATGAAGAGGCAAGGAGCGCCATGGAGCAGGCCTTGAGTGAGTACGAAGACTCATTTGGACCGGAGCATGCGGCAACGGGTCATATGCATAACCGTCTCGGATGGGTCTACTATACGATGGATGAGGTCGATCTTGCGCGCCAAGCATTTGAGCGGGCCCTTGCAATCCACGAGAAGACTCTGGGACCGGAAAACGCCGCTACAGCCGGGGATCTCGGGAGCCTTGGGGTGGCACTCACCCGTCAAGGCCGCTATGATGAGGCGGGGCCTCTGTTTGAGCGGGCACAGGCGATACTTGAAAAAGCCGAGGATCCCCCCGGTCCACGGACTGCTATGTGTCTTCACAATCTGGCGATACTCCGAAGGGACGCCGGCAATCCTGAAGCGGCTGCGCTGATCTATGACCGGGCCATTCCCCTCATCGAGAGTCTATATGGAATGAATCATCCAAACCTGGCTCGTACGCTTTATCACTACGCTGTTCTTCTCGCAGGAACGGGCAAGCAGGCTGAGGCGCTCGAGATTGCGCTCAGGGCTGAGGAGATCGGCAGCGAGCACCACCGGCTGACCAGCCGCCGGTTCGCCGAACAGGAGGGACTTCGCTATGCCGCGGTCAGGGTCTCGGGTCTCGATCTGGCCCTGACCATAGCGACTGAGGCAAACGACCCTAATGCTATTGAACCGGTGTGGGATGCGCTGATCCGGTCGCGCGCACTCGTCCTGGACGAGGTTGCGGCGCGTCACCGCACGGTGACCGACATATCCCGGCTGGCGCAAGACCTGGTGACTGCCAGCGAACGTCTGGCGAGACTTATGGTACGTGGCCCGGGAGGCGACTCTCCTGAACGCTACAACAATATGGTTGAGGAGGCCCGCAGCCAGAAAGACCGTTCCGAGCGGGCTCTTGCGGACCGCAGCGGCGGCTTCCGGGAAGACCAGAGAAGATCGAAGGCAACACTTCGTGATGTGGCTTCCGGACTGCCCCGTCGTAGCGCACTGATATCTTTCATACGCTACGACCGGCATGAAACAGATCCATCCATGGCCCATACTCCGGGTCCGCGTCCGGTCGTCACACCCTCCTACGCGGTCCTGATTCAACGGACTGATGAACGATTGCCGCACGCCATCGCATTAGGTGATGCAGAAGAAATAGACTGGCTGGTCTCAGAGTGGCGCAAGGAGTTCGAACCAGGCGAGGTTAGAGTAGAAGCGGCGTCCAGGATAGCAGGTGCAAACCTCCGCCGGAGGATCTGGGATCCGGTCGCGGAGTACCTGGAAGGGATCGATGGGGCCGTGATAGTACCGGATGGTGCCCTGAACCTAGTAAGTTTCGCTGCGCTTCCTGAGGATGACGGTGGTTACGTGGTGGAGACAGGACCCATCGTCCGCTACGCATCCGCAGAAAGGGATCTTGTTCCATCGGCGGCTTCACCCATGCATGGTGAGGGAATGCTCGCCCTCGGAGGACCCGACTTTGGGGCTGAGATCGAGGTTGCCGCCCTGAACCCCGCGACATCATTCCGCGGACAGAGGTCCGGTTGCTCAGAATTTTCTGATCTGCGCTTCGCCGCACTCGCGGGTGCGACTGCGGAAGCCGACGAGATCGCGTCGCTGTGGAGGGATACCTTCGACGGCAAGGACGTGGTTCATCTTACCGGCCCGGCAGCCGGAGAGGCCGTGGTTAAACTCGAAGCACCGGGAAAGAGGGTCCTGCACCTGGCAACACATGGTTTCTTCCTGGGAAACTGCGCGTCTGCCCTTGAGACACGCAGCTACTATGGGGGACTTGCTCCCGCGGTGGATCAACCGCCACCCATCGAAGGTGAGAATCCTCTTATCCTTGCGGGCCTCGCCCTGGCCGGAGCCAACCGCAGGGCTTCGGCCGGACCGGACGAAGAGGATGGCATACTCACGGCGCAGGAAATCGGGGCGATGGATCTTTCAAGTGTGGAAGCCGCAGTTCTTTCAGCATGTGACACCGGCGTCGGTGAGGTGCGTACCGGTGAGGGTGTCTTCGGCCTGCGGCGTGCCTTCCGGGTGGCGGGGGTGAGAACTCTTGTCATGAGTCTCTGGTCTGTGGATGATGAGGCCACGCGTGATTGGATGCAGGCGTTCTACGAGAAGTGGCTTGTCGACGGCTTGAGCAAGCCGGAAGCAGTGCATGAGGCCAGCCTCGCGATGCTTCATGCGCGTAGGGACAGAGGGGAGAATACACATCCTGTCTACTGGGGAGCTTTCGTAGCCGCAGGGGACTGGGAATAATGGGAGGAGTTGAGGAGCGATGGACATAAAGACAGTACGCAATTACATCAATGACGAGTGGGTTGAGTCCAAATCCAAAGAGATGCTCGATATCACGGATCCTGCCACAGGTGGTGTAATCGGACGAGTTCCCTTGTCCACCGCGGGTGAGGTGGGCGACGCGGTCGATGCAGCCCGGGAGGCCTTCTGGGACTGGCGTACGACCCCACCGGTTACGCGGGCCCGCTACTTCTACAAACTCAAGGACGTGCTCGAGGACAAGTTCGAAGATATCGTCAAGGTGACCTCTGTAGACGCAGGTAAGACGCTTGACGAATCGAGGGCGGAGCTCCGGCGGGCGATCGAGATGGTGGAAGTGGTCTGTGGAATTCCGAGCCTTATGATGGGTGACAGCCTGGAAGACGTGGCCAATAACATCGATTGCGTGTCGACGAGACAACCGCTCGGAGTGTTTGCAGCGATAACGCCCTACAACTTTCCGACAATGGTGCCGTTCTGGTTCTGGCCTTTCGCCGTTGCATGCGGCAATACATTTGTCGTAAAGCCCTCCGAGCAGGACCCTCTGACCCAGGAGATCATCTTCGAACTGATAGCGGATGAAGTGGGATTTCCTCCGGGTGTTGTGAATGTCGTAAACGGTGGTGCGGAGGCTGTCACCGCCCTTACCGGGCACCCGGATATCAAGGGCGTGTCCTTCGTGGGCTCGAGCAAGGTGGCTCGCATCGTGTACAAGGCCTGCGGGGAGACGGGAAAGCGTGTGCAGACTCTCGGTGGAGCCAAGAATTTTGTTGTGGTGATGCCCGATGCCAACCTCAAGGCTACGGTACCGGCACTGATTCATGCGGCCTATGGGTGTGCAGGACAGAGGTGTCTTGCGGCGAGTGTCGTTGTTGCGGTTGGCGATGTCCACAAACCCTTAAGAGACGCGCTCCTTGAGGCTGCAAGGAAGATACGGGTCGGGCCCGGCACGGAAGAGAACATCCAGATGGGACCCGTGATCTCGGCGGAACACAAGCAACGTGTACTCTCATACATCGAGAAGGGTATTGAAGAGGGCGCTGACCTCATCCTTGACGGGAGAGATGTGAAGGTCGAGGGGCACGATGGCGGACACTTCGTCGGTGCGACGATTTTCGACGGTGTTACCGCCGGAATGACAATTGCCGACGAGGAGATATTCGGTCCGGTGCTCGGGATCATGAATGTCGGGAGCCTTGATGAGGCCATCGATGTCATCCGTAACAACAACTACGGAAACGCCACGTCGATCTTTACCGCGAGTGGCGCCTCGGCCCGGGAATTTACTTATAGGGCCGAGTGCAGTATGATGGGTATCAACATAGGTATCGCCGCCCCGATGGCGTTCTTCCCGTTCGGCGGGACCAAGGGATCGTTCTTCGGCGATATAAAGGCACACGGCCGGGAAGTAATCGACTTCTTCACCGATAAGAAGTTGATTATCACCCGCTGGATATAAGGCGAAGAGGACAACGTATGGAACTATCAGCCTTCGGTGCGATCATGAAGTTTGCGATGGACCGGGAAGCAGACGTCAGGACCGTTATCACGACGATGAAGAGTGCGGAAGGCTTTTCACTCAAGGAACTTGGTGAGATGATCGCAGCCGACGCGACGAAGAGCATCAAGCTCATCGAGCAAACCCGCAGGGAGCACGTTAACGAGCTGATCCTTGAGCCCGTATCGGGGCTGGACAGCAGTAATTACGAGTTCAAAGAACTTGCCTCCGGGGAATTGACCGAGCTCCAGACCGGAGAATACCTGACCGGCATCCTGGACGTAATCATCGGGTTCTACATGGAGGCTGCAGCCAGGATTACCAATCCTGAAGCAACAAGGACCTTTAACCGGATTGCCAAAGCAAAGATGAAACTGAAAGCGAGTCTTGAAGAGTATCTATCGACTCCGAAATAGCAAAGGGGAGACCATGGGACGGACAGTAAGGAGCGGCCTCATCCAGTGTTCGCTTCCGCTTCATGAAGGTGAAGGTTCGGTTAACGAGATAACGAAACAGATGTTCGACAAGCACATACCGTTAATTGAGGATGCGGGCAAGAAGGGTGTTCAGATCCTGTGTCTTCAGGAGATTTTTAACACTCCTTACTTCTGTCCGTCTCAGGATACCAAGTGGTACGCCACGGCGGAGAAGATCCCGGGCGGGCCCACGGTCGAGGCGCTACGGGAATATGCCAGGAAGTACGAGATGGTCATCGTGGTTCCCATCTATGAAGAGGCGATGCCCGGTGTCTACTACAACACGGCGGCGGTTGTCGATGCTGATGGAGAGTATCTCGGGAAATACCGCAAGATCCACATCCCGCACGTGGCGGGATTCTGGGAGAAGTTCTTTTTTAAGCCGGGGAACCTCGGCTATCCGACTTTCCAGACCCGGTACGGGTGTGTCGGTGTCTACATCTGTTATGACCGGCATTTCCCGGAGGGTGCGCGGCTCCTGGCCCTTGCAGGGGCCGAGATCGTCTACAATCCATCGGCCACGGTCGCAGGCATCTCGCAGCATCTCTGGAAACTCGAACAGCCGGCTCATGCAGTCGCCAACGGTTACTTCATGGGCTGTATCAACAGGGTCGGCGAGGAGCGACCCTGGAATCTGGGTAAGTTCTATGGGACGAGTTACTTCGTAAGTCCGCGGGGAGAGATCCTCGCGGAAGCAAGCGAAGACAAGGATGAGCTTGTTATCGCGGATCTGGATCTTGACCAAATAAGAGAAGTCAGAAATGCATGGCAGTTTTTCAGGGACAGGCGACCCGAGACCTATGAGGACCTGACACGTCTGCTCCCATGATCGAATAGCCTGAGACCGAGGTGAGCGACTTTGGGAATCATTATCAAGAACGGCACTATCGTGACGGCAAGAGACATTTACAAAGGCGATATCCGCATCGACGGTGAGACCATAACGGCGATCGGCGAAAGTCTATCCGTCGGCCCCGACGATCAGACCCTGGACGCAGGGGGCAAGTATGTCTTCCCCGGTGGGATCGACGTTCACACTCATTTCGAGCTGCCCTTCATGGGAACGGTAAGTGCCGATGACTTCGAGACGGGTTCACGCGCGGCGGTTGCCGGAGGGACGACGACCTTTGTTGATTTCGTGATCCCGGAAAAGGGCAAACCCCTGAGCGCGGCCCTCGATGCATGGCGAAAGAAAGCCGATGGGCGGGCCGTGGCCGACTACGGATTTCACATGGCGATAACCGAATACACCGATAGCGTGGCCGAGGAGATTCCATCGATCATTGGTGAGGGGATCACATCGTTTAAGTGTTTCCTCGCCTACAAGGGTCTCTTTCAGGTGGATGACGGACAGTTGATCGCCGTGCTTGAGAATGTCGGCCGCCACGGCGGGATGGTCTCCATCCATGCCGAAAACGGCGACATCATAACCACGCTGACCCAACGTTACCTGGCAGAAGGGAAACTCACGCCGGAATACCACTGGCGGGCGCACCCTGCGATCGCGGAGGCTGAAGCCGTGGAACGCGGTCTCACCCTCGCGAGGTTTGCGGACCAGCCGCTTTACATAGTCCATCTTTCGAGTGCCGATGGGCTTGAGCGGATAAAGCATGCAGTCGCACGGGGGGATAAGGTCTTGGCGGAGACATGCCCCCAGTATCTGCTCCTATCAAGCGATCTTTACTGTCTTCCTGACTTCGAAGGTGCCAAGTGGGTGATGTCACCACCGCTCCGTCCGGCCGACCATCTTGAGAAGATGTGGGAAGGTATCGCCAAGGGTTACATACAAACCGTGGCGACCGATCACTGCCCCTTCAACTTCCACGGCCAGAAGGAAATGGGACGGGATGATTTCACCAAGATTCCCAACGGAATCGCATCGGCCGGTGACAGGTTCAATCTTCTCTACACCTACGGCGTAGGCGAAGGGCGGATCAGTCTAAACCGGTTCGTGGATGTCGTAGCGACCGCGCCCGCCAAGATATTCGGCATGTATCCCCGGAAGGGAAGCATCGTTGCGGGTGGAGACGCGGACCTGGTTGTCTTCGATCCTGAGGCGACGGGTGAAATCAGTGTGAAGACGCAGCACCACAATGTGGATTACAGTGCTTACGAGGGATTCAAACTCAAGGGTTTGCCCCAGACGGTGCTCCTGAGGGGCAGGTTCGCGGTCCGGGACGGGGTCTATGTGGGTGAACAGGGGCACGGCAGATTCATCGCACGTTCGGCTTCAGGGGTATCTGCTTGACGACCGGTTGGGCCCAGGCAGGTTGAGTGACCCCTGGCGGGAGGGATACACATGAAAGGTGACGAGATAAAGAGGATCGACCGGCAGCACGTGGTCTACAGCTGGAAGGCCCAGCGCGACGTTGACCCTATAGTGATCGACCGTGCTGAGGGCATATACCTCTGGGATGCCGATGACAACCGGTACATAGATTTTTGCGCCGGGCTCCTGTGCGTCAACATCGGTCACGGCAACAAACACATCCTCAACACGATGACGACCCAGATGAAGAAATTCACCTACGTGTCCGGTCTCTTCGCCACAGAAGCCAAAGCCCGGCTTGCGGCGATGATCTCTGAAGTAACGCCGGGTGATCTCGATTACGTGTTCTTCACGAATGCGGGGGCCGAGGCTGTCGAGAATGCGATAAAGGCCGTTCGCATGGTGACGGGCAGACACAAGATCTACTCAAGGTGGAGAAGCTATCACGGCGCTACGGCCGGTGCGATCACGCTCACAGGCGATCCGCGACGATGGTACGCCGAGCCCGGAATACCAGGACTGGTCAAGTTCTTCGGTCCGTACTGCTACCGGTGTCCGTTTGGATACGAGTCCGAGGAGTCGTGCGGGCTGCAATGTCTTGAGACCTTGAAAACCCAGATTATGCTTGATGGTCCGAAGACGATCGCGGCGATCTTCATCGAACCCATAGTGGGGACCAACGGGATTCTGATCCCGCCGGCAGGCTTCATCAAGGGTGTGCGGCAGGTGTGTGATGAGAACGGGATCCTGCTTGTGGCTGATGAGGTCATGGCCGGATGGGGGAGAAGCGGCAAGTGGTTCGGGATCGAACACTACGACGTGGTGCCTGACATAATAGTAACGGCCAAGGGACTCACCTCATCATATGTTCCCCTCGGGGCCATGATCTGGAGCAAGAAGATCTGGGATCACTTCTACGATCATCCGTTCGCGGGTGGCCTGACTTATTCGGGTCACGCGCTTGCATGCGCCGCAGGCATCGCGAGTATCGAAGTCTACCGCAGCGAGGATCTGATCGAGAAATCCAGGGTGAACGGCGAGTACCTGAACAGGAAGTTGAGAGACCTGCTTGAAAAACATCCTTCGGTGGGTGATGTGAGATGCAAGGGGCTCTGGGCGTGTATCGAACTTACATCGGATAAGAAGACGAAGACGCCGCTTGCAGGGTTTGCCGATTCAAGGATGAATGTCTCAGGGGGATTGATGCGTGAGTTGTTTGCGCGTGGGCTCTATCTGTTTGCCAAGTGGGACTTCATCTTCATCGCACCGCCACTTATAATTACCAAGGAAGAGATCGACGCCGCGGTCGGGATAATCGACAAGGCACTTGAGTACGCGGATTCGCAGATAGGCAAGTAGCCCGGGCAGAAAGGGCCGGAGGCGGCAACAATGGACGGCTGTTTTTCAATGGATCATGCGCTGAGAGAGGCCGCAAGGTGTCTCTTGTGTCATGATGCGCCATGTTCGACCGCATGCCCGGCAGTTACGGAGCCCGATAGGTTCATAAGGAAACTCAGGTTTAAGAACATCAAGGGAGCCGCGGCGCTTGTTAAGAAGAATAACCTCCTGGGTGGTGTTTGCGGAGCGATCTGCCCCACGAGTTGTCTCTGCGAGGAAGGATGCCTTGCGACGGGGATCGGTACGCCGATTGCGATCGGCAAGATCCAGAAGTTCCTTGTGGAATACGGCTGGCAGGTCGGCTTGCCCCCGGTCGCGGCCGGGCCTTCAAACGGGAGGAAGGTGGCCGTGATCGGTGCGGGGCCTTCGGGACTCACGTGTGCCGGGGAGCTGGCGCGGGAGGGCTACGAGGTTACCGTCTTTGAGAAGCTCTCCAGACCGGGCGGGATGCTTACGTATGTCATACCCGAACATAGACTGAGCGGCGACCTGGTTGAGAAGGAAATCGCCGAGATCGTCAACCTGGGAGTGGAGATCAGGTGTGACAGCCCGATGGAGAGCCAGTCCGACCTGGAGCGTCTCCTGGCAGACGGTTTCGAAGCCCTTTACGTGGCAACAGGTGCCTGGAAATGCGCGACGCTCGGGGTACCGGGTGCAGGTCCGGGCGACATCTTTGACGCCATCTCGTTTCTTACGCTCGCCAAGGCCGACCGTGCGAAGTTCGCCGGCCTGGTACAAGATAAGGACGTGGCTGTTGTCGGTGGAGGAGATTCCGCGATGGATGCGGCGGTGATTGCCAGGAAGAACGGTGCACGGGATGTTTACGTGGTATACCGGCGATCGTACGCACAAATGCCCGCGTCACAGGAAGCGAAGGACGAGGCGCTCTCAGCGGGGGTGCACCTGCTTTTCCTGACTCAACCCGTATCCTACCCGGAAGATGGGAAGGTGCAGGGGATGAGGGTAGTGCGATGCGCTCTATGTGAGCCTGACAAGTCGGGTAGGAGAAGACCTGTTCAGATCGACGGGACGGAACATGTTATGCCTGTAGATCTCATCGTTGAAGCTCCGGGACCTGTGCCTGCGGATTCGATGGCGCGGTTTTCGAGCCTCGATCTCAGCGCGCGGAATTGCGTCATCGTCGACGATGACACGGGTGCGACCAGCGAAGCTAATATCTTCGCCGGTGGTGATGCGGTAAGAGGCGCCTCGCTTGTTGTGAGAGCCGTCGGAGACGGGAAACGGGCAGCGAGAGCGATACACAAGGCACTCGAGAAAACCGTGGACCGGACAGCGGGTGAGGGATAGACAATGAGCCAGAGCAGTCCGCTCAACATAGACTTCTGTGGTGTTCCCTTCGAAAACCCGGTCATGCTTTCATCATCACCTGTTTCCAATACTGCTGAAATGGTGGGAAGGGCGTTTGATGCGGGCTTCGGGGGCGTGGTTTATAAGAGTATCGGCGTGGGCAGTGTCGAGAGCATCCATCCCTCGCCGCGAATGGCCTCCTACGACTATCACGGAACCCGGCTCACGGGGCTTCAGAACGTCGAGCAACTCTCCGACCGGCCGTTTAAGGACAATCTGGCGGACATGAAGTTCTTAAAGAGGCACTGGCCGGGCAAAGTCGTTATCGCGAGTCTCATGGGCTTCTCTGCCGACCAGTGGAGAGAACTTGCGGTAGCAGCAGAGGATGCCGGTGTGGACATGCTTGAACTCAATTTCTCATGCCCGCACATGACGGTTGAGGGTTCGGGGATGCAGGTGTCCAGGGTTCAGACCCTGGTCGAGCAATTCACCGCGATCGTGCGGGAGGCGGTAAGGATCCCGATCACGGCCAAACTCACGCCCAACATAACGAATATCAACGAACCGGCCGCTTATGCCAAGCGCGGCGGCGCCGATGCCATATCCGCAGTGAATACCGTTGCGGGGCTTATCGGGATCGATCTTGACGCTTTCGTCCCGCGACCGAATGTTTTTGGGAAGGGGGCTGCGGCCGGTTACTCGGGACCCGCCATAAAGCCGATAGGCCTGAGATGCATTGCGCAACTCGCGCAGAACAGCGAGCTGGGTCTGCCGCTATCCGGCATTGGTGGTATCGAGACCTGGGTGGATGTGATTGAGTACATGCTCTGCGGTGCCACGACTGTTCAGATCACGACGGGTGTCATTCACTACGGCTACAGGATAATCGAGGACATCCTCGAGGGTATGACCTACTTCATGAAGGACCACGGGTTTGACTCCGCCGGTGACGTTGTGGGTAAGGCCGTACCCAATATAGTGGGCACCGATGCGTTCGATCTTTCCCGGCAGGGTGTCTCGGAGTATGACCTCGACCGGTGTATCGGCTGCGGAGAGTGCTACATCGTCTGCCAGGACGCCGCGGGCCAGTGTCTTGCCTGGGACGGTCAGAAGCGTCGGCCCGTGATGGACGAAGCGAAGTGTCTCGGCTGCATGATCTGCTCGTTTGTGTGCCCTGTTGCCAATCCGCCGATGATCACCTACAAAGAGATCAAAGACAAGCCACGCATCATCCCTCCGGTATCTGAGTAGCTCCTGAGGCGGTAGAAATATGGCATCGGGTCTCAGTGCCCGACGTACAATGGACTGTATCTATGTAGCTGCTGAACGCCGGCACACCTCTCGGCCCGCCTTGCTCAGAAAAGGCATTCGCTTGCGGCCCAAAAGGATGCGCCGGCGATTTGCCGCGCGTTTGCTGATTTTTCCTTCCTCTTGCCCGGATTCACCGGAAGGCACTTCGGCAACGGCCCTCGCACCACGAAAAAGGTGGAATATCGCCGGAGATGTGTTATAATGTAAGGTGATGAAGCGTCTATGCAGCCTTGGCAGTATTGTGTTTATTCTGGGTCTGGCCGGTGCGGTGGTGGCGGATGACTGGAATGCGGTCAGCCTTTCCGACAGCGTTCTCTCATTCGGGGCGGTGACGGCGGGGGAGACCTGTACTCTCAGTGTGACCCTTACCAACAACCTCACGGTTCCAGTCGAGATTACCGGGGTGGACTTTGAGGAAGGTGTCTTTTCCACCGATCTCACGATGATGCCGATTCCTGCCCTGGGTGGCCACGAGTTCGACGTCTACTTCGAATCCGAGCAGAATGTGGACTACGCGGATGTCTTAAGGATCACGCTCGATCAAGGCCTGCGCGCGCTTGTGGTTGCGGTATCTGCAGAGGTTCACTATTCCGAACCCTACTACAGTAGCACCCGGAACAAATGGGCTGAGGAACTCAAAGATAGTCTGACCGATATCATCGACGGTCACACTTCTCTTGGCTATACTCTGGCCCGCGACCAGATGTACGGGAATATCGATAATGACAGCGGCTGGGTCGAATGTGTCTATACGGGACGAACGGCCTTCTTCAACACACGCGCCGGAGCCACCGCCAATAACTTCAACTGTGAACATACCTGGCCCCAGAGTTTTTCCGCTGAAGCCGAGCCCATGAGGTCAGATATCTTCCATCTCTATCCTACGGACATAACCGCAAACAGCATGCGCGGAAGTTATGATTTCGGAATCGTAACATCGCCCACCTGGGGTCAGGGAGGATCGAAGCTGGGTACCGATTCGGAGGGCCAGACGGTCTTCGAGCCGCGGGATGTGCACAAGGGTAACGTGGCCCGCACTCATTTTTACTACATAATCCGCTACAACGGAGCCTACAACGGCTATGTAGATGCAACCAAGATGGAAGCCCACATGCGTGCGTGGCATATTGCTGATCCGGTAGACGCCGATGAAGAGGCACGAAACGAAGACATCTATGCGCTGCAGAATAACCGGAATCCCTTCATAGACCATCCGGCGCTTATGGATCGCATATCAAGTTTCTTTGGAACTGCGACATACGAAGTGGCGCCTGAGATCGCGGTGGCCCCGGCCGGTGTCGATCTGGGGACAATCGGGTATGACACAACTGCGTATTACCACATAGCCATCATAAACAGCGGCAATGACACACTCCATGTATCGTCAATCACCTCAACCGACCCGGATTTCGGTGTCGGTACGTCGAGCCTGGTGCTGGCCCCCGATTCTTACGGATACGTGTGGGTGAGTTACGCGTCCGCTGAGGCAGACGTTAGTGATTCTACGAGTGTCATCATCGCAAGTGATGATGGCGATGAAAACTCGATCGAGGTGCCCGTCATTGTCGAGGTACTGGATGCCGCGGGGCTGGACCACCCCGGCGTGGTTCCGGCAGCCTTCGGACTCGCTCAGAACTTCCCCAATCCGTTTGTGTCACAGACGGTGATCTCCTTTGAGATTGATGCTTCCGCTGCTGTCGATCTTTCAATCCACAATGTGAGAGGCCAGCTCATCGATCGTCCTCTTGCCGGCAAGTCGCTGACCTCCGGCAGCCACCGGGTGGTCTTTGCAGGTCGTGACCTGGCTCCAGGGATATACTACTATCGGCTCACGGCCGGTGACCGTGTCCAGACCAAACGCATGGTTCTCTTAGGCCCCTGACGTCGAATTTCTGTCTCCGACGTTGCCGGGTTTCCCAATCGTGCCCAGTAGCGTCGGGTCGCTGCACCGGGCGCACAGATCGTCGGTGGTGACCCCTACGCTACAGCTCGACGAATTATCGCTCCCCGGTGTATAGTGGACTCAACTTTCGACTAAAACCGGCACAGGAGGACGGGTTTCATGCGTAGACTGACGATGCTGTGCGTGCTGATGGCGTTCTGCCTGGGTGCGCTGCTCTGTGGTTGTGATCAGAGGAACCCCCGGGTTCTCATCAAGACGGAGCTGGGTGATATCACAGTCGAGATCTACGTGCGCGAAGCCCCCGTGACGGCCACGAACTTCGTTACCTATGTCCGGGAGGGCCGCTTCGAGGGAGCGACCTTCTACCGCACGGTCACCATGGATAACCAGCCCGATAACGACATCAAAATCGAGGTCATCCAGGGAGGGCTCAAGGAAGATGAAGACGGACGGGGTCTTGCTCCGATCGCGCACGAGACGACAGCCCGGACCGGGGTCCTCCACAAAGATGGCACCATTTCGATGGCCAGGCTGGAGCCGGGAACGGCAAGCTCCGAGATCTTCATCTGTGTAAACGATCAACCGGAGCTTGATTTTGGCGGCAGCCGTAACCCCGACGGTCAGGGTTTCGCGGCATTCGGACAGGTGATCGATGGGATGGATACGGTGAAGAAAATCCAACTCCAGCCGGCGGACGCTCAATACCTCGATCCTGAAATCAGAATCACCGGTGTGATGCTGCTCAGCGAGTAAGCCGCTTAAGGACTCAGACGTTTGAGCATACGCGGGAAAGGAATGGTCTCGCGTATATGATGCAGACCGCATATCCAGCGCACGGTCCGCTCGATCCCGAGTCCAAAACCCGAGTGAGGGACTGAACCGTACCTGCGGATGTCGAGATACCACTCGTAGTCTTCAAGTCTCAACTTGAGCCGCCGGATCTGCTCTTCAAGGAATTCCACACTTGAAGAACGCTGACCACCCGTACATATCTCGCTGCCGTGCTCACCATGGAGGAAGGTGTCGCTTGAAAGAGCCAGTCTGTCATCGGACGGGTCCCGCTCGATATAAAACGCGCGGGCTTCGACCGGGTACTTGTAGATGAAGAACGGCGTCGCCATCTTCTGGATGAGATGAGCCTCCTCCTCGGCACCGAAGTCCTTGCCCCATACCGTCTTAAACCCGTCGGCCTGAAGGTCCTTGACCGCATCATCGTACGTTAATATCTCAAACCCCCTGGCGGAAATATCTATATCCTCGGGTTTCCGCTTCAAGAGGACAAGGTCCTTCTCGTTATGGTCGACAACGTAAGCCACAATGGCTTGAATGAATTTTTCCTGGAACGCCATGTTGTCTTCTGCGTCGAACCATGCCATCTCCGGCTCCACTATCCAGAACTCGGTCAGATGCTTTCTTGTTTTCGACTTCTCTGCACGGAAACTGGGACCAAAGCAGTAAACACGTTCGAGCGCGGTAATCCCGGCTTCGCTATAGAGCTGTCCACTCTGCGTCAGGTAGGCCGACAACCCGAAATAGTCGACCTCGAAAAGCAGCGTGGTTTCCTCGCAGGCCGTAGGCGTAAGAATCGGTGAGTTGAATTCATAGAAACCCTCGCCATGGAGAAAGAGCCTCGCCGCCAGCTCCACGCTACTCCGGATTCGGAGGATTGCCGCCTGTTTGGGACTCCTCAACCACAGGTGCCGCTTATCAAGCAGGAAATCGGGGCCGTGTTCTTTCCTCCCAATGGGGTAGTCTATGGACTCACCGATCACCGCGAGCCGTTTGACAATCACCTCGACACCGCCGGGCGCTCTCGTCTCCACTTTTGCCGTGCCCTCGACCTGGATCGATGTCTCAATACCGAGACCGGTTGCCCGAGCATACTCATCCCCGGACATCTCATCTTCGCTCACGACGAGCTGGCAGATGCCTGTTCCGTCTCTGAACTGGAGAAATGCTATCTTGCCGGAGCTCCTTATGGCATAAACCCAGCCCCGGAGTTTTACGAGATCACCCTCACGGGTGTATAGACCGGTGATCCTGCTGGTACTCTTGTCTGATTGAAGCGCCACCACAGCCTCCGTTACTTTTGATGACAACAACTACATCCAATGAGTATATCATAGTCAAGTCAATTATGTTTTACAAGGAGACCATCCCGGGCTGGGGCTCACTCCGCCCTGCCGGCGGCGAAAAGGTAATTTGATTTGGTTGCTCCTCTTGGTAGAATTGGGAAAATCCATCAGGAAGAGGTTTGATATGAATAACTCAGACGAAGCCAGGAAGTGCTTTCTTACCGATGCCCAATTCAGGTATGAGGTCGAAAAGTGTGAGAACTGTGAGGAGAAGCCGTGTCTTAACGCCTGCCCGGCGGGATGTTCGCCCATGGACTTCATCCTCGCATCACGAGCAGGGCGGCCCTCGGATTTCAGACGTGCTGCGGCCCGGATCCTGACCGCCAATCCACTCGGTGGCATATGTGGTGTGATCTGTCCGGACAGGCATTGCATGTCGGGATGCGTTTATAAGGGTCTCAATCGCCCCGTCAACATCCCGGCCGTCCAGGCGACCATCATCGAAAAGGCCAAGCAACTCGACACGATGCCCTCATTCGGAGAGCCGGAGCCCAACGGGAGGAAAGTGGGGGTTGTCGGGGCGGGTCCATCGGGACTTGGTGCCGCTATCGTCCTGGCCAGGGAAGGGTATGCGGTAACCATCTTTGATAAGAGGGACGCCCCCGGTGGTATGTGCCATCTCATTCCCGACGGCAGACTACCATTTGATGTCGTCAAATCGGATATCGACTTCCTCTTTTCAATCGGTGGCATGACACTTAAGACCGGAGTGGAGATCAAGGATCCCCGGGAGCTTCTCAAACAGGGCTTCGATGCTGTGGCGGTTTGCGCGGGACTTGATACGCCGCTGGCTCTGGGTCTTGATAACGAACACCTGGCGGTCCCCGGTCTCGTCTATCTCGACGATCCTGCGAGGTGCCCCATGACAGGCAGTGTTGCCGTCGTCGGAGGTGGGGCGACTGCTCTTGATTGTGCCACAACCGCGGTCGAACGTGGTGCTGGCAGGGTCGAGTTGATTGCGCTTGAGAACCTAAAGGAGATGCCACTCACACCAGTTGAGCGACAGGCGCTCCTGGACTTCAACATCGAGGTCTCGGGGAGGACGAGAGTGACCGAGATCCTGGTTGATGGGGATAAGATAGCAGGCTTGAGAACCATCAACATAGCGCTTGCCCCCGGGAGGGAATTCAATTTCGCTGACCTTTCCGACATACCGGGGACCGAGTGCACACGCCGTGAGTTCGATCACATAGTGGTCGCCATCGGCGCGAAGTCAAGCATCGAACGTGTAGACGATCAGGCGGTCTTCTACGGCGGCGACCTCATAAACGGTCCGACCAGCGTCGTCGAAGCGGTCGCTTCAGGCAAGAATGTCGCCGCGTTGGTCATGAGCTTCCTCACCGGCGCGAATGCCCCGGAAATAGAGGATTCACGCAAGAGTTCTTACCGCATCAAAGGCTGGCAATCGAGACCGGTCCCGCTCAAGTCGGATTTCTTCGGGCGTGAAATCAGGTCTCCGTTCCTCCTTTCTGCGGCTCCTCCAACAGACGGCCTCGACCAGATGAAGGCGGCGTATGACGCCGGGTGGCCCGGTGGAATCATGAAGACCTCTTTTGACGGCGTGCCGATTCATATCCCGGCAGAGTACATGCATCTCTTTAACGCGCTCACCTATGGTAACTGCGACAACGTTTCGGGCCACACGCTCGACCGCGTGTGTCGTGAAATCGAACTACTCGTACGGGAATACCCCGGCCGTCTCACCATGGCTTCGACCGGTGGCTCGGTAACGGGTGATGATGATGCCGACCGCAGGAGCTGGCAGGGCAATACAACGAAACTCGAAGCCGCAGGGGTGATGGGTGTTGAGTATAGCCTCTCTTGCCCGCAGGGAGGGGATGGGACCGAGGGTGACATCGTATCGCAGAACGCGGCACTGACTGCGAAGATAATAGACTGGATAATGGATGTCTCGGATGCCGGGATACCGAAACTCTTCAAACTCACCGGCGCCGTAACCTCCATTACACCGATCATGATTGCTATCAGGGAGGTGCTCGAGAAGTATCCCGAGAAGAAGGCGGGTGTCACACTTGCGAATACTTTCCCCACGATGATGTTCCGCGCAGGGGAGAAGTCGGAGTGGGAGGAGGGGATTGTCGTGGGCATGAGCGGGGACGGGGTGCTGCCCATAAGCTACCTCACACTTGCAAAGGCCGTAAGCGCGGGTGTTGCGATATCGGGTAACGGCGGTCCGATGGATTACAAGGCGGCCGCTGACTTTCTGGCCCTGGGTGCGACGACCGTGCAATTCTGCACGCTCGTGATGAAGTACGGATACTCAGTCATAGACCACATAGAGGAAGGCGTAAGCCACCTGATGCTTGACAGAGGAATCGGCTCAACCGCCGAACTGATAGGCCGGGCTTTCCCCCAACCCATCACCGACTTCATGGACCTGTCGCCGAAGAAGGCCATATCGGCCGTCCATGAAGAACTCTGTCTCTCGTGCGGGAACTGCACGAGATGTCCCTACATGGCGATTACACTTGATGATGACAAGCATCCCGTGACCGACGCGTCGAAGTGCATCGGTTGTGGGATCTGTACGCTCAAGTGTTTCTCCAGTGCGCTCTACCTGCGTGAGCGGACCGATGAGGAAGCTGCAGCACTTAAGGAGGACTGATGTCGACGCTACTCATAAGAAATGGAACGGTTGTTACGCTTGGGGAAACCAACCGGGTTATCGATGATGGGGCCGTACTCGTCGAGGATGCGAAAATCAAGCAGGTCGGGAAGACCGCCGGCTTCACGGGCTCCTATGACAACGTGATCGACGCCGGTAACAAGGTTGTCCTCCCCGGGTTCATCAATGCGCACATGCACTTCTACAGCACCATGGTCAGGGGGCTGGGCAAAATCGAGCCCGCGAAAGACTTTGTTGGAGTCTTGGACAAACTCTGGTGGCGGCTTGATAAGCAACTCAGCCTCGACGATTGTTACTACAGTGCCCTTGTTCCCCTGATTGACGCCGTTAAGAAGGGGACCACAACGCTCATCGATCATCATGCCAGTCCATCCGCCGTCACGGGTTCGCTTGACACGATCGCGTCGGCGGTGAGGGAAGTGGGCTTAAGGGCAAGCCTGTGCTACGAGCTCTCGGACCGGGACGGTCCTGATGTAGCCAGGGCAGGCATCAGGGAAAACGTCGACTTTATCGAGAAGTGCAATCGCGAGAAGGATGACTACATCAAGGCCCTCTTCGGTCTCCACGCGAGTTTCACGATATCGGACGCTACGCTTGCGTCCGCCGTCAAAGCCGCAGATGGGCTTGATACCGGATTTCACATTCACGTGGCTGAGGCTCGTTCCGACCAGGAACACGCGCTTAAGAACTTCGGCAAGCGTGTAGTTGAGAGACTGAGCGATGCAGGTGTGCTCGGCCCCAAGACGATCGCCGGACACTGCGTTCACGTTAACGAGAACGAACTCGATCTCCTCAAGAGCACCGACACTTCGGTTGTCCATAATCCCCAGTCCAACATCAACAACGCCGTCGGTGTTGCCGACATCATCGCCATGAGTAAGAAAGGGATACGAGTGGGGCTCGGGACGGACGCCATGACGGTCAACATGCTTGAAGAGCTGAGACAGGCCCTTTGGATCCACCACCTTGCCCAGGCGAATCCTTCCGTCGGTTTCATGGAATCGATGAATACCCTGACCCTGAACAACGCGAAGATCGCCAACCGGTACTGGGATATCGGTCTCGGCGAACTCAAGGAAGGCTACGCGGCCGACATCATCCTGATGGAGTATTATCCCCCGACGCCTCTTAACACCAATACCTTCCTCGGGCATCTCGGTTTCGGGCTAGCTGAGGGGTGCGTTGATACCACAATAGTGGGCGGTAAGATCCTCATGGAGAACAGGGAACTCAAGATAGGTATTGATGAGGACGAGGTTGCACGGGAGTCACGGAAGCTTGCAGCCAAACTCTGGGAGCGTTTCTAGGTCCCGCTGAGGTGGTGTGGTGGATGGGTGGACAACCGGTCCGGGGACCTGAGGAAGCGCATCCCATAGGTGGAGCCATGGCGTGTCGTGTTTCCATCATAGTACCGACCCTGAATGAGGATGCTTTGATTGGCGAGTTCCTCGATTATCTTCGTACGAGTTTTCCGGAGGCCGAGATCATCGTTGCTGATGGTGGGAGCGAGGATAAGACCGTGAACCTTGCCGATGGAACGGCCCGGGTCGTACACTCTCCAAGGGGCCGTGGGATTCAGATGAACACGGGAGCAGCCGCTGCAACGGGTGACATACTCTGGTTCCTCCATGCGGATTGCCGGCCCTCCCCGGACTCGATCGGTCTCATCCTGGATGTACTGGCCGATGACCGTGTTCTGGGCGGTGGTTTCCGGTGGGCACTGAGCGGTTCGAAGTGGTACTACAAACCCTTCACGGCACTTGCTCATCTTAAGAACAAGCGACGGAGAAACCTGTTTGGTGACATGGGAATATTCATACGCCGTGACACGTTTGAGAAGATGGGTGGCTATGAAGATATCCCGATCTTTGAGGAGGTCGAATTCAACAACAGGTTGAGGAAACTGGGTGAAACCGTGATCCTCGATACGCCGCTACCCTCATCCGACAGGAAGCTTCTCACGGAAGGCCCGATTCGAGGCTTCATCAAGAATGACATTCTCAAAATAGCCTATTCACTTGGCTTTTCACCTGAGTATCTGAAGAAGTTCTACTGAGGAGGCAGCGTGAAGCAGGTCCTCATGATCTTCGCCAAGCACCCCGATGTGGGCAGCGTGAAGACCAGGCTCCTGACCGACCTGACCCCGGCTGAGGCGGCGGACCTTTACGAAGCGATGACCGAAGATATGGTTTCGCTCCACGCGGCTGACCCCTTGCACGATACCATCATCTGCTTCACCCCTGCCGAGTCCCGTGACAACTTCAAATCGTGGTTGGGTGAAGAGATTCAATTCATGCCTCAAGAGGGTGATGATCTGGGTGCGCGTCAGTTAAACGCTTTTCGCGGCGCTCTTGACCTGGGCTATAAGAGGGTCATAATCATCGGGACCGACTGCCCGTGCGTTACGCGTGCGGATATCGAAGACGCATTCCGCAGGCTGGAGGCTTGTGACGTGGTGCTTGGGCCGTCTAAAGACGGTGGCTACTATTTGGTCGGGGCCCGGAGGGCACACTCCATTCTTTTTAAGAACATCGAGTGGGGTGGACCGCATGTGCTCCATGATACACTCAAGCAGGCAGAAAGGGCAGGCATAACTGTCGGTCTGGTCAGCCGGCGTTTCGACGTCGACCGGTTCGATGATGTTGAGATGCTCTACTCAGTACTCAATCTACAGGCCGACAGGGGGTGGTCCGGCCCCGTGGTTGCAAAGGCCACTTTCAAGGTCCTGGACTCGATCTTTGGTGAAGGTGAGTGATGTCCGAACGCGGGAAGGGAATCATGGCGGACAAGCGACTGCGACTCGTATTTCTGGGAGTGATCGTCGTCGCCGCCGTCATCATCATTCACTATTCCGGGGTGGATTTCAGGCAGTTCACTCCGACACGCATAAAGGAGTTTATCAAGGACTTCGGTATGCTTGCCCCGCTTGTGTTCATAGCGATCTATGCCTCACGTGCCGTCATACTCGTGATTCCTGTGGGTATCGTTACGCTTGTCGGCGGTCTGGCATTCGGCAAGTGGTGGGGAACCGTCTACGTTCTGGCCGGGGCCACAATCGGCTCTACCCTTGCCTTCCTGATTGCCCGCTATTTCGGCCGTGGCTTCGTTGAGTCTTTTGAGTGGCTGCACAAGGGACGCATCAAGCAGTTTGATGACAAGGCGGCACAGGAGGGCTTCAAGCTCATGCTCTTTCTCCGGCTGATTCCGCTCTTCCAGTATGATGCCGTCAACTTCGGTGCGGGGCTTTCGAGGATAAAGCTCAGAGATTTCGTGCCGGCCTCGCTTATCGGCATGGCGCCCGGTGGCTTCATCGGAGCCACCCTTGGTTCGACACTGGAGAACGTTAAGTCGGTGCAGTTCTTCTTAGCACTCGGAGCCTTTGTCTTGCTAATCCTGGTCCCATTGATCTATAAGAGGATTAAGAAGAAGAGAGATGGGGGTGGGTCGGCTGAGAACCTTTCTTGAGGAACTCGAAACCTGGGTCGAGTACAACCTCGCCAACTGCATAGGCGTGGACGAGTGCATGAAGGTATGCCCGGTGGTCGATCCCGATCTTCCGATAAGCGAGCTCAATGAAGCCACCCGTCCGGGTACACCCGTCCCACGTCACATAGCGAAATTCGCCACCGAGTGTATTCAGTGCGGCCGCTGCGATACGGTCTGCCCCACCTCAGCGGGCCGGTCGATCATGATGCTCTATCTCAAGGCCAAACTGACGATATCGAAGCGCCAGCCACGGGCATACAAGAACTACCTGGCTCTCAAAGGGCATGATCGAAGTAGCCTCTTGATCGGGGTGTTCAATCTCTTTAACAAGCCGCGGATCAGGAGACTTGCCGGGCATGTCGACAAGCAAGACTTCCGACACGCGCCGCTACTTTTCTACTTTGGCTGCTATGTCTTCAGCCCGACCCGGTCCGCGGTAGACCTGATCGAGATCGCCGACAGGCTGGGGCTTGAATACGAAGTTCTTGCCGGGCTCAGGTCCTGCTGCGGATGGCCGCAGCTTCTTGCGGGATCTACGGACCGGGCCGAGGACTATCATGAGCACCTGCTTTCCCTGATCGAGAAATCTTCGCCACGTGAGGTCGTAACAGGCTGCGCGGAGTGCTTCGCGTCGCTTGTTAAGATCAAGCGCAAGTACAAAGCCGGTTTTGAGGTTCTGACGCCATCGATGTGGCTCTTACAGCATATCGACGGACTCGACATCAGGAAATCCAACGGGAAAGCGACCTATCATGACTCATGCCACATAAGCCGCAGGTTCCACCGGCCCGAGCCCGCAAGGGAGCTCCTGGCCAAGTTGGTCGACGTGGTTGAGATGGAACGCTCAGGAGCGCGCGATACCTTCTGTTGTGGTTACTGGGGTTTCAAGGCGAATTCCGACCAGCTTGAATCCGTCCATGCAGAGCGGTTTGCCGAGGCGCGGGGGACGGGGGCACGCAAGATGATTGTCGAGTGTGTGACATGCCTCGAATCGTTTGCCCTGCATCCCGACAACGCCGTGGAGGTTCAGGACATTGTCGGGCTGGTCATCGAGAGGTCGCGTTTGATGAAGGATCTGCAATGAGGATAGTGATCGTTGGTGCAGGTGTAGCCGGCATATCCGCAGCGGAGGAGCTGAGGCGGAGAGACTGCACGCTGGAGATTGCGATAGTCTCCGATGAGAAGTATTACTACCGGGCGGCGCTCTCCAAGTACTTTCAGGGTGTGATTTCAAAGGATGAGGTGTGGGGCAAGCCGGACAATTGGTATGAGGCCAACGACATAAACCTCAGGCTCGGGAAGGCGATACGAATCGACACTGAGAAAAAGCAGGTCGAGTGTGCCGGTGGTGACACCCTTCCTTATGACAGAATGCTTATCGCTACGGGGGCTGATCCATTTGTGGGCGATTGGCCGGGGCTTGATCTTGATGGCGTCTGCACTTATCGAGGGCTGGAATGCGTCGAGAAGTTCTTAAGATTCGTACGGGCAGGAGCGAAGCATGCCGTGGTCATAGGCGGGGGAATCTTGAGTTTCGAGCTGATCGAAAACTTCCTAAAACTCGGGCTCAAAGTCACGTTTGTCGTGCGTGGCTCGCAACTTCTCAATCTCCTTTTCGATGATGTCGCGGCAGGTATCATCGAAAGCGACCTTCGCACTGCGGATGTCGACATGAAGTTCAACACGGAAGCAGAACGCTTTACCGGCGATAACGGGCGAGTAACGGGTGTGGTCACCAAGGGCGGTGACACCATCGGCTGCGATATCGTAGCCGTAGCCGTCGGCATAAAGGCGGATGGGGGCCTGGCGGAAGGGAGCAACATCGCCTTCGATAGAGCCGTCATAGTTGATGAGTATCTCCGAACCAGTGCTCCTGACGTATATGCCGCAGGCGACTGCTGTGCGATCAAGACCGGGGAGTCCGGGGCGCGGCCAACCAGAACATGGCTGACCTCGGCTTTGCAGGGTAGAAGGGCCGCAGGGAACATGCTGGGCGACGAGCGGGTTTTCGATGAGGGCGTATTCTTCAATGTCAGCCATGTTTTCACATCATTCTATGGTGTGATAGGCGACTTCAATCCCCGGGACCCCGAAGGCTTTGAGTTCAAGAGCTGGCGCTTCTCCGAGAGCTCATACATGCGCTGGACGCTTAAAAGCGGGATCGCCGTGGGTGCGATCATTGTCAATGCTTCGCGTTACATCTGGCCGGTCAGACAGATGATTGAAAGCGGCGTGGATGTCTCAGCTGTGGCCAAAGGCGATCCCTCGCCGGAAGAACTCAATCTGCTCCTGCCCCAGGCCGCCCAAACCCTCTTCTAATAATTTCGGTGACACCACACCTAATTATGCCTGAGTTTCGGTGACACCACACTTAATTACGCCTGAGTTTCGGTGACACCATACTTAGCCTCAATGCGTCATAAATCCTGATACTTCGCTCACTTCATACTTGCAGAAAAGCCTCCCGCTGTGGGAAAAAGTAGGTATGGAAGCCAACTTTAAACCCACAACGAAAGGCCACTTACTATGAGATATAGAAAAGCCTCTTTGGGCGCTATTGTCAAGAACGATCTTCGAGTTGAGTTCACTGAGACGGGATTGAGTTCCCACGCAGGCCTTGAGCTTCTCATTCGCTACCTGCGCTGTATTGGCTTCAACGATCGGATTCGCCGCCACTTCAGAGGCATCTGGTTGGCCGGCGACTACGGTACGGTCGCCATGGTCCGAGTGGCGCTGGGGCTGTTGATCGTCGGTGGCAGGAGATTGCGTCACCTCGACTTCCTCCGCGGCGACGTTATCTTCGAGCGATTCTGTGGACTGACCGGGATACCGAGCCTTCGTACATTCAGCCGTTGGCTTGGACACTTCACAAACACATCGATTGCTCGGCTCCAGAAGATCAATGCCGAGGTGGTCGGTCGTGTGATCCAATCGCTCGCGCTTCGCACGCTCACCGTCGATGTCGATGGATCGGTCATCTCCACGGGGCATACCGCAGAGCGAGCCTTTCGGGGCTTCAATCCTCATCACCGCAAAGTTCCCAGCTACTATCCCATCACCGCCTATCTCGCCGAGACCGGCCAAGTCCTGCGGGTGAAGAATCGCTCCGGGAATGTTCACGATGGCAAGTCCTCTCTCACGTTCCTGCGAGATCTCTTCCAGCAGATAGACGAAACTGGACATAACGGGTACCAACTGAATTTCCGCATGGATGGGGCCTTTTTCCTGCGTCCTGTTGTTCGGTTGCTCCACTCTCGCGGTGCCGGCTATTGCATCAAAGTGCCGTTTTGGAGATGGCTCGATCTCACCTCGATCATCAAGGCCCGCCGCCGATGGAAGCGTCTCCCCGCGGGAATGGGTTGCTTCGAGATCACTCTGCCCATCCACAAGTGGGGTATGGCCCTGCGGGTTGTGATTTATCGAAAACGCGTGTTGCATCGTTCACTCAAAAACTACCAACTTGATCTCTTCGACCCCGACGACGGCTACTACGAGTACAGCGCCATCGCCACCAACCTCGACTGGTCCCCCCGACATATCTGGAACTTCATGGCTGGGCGCGGCGAACACGAAAAAGTCATCGGCACCCTCAAAAGTCAACTTGCTTTCGACACTGTTCCCACCCGCCGCTACGGGGCCAACAGTGCCTGGCAACAACTTGTTGCCATCGCTCACAATCTGCTTGTCGCCTTCCAGGTCGATACCGGAACATCTTGTCGGAATCGAACTGAGAAACGCACTTGCCTGTTCTTGTTGAAAACTCCTCAAACGCTTCGCTTCGAAATCTTCAATCGTGCCGGAAGACTCGTACGGCCTAACGGAGCTACTATCCTTCGCCTCTCACGAAACGAACGTCAGCGATCTCTCTTCAACCGCCTCGCCAGCGCCCTCAAAACAACTTGATTTTTGACGCATTGAGG
>JBDRNT010000071.1:0-31401 GCA_043810925.1 Candidatus Eiseniibacteriota bacterium
TGGAAATACCAGTTCGGTGTGGTCACGAAACGCAAGTATGTAACCTCCCACTATCACTGTCTCTATGTGTGCAAGAATGAGAGGAAAAGGAAGTTCTTCCCGTTCTCCAGGTACTGTCAAAGGTCAAAAGACGAGGCGGGCCGCAGTCTGCACTACAAGGACAAGGAGGATGTCTGGCTGATAAAGCGCGAGTACTGGAACGGGGATCAGAAGACGCCCACCAAACTCCCTTCAGAACTCATCGAGAAGATACTGATGTACTCAAGCGAGGAAGGCGACATTGTTCTCGATCCTTTCCTCGGATCCGGCCAGGTAGCAGTAGTAAGCAGGATGCTCGGACGAAAGTACATCGGCTTTGAAGTAGTCAGGGACTACTACGACTTCGCCAGTAAGCGCCTCGATCAAGGTCTCTACCGGATCAAGGACGAATCCCGAACCGCGCAGGCGAACCCTTAGATCAACTCCACCGCTCAATTGCCGGCATCATCCCCTGAAACGCTTAATTTCAAGACCTGCCCCCCGGGGCATTAGCCCCGGGGCATTAGCCTGGTTTAAGCGGTATGCCGAGGCGCTTCATCTTGCCGATCAGCGCTGGACGGCTTATGTCCCCGAGCAACCTCGCAGCATGTGTCTTGTTCCAACCGCACTTCATCAGGGCGGCCATGATCCTCCGTCGCTCAACAGATCTCATCTCCTCTTTGAGACTGCCGCGCGACCGCCCATCGGCCTCGTCCCGTGTTCCCGTAACACAGGGTGAAAGCGTCTCAAGGTCTATGGTCTCGCCTGCCCCGACAAGCGTAACGGCCTTTTCCATCTCGTTCTCCAACTGGCGGATGTTTCCCGGCCAGTCGTAGGTTGTGAGTATCCGCATTGCATCGTCGGCTATCCCCGCCACGGACTTGACTGTCTTCGCGGCAAACCGCTTGAGAAAGAGACGCGCAAGGATCTCGACGTCTCCATCCCGATCCCTCAGCGGCGGGAGCGACACCGATACGACATTCAACCTGTAATAGAGATCACGTCTGAACCGGCCGTGCTCGACCTCGACCTCGAGGTTCTTGTTGGTCGCACTTACGAAACGGGTATCAATCTGGCGTGTGGCCGTGTCTCCAAGTCTTCGTATCTCTCCGCTCTCAATGGCTCTGAGCATCTTCGCCTGTATGGCTCCGCTCACATCACCCACCTCATCCAGAAAGAAAGTCCCGCCGCTGGCCACCTCAAGCAGCCCCTTCTTATCTCCCCTCGTGCCCGTGAATGCGCCTGCCTTATGACCGAAGAGCTCGCTCTCAAGAAGTTGCTCCGGCAAAGCAGCACAGTTCTGCACCACGAAGGGCCGGTCCCGCCGCTTGCTCAGTATATGGATCGCCCTGGCCACAAGCTCCTTCCCGGTACCGGTCTCACCCGTGATCAAAACGTTGGCGCTTCCTTCGGCAATGCGTTGAAGCGACAGCAGAATCTCCTTAAGCCGGGCATCAGCAGTGACCATCCCGGCGATACATATGGGCTGGAAGGCATCTACCGGTGGCCGTATGGCCCCCTCGAAGACGGGTATCACCCGGCAGATTTCGTAGTAGGCTCTCACGAGCAGCGACGTACCCGGACCCACACCACCCATCCGTCTGCGGTTCTTCCCCCAGCAGGCAATCAGCAGACCCGTTGATCCGCCCCTACCCAACCGTACGGCGAGCAACGAACCAAGACTATCACGCAGACTATCCTCACTGAGCAGCCCGGCTACGTCCGTAACAATGACAGGATCGCCATCACTTCCTGCCACCACCCGTGCCAGTTCAATTGCAGCATCGCTGGGTATGCCCCATGCTTTGATAATCTGTGGCTCCCGCTCCTTATCCAACCTCAGGAGACACATCCCGCTGGCTTCGAGCCGGGAAGAGAGCAGGGAGAAAGCGGCATCCACCGATACAGGCCTATCCCGGTCGATGAGGACAAGCCTGTGGGACAGGCGGGAGTCGATTCTCGATCCGGCCTGTGAGATCATCTTACTCTCGACAGGGTCCCCGCATGAGATCGCCCTGGCATCATCAAGACAGGTCATTGCCTGCTCGTGCTGCGA
Source organism: Candidatus Eiseniibacteriota bacterium (assembly GCA_043810925.1). GTDB lineage: Bacteria > Arandabacterota > Arandabacteria > Arandabacterales > Arandabacteraceae > Arandabacterum. The sequence goes on from JBDRNT010000071.1 coordinate 2,075, forward strand.
CATGTCAGCATACACCATAGCCAGATCGCAGAGCGCTCTCAAGCGCCACCGGCGGGCATGACACGCCCTGAAGGCGAGGATCGCCTGTTTGAGATATCCGGCTGAGGCGCGGGTGTCGTGTGCCATGATGCGTGATCTCGCGTAGACGGTAAGACCGAGCTCCAACCTTGCACCGATGTCGGTGAACAGCTTCTCAGCCATGGCCATCAGCGCCTTTGAATCCACCCCCTCGACCTTCACCTGTGAGAGGATTCGATAGGCACGGCCCGCTTCGTAGAGATCGCCTGTGTCCTTGGCGATGGCTGCCGCGTCCTCGGCATATCGTCTCGCATCCTCATGACGTCCAAGAGCAAGATAGACGTCTGCCAGTCTCGACTTGATTTCAGCTTCGACGTCGCGGGCACGTGCAGGAAGCCTGCTGAGAGAATTCTCCAGCAGTTCTCTGGCCTGAGGAAGATCACCTCTTTCCAGCAGCAATTCCCCGAAGGTCTCCTCGGCAACAGACACCACGCGCGGATCGTCAAGCGACCCGGCTTCTGCGAGGGCTGTCTCGCCCATACCGAGAGCCTTATCGAGATTGCCTTTCGCTCTTTCTATCCTCGTGTTGCATATGAGAGCCAGCATCCGTGTTCTGGCGATGTTGAGCTCCGATGCGATCTTGACGCACTCAGAGACTGCCGTATCGGCCTTCGCGATATCGCCCATCTTAAGTAGTGTGTTTGCTAGGTTGAGCAGGCGAACCGAGAGACTGGCATCGTCATGGATCTGCCGCGCAGCCTCGACCGCTTTCTCAAGGAACCTGGCGGATTCATCGAGCCGGCAGAGGTTCTTGTAGACAATGCCGAGGTTATTCAGCGCGTTGCCCAGTGTCTTGATGTCACCGCACATCCTGCCGAAGGTCGCTGCCTGTTCGAGACAGACGATGGACTGCTTCCACTTGCACAGTCTGGCCAGTACGTGCCCCAGTACCAGGTAGATGCCTGCATCCTTTTCCCGGTCGGTACCGCCCTCCTCGCCAAGGGCGTCTTCACACACCCGGGCTGCATCTCCATAGCATCCCAGAAGACAGAGGAGTGTTGCCCGCTCGGCAAGCACGTCACGTCTCTGGCGGCCCGTAAAGGAATCGGCCACCGCTTCAACAAAAGAGAGGGCCTCCTGTGTTTTTCCCTGACGCCGGAGACACCCCGAGACCTTCAGTACAACCTCCAGTCTGGTCTCCTTGTCTTCAGTGCCCACCCGTGAGAGTGCGGACTTATAGTAGGCTAGAGCATCCGAGAGATTCCCCACCGACAGGCAGAGATCACCCAGTTTCTCTTCTTTGCTGTCAAGTCTGGCTTCGTCCCCCTCCCTGGGATACATTCTTCCTTGGAAACAAGCGTGAAATCGCTTGGGATCGTGCATAACATTCAACCTCCCCGCAATGACGATTGACTACTTTTCCAAGAAAAAGCTTTTCCCAGAGAAATCGATTGAAATACGTCTCCCCTTCCGTGGCTTTGAAATCCCGCGCGGATCGATCCGCATCGGATTCTCCCTTGCACCGCCGTGCACACTCTCAAAGGCGATCCTTTTCAAGGCGCCGTCGTCACGCACCCTGGTTGACTCGAATTCGTCCGGATCGCCATGCCACCTCATGGCCGTGGATCTCCAGTACGCCATGCTGCTCGTTGCCCAGAGCAGAAGGCTCACCGCAACAAGGAGAAGTACGATTCTTCGCATCAACTCACCCCCTTCTCAAGACAAATAGAAAAACGGGAACCCATCCCAAACCTCTTTACAAGGCCTGAGACAGGTTCCCGCGCCTTACGTACCCGCAACCATGTTACGAGCCCGATTATTAACTCACAGATACGCACGTTTGTCAAGTAGAAATCGTTAGCGGTTTGGGAATAGGAAGATACAAGGTGACCCCTCTAGTAGGTTGGGGAAGAAGTTGAGACGCGGGGCAATGGATGGACATCGCAGAATCTCTCCGGACTGCATTTGAGATTGAGAAAACCGGAAAGTTAGATTAGCATCGATCCCATGAACATATCATATCTTGTATGGCTTGAAGACCTGGGTTCCCCAATTCTACGGGGACAGGTAATCGAACTCCTTAAGGAGCTGGTGAGATCACGTCGAGAGCACACTCTGCATGCCTTCCTCTTTCAACCGCTTCACCGGGTCATACTCCATAGAAAGGCGATCGCGGCCGCATGCACGGACCTCAGGGCTTCCGGAATTCTGCCGGTCGTCATACCCTGTCTCGTTGTCCCGCGGATAGACCACTTCAGGGCCAGGTGGTTTGTTATGCCGCTCATCTTCCTCCACAGTTTCCCCGCCCTGCTCTTTCTGACATTGGCACACAGGATCGATATTCTCCACTGCCGTTCATACCCCGTAACCTGGGCGGCGGTTTCGGTCAAGAGACTCACCGGTGCGAAGGTAGTATTCGACCCGAGATCGGGTTTTCCCGAAGAGAACCTGACGGCCGGCTTCTGGACAAAAGACTCACTCACCCACCGTGCGTGGAAGAGCCTGGAGAGGAAACTTCTGGCCGAATCGGATGTCACGGTCGCCATTCTTGAAACCTACGTAAGCCACTTCCGGACCATATGTCCGGAGGCAAGATTCCAGGTGATCCCAAACAATGTGGACACCAACAGGTTTACGCGCGACGATACATTCCGCAAGACGTTCAGACATGACACGGGAATCACCGACGACACGATTGTCTTCTGCTATAGCGGCAGCCTCGGCGCCCACTGGCATAATCCCGAAATCTACGCAAGTTTCATGCAGAGCCTGAGGGACTTAAGCGTGCCTCACATGTTTCTCTTTGTGACTCCCGAGAAGTCTCTGGTTGAAACCACGTTCCGCCACCGTGGGGTGAGCCCTGAGGAGTACCGCATGGTCAGTTCCGATTTCGCCGATGTCCCCGGGTATCTCTCGGCTGCAGATTTCGGCACGATACTCCTGCAGGACTTCAAGCTCGCCATGGGCATAAAAACGGTAGAGTATCTTTCCATGGGGCTCCCTGTGATCACCGACACGAACGCGGCCGGCGCGAAGGAGATAGTTGACCGGCACGGGGTGGGCCTCGTGATCGAGGACCGCGATCGCATAGATCTCAAAGCCATAGAAACCCTGATCAAGAAGAAGGGTGAGATGTCGCAGAAGTGCAGGAGAGTCGCGACGGAGCGATTCTCAACCACGCGGGTTGCGGCGCAATACGCTCTCCTTTACGATACTTTCAGAACAGGTGCCGAGAAGGGCCGGCGTCAGGATGAGGCATGATTGCTGAAGAAGGCTTGCAACGGCGTGCGATTAGAGGCGGGTTCTGGATATTCGCGCTCCGTATCACCGAGCAGATACTGGCGCTAGTGCGGCTTGTGATTCTCGCGCGGCTTCTCTCCCCGAATGATTTCGCGCTGATGGGGATCGCGCTGATTACGATCGCGACGATCGACACGCTGACCCAGACCGGTTTTGATGTCGCACTGATCCAGCGAAAGGAACAGACGGAAACCTACCTCGACTCAGCCTGGACGGTGGGTATCCTGCGAGGGCTTGCTCTCTTTGGGTTGCTCCAACTCCTCGCCCCCTACGCGGCGGGTTTCTTCAAATCGCCGGAGGCCGAAGTCCTGATCCGGGCAATCGGGATCGCGCTGCTTCTGCGCTGCTTCATTAATATCGGCACGGTCTATTTCCAGAAGGACCTCCGGTTTGACAAGCAGTTCATGTACCAGTTCAGCGGGAGGTTCGCAGACTTCGTTGTTGCGGTGATCGCCGTTCTTGTCCTCAGGAATGTCTGGGCGCTTGTGCTTGCCTTTCTCGCAGGCGACGCGGCCCGGCTGCTCGTAAGCTATGCAATCCACCCTTACAGACCCAGGCTCAGTCTCAGCATAACAAAGGCGAGAGAGTTGTTCAAGTTCGGGAAGTGGATAATGGGCTCAAGCACGGTGCTCTTCTTCCTTAATGAGGGGGACAAGGCGTTCGTCGGCAGAGTGATCGGGGCAACGATGCTCGGTTTCTATCAGGTGGCCCACCGGATCTCAAACCTGCCCGCGACCGAATTCGCGAATGTGATTGCATTGGTCACGGTCCCGGCCTACTCCAAACTCCAGGACAGGATGGCAAAACTCAGGGAAGCCTATCTCAGGGTGCTGCAGCTCACCGCTTTCTTCTCGATCCCGCTTGCCGGGCTGGTACTCGTTCTTGCACCCGATCTCACCCGCATCTTCCTTGGTGAGAAGTGGATGCCCGCTGCACCGGTCATGCAGGCGCTGGCAATATGGGGATCTGCCCGGGCGATCATCTCGACGACGGGTTCGGTGTTCGTGGCGGTGGGAAAACCCAGGCTTATGACCAAGTACCAGTTCATCCAGCTGTGCGTTCTGGTGGTTCTCATATACCCGATGAGCCAGCGCTGGGGCATGGTGGGCACGGCCTCTGCCGTTGTGGTTGCCGGGCTGGGAACAAGCATCCTCTTCATGAGAAGCGTTCGCACCATAACGGGATGCAGGATGAGTGAACTGGTGAAGCTAATATCTTTTCCACTCGGGACCACAGTGCTCGCGGCAACAAGCGTGCTGATTCTGATCAGACTGGAAACCGCAGCGGGGTGGCCCGTCATTGAACTGGGACTCGCCGTCGGGCTCTACTTAGCGGTCTACCTGGTTACAACATGCATCCTGGGTGGGCCGTTCAACTACAGGGTCGGCTCTCTGATCCGCGAAGTGATCGGTGGCATAAGAACCCCGCGGCAATGAAGAACCCCCCGTCCTCCGGAAAGAGAACGGGGGGCGAAACCGAAAGCCCTCCAGGGAAGATCACACTATCTCACCAGCATGGCTTTCCGCGTGGCCGCAAACTTGCCGGCCTCAAATCTGAAGAAATAGATACCCGAAGGTAGCTCGCTGCCTGAATCACTGAGTCCGTTCCAAGTGATTGCATTCGGACCTTGAGAAAGCGTGCCCTCAAAGACCCGGGCAACACTTCTGCCGCGGATATCATAAGCCGTGATAGCGACTCTCGATTTCCGCGAAAGATCGAACACTATCTGGGTTGAGCCACCGAAGGGATTCGGGACATTGGTGATTCTCGCAATCGTGGTCTCCGCCCGAGGCGTTATACCTGCCTTCGGAGCAGTAGGCACACAGGTCTGCGTATCGCTGTCCCCGAACAGCCCGTTGTACTTGTTGTGAGACTGGTACCACCCGTGCGCATACCAGAACACGGAGTCACCGACTGCAAGTGAACCCGGTAGCTCCGCCTGGAACACGCCAACAGGTACGCTACAGTCCCCTGTCGGGGTATCCTCGTCTCTCACGTAGCCTCCGGGAATCTCGCAGACATACGTAGCCGTCTTCGGGTCGGCGCCCTTGGCAGCGTAGAACGTGATCTCGGAACCGTAACCTCTGGGCGAGATCGACGCCCTGACGATCAGACTTTCAGGCACACACGTGAGGTTGCAGAGAATCGGACCGCTCGTCGTACCGGCAACACACGTCTGAATGGGACTGTCGCTATAGGCGTTGTTGCTGCCCCACGCATGCACATACCACTTGATGGTCTGCCCGACACTCGCCGTGAGATAGGCCGCAAACTTGCCGGTCGTGTCGGTATCCTCGACATGGTAACCCGACGCCTTGCTTGCGGTCCCGCTTGTCTTGGGATCACTGCCATCGGTCGTCCAGTGGAAGTCCATACCTGCGCCCAACCCCGGCGGTGCAACTTCACCCATCACGAAATTGGAATCGGGCTCGCAGATGAGATTGAGGATCTCTGCAGTATCACCCTGGACAAAGGTGTAGAACGTGTCCGTTTCGGCATAGTTGTTGTATGCGTCCTCACCGAAGGCATACCAGTTAACCGTAACACCCGGTGCGGGAGCAGTGAGCTCGGCATAGAACTTGTCATTGTTACCGAGCTGGGTATCAAAGACACCGTCAGCTGTATCGCCAGCGCTTACTCTCGGATCGCTCCCGTCCGTTGTATACGGGAAATTGATGTAAGTCGTCTGGCCGCCGTCACCGACATAGACCTCAGCCCAAATCGTACACGTGGTCGGACTTGAACCCGCATTGCCGACCCAGGCGGTACCGCCCTGGACGAACTCCTGGATCTCATCACTCCAGTCCACGAGCGCGTTCTTGGCAACACCCATGGCTATCCATCTCACCGTCGCCTCATCGGCGGCCGGGATGATGGCGTAGAACGTGTCCGTCGTGTCCGCCCCAACGGTGCAGGCGTCGTAGGTCCCGACAACGAACGAGCTCATCTCGTCAGGATCGGAACCGTCGTCGGTGTAGTAGAATGCCATCTGCGTTGTGGAACCGCAGTTACCCGGCGTGATGTCGGCAAGCACCGTGCACGTGTAAGGGAAATCGCGTTCGTTATCAACCGACACCGTAGGTGGAGTAGGCTGGACCGGAAGCGTGACCGGGGCGATACCCTTACCTCTGTTTTTCGCGACCCAGAAGTACTTCATCGGCTGAGACTTCGCACCGATCGGGTTTGCGGACGGAAACGAAGCAACGATGGTGCTGTTGTCTTCGGTCGAGATCCAGGATGCCACCGCGATCGAATCTGCATCGACTATAGAAGTATCCTCAAGGCAGATCTCCGACGTAAAGTTGCCGTCCCAACCACCATAACTGCAGGTATCGGTCCATCCGAGCCAGTTCCAGGCGCTCAAGGACGTATCCCATACGCTTGCCTCGTGCCAGCCGCCGTCACCGGCGAAATAGAGAATGTACTCAGGCAGGAAGTCACCTTCAAAGGTCACGTGGGCATAGCCGTCACTCGTTGCACCTGAGCCCGGAGTCTGGTCGTAGTCGAGTGCGATGAACCAGTCGTAGTCGCCTTCCTGCTGATCGGCATAGGTTCCGGTGATCGCACAGTAGACGTGAGTGCTGTCCCAGGTCAGATAGAAATTGGTGCCGCCGTCGATGTCCATGAACTCATCAGTCTCCCACTCGGTGCCGCCCAGGACCGGTGTAGCGCTCTCCACGACGCCGTCATTCGGATTGGGAGTCGTGTAGGTCAGGGCCGAGGCCAATGCGGGGACGAGCATGAGGCACACGGCAAGTGCCAGACCCAACTTCAGTTGACTCATGTTCTCCTCCTCTCTCAAACTCATATCAGTCTTCGAAGACAGGCCCCTACCCTTCCCACAAGAAGGGTAAGGGCCTCTATACGCAAAACCTTACTTACCTGTAAAGAGCCTTGATACCACCCCAGCTCGATGCCGCGGTCGCGGTGAACTCTCCGCTCGTCGCACTGACGCTGTTCGGTGCAAAACCCGCAACGGGCATCGGACCCGGTACATGCGGGAAGAAGAACGGATACGCCCACATGAATGTCGGAAGCACACCGATGGGATTCTGAATCGGCCATGAGGCCAGAACGCCGGGGTCGGTGCCGAATGTGACGTCATCGGTTATCCACGCCATCACGGCTACACCCTGCGGCAATCCGAGGTCCGACCAGAGGACACCAAACTCATCATCCCACACGTCTCCGCCAGGCCAGGCATAGTAGGTGTTATCATTTCTCCAGCCGCGCCAATCCCACTCGGTACCGGTCCAGTAGCCCCACTCATACCAGCCACCACCACCGGCGAAGTAGAAGATGTACTCGGGCATGTAGCAGCCGTAGAAATTAACGTTGCCGTAGCCGTCCGCAGGTGCGCCCGAACCGAAGGTCTGATCCACGTCAATGGCCACAAAGAAACTCAGGTCCGCGGGAGGCCCCGCACCGTCACCAAGGAAACGCCTGCACGTATCCGAGTCCACCGAGAGCCACAGGAAGTCGGCATCCCATGTGATCGCCAACCCGTAGGGACAGCCGTCTATGAATACAACATCAAAGAACGACTCGGCGGGAAAGTCATTATAGCCGTCGAGCGTCGGGGTATAGAACGTCGTACCCAGAGCAGCTCCCGACCAAAGCAGAAACAGAGCAACCAGTCCTGCTGTAACCAACTTCATCTCCTCATCCTCCTCTCGCTCAACAGAGCGATCAACGTTTACGGTGATCCCGGGGCTGGCCGGCATCACCCCCTCTTCTTGAGATACCTCTAGTGTTCAAGAAGTCGCTGATTTCTCACACCTGGTTCTATTATATAACAGAAAACAAGCAATGTCAATCAAGATCGTCCAGACCCGAACTCGCCCTTTCCCGCCGGTGGTAAGCCTCTCCCGGTCAGTCCCCGCGGGCCAGATCTGTCCTCAGAGCAAATCTGTGGATGTTATCGAGAGGACTTGCATCCTCGAAGGTGTAATCGATCCAGAATCTTCCGAAGCCTATCCCGAACCCGGCCATGATACCGCGTTCCCATGGCAAGCCGTTTGCCGAGTCGGAGAACTTGCCGACCCTTCTCCGGTAACCCAGTCTCACCTCAAACTCACTTGAGGGTCTGGCAGCGAGCCCGAACCGTATCTCGCGTCTGCCACTGTCGCCCATGTAGACCGAGGTGCCCGCGGACAGGTCATTGCCCGGAAGTCTGAGCGCCAGACCCGCCTCGCAGTTGCTGGGAATCTCGCCATCTTCATTCTGCCACCGGACGAGCACGAGGTTTCGTGTGACGAGGGACGCATAGACGGCAGGCCGCCGCTCTTTTGTGCCATCCAGGGGATAGATCCTCACTGTGCTGCTCAGATCCGCAGCCACGCCTGAACCCGTGACATCGTCAAGTTCGTACCTGGCGAGCTTCAGCCCCGTTCCAACCGAGAGATAGGGAAGGAGCCTCACTCCACCCGATACGCCCAACACGAGGTCCCCGTACTTAAACGTGTCACCGCTTTGCCCAACCTGGTCATCCAGCCCGGTCTTAGCATAGGTGTCGCTTGAAAGATAAGAGCCCTGGATGCCATAACCAAACCTCTCCCCCACGCCCATGTAGGCTGCCGTTCCGCCACCAAGACTGACCAGGTAGTCCATGTAGCCGGCCGCAAAGGCAGGGGAACCTGCAAATCCGAGGCCCGAGGAGTTCCATAGGATGTTGTCGATCTCACCCGCAGCGGCAACAAGACCGTGTGTCCCGCCACCGCGACCGAGAAGATCGATATTGAGCGTTGAAAACGGTGAGGCGGAAACGTGTGAAGAAACGCAAAGAGTGGCAAGGCAGAGAGTGATGATCAAAAGGAGAACCTGTTTTGACGTGATGACGGCCATAATCACTCCCACCCAAATCGCCTACGCTACATATGCAATCCAACCTTACTTTACTATGATGTCGCCCCCGCGTCAATCCCACGGCCGGCGGGTCACCCAAGGGCAGGCGCAATTCTCTGGCTCCGGCGTCGAGGATAGAACCGTCGGGCCCGAAGACCTGAGACTGCCGGTCAACAGCGGATTTGCGTGGATTCTGAGCTCTGACCCCAATGGGGACGCCATCGGGACTTGCGGACATTTTGAGCTCTGACCCCATCGGGACTTGCGGACATTTTGAGCTCTGACCCCAATGGGACTTGTGCATATTTCGAGCTCTGACCCCAATGGGACTTGCGCATATTTCGAGCTCTGACCCCAATGGGACTTGCGCATATTTCGAGCTCTGACCCCAAGCGGGTCGTCCGGTTCGCAAAATGTCCGCTACGGCTCATGTTTCCATCATCTTTTGTATTGACATTCGATAGGGCTTATGCTACAATGCTTGCGTTCAGAAGTGGTTCTCTGTTGTATGAATTAACACTGACGCTACTGACACTAAGGTGGTGATGCAGAAGGTCAGACAGTTGTTATAGAGTTTTGAGCGCGAGTTTGCTTTTTCATGAACAGACTAGGGAGGGTGGCGTATGAAAAAAGGATTCCGTACGCTTTTTAGTGTGGGCGCGGTCTTACTCTTGACGCCGGTTGTTGTACTGAGCTGGAACTTCGACTACCAGATCTACGGGAACGTTCTTCAGAGCCCCGTGATGTACGATCATGGCGGGCTCTTGAGTGGTGGAGACGGCGTATTTCAATTCACCCTCGATGACACCGGGTGGCCTCTCGATCCGGCCGCCAGGTTCGATCACATCTGGGCAACCTACTTCGCGGGCAACTATGACGACGCAACACCAGGTGCACACAAGTGGGTGGGCCAGATTCCCGGCAGGTTCTACATCGAAGCAACCAATGCTCCGTATGGCTACAATGGGTGGTGCGAAGGCAGCATCAACGCCAAGATCACCGTCAGGGACATCGATGAGGATGGAATACTCGACGACGTGGAGAAGTGGGCGGACCACCTCTTCGACGGCCGTCTCTCGAAGTTATGTGACTATCCCAACGGTGACGCGGCTTACGGTGAGATGCAGGACAAGTGGGGCTGGGGAGCTGTCGCCAGCAACTATTTCTCATTCAGGATGCCGCCTGCCCTCGATACCTTGAATAATGGGGGCAATCTGACGCTGATGTCGATAGGGTGTACGACGCCCAACTACCCGGCGTCGTGGAGTGCGGTCAAGGCGCTTTACAAGTAAGCGAACTGATACATGCAAGATAACTTGTGAGCATGGACTCCTGAGGAAGGGGGTGATGCAAGCGACGAACCCTTGTGATTGAATCGAAACCTAACCGAAAATGGAGGTTTAAGCGGATGAAGAGACTTCTGGTAGCAGTTGCTGCGACATTGCTGCTGGTCGGTGTCGCGAGGGCACAAGTTCATTTTGAGTTTCACTGTACAGGTACCGGCAACATGGTTCAGGATGAGCCTGTAGTCTACAGCGGTCAGATCGACGGTGGCGACCTGGCTCCCGGAACATGGTCGATGACCTTACCGGGGACCGGCGTATGGCCGGCGGTGGGTGGACCCACTGACCCCAACGGAAGATGGGATTATATTTATCTCAATTACTATGTCTACGATCCGGGTCCCCAGACCTGGACAGGGTTCTTTGACAACTTCTGGCTAGTCCTTGGCAAGACCGGCCAGGGTACGATGCAGGGCACGTGTGATATGACCTATCAGATCATAGACATGGATGGAGACGGTGTTCTGGATCCTAACGAATGCATGGACGGGCTTTCGGGCGCCGTGATCATCATTCAGGACGGAACCGGGATATACGTGAACCTTTGCGGAGACGGAACCTATGAGGGGTTCTATTTCCGTGACTGTGCCCTGGGAAGCGGGACATATATGATGGACCAGGTTGACTTCAATATGCAGCTGGATCTCGAGGACTGCGCTCTGGCCAACGAGCCTTCGACCTGGGGAGCGGTAAAGGCATTATTCGAATAGGACTTAGCACCGACTGACAGATGGAGCTGCGATAACGGTAGTGCGTACTTTGCCGTACCGGTGATGGTGTATATCTCACGGAGCGTGCTGTCGACATACGTATGACCGGCCTGACCGTCGGGTACCGACATATATCGGCACCACCTTTGTATCCGGCGGTCTCAGACGAGTGCCGGAAGAATACACATCTGCCCACAGTTCCATAGACAATGCGAATTCAATTGACATAACGTACGAGTTATGCTAAAATTGGCTTGGTTTGGTTGGAAGATTGGGAAGGTGGTGATGTACACAAAAGGTTGATTGCTACAGGAACACGGGCGCGAGACCAAATTCCAATTTGAGGGAGACAAAGGAGAAGGTTTATGACCAAAGGATATTATACCCTGATAGTCTCTGGAGTGATTTTGCTGCTCATGCCCACAGTCCTTCTGGGATGGAACTTCGACTACATGCTTTTCAGTCAGCCGGGCGGGATCGTAAACAGCGCTGCCGTCTACGAAGGGACCATCACAAGCGGCGGTGTGGGTACGTTTCGCATTACCCTGAATGACACCGGTTGGCCGGTAGATCCCGTACTGAGGTTCAATCATATTTGGACGACCTATTTCGCAGCCAACTGGGACAGTGCAGGCGGGCAGGCCAAGTGGGTCGGTCAGATTCCCGGTAGGTTCTATATCAACGCAACGTCAGCTCCCATTGGATACAACGGATGGTGTGAGGGAAGCATAAACGCCAAGATCACGGTGAGAGATCTCAACAAGAACCAGATTCTCGACGCCGCGGAGCTGGCCAAGCAGCACCTCTTCGACGGCCGCCTCTCGAAGCTATGTGACTACCCCGACGGCGATCCGGCCGGCGGTGAGATGGCAGACAAGTGGGGTTGGGGAGCGGTTGCGAGCAACTACTTCTCTTTTGAGGCGACGCCGGTAGATACGATCTACAATGGCACCAACTTGACCCTTACGACAATGGGATGCGTGTCGGACGTCGAGCCTACAACCTGGGGTTCTGTGAAATCGCTTTATAGATAATGTAGAGACAAAGATTCTTTTGTGGAAGGGGGGATGCGACCAGCAGACAATTGTGCCTGTCATGTTTTAGACCCTGAACCATGGAAGCGTTTTAGTGGAGGTAAGAAGATGCGAACAGCGGTTGTGATGATAGCGGCGGTTCTGCTGCTTGCCGGCGCCGCGGCGGCGCAGGTACACTATGAGTTCCATTGCGCCGGTACAGGTAATATGGCTGCCGTCAGCCCGCCCGTGTATTCAGGTGGGATTGACGGCGGCGATCTTGCTCCCGGAACCTGGGAGATGGAAGTGGTGGAAGATGGCTTTTGGCCGGGCGTTGGCGACCCTGTTGCCCGCTGGGCATACATCTGGACGACCTACTATGTGTACGATCCGGGTCCCCAGATTTGGACAGGTGTTTTCGATTGCGCACTCTTTCTAGAGCGAACCGGCCAGGGTACGATGACCGGTGTCAACGATCTCACCTTTCAGATAATCGACATGGACGGCGACGGTCAGCTGGATCCCGGCGAATGCATGGACGGTATGTCAGGTGCGGTTATCATCATCCATGACGGTACCGGTATCTATGCCCCCTATTGCGGAGACGGAACTTACGAAGGCTTCTATTTCCGTGACTGCAGTGAGGGCCCGACCTACATGCTCGACCAGGTCGATTTTAACATGCAGCTTGATCTTGAGGATTGCGCTATGGCCAATGAGGCTTCGACGTGGGGAGCGGTCAAAGCCTTATTTGAGTAACACTGGCGCCGCGCCGGCAGATCCTCCAAAGGAGATATGCGGGCTATGCGCAGCATAACACGCGGGGAATTGAAAACAGGGATGGTAGTAGCCATGCTTGCAGCTACCATCCCTGTATCCGTATGTCTTGCAGGTGACACGGCCACAAGGGTTCTGTCTGTGCGTGGCGATGTGATTTCCGAATCGGGACCCGGGCGGCTTTGCGTGCCGGTACCGGAGTGCGGGCACATCGAGGGTGTATTCGAGTGCGACGGAAAGCCGCTTGAGGCCAACCTCGTTGAGACCGCGTACATAAGAGATCAGAAAATCGCCCTTTTCGAGTTCGTGGAACCTCCTGCTGCTTCATCCAGAGTGGATATCAGTCTCAAATTCCAACATACGCGCGGGGAGGTATGCGTCGACGCCGGCCCGCTCACGAGACTGTGCGGCAGGACAATCATTGGTTATGACGTGGCACCGTCGCTGGATCTGACTTCCGGACCCGGGACGATTACCCGCTGCCAGAACCTTATCGAGTGCCGGGATGTCCAGCCTGACATCCTGCTGATCGGCGGGCATGCTGTCTGGGAAAGTCCCTACCTGGACTCGCTTGCGGGCCTCTGGGCACAGAGGATGGGTCTCAATGCGGCGCTCATCGACGTCGCCAGCATATCCGCCTATAGCCCGGTCGACATAAGGGACTTCATCGACGATCTCTACGATCTCGCCTGTGCAGAGCATTTCGGAGACGGGCACCTTGGATTCGTCGTCCTGGTGGGAGATGCTTATGAAGACGACAATGTGACCAGCATGATCCCGGAGTACGACGGCTACGGGTTGAAGGCTGAGGCCTCCGATCACTTCTACGCCTGCATAAGCGGGGATGATGATTTTGAAGACCTGATGATCGGCCGAATACCGGTTGGAAACGAGCAAGAACTGATCAACTACTATCTGAAGCTGGCCTCCTATAGCCCGCTCCCGCCCGAAGACTGGACCAAGACTTTGCTCTTCGCAGGTGGCACTTTCTTCACGTCGAGAGACGACTACGTTGTCTATTTCGACAGCATGGCTGCATACGTACCCGAGGATTACGCGGTACCCAGGTATTACAGGCACGATTTTCCTTTCAACTCCGCCGGTGACACAGAGGCCATACAGGCCATGAAGGATTCCATTAATGCAGGAAAACTGTTCCTGCTCTACAGCGGTGATGGGGATATGTGGAGTTGGGGCCCCAGATACGAGAGGGTCTTCAGAAGCGCCGACATCGCCGGCCTTTCCAACACCGGGAAACTCCCGATTGTGCTCTCCATCTCTTGCAGCAACGGGTGGTTCGACAACATAACGGAGACATATACCGATGGTGGCGTCGACTGTTTCGCTGAGAGAATGGTCCTCGAGGAAGATGCCGGGGCGATAGCCTGCCTGGCTTCATCGCGGGATGCCGACGGAAGCGCCTCAACAACCATCACACCGGAGATAGTCAAAGCAGCATTCGTGAACGGTTCGACGTTCCTCGGCGAGCTCATGCTGGAAGCGAAGACGCGCCATCTGATTCACCTGGGTAAGGTGGTTTTCGTACGGCAGTTTAACCTGTTCGGTGACCCCTGTCTCAATTTCGTGCTGAATGAACTCCCGAACGCGGCACCCGATCTTGTGATGCGCCCTTACGATGCCGAGATCTCACCGGAGTTTCCCACACCGGGAGACCGGATCGACATAAGCGCCGAGGTCTGGAATGCGAGCGGTGTACCTATAGATGAGTTTGATGTCACGGTTTACTCGGGTCATCCCGACTCCGGCGGTGTGATTGTCGAGAGTGAAATCCTCACTCTCACTGATTTCTATGCTTGGGAGAGACGCTCCGTTCACTTCAGCTTCACCGCGGAGGATGCCGGTGACCTGGATATATTCCTGGTCGCCGATGGTTTCGGGAATGTCATAGAGATGGATGAGACGAATAACATCGTCGAACTCGCCTCATACGTCTATCCTTGTGAGGCAGGTTTCCCCGTCAAGATAGATGACGATATCGAAGGCCAGGTAATTGCGGACCTCAACGGTGATGGGAAACCGGATATCCTCGTTTCATCGGGTGGCACGCAGGCCCGTGCAATCGAATTCGACGGTACCACCCTGTGGCGCATCAGCAATATGGGCCTTCCCCAGTGGTTTGGCGGGGTCGCGCCGTCCGCCTTTGACCTCAATGGCGACGGCACGACCGAAGCGATCCTTACGACCAGGTCAGGAGTTTCTGTGGTCGAGGGGGCCACCGGGGAGGAGATATGGACACGTTACACGGACTACCCTGTCCTGTCGCCTATAGTCACTGACCTTGATGCCGACGGCTCGTTCGAAGTGCTTATGGGAACCTTCTCCTTCAGCTTCTCGAGTATCCATGCCTTTGATGCGGCGGGTTCCTACCGCTGGCTCTACTCTGTCCCCGGGTACGGCAAGAAGCTGGTGGGTATGATTACCTGCGACATTGAGCATGACGGTAGCCAGGAGATAGTCTTTGCTACCGATGCCGGCGATCTGACATGCCTTACCTCCAGCGTCGACCCACCCGGTATTATGTGGGAGAAATCGATATGCGGAACGGGGTTGTTCTGTCTTGCCGCAGGTGACCTGGAGAGAGACGGAGCAATTGAGCTGATCGCGGCATGTCAGGATTCGGTCTACATAATCAACGTGCTTGACGGCGAAACCGAAACTGCCGTAGCTTGTCCCTGCACGCCGACCAGCATTTCGCTTGGGGACCTGGACGGCGACCGAAGTCTCGAGATCGTCTGCACATCGGAGTGCGGCCGTATTCTTGAAATCGACAACGGGGCCATCGTCCTGGATCTTGATACCGGGCAGACGGCCGGGTGCGCATCGCTGGCGGACGTCGACCAGGACGGAATCGTCGAGATCATCTTCGCATCCGAAGAAGGCACGGTGAGGGTCTTCAATCCTGTCTCTGGCGACGTAATCCCTCCGGTTCCAATGAGAGGACTGTGTCTATCGGGTCCCGGCGTGCAAGATATCGATGGTGACGGCAATATCGAGATAGTGGCAGGTTCAAGTGACTCACTCCTCTTCATACTCGATCTGGGCACTCAGGGCGGGAGAATCGAGTGGTTCTGTCAGGGATGCACGGGAACCCGGACCGGGCTTTACGCCCAGCCCCTGTTCGGAACGATATCGGAAGAGCAGACCCTGAGCGGACGGATCGACGTAGTGGGAGACATCATCGTCGAAACCGGCGGCGCCCTCATTCTGCATCGCGGGACTGATGTCAGGCTCGTGCACGACGACGTCTACCCTGTGGGATCGTCCCCGGGCAATTGTGAGATCATCGTCAGCGGCAGTATCGTGGCGACAGGGTCCCAGTCGACCCAGATAACATTCAGACCGATCTCGATCCCGTGCGGCAATGATGAATGGGCCGGTATCCGGATTGACTCCAGCGGCAGTGCCACGATTTCCCATGTGAGCGTTACCGGTGCCGTGACAGGAATCGAGTGTGGGACATCGAGTGCATACATCTCCGAGTGCACGATCAGCAATTGCATGCTCGGTATCAAGACCGACGGGTTCGCACCCACGCTTGACCACAACACCATTATCGGAAATAACTACGGAATCTCCGCCAACGGGTCCGATGCCATCATCGTGGGCAACCTGATAAAGTCCAATCTCTACAACGGCATAATCCTGTCGAATGGTTCCAGCGCCGTACTGAGTAATAACAAGGTCAGCTACACGATACAGGGCCACGGCGTCTCATGCTACTCGTCGGCCCCGACGTTCCTCGGTGGGGGCAGGTACGAGTTCAACGCGCTGGCCGGGATCTACCTGAGCAGCAGCTCCCCTTCAATCGATTCGTGCTTCATAGGGTACAATGGCGATTGCGGCATCAAGGCGGCCTACTACTCAGACCCTGTGATCTCCAATACATCGCTGGTCGGGAACAACATCGGCGTCGGTGTCTATATCTATGCGCATCCCGTGCTCGGCGATACGATCGCCGGACTCGGCGGCTTCAATGATATCCGCCAGAACACCCAGTATGCCGTCTACAACAAGACGCAGAATGAGATCATGGCACAGCGGAACTGGTGGGGAACCGTCAACCCCGATCCCGGCGCGTTCTGGGGTCCGATCGACTTCTCCGGCTGGCTGGATATGTCTCCTGCGGGTATAGGTGGCGTGCCGGATCATCTCGCTCTGATTCAGTCTGTCTATCCCAATCCCTTTACCAGCTCGGTCAACGTGCATCTGGCCGTCGGCGAACACCAACTGCCCGTGGATGTGGGTATCTACGATGTCCGGGGAAGGCTTGTCAGGAGGATGCCGACGGTTATGACCTCCGGTGAGAAGAGACTGGGATGGGATGGAACAGACACTTACGACAGGCCGGTTTCAAGCGGCACATACTTTGTTCAGATAAGATCTCGCACTCAGACTGACACCCGCAAAGTGATGCTTCTGCGCTGAAGCATTTGACCTACGGTACATCACCCTCGAGGATTTCGAGATTGGCATACCTCGCAAGGATCCTCTTAGTAACGTTCCCGCCGAACTTGACCATCAGCCTCAGCTGCTCCCCGTAGCCCTCGCTCCTCACAACGGTTCCCACGCCCCAATCCGGATGCCTCACCTTCGACCCGATATGGACGATTTTCTCTTCGCCCCAGTCCTCATGGTCCCTGACCGGCCGGCGCTCCTCATGGAACGGTGTCAGCGTCTCTATGAACCCCTCGGGTATGTCTTCAAGGAATCTCGATCCGACCTGCGGCATCCAACCCTGGAAACCACGCCTGCCAAGAGCGACCGTGAGAAAGACACGTTCCTTCGCCCGTGTCAACCCGACGTAGAAGAGCCTTCTTTCCTCCTCGAGCTCTTCCTCGTCTTCAAACGACGTATGGTGTGGTATCAGGCCTTCCTCCACGCCTGCGATGAATACGATCGGGAATTCGAGGCCCTTGGCATTGTGGAGTGTCATAAGGCTGACTGCTTCCCTGTGGTCGTCCCACATATCGATATCCATGACCAGGGAGACTTCTTCCAGGAACTTCGCGAGTGTCGGCGTCTCACTCCGCTCCTGAAACTCATAGCCGCCGGCCACGAGTTCCTGTATGTTCTCCAGCCGTGACATCGCCTCTATGGTGGACTGCTGCTTAAGATGATTGAGATATCCGGACTTCTCCGCAACCAGACCGATCAATTCTGCGACCGGATGGCTCTCGGAAAGACCTCTGAGCTCGTTCACGATATCCCTGAATACCTCCAGCTTCCGCCTGGCCCCCGACTTGAGCGATTCGATCTCGGACACCCTGTCGAGTACCTCCCCGGTCGTCACGCCCTGCCCGGCGGCGAATTCCTTAAACCGTGAGAATGTGACGTCCCCGATCCCCCTGTTAGGGACATTGATGATCCTCGCAAGGCTCACCGAGTCCTTTGGATTCGATATCAGCTTGAGATAGGCGATTATGTCCTTTATCTCCCTTCGCTCGTAGAACTTGAGCCCCCCGACAATCACATACGGTATGGCACTCTTTCTAAGCGCCTCTTCCAGAGCCCTCGACTGGGCGTTGGTCCTGTAGAGGACCACGAAATCCCCGTGACTTCTGTTCTCTTCCCGGGTGAACTGCTCGACCGCATCGGCGACGAACCTGCCCTCCTCCTGCTCCCCCGGCACACCGGAGACGACGATCTTCCGGCCGACCGGATTGTCGGTCCACAGCGTCTTGGCTTTCCTCCTCTTGTTACGCTGGATCACGGCCTGTGACGCGGCAAGAATGGTTTTTGTCGACCGGTAGGACTGCTCGAGTCTTATCACCTTTGCATCCGTGAAATCCCGCTCGAAGTTCAGGATGTTCGAGACATCGGCTCCCCGCCACCGGTATATCGACTGGTCGTCGTCGCCGACCGCGCAGATATTCCTGTGAGTGGAGGAAAGCAACCGGACCAACTCATACTGAGCCTTGTTGGTATCCTGATATTCATCGATCAGGATGTAACGGAATCTGCCCGAGTTCCTTTCTAAGACCTCCGGGTGACTCCGCAGGAGCCTGACGGGAATAGTGATCAGATCATCGAAATCAAGAGCGTTGCTCATCCTCAGAGCGGCTTCATAGACCGGATAGACGGCGGCGACCTTCTTTTCATAAGGGCCCAGAGCCTGAGTTGCGTATTCATCCGGTGTGAGCAGACCCGACTTGGCCCAGCTGATCCTCGAGAGAACACCCGACGGTGAGAGCTTGCTCGCAGACATCCCCAGATCCGTCATCACCTGCTTCACCAGTAGTTTCTGGTCCTGGTCATCATAGATCGTGAAATCGGGCGATATGCCCAGCCTCCTGCCCTCTATCCTCAGCAGTCTCGAGCACACTGAATGAAAGGTCCCCATCCACATGCCCGCACTGACATCGCCGACAAGTGTTCTCACCCTGTCGGCCATCTCACCGGCAGCCTTGTTTGTGAAGGTGACTGCGAGGATCTGATCAGGTCTTGCCCTGGCCCCGCTGAGAAGATGGGCGATCCTGTGTGCCAGGACCCTGGTCTTGCCGCTGCCCGCGCCGGCCAGCACGAGGAGCGGGCCCTCGGTGTGACCCACGGCCTCTTTCTGTGGTGCATTCAGATCCTGGAAGAGATCCAACTAGAACTCTCCCCCAAGCGTAAAGTGAACCCTTCTCCCCACCTGTCCGTTGAAGCGGGTGGCCCAGGCGAAGTCCAGCTTCATGAGGAAGTAGCCAAGCCACATTCTGATACCGAACCCGTAGCTGGCATTGAGGTCCTTGAGCTCCTCCTGCCCCTCAACCCTATGCGCCACCCTCAGAGTCTCAAGATCACCACTCCAGGCGCCGCCGATATCGAAGAAGAACGCACCCCTCACGCCTCCCAGCGACAGCGGTATGGGACCTCGCATTATAAGCCTGTCGATAAAGGGATAACGGAGCTCGATACTTGCGAGAAGAACATTGTTGCCTTCGAATTCGAAATCTTCGTAACCCCTGAGCGTATAACCCCCACCGAGGTAGAATGTCATAGGCTGGTCGCCCTGGCTCGTGGCTCCGAACAGGCGGCCGGCAAGCTGGGTGCGGTTCGTGAACCGGAGATACTTCCTGAAATCCATCACCCCGGTGGTGAATGACAGATCGCTACCCAGAACATCGACGATCGATCTCTCCACGCTGAGCAAGTAGCGTGTACCGCCGACAGGACCCGTGGGTCCCCATATCGTGTTGTCCTTGACATAGGACAAACGTGGAATGAAGAGGTCTTCGGTCTCACGCCTCTCGACGGGAAGATCGACGTCGTAGTAATCCAGATCCTCTCTGAATATCTCACGCTCTATTCTCATAGCTGTGAAATCGAAGTCGATACGGCGGAATCTATCGATAGGCAGTGACAGCGCCAGCAATCCCCCGAAGTTTCTCTCCGAGAAGAGCTGGTCTTCCTTACCCTCTCCTATCGGCGTCCCCATCGTGGTGCGATCGGAGTAGTAGTAGTTCTTGAAATGAAAAATCCCGCCCCCATAGTCTATCCTTCTGGCCAGATAGTAGTAAATTCCGAGGAAGTCCGTCTCCTCGAAGGAGGAGAAGAAGTCGGAAGCAATGTAGATCCTGTGGTTGCCGAGAACGTCACTCACCTGCAGCCGCGTGAGTCCCCCGAGACCGAAGGAACTGCTATACTGAAATGATCCCGCCAGCCAATCAGGGCTGAAGCGAAGCCTGTAGGGCGTGCTTTCATACCCGCCGGCCAGCTGCACGCCGGTGGAATCGGGTTCGGCCGGGCCTGGTATTTCCGGCAGGGAATCGCTAGCTGCAAGCCACCCCTCGCTAACCCACGGCGCATCCCAGGTCCAGAGGTGCTCCTTGAGCACCTTCTTCGCTTCGAGAGCCTCAAGCGGCTCTTTCAACTGAAACACGTCCCAGCCACCCGCGCCGAAGACCCCGAAAGCCAGCCTGTCACCCTCAACCGACCAGGTCGGATTGAATATGCCGCCAAGAATGTCGGTGAGCTGCGACGTCGTCGAATCCGCCAGGTCATGGACGTAGAGGTTATACGTGCCGTTCCTGTCGGAGACAAACATCAGTTTCTCGCCATCAGGCGACCATGCAGGAGACACGTCCTCAGACGGGCACCGCGTTATCCTCCTCGTAAGCCCGTCCTCGGCCCGAAGCATGTATATGTCCCTTCCGGGCTTTGTGCGGGGGTCGACTCTCAGAAAGACATCGAGCGAATCGACCTTGCCGGGGGCGATGGTTGAAAACGCTATGTACTTGCCGTCCGGTGACCAGGAGAAGCCTCCATACTCAAGCGCACCGGTATGCAGCGCCTCAATATGCTCGTCATCAAGGTCGTACGTGAAGATCCCCGGTCTTCCGCCCTCGGCGCCGACAAACGCCAGGAGATTTCCACTCGGTGAAAAGGCCGGTCTGTCGACCGTATCGAAATCCAGCTCGATTTTTCTCTTCACCTTTCCCGATTCCGAACTGATGATGTAGATTACATCCCTGTCCTTCCGTGTGCTGACAAACGCTATTTCCGATCCATCAGGAGACCAGGAAAAAGATGATCGGAGATAGTGAAAGGACTGAAAGTCAGCGCTTCGCTCACCCTTGACGAGCCGTTTGATCACCTTGCCATCAAGCGCCGACATCAGGTACATGTCATCGTAGCCGCTCTTGTCGGAAAGGAACACGATCTTCTGGCCGTCCGGTGAAATCGAGGGCATGACGTTGGCAAACGATCCATCCTTCTCGTGATCCGTCAGCCTCGACCCTATGTCCTCAGGATCGGTCCTGGACGCTATCTCTGGCCAGTACTGCTTCTTTATATGCTCGACCCAGGCCTCAGTCAGACCCTGCGAATCAACGCCTATGCTCGTCACCAGGGCTTTGTCGATGCTTCTTGCCGTATTGACATTCTGCAGGATGTCCGTCAGCTTCTGCCTGCCGTATTTCTGCGCGATGTACCGGATCACCGACTGGCCCTGCTTGTATGCCAGGTAGCCCTGAACATTCTGGTAGAGCGCGAAATAGTAACCGTGGATGGCAGCATCCCTCATGACCATCTCGGCCTCGGCATCCCAGTACTCCGAAACGTACTCCGTCAGTCCTTCAAGAAACCAGAGCGGAAGTGCAAACACATACTGACGCGTGAAGATGGATTCGAGGAGTCCGCCATAGAGCATATCGAAATTGAAAACGTGGGTGAGCTCGTGCACTATGACGTGTCTGAGCTCTTCATAGGACCCTGTAAACGGTATCACCACCCGGTTCTTGTACATCTCCGTGAAACCACCGACCCCCTCCCCCAGTAACTCGAGCGTGACGTTCGTTTGACGAAATTCATTGCTGGACTTGTATATGAGGATCGGGACACGTGTAGACAGATCGTGGCTGAAGTACTCGCTGATCGAATCGTAGGCGGCATCAGACAGCACAGCCACTCTCTCCGCAAGTAGCGCCTCGTCGTCGTAGTAATAGATGTCGAAATGCTCCGATTTGAGAATCAGCCAGTCGAATCCCCTGTACTGGACCTTGTTCTTACCAAAGCCCAGGGCAAGCGAAGGCACGAGTATGATTATCGCCACAAACAGTGCTGTCTTCTTCATGTTCATCCTCCCCCCCTTATCAATACCCGTATCTGAACTTGAGATCGACATCGAAATATCCCAGTCCTCCGATGGTGCCCGTTTCACCTTCGATGGAGAACCTGTTACTCAGCCTGTATTCGACCGAGAGTTGTCTCTCGGGAGACGAAAGACCCATCTGAGTGAACTTCCGGCGGTCCTCGTAGAGGCTTCCGAGGGACTGCGTGTATTCGAGGTAGACCTTGTCTGATACGTACTTCCCGAAGGTCACGCGCGTCGCCGCCAGAGCATCCCCACTTCCCACTTCGCTAACCTCCACTCCGAACCGGTCGAGCCTCAACTCCCTCGCGACCTCGGCCCCAAACCGGTTGACCAGGGCAACTCCCCACGATCGCAGGAATTCGCCTGAGAAGAACCTGTTGTTCAAACCCTCCTCAGACGCTTCTCCGCGCCGGAGAGTCAGAGCCTCGAAGATCTGAGTCTCACTCCAGCCACTCTCGGAAGTCGCACTGATATCCAGTTCATCGAGGCGTCCCCTGACCAGTAGATCGATCTTCTCATCCAGCACCCTTGATTGCGCCTCTAAGTCAATATAAACATTTCTCAGACTGGTGACATCGGTAAATCTGAACTCGCCTCTCGTTATTCGGAAGACATTGTAGTAGATATAGAATGTTCCCCTCAACGTCCTGAGTGTTCCGAGGACGGACAGACCTTCTTTGCCTCTCTTGACACTCAAATCGCCCTGGAGCTCCGCCTCGATATCCCCGCCCCTTATCCAGAAGGCATTGGGCACCTCGATCTCCAGGTTCATGACCCATGACGGTGAGGCGCTCGGCCCTATTATCGTGCCCTCTCCGGCCTCACCACTACCCCCTGTCAGCGAATAGAAGTACTCTCCTTCCTTGATCTTGAGATCTCCTTCTATCCTCGGTACCGGTTTACCGGACTCGAAAACCTCGGCATCGATCGTGACATTTCCGTCGAAACGGGCATAAACGTCCTCGAACTCTGTGACCGCGAAGTCCTTGAACGCAAGAGCGAAGTGCCAGTCCGAGAGGCTGGTTCCCTTAACTGTGAAGAAACCCGTTGCCTTGAGCGACTTGTCCTCAGCCGTCATCCTGACAAGCGTAAATCGTGTACCCTCCGCACGAAGTTGCAGCGAGATCTCTCTCAAGTCCTGCGCAACCCCTTCGAACCGCAGGCGGGCGTTCGAGAGGTTGAGATCACCGTAGAACTGGGGGGCCTTCGCGTCACCGGTAATCCGGAGGTTCGCGCCATAGGTGCCTGAGCAGACCTTGAGTTTGGGTATCAGTTCACACATAAGCCCGACATCTCCGTCCACCACTGAGATGCGCAGATCAATCGGCCGTTCCAGCAGCTCACTTGAGAATGGGAGCATGGAGATGGCGATCGGCACATCACCTGATACCTGCCCCTCCTCCCTGCCGGTACCAAAAGTCAGAGCAACCACTTCCAGCAGCGAATCCCGGACCATCAGGTTCCATGCAACATCACCAACGCGGGCTGCACCATAAGATGCTTCCCGCAACCTACCCTTAGTGACAACTCGCGGGTTCCTTTTATTCCCGCTAATTTCCATGGTGAGTTCGGCAAGACCGTCGAGTTTCGCAATCGGCGGGACCAGGGGTTCAAGCAGTGAAATATCAATATCTCTGGCTTCGATGGCTATCGTGCCGAGATCCTCCACGATATCGTACCCCTTACCGGCATCTATTAGGTCCCCCAGCCGGGACGGAGCGAGATCGACCGGAATGCTTCCTTCGATACCGACACTCCCTCCGTTTTGCGTGAGAGCCACCTTGTCAATCCGGAGAGACTCGCCGTCGTACTGTATTGAGCCCGTAAGAGCCTCAAATGCCACCGCACGTATCTCACCCTGCTCGACGGTGAAATCCATATCAAACGTGAGACCGTCCCGATGGCCGGAACCCTTGAGTGTCATATCGAGGAGCCCCGTCGGCACTTCCTGTCTCAGCACTTCACCGAGAAGACCGAGGTCGAAACCGTCAACATGCGTCTCAAGCGAGTAGTTGCCCCCGATGTAGGAAGAGTTGAGAAGTGATATTCTGCCCATCCCGGACGAGAACGAGGCATCGCCGATCGAGAGCGAGTCCGGCCTGTACTTGATCCACACGGTGTCTTCGTTCTCCCATATGAAGCCGCCCAGTCCGACAAACATGTTGCCCATCCCGGCATCGAAACCGCCTTCAACGATCTCTATGTCTCCGGTAACCCCGAGCAGGGACCCGTCGTTTCTCGTCAGCACGGCCCGCTCGAGCTTGACTTCCCTGTCATCGATCACCATGTTTCCGATGAACTCACTCCCTTTAAGACCGTAGATGTCCAGATCGCTTCCGAACATCTCAGCGCGACCGGTCAGGCGATTGTCCACCTCATCAAGCTCGACTGTTATCACCAGGCTATCGACAAGCGTCCCCGAGTAATCCAGATGTCTGCCGACCGAGTTGGCGTAGAAATCGAGGAGACCCGGTCCGATTATCAGGACTCCGCCCGCTTCAACCGCTCCATGGACATTCTCGACCTTGTGATACGGATACATATCCTCCACATCGGGACAATCCAGTGAGAAACCCAGCCGGACGCCCCCGTCAAATCCGATCCGGCCCCGGGCCTCAAGCCGGGACGCTCCTATCCCGGCAACCAGGCTGTCCAGTTTCACAGAACGGCTGTCGACGTCAACCATTCCGCCGATTGAATCGAATACATAGTCCCCGTAGCTGCCCTGGTCGAGCCGGGGCCATGTCCGGAGCCAGAATTGGTTTGAGTCCAGACCATGTCCCCTGAACCTGATACTGCCGTTCAGATCGGAAGGACGGCCGGCACCGTCTTCATCTTCGGCCTCGGCGAAGTTGGAGAGGTCCAGATCAGAGAATGCAATGATGCCCTCGTACCTAGGTGGATCCGCCATTGTGTACTCACCCGAGAAGCTGACGGGCGTCTCGTTGAGCGATGTGGTGAGATGGTCCACCCTGATTGCGTCTTTTTCGTAGAGGACACTGGCGATGAGATCATCAAACTCCCAACCATTCACGTCACCGGTAAGATTCGATTCAACCGCGAGTTGCGAGTACCGGCCGGAAGCATCAAGGCGGCCTCGGACAATCCCCATGTCCTTTAGGTCGGAGCTCCCGGTGAAGAGCGGGATCTCACCAAGGTACAGACTATCGATCCTGGCCGTAACTGCGACAGAGTCATTGTCCCCCGTACCGAAAGAGCCTGAGACTCCGACTTTGCTGTGGGGTGTTCTGATCCTTGCCCCCTTCAGTTCGATCCTGTCCTTAAGACTGTGGATCATCCCCGCAATATCATCAACCACGCCGGCTTCGCCGTATGTGAACGACCCCCATCTTATCTTGGCCGTTGAGCTTCGCTTGTCCTGTTCATACGACCACACAGCGTCGAGGTCTCTGATGACCTTCGGTTCCTCCCCCTCCAGAGTGATCGAACCATCCGTCACACCGATGTTCATAATCTCAAAGCTCATTGGGTCGCCGGTGGAAGTCACCGGATCACCGGTGGGATATATCCTCGTACCATCGGCTCTGAGCGGCACCACAAGCGTGGGAGAGACCACACTCACCGAATCGAACTTGACCTTCCCGGCAAGAAGTGAAGCGAGGTTGATCCTGC
This sequence comes from Candidatus Eiseniibacteriota bacterium, assembly GCA_043810925.1. Classification (GTDB taxonomy): domain Bacteria; phylum Arandabacterota; class Arandabacteria; order Arandabacterales; family Arandabacteraceae; genus Arandabacterum. The sequence goes on from JBDRNT010000071.1 coordinate 28,308, forward strand.
CGGAGAGGGTCCGTGCCGACAGCAGAATCCTGGGTGCTTCCTCCCCCGTGTAGCTTATACACACGTCATCAAACGTGATATCGCCAAGCAGGCTCCCGCTCACATTACCCACATCGATACTGAGATTACGCTGTTTGACATATCTCGCAGTTACAAAGTCACCGACCTGGATCGCAATCCTTTCACTCTGGGTCCGGATAACGACAATGGTGCCGAAAATCAGAATACCGACCACCACGAGGAAGTAGACCAGCCCGGTAGTTCTTCGCTTCATCCCTGCATTCTCATTCCTTAGAACGCATGTCCCACTGTTATGTGGAACATGCCCGGGGATTCCTTGCTCCCCGAGTCAAGCCGGCCACGCTTGAGTCTCATCCCGTAGTCGACCCTTGCCGGACCGACGGGCGTCTGGATTCCAAGACCAATACCGGCACTGTACTTGACATCGCTGTCCCTCCGCGACTGAAACTCATCAGGGGACACACTGAGATTGAAATCGGACCTTCTTACGTCGCGTATAGTCGGCCAGGCATTCCCGATGTCGAGGAACGAGACACCTACGAACTTCCAGAACAGCGGGAACCTCAACTCGACGTTGGCCAGAGCCAAAAAGTCACCAGGCCCGAATTCCCGCTCGTCGTACCCCCGGATCGTACTGGAACCGCCGGCAAAAAACCGCTCGTACTCGGGTACGCCGTCTTCCGACGAATTACCGAAGGCCTCCGCGAAGCCGATTCGTGTACTCAACGCTATAACGCTTCTGCCGCGAAGCGACATGTACCGCGCCCAGCTCCACGTCAGTTTGTTGTACGAGTTGTCGCCGCCGAATAACCCACCCGAGGTCCTTGAAATCCACCTCGTGAGCGATCCACGCTGAGGATCAAAGAATGGACGCCTCGTATCCCGCTCGATCAACACGGAGGCGGATCTGTTTATCTCCTGATCCAGGCTGATCCTGAGATCTTCAGGATCCTTGACGTCCCAGGTTGGTTCGCTGACGTCAACGATTTCATGTGTATACGTAAACGTCAAACGCGTCGATCTCGATAACTCTTTCTTGATGCTCAGGTCGGCTCCAATCCTGAGAAGCGTGTATTCACCCTCACTCTTCCCCTCCTTGTAATCCTCCAGCGATTCCTGAATGAAGAGTGCGACGGCCCCCACAAGCCTCCTCCCTAACAGCCACCGGTCGGTCAGAGCCATATCACCGCGTTTTCGCGTCAGACCCTTGTCAAACTGCTTGCTGGCCAGAATCGTTCTGAGCTCGATCTGGTCGCCGGTGTTCCAGATGTTCCTGTGGTGCCAGCCGACGGTCACACGGGCCTCATCCCTGGTACCATAGCCCAGACCCAGGGACATCTCGCGCATCTTTCGTTCCTTGACCTTGACTATGAGGTCAACCGACCCAGAGTCCGAGTCTCCCGCGAATGGTTCGATCTCGACATCTTTGAAAAGACCCGTGTCATAGAGATGCTGCTGACTCTCAAGCACCTTTTTCCTGGCAAAAGTGTCGCCGGGCTCAAGCAGGACCTCGCGCCGTATCAGCGGCTTGCCCACCCTGTTGTTGCCTCGCACCTCGACCGCACCGATAGTAGCGGGCCTGCCCTCCTCGATAAGGTATCTGACCGTCGCTTTACCGTTCTGCCCGTCGATCTCGTGCATGATCGATGCAAACACGAAACCCTTGTCGGCATAGACAGCATACAGGCTGTACTTGTCATCGCTGACCCTGAGCTGGTTGAGCGGCTGCCCCACCTTGACCGTAAGGGCCTTGCGCAGGACGTTGTCATCAATATGGCTGTTGCCGGTAAGAGAGATGCCTCCTATTACCGTCTGAGCTCCTTCGCTCACCCGCACGCGGATCCAGACATGCTCGCGGTTATCATCGTAGGTGAGATCTTCGATCTGCGCCTGTGCTTTGAGAAAGCCGTTTCGCTTGTAGAAAGCGACTATGGAATTGAGATCTGATTCAAGCATGCTTTCCCTGAGCCGCTTGGTGCGGAGGAACTTGCTTTGCTTGGTGCGCATCAGGCCCTTGATCTTCTTCTCACTGAAATGGCTAACCCCTTCAATCTTGACTTCTTTGACCACCGGGCCACCGGGCGTCCTCTTTCTCGAGCACATGGCGGTCGAGAAACAGGAAGTCAGTATTACAATTACTGTTACTGCTATAATCAGTGTTTTCATAGTCTTCGCGTGCATGTTAGCAAAGAGGCCCTTTGGCTGTCAACAACACCCATGGCCCGGACCAATCAATCGCTCTCTCGTGCTGCGACAAATAGTCTCGGTGACACCACACTTAATTATCGATAATTAAGTGTGGTGTCACCGAAACTCTTATCGAAATTCTACCGAAATTCACTGGATTTCCACGCAACCTCAAATATAATGAAACCATGAAGAAGACGATACTATGGTTCGGGCTCGTTGTCGCGGTACTGGCATGTGCGGGCTGCACGCAGAATCACGGTCTGCCGGATGATGAGGACCTCGAGCTCTTTATAGAGCTCTCATCACAGTGCGCATACATAGACAGGACATACTCACATCAGGAGGATCTGCGTGAGGCCGAACTGGCGGCTCTTCCGTTCCCGCCCAACTGGAGTGATTTCGTGGACACGCTGCTTCTCAGATACGGGACGGACGCCGGTTTCTGGTACGACGTTTACTCCGAGATATCCGCAAGATCGAGGGGATCGTCAACCTCGGAAGAATCTCGAGATGTCAAATAGCGTGATCGCGATCATAAACGTCAGCAGAAAAGCGAATCCTATCTGATGGGCTATGATCCGCTGCCTTGTCGTGATCGGCCTGCGCGTGATCGTTTCTACACCCAACAGGAGCAGATGTCCCCCATCAAGAACGGGTATCGGGAGCAGGTTGACGATGCTGAGCTGGGCGCTTATCACCGCTATGAAGACAAGGAAATTCGCAAGACCCCACCTGAGCGTATCGCCGGCGATCTCGCCTATCCTGATAGGTCCGCCTATCGTATCGGTTGAAGCCTGACCCTTGAACAGGTTTGCGATGAATTCCTTCAGTTTGCCTATCTGCCGGGCCGCCCAGACGGCCGTCCCTGCACCTATCTTGAAAG
>JBDRNT010000072.1:0-66748 GCA_043810925.1 Candidatus Eiseniibacteriota bacterium
AACCACCACCGCACCATCTACAGGCATACCACCATCCTGAACGTCAACTACATAAACACTGTCGCTTAACTGCATCGTACCGGAATCGATCACATCAAGCGCCACAGGCTCACCCGTCCACAAACGGACTACAGGATCGCCCATCAGGATGAAATTCAGATACATCCACCAGCTGTTGAGGTAGTCCGAGGTAAGATAGTCTATACGGTAGACCGCACTGATGGCCCCGATCGTCGGGCTGCCCTCAGAAAACACGTACTCGAAAAAATCCTCTTCCATCGCTAGACCTGTACCGGGAAAAGCAAGCGCGCTGTTTCCCAGCGCTCCAAAAGCGCCGCCGTCGGGGTCCTTGAGGAAAGCCTTGGCCACGCTCTCCACAAGCGGATCGGATGAGGAGCAGTTCATCATATAAAGGAAGTAATAGGCTGTGTCGTTGCCGGCCGACTGGATATGAAAGCGCTCCATGAATTCGTTGCCGAGGTCAAGCCTGAACTCATCTCCATGGCCTATGTGGCTTAAGATCCCGCACCCGCTGTCCATGTACGCTATCATATTTGCCATCGTCTCGGGAAGCGAACCGGGGTAATTGGTGTAGTTCTCATAGAGCCGCACCTGCCGGAAGTGATCCGGGAAATGCTCAAGGATACCCTCGGATGCGATGGCTCCGTCCGAGTACTTGTCTATCATCTGAGCCAGCGAGAGCACCGTGCGGTGCCAGACCCCGGGGTTCGAGCCCCGAAGGTAGTGCATGGTCTTATCCACGAAGAGGCGGGCCTCCCCGGTTGTCGTGACCGGCGCCCGTCCCACAAAAACGTCGGGGAAGACGTCGATCCCGTCGTTCGTCCCCGGTCCGTACTCGCCTATGATATCGTCACCGTCGGCGTTCCAGGTGCCGTCAAGATTGGTGTAGTACACGTCGCTGGGCATCACGCTGGTTTCAAGTATCGGCTCCATCCGCGGGTAGTCCAGAATCCGCATCGGCACAACGTCGATATCACCGCCCAGCAGCACATATATCGTACCCCAGTTCTCATAGGCATCCGTTATGAAGTTTCTTACGCGTTCGGGGCCGTCAGAGCCGCCATACCGGTTACTGATCCAGCTCATGCTGCGGACGACCGTCCTTATCCCGAGGCGGTCATGCATGGCAGCGAGGCGCTCGAACTCACCGGCCAGGCTGTCACCCGTGACTATCACACAATCAACGACTCCGCCGTCAAGGCCGGGTCCCGTACTCACCCAGTCGCGGTGGTCTTCCACCTGCCAGGTCCTGAAGGGATCCACCTCGACCCCGACACGACTCTCGATAAGCCGTGTCACGAGCCTGTCCGCTACCGGGCTTCGGCGCTTCACGGCCGGCCGCGTCTCGCCCTCAGGACCGGTACGAGTCCCACCCGCGTAAGCGCAGTCAACCCTGAGACCCATTCGGGCCAGCACACTGACCCTGCCGTTGATGACACGTGTCGGCTGGACGACCACCATCAAGGCCGTGTAGCCGAGGAAACCGCCACTACCGATAAACGTTATGCCACCGGGATCATCACCCGGCATCTCGGTGAGCCCGGCGCCTGAGTCGATGCCCAGTCTGAATCCCCTTCCGGTCTCCCGCCATTCCTCCCACAGTATCTCATAGCCCTCGACGCGATACCCGTCGGGCAGCAGCCTCAGATCGTTTACGGCGCCCAGACTCCCGCCGCCTAGAACACCACCCTCCACACCAAGAAGATCATAGTCGCCGGCGGACACGACTTTGAGATCACTGATCTCCCAGCCGTACTCGAGCTCTATCGAATAGGCCAAGCAGCCGACCGGGAGCAGCATGGAAACTGACAGAAGGAGAAGTGCTCTTATATTCATCGTGCTTTGATCTCCTTATTCTACTGCTTAGATGCCATATTGATGTGGAACGTACTGCTCACAACGAGTCTGACACTGCTCCTGGCTCTTCCCTCGATATGCTCGTAGTTCTCATCATCCGACCATTCGATGCGCCCGCCGACCGACCAGAAGTAGGCCGGTCTCCATGTAATATCGAACCCGACACAGTGACGGCGCCAGACGACACCGGTCGGGAACTTCGCCTTCGAGCCCGTCCTGGCCAGAGAGTCCGTCGCCTCACCCTCGCCGTCGCGCCTGAACGTATAATCAAGGGTCCATAACAATGGATCGGGAAATGCCGCCGTACACCATAGCTTCAACTTGTCGCCGTCGGGCCCACCCGGATAACCTATCACGTGTCCCTCTTGAACGAATCTATTGAGGTCGATGACGTGGCCGTAGGTCCGATTGGTCACATGGAAATAGGATCCGCCTATGAGTGACGCATCCGGTTTGAGAGGGTTGGTCGCCAGAACCGTGAGGCCTGCTGCAACCTCATGCGGTTCCGTCTCGAAGTCGTATTGAAAATCGTCGATCATTATCTCGGCCCTTATTTCGGCTCGTCCCGGGAAGAGAAACGAGAGATCGCCTGCAATCAAGATATTGTCATTCCAGTCAGAATTCCACTGTTCGGCGTAAAGGACAGTGAACGGGTTGAAATAGGCAGGTTCGAAGTTTCTTCCCTCCCCGCCGTACAGGACAGCTTCTGAGATCGCCAAACTCAATCTCCGTCCGAGAAGAACCTCCAGCCTGTGACCCGACACAAACCGCCTTACCGACTCATCCCACGCCTCTTCACCACCGGCCCTGAGCTGCGAGTGGAAGGATGTGAACTTCAGTCTCCCGCCTCTAAGCCCGAGTTTCAGCATATCCAGGGACGGCGCAGATCCGGAGAAGAGCAGACCGTCCTCGCGCGATGCACCCCAGCTCAGCTCATCCCTGCCGAGAAACACCGAGAAGCCGCCACGGCTTACGCTTATCCCCCCCTGATCGAAACTCGCACGTGTTCTCTCCCCCCACGGCACCGTCTCGATCTTGTGGTACTCCCGGGCATTTACGGTTGACCTGAGTGCGGTCCACACACAAAGACCGGGTCCCGGGTAAAGCGCAAATCGCACCAGCGCCTCTTGCCGGTAGCTGCCCCTGGTCTCCAGCCAGGACCGGAGCACAGCGTTTCCCGTCCACGCGGGCTCAGGCACGCGAAGCGAACGGATCTCGGGTTCAAATTCCCGCTTTAGCATCCGGGCGAGATAGGCGCTCCGGCCGTCATCGATCGAGTCGCCGCGGCTGCATTCATCGAGCCAGCGCGCGATGTCCCCTCGCTCATAGGGCCCGGTCGAAACAAACATCGGCCCGCCCTGATGCCTCAGTCTGAGTTCGTAGAGATACGGGTAAACCCAGCTCGCCGAAGGTTCGGTCGGATAGGACCGGCCATCCGCGAACAACCCGCAGATGGAACAGACCAGCGCTGCTACACAGACGAGGCTACGACGCATGCTGATATCTCCCCGACACCAATGCCGCGTATGGCCTCCGCGCACGCCCGCAGTGTCGAACCCGTCGTTACAACATCATCTACCAGGACTACGTTTCTGCCATCCGGCGTGGTCCCCGGCCGGACGGCAAACGACCCGGCAACATTCTTTTCTCTGGCTTCCTTCTCGAGCGCCGCCTGAGCGGTCGTATTCCGTGTCTTGACGATGAGATCCGACCTGCTCCCCGGGCCCCGGGTCCTTGAAAGACGCTTGCTCAGCAGCTCGCTCTGATTGTAACCTCGCTCCCTTTTCTTCGCCGGATGCATGGGTACCGGTACCAGCATCGCATCTTCCGGGAAGAACGTGCCCAACGCAACACAGAGGTATGAAGCCAGTAACGCTGCGAGGCCGGGCTTGTCTCCATATTTCATCTCGGCAATCACTTTTGCGACCCTCGCGGAGTAATCAAGTGCATATCTTACCCTCAAGCCCTGTCCGTCTGCAAGCTCGACAACGCGCGACCTCGCCCCGGCACCGCCTGCGAACTCCTCAGCGCAGCTTCTGCAAAGCCACTGCCTGGAGCTGTCCGCCATCACGGAATCACACGCTACACATAGCTGGGGAACGAGCACGGAGAAGACACTCCGGCCCGTGAGGCCGATCTCGCGCAACGTGCTCTTAAGGTATCTCATGGTGATCGCCGCGGCGTCTGGTCTTCGCCAGCAGGACTGTTCCGGTGAGGATGATCACCAGACTGGCAACCTGGTTCCAGGTAATGCCCCTTTCCGCGGACATCACATACATGTTTACTTCATAATAGCGCAGGAAGTCGACGGCGAAACGCCACACACCGTAGACTATGAGAAAGGTGAAGAAAACGGTGCCCGCCGCCGCACGGCGTCCGAGAAGTTTCCTCAGGAACAGGAATATCACCAGATTGGCAATAGCCGAGTATATCTGTGTCGGGTGTATCGTCTTCCCAGCCATGGCCCCCCATCCTGCCTGCGAATCGGCCGGAAATGTGCATGCCCAGGGAAGAGTGGATTCTCTGCCGAAACAACACCCGTTGAGAAAACAACCCACCCGGGCCAGTGCTATGCCGAGCGCGATCTGAGGCGCGATGATATCGGTAACCTCAAGCACCCGCAAACCTTGTCGCTTGAGATAGCCTATCCCGAAAGCCACTCCCGCGGCGAGGCCGCCATAGAAAGTCAGCCCCCCTTCCCAGACCCTGAAGATCCCCACGAGATCGTGCCGGTATTCCGTGAAGTGGGTTATGACATAAAGAAGTCTCGCGCCGATGACGGACGAGACGAGGATGATTATGCCGAGATCCATTATGGCGACGGGATCCATCCCTCGCTTCCTGGCAATCCTTATCGACAGCTCGATACCCAGCCAGAAGGCAAAGGCTAGCATCACACCATACAGATGTATACTGAACGGCCCAACGTCAAACAGGGTCCTGTGCATGACTACCTCCTAGTATTCCCTCTTCGATGCATGCGCTGCCAGAACCGCGCCCGCCGTGCCCCAGAAGATGATCGTCTGCGATCCCCCGTAGCTTAAGTAAGGCAGAGGAAGGCCGGTCACGGGTGTAAGCCCGAGCGTCATGCCGATGTTCACGAACACTTGTATCAGAATAAGGCTGCCAAAGCCAAAGCAAAAAAACATCGCGAACCGGTTTCGCACGACCCGGGCCACGCCGAAGATGCGGGTTACCACATAGCCAAGGAGCAGCAGGACGGCCAGACCACCGATGAAACCCATCTCCTCCCCCACCAGCGAAAACACGAAGTCCGTGTGCTGGGCGGGTACCAGGCCTAGAGCCTTCTGGGTTCCCTTGAAGATGCCCTTGCCGGTAAACCCACCGGACCCGATCGCGATCTGGGACTGGATGATCTGGAACCCCGCGCTGTGCCTGTAACTGTCGGGGTGCAGAAACGCAAGCACACGATCGCGTTGGTAGGGCGCAAGACTCGACCAGAACCGCGGCGCGAGGGAATACAGCATGAAGTTCATGCCGAACACAAGGGCGACCAGCGATGTACGAAACTTGCGCAGCACCATCACGATCACGAGCAGTATGACGAAAATCACCCATGCCACGATCTCTCCCGCGGCGACTATCGCAAAGAAGGGGCTGACCAGAAAGAGAAGATACAAAGGATCGAGTCCCGATGCGTACAGCATCGGGAGAGCGATAAAGCCGAAAACAAGAGCTGTACCCAGATCGGGTTCGTTGACTATGAGGGCCGCCGGCAGCGCCACCATCGCGAAGACCACAAGAACGCTCTTAAGGGATTGACCGATTGCCCCCTTGTCTGAGAGGTAACGCGAGACCATGAATATCGTGGCGATCTTTGCAATCTCCGACGGTTGGAATCTCATCAGTCCGAGATCAAACCATCTTCGTGTTCCGTGGGGACCCTTGCCTATCACAAGTACCAAAGCAAGCAATACGATGGCACCGAAGTAGGCCACCGGCGCAAGCGACGACAACGTCTTGACTCTGATCATGGACACCGCAAACATCACCGCGATACCAAGCCCCGTCCATATGGCCTGTCTGACCGCATATGACGCCCCGGTCTCAGTCCGTGTGCTGCTGTAGACCGCGAAGATACCGAGGCACCCAAGTGCTACCAGTGCAATCACAAGCGATCTCTGCGACGGTTTCATTGCGCGCTCGTCACCTCATCCGGCTCGGACACTCCGAAGTAGTACGCCAGAAGCTCACCTGCGATCGGTGCGGCCACCGCACCACCGTGCCCCCCGTTTTCCACCATCACAAAGATGACTATCTCAGGCTCTTCAAAGGGCGCATAACACACAAATGACGCATGGTCGTCGCCGTGCGGGTTCTGTGCCGTGCCTGTCTTGCCTGCAACCCTGATACCGGGTACCCTCGCGGCACGCCCCGTCCCCTGGGGTCCTTCGACCACGGCAAGCATCCCCTCTTTCACCGTGCCGAGTGTGGAGGCGGCCATGGGGAGCTCCACCGGCCTGCCGCTTATCGCTTCAGCCCGGTCATCCGACTCGACCCTGGCGACACACCGCGGTGTGATGTAGGTTCCACCGTTGGCCAGACCGCTGATGAAGCATACGATCTCGATCGGCGTCAGCAGGAGTTCTCCCTGGCCGATAGCAAGATTGAGGACGACACCACGTGACCACCCACGCTCCCCGTAGACCCTGTTATAGTAAGCATCATCGGGAACAAGACCCGCGACCTCACCCGGCAGATCGATCCCTGTTCCCGCATCCAGATACCATCCCTTGGTGTAACCGCTGAGCCGGTCCAGACCCAGTCTTTCACCCAGCTGGTAGAAGTAGACGTCGCAGGACACCATGATCGCATCCGTGAGATCCCGTGAGCCATGCCCCTCTTCCTTCCAGCAGGCAAAGACCCTGTTGCCGAACCTGTAGGCCCCTGCGCACGGCCGGTAACGCGTATTCTTGTCTGCTATGCCACCCTCCAGCGCGGCCGCGGCCGTGATTATCTTAAAGACCGAACCGGGCGGGTAGGCACACCGTATCGGTCGCGTGAGGAGCGGTTTGCCGTCGGCATTCATGATCTCCTCCCAGTCGGCAGTGGATATCCCTGTGGCGAAGAGGTTCGGGTCGAACCCGGGACTGCTTACAAGAGCAAGTACACCGCCGGTTCTGGGATCGACCGCAACGACGGCTCCGCGGCGCCCGTCAAGCAAGTCAAACCCAAGCTTCTGGAGACCGGCATCCGCATTGAGGACAACCGTCATCCCGGGCCGCGGTGCCTTTGCCGACAGACCGTCGACGTCAACCGGACTTGCCCCGCCGTAAGGACTGAACTTGAGGAACCGCTCACCATCCCGGCCTCTGAGATACTCCTCATATACCTTCTCTATGCCTGTCTTGCCTATGAAGTCACCCCGTCCGTACCGTCCCTTGCCCGCGGCGAGATCCTCCTGAGTGACCTCACCCACGTAGCCCAGCATGTGACTGAATTGGAGGCCGCACGGATAGGATCTGACGGGTTCCGAGATCACGATCACGTCGGGTAGATCTGCGAACATTTCTTCGACTCTGCTTAAAGTTGCGAAGTCGACGTCACGGATGACCGCAGTCGGTCTGTACGAGCTCGAGGTCGCTTCCAATCTTGAGCGTATGTATTCCTCATCCAGCCCGACGATCCGCCCAAGGGTCCTTATCTCTTCGCGGTTACGGAGAAACGAACGGGGTATCGCGCATATGGAGAATGCCTGCCTCGAACTCGCGATCACGGTGCCGCTCCGGTCAACGATCATGCCGCGTGGAGCCGTGATCGACGCTTGCACAATATAGTTGTTCTCCGCCAGTTCCCGGTAGCGGTCTCCCTTGACGATCTGGAGCCGGAAGAGCGCTACCCCCAGGATTATGAAGATGCCGACACACACGGCCTGGGCAACCCTTATCGGCGTTGCATGCGAGGTGTCCTTGAAGTGGTTCATCTCTGCGAAACCAGTCTCAAACCTATTACTCTCTCGATTACGACCGCCAGGATCACGCCTGCCACGGAAGTATATGCGGCACTGCCGAGCGAAAATCTCAGGAGGCTCAGGGGAAGGCTGGATGGATCGACCCAGGCCAGGTTCACCGCGTCGAAGACAAGGACGCTGACGAAGATTATCACCAGCTGGACGAGATAGCTCTCATACATCACCTTCGTCCAGTACCTGCCTGCCACGAAACCGACCACCGTCCCTGCGAGAGGCATGGAAGCCATGGAAGACGACAAAATCGACAGATTGGCCAGACCCAGCAGGAATCCGAACAGTGCACCGGGGACGGAACCCAGCCCCAACCCCATGTAGACAAGGATTATCACGGTGGCATCCGGTCTCATCCCCCAGAGTTCGATCTTCCTGAATATCGTTACCTGGAAGATCAGGGCGAGAACCACGAGCAGCCAGAGCGAGAACCTTCGCATCAGTGTTCGACCTCTGACTCTTCTTCATCATCAAGCAGCAGCTGAAAATCGGGGGGCTTCCTCAGTATTACAAAGACCTCTTCGAGCCGGCTGAAATCCGCGAAGGGCTTCACCTCGAGCGCGAGAGAGAAACGTTCGGGCTTCTCCTTGATGCGACCGACCTTACCCACCGGAATGCCTTTGGGGGTTATCGAACCCAGTCCGGAAGAGCTCACCACATCACCGGCCACAACATCGGCATCGGGTGCCACCCATTCCATCACGATCCTCCCATCGCTCCGGGTTCCCAGGATTCCCGTTGCTCTGTTTCGCTGTATCAACGCGCTGACCCTGTAACCGGGGTCTATTATCCTCCTGACCTGCGACGCCCCCTCACCCACCTTGATGATTCTTCCCACCAGACCATCAGGCGACACTACGGTCATGTTCTTGACCAGTCCGGCCGCCCGACCCTTGTCTATCACGATGCCGCCACCCATCCTCTCACCCGGCTCCCCGATCACCCTCGCACAACACAATGTGCCCGGATGGCTCGTACGGAAATCCACCAGACCTCTCAATCGTTCAGCCTCGCTTGCTTGTTCCTGGAGGAGAGCGTTTTCTCGAGAAACATCCATCAGTTTGGCCCTGAGGATGTGGTTCTCCTTCTGGATGAATGAGAAATCCATCAGCCGGTAGGAAAGACTCTCGAAGGGAACAAAAAGTGCGGCCAACCGGCCGGTGAGCGGACTATCCTCGTTCAGCCTGTCGACAGCCATAATGCCGACCGACAGGATCACGAGAAGGAGGAATATCCCCACATCGCTCTTGACGGGCAGGCGCAATACATGCCTCATCTACTACCATATCCTTCTCGACTTCATCAGGATCTTTTCGTATCTGTCCGGCTCTTCGAGCGCCTTGTATGCACCGAGGACAACCGACTTAAGAGGTTCCTCAACAACGTAGATGGGAAGACCGGTCGCACTTCTCAAGATCTGGTCGAGCCCGCTGAGGAGCGAACCGCCACCAGTCATCAGAATACCCTTGTCAACGATGTCCGCGGCAAGCTCGGGAGGGGTTTTCTCAAGTGAGAGCCTCAGGGCCTTGATTATCTCGTTTATGGGTTCCTGAAGGGCTCCAACCACCTTGTTCTTGGACACCGATATCACCTTGGGGACGCCGTTAACGAGATCCCGGCCCCTGATCTCGAGGGCCTCGTCCGGATCGACCTCAAGGGCACCGACTAGGATCTTGAGGTTCTCAGCGGTTTGCTCACCGATCAGAGTACCATACTCACCTTTGACATGCTGCATGATGGCATCGTCCATCTCGTCCCCGCCTATCCTGATCGAGGCGACCCCGACGATGCCGTTAAGCGCGATCACGCCGATCTCGGTGGTGCCGCCGCCGATGTCGATCACCATGTTGCCTGCGGGCTTATCGATCGGAAGCCCGACACCGATTGCAGCTGCGATCGGTTCTGAGATCAGGAAGACCTCTCTGGCACCCGCATGCTCGGCGGAATCCCTGACGGCCCGCTTCTCTACCTCGGTTATACCCGACGGCACCGAGATTATCACCCGGGGACGTACGATTTTGGAGAGGAGACGATCACCCTGAACTCTCATGATGAATTCACGCAGCATTATCTCGGTGATCTCGAAGTCTGCGATCACCCCATCCTTCATGGGTCGAATGGCCGCAACTTCACTCGGAGTCCGGCCGAGCATCTCCTTTGCTCCCCTGCCGACGGCAAGGACCTTGTTGGTGCTTCTCTCGACCGCGACCACCGAGGGTTCATCGAGAACGATTCCCTTGCCCTTCACACAGACAAGCGTGTTGGCGGTACCGAGGTCTATGGCAATGTCATTTGTGAAGAGCTCCGAGAAACCGCCGAACCTCATACAGTCCTCCTAAAGGTAGCCACTCTCTTTCATACTCTTGTAATCATTATCACCTATGATCAGGTGGTCTACGATTTCTATGCCGAGTATTCGACCGCACTTCTCAAACCGTCTCGTTATTAGTATGTCCTCCCGGCTCGGTGAGACATTGCCGGTCGGATGATTGTGCACGAGTATCATGGATGTCGCACTCTTCTCCAGTGCAGGCTTGAGCGCTTCCCGCGGATGCACTATTGACGCGTTCACCGTACCCACGGACACCGTCTCCACGCTTATCACGGCATTCTTCGAATCGAGCAGAATCACCTTGAAGTGCTCACGGTCCAGGTTCTTCATGTCTTCCATAACCAGGCACGCCGCGTCCTCCGGACATCTGACTGTTCGTATCTCGCCTCTCCCCGCCTTGACCACTCTTTTGCCCAGTTCGATCGCGGCACGCAGACGGCACGCTTTCGCAAAACCCATGCCGCTCACGCGGGAGAGCCTCTCGACGCTTGCACCCGCCATGTCACGCAATGACTCAAATGCAGACCCGACCTCCCCTGCCAGGTCCATCGCGCCCATCTGTTTGGTCCCCGGACCAACAACTATTGCCAGCAATTCCCTCACCGACAGCGCCTCCACTCCGCAGCTCTTGAGCCTTTCGCGAGGTCTGTCCTCAACAGGTATTTCCTCCATCTTCATGAGTGTTCCCCCTCCCAACCCGTCGCACCCCTCTCACTCTAAACACACCAGTTGCCGAACTGTTCAAGTGCGAGCTTTTTCGGCTCGCTGGTAAAGCGTACAGGATAGTCACCCGTAAAGCAAGCCACACAGAAATCATCCGCGGCCAGCCCCGTAGATTCCAGAAGACCTTCAACCGAGAGGTAACCCAGGGAGTCGACTTCAAGATACTGTCTTATCTCCTCGACCGAACAGTTGGCCGCTATCAGTTCGCCCCGGGTCGGGGTATCGATCCCGTAAAAACAGGGATGCTGTATCGGCGGCGAGCTTATCCGCACGTGAATCTCCTTGACCCCTACAGAGCGCAACATACGCATTAGTTTCTTAGACGTTGTTCCGCGCACAATCGAGTCATCAACCACGACTACCCGCTTGTTCTTCAGGAGCTCCCTGACCGGATTGTACTTGATCCTGACACGATGGTCCCTGATTTCACTCGTAGGATAGATGAAGGTCCTTCCCACATAGTGGTTTCTGATCAGACCGTGTTCCAGCGGGATCCCGGACTCCTCCGCGTACCCCAGCGCCGCCGCGTTGCTCGAATCCGGAACCGAAATCACCAGGTCTGCGTCGGCCGGTTGCTCGCGGGCAAGCCGCTTGCCGAATTCCGTCCTTACCGCATCCACCGACACGCCGAACACCACGCTGTCGGGCCTGGAGAAGTAGATCAACTCAAAGATACAGAGCGAAAGCCTCCGGCGCGGTGCGAACCGTTCCGAGGCGATCTCGCCCCCGCGGGCGATCACGATCTCACCCGGTTCTATCTCACGCTCGTACTTCGCATCGACCACGTCCAGACCGCAGGTCTCTGATGCGAAGTAGATTGAATTCCCCTTTCGACCGTAGCACAGCGGTCTGAAACCGTTCGGATCGCGCACGGCTATGATTGAATCGACCGTCATAAGGAGCAGGCAATAGGCACCACGGACACCGTCCGTGGCGCTTGCGATCATCGCCCGGACCGTGTCTTTCCCGGACTTAGCCATCAGATGAACGAAGAGCTCGCTATCCATGGTTGACTGGAAAATCGAACCTTCCCTCTCCATCACGGTCCTGAGTTCAAGTGCGTTGACCAGATTCCCGTTGTGAGCTATTGCGAGCGGCCGGCCCTTGAGGTCGACGACCAGCGGCTGGATGTTGGACATTCTCGTCGAACCGGTGGTCGAGTAGCGGTTGTGACCTATCGCCAGGCTGCCCACGAGCCTGGACAGGATGGACTCCTCAAAACACTCGCTTACAAGCCCCAGTCCGTGATGGGCATGAAAGCAACTCCCGTCGGAGGTGACAATGCCCGAGCTTTCCTGGCCTCTGTGCTGGAGCGAGTAAAGCCCCAGATAGGTTAGACCCGAGGCATCTGTGCTGCCGAGAACGCCAAAGAGTCCGCACTCGTGTTTCAGATTCATGCCCGCTTAACCTCCGCCGCGAAGTACTCCTCCGCCGGGTAGACCTCTGCATCCTGGCAGTGGGGGTTGGCCAGGAGCCCCTGTCTCCAGGCACGGGCGACCGCAATCTCCTCCGCGAGATCGCGTGACCGGGGCCCTCTGCCTTTCATCTCAATGACCCAGATCGTCGACAGCGAAACAGACTCGACATCGGAGATTACCAGTCTCGAAGCCAGAATCCGGCTGAGCGACTGTCCTGCGATGTCTTCCTTATCGGTGACTTTGACAATGTAGGCGTCTGCCGCGTCCTCCGGCCGCTCCCAGAAACCGGCCGGCACTCCCTCACCGGGGAAGATCCGCATCACCCATCTGTCCCGGTTGGGATTCGCGAGGAGCACTGTGTCACGCAACAGGCCCTCCGTGATCTCGACCGAGCGCTCAGCCGCTTCAGCGCGGAACTTAAGCTCCCAGCACTTCACCCTTTCGACATGCGTTACTTCATCACAGCCGAACTTCCGCTTGAGCGTATCGAGCACGGTGAAACTCCAGGGATCGATTGCGGCAAGTTTGACAAGGACCTGAATCGTCATAACGCCCGCTCCTCGATATAGGTCTTGATCGACTCAAAGATCCCGGCCCCGGGCCCGCAGCTCTCGAGATCCTTCCAGGAGCCCCGCGCCTCCGTCCGTCTCTTCGACCACACGCTATCAAGTGCGCCGGGTACCTGTCTCAGCCACGTGCTTCGTTCGGGATGCGGCATCATCGCGACCACATTACCTTGCGGGTTTGAGATTGCCGCTGCCGATAGCTCCGAGCCGTTCGGGTCATCGGGAAAGCCGGCTGCGGTCCCGCCGCCGGACGTACAGTATTTGAGAATCACCTGACCGTTATCTTCAAGGGCGTCGAAGAGACCGGCCTGCGATGATGTGAAGCACCCCTCGCCGTGCGCAATCGGTATCGGAAGAACGTCACCCTTTTTGAAACCGCAGGTGATCGCGCTCCTCCCGGGTTCCGATGCGACCCTGACAAAGACCCAATTGGCATAGTATCCGTCTCTTCCCATGCCCTTGTTGGGTGCGAGAGCCAGATCGATGCCACGTGTACCGACACCGGGTACGAGCCCCGATTCCACCAGCACCTGCGCCCCGTTACAGATTCCCACTATGGGTTTCCCGAGCGCCGCCTGCTCTATCAGCACGCCGGTCACGTCTTCACCTGCCGCTATGGCGCCGGCGCGCACCCTGTCCTGATAAGAGAAGCCCCCCGGCAGTATGAATCCGTCGTAGTCTGCGAGTGACCCCGCCGGCACGTTCCACCTCACAATCGCCGCGTCCAACCCGACCTTCTCCAGCGCCCGGGCCGTCTCATACTCGCAGTTAACCCCCGGAAACTGGATCACGCATATACGAGGCCTCATGGTATCCCTTTACCCTATCGCTCTTTCCACCGGCGAAAGCCAGGCGTCGCGCATCTCGGACGCCCCGAGGCTCACAACGGTCTCCCCACCGATCTTGATGACCAGTGCATTATCACTTACGGTCTTGCCTATGATCTTCGAGACGACCGCAAACCTGCTTGAGATCTCCATAACGTCACTTCGCGAAGAACTCGAGGTCTCAACCACGAATCCGCCGCATTCGGAGAAGATCACATCGTCATGCGTAAGACCGGGATCGCTCGTTAAGTCTATCTCGGCACCGAACTCACCCATACCCCAACCCCCGATCACCATTTCGGCAAGCGCTCCGAAAAGACCACCTTCGGAGATATCGTGGCACGCAAGCGCATGGCCGCTCCGTATGATCTCCGTCACGGCGTGGATCGCGCTTCGCTCCCCTTGGAGATCCAGCGCCGGTAACCTGCCTCTGCCGTCAAGACCGGCGGCCGCCATGAGCGCTGATCCGCCCAGCCCCGGCTTCCGGGCCCCGATGAGGATGAGATCGCTCGCCGCCTGCTTGAGGCAAACACTCACGGCAACCGAATAGTCGTCGAGCACGCCGTAGCAGGCCACCACGGGAGATGGCGGTATCGCTGCTCCTGATGACGATTCGTTATAGAAACTGACATTTCCCGAGACAATTGGAACGGGCTCCCGGGTACCGTAACCCCACAGTGCCCGGGCGGCGTCACCGATACCTCTCACGGTTTCGACGAAGTCATGGAAGACATGCGGGTCCTCGGGGTTGCCGAAATTCAGACAGTCCGTCAGTGCAACCGGGACCGCGCCGACGGAGGCGACGTTACGCATGCTTTCGCACACCGCAAGAGCGCCGCCCGTGTAGGGGTCGATCCTCGAATACCGCGGATTACCGTCTACGGCCATGGCGACACCCAGGCAGGTTCCCGGAACACTTATCACGCCGGCATCCGCCTCACCCGGTTTGAGGACCGACATCCCCTTGACCTCACTGTCGTAGTGCCGGTACACATAGTGCTTGGACGAGACCGAGAGCAGCGACAGAACCGACAGGCAAGCCGACTTGATGTCCCCGGTATCCGGTCTTTCCTCCCCGCCGGGGGCGGCCGCTCGCGGTTCGGACTTCCTGTCATAGGATATCCCCTGATTGACGATCTCAACGGGAAGATGGGCCACGACCTTGCCCGCCCTCGTCATTACAAGATCGCGTTTCTCAGTTACTCTACCGATCACGGATGCACGGGCGCCTCTATAGATGTGGGGCAGTTCGAAGTCGTCGTTGTATATCTTGAGGACTCTCTCGGATGCGTGCGACGGGACCGCAAGACAGTAGCGTTCCTGGGTCTCGCTGCATGCGATGGCATAGGATTCGATCGAATCGAACGCAACGTGGACACGGTCAAGATCGAGCTGGGCCCCGAAGCCGCCTGCACCGACCATCTCGCTTACGGCGCACGAGATACCGCCGGCACCGAGGTCCTTAAAACCCATGTCGACACCTGAACCTCTGAGGTCTGCGATAACTGCCCTGGTTGCCTCTGTGAGCATTCGCTTTAAGAAGGGATCGTGAAGCTGGACCGCCCCCAGATTGCCTTCCTCGGTCTCATCCAGGATCCTGGAGGCCATGGTAGCGCCACCCAGACCGCTCATGTCGGTGGGCTTTCCTATCAGTATCAGGTCGTAGGCTTCCCTCGAAGCGGCTTGAGGTACGCGGCTCCTTATGATCTCCTTCTCCTCCGCGATACCGACGGCCACAACATTGACCAGGCAGTTTTCGTCGTAGCCTCTGTCAAAGAAGACATCGCCCCCGACGTTCGGCACGCCCAGGGCGTTTCCGTATTCCCATATGCCTCTCACAACACCCGCAGCTACCTCCCTCACACTCTCCGCTTTAGGACCGTCCGGGTCACCGAAGCGCAGCGCGTCCATCACTCCAACGACGTCCGCACCCATACAGTAGACGTCCCGCACTATGCCGCCTATTCCTGTTGCAGCACCCTCTACAGGCAGGATCTGCGATGGATGGTTGTGGCTTTCGTGTGCGACTGCAAGGACGTATGACCTGCCGTCTGCTTCGCCGAGTCTGACGACACCTGCGTCCTCACCCGGGCCGATGATCACCCGGCTCCCCTCAGTGGGAAGATACGCCTGGAGAATGGGTTTGCTGCTCTTATAAGAACAGTGTTCGCTCCACATGATGTCGAATATGTAGAGTTCGGTAACACTGGGGTCTCTCCCGATCAACGACTTTATCCGGCGGGCCTCGTCTGGGGCAAGATCGACTCCCACCTCCTTGAGTGCGCGTTCGATATCGGCGACGGTTCCGTCGACCCTTACCATCTGTACCGCTCCCGCCTGCTTGACCACCCTACAGGTTTTCATCCTCTCTCAGCTCTCGCTTTGCCCGGATTATTCCCCTGGGGGGTGATTCCCGCATCCGTCAGTATCGTGTGAGCATGCCTTATGTAAAACCCGGGATCGAAGACACCCTCAAGCACATCCGCCCCGATCAGTCCGGTGACTTCCTCATCGGCCATGGAGACTTCCTTAAGATCCTGCCCGCCGGACGCGGTCAGACCTGCCAGCGCCTGCACCTTCTCGTATGCCCGTATGCGTTGCCAGCCGGCTTCCATCAGACAGATCATCAATCTCTGGGAGTAGATCAGCCCGTGAGTTAAGTCTATATTCTGTCTCATTTTCGCGGCATTTACCTCAAGTCCATCTAGAACCTGTTTCAGACAGCGGGCCATATAATGAACGACCGTCGTGCTATCCGGAATTATCACGCGTTCCACCGAGGAGTGGCTGATATCGCGCTCGTGCCACAGCGCGACGTTTTCAAACCCGGCCGCCGCGTGAGCACGTACGAGTCTCGCAAGACCGGTGATCCTCTCAAGGGTTATGGGATTGCGCTTGTGAGGCATCGAGGATGATCCCTTCTGACCAGGCGTGAAAGGTTCTTCCATCTCGGCGACCTCGGTCCTCTGGAGATGCCTCAGCTCGACCGCCACCTTCTCCATTACCGCCGCCGCCAGCGCGAGGGTCGCAAGCAGGAAGGCGTGTCTGTCCCGCTGGACGACCTGGGTGGCCGGACGCTCGGGGTCAAGACCGAGCGAACCGAGTGCAGTGTCCTCGACGCCGGGCGGAAAGTGTGAATAGTTCCCCACCGCTCCGGAGACCTTGCCGACACAGACCTCGTCACGAGCCCGCTCGATACGCTGGACGGCCCTTGTGAAATCGTTGTACCACACCGCGAACTTAAGCCCCAGGCTCGTCGGCTCGGCGTGCATGCCATGGGTCCTTCCAATGGTAAGCGTGCACTCGTGCTTGCGGGCAAGCTCAGCAATCAAGTCCTTGACCGCTCTCAGCTCATCAAGAACGATATTGATCGAATCCCTCATGAGGATTGCAAGCGACGTGTCAAGCACGTCCGAGGAAGTAACACCCATGTGGAAGTAGCAGCTGTCCTCTCCCAGGCTTTCGCAAACACATTCGACAAATGAGAGAACATCATGTTTGGTAACGCTTTCGAGATCCTTGACCCTCGCGATGTCAAAGCGTGCACTTTCCCTGATCCTCCGGGCCGCCTCTTCAGGGACCGTTCCTTCCTTAGAGAGTGCGTCAACGATTGCGAGCTCCACATCAAGCCAGGTTTCAAGCTTCCTCTCTTCACTCCATATCGAGGCCATCTCGGGCAGGGTGTATCTAGCGATCAAAGCTGCCGCTCCTATTCGATCGGTGCTTCCTCAACATCCACGCGGATTGTTCTTTCGTCGCCCTCTCTGACGATCATGAATTCAAGCACATCCCCGACCCGCGCTCCGAATATCGCTCTCCTGGCGGATTCAAAATCCCTTATGTGCCCCCCGTTGACCTCGACTATGACGTCACCTCGTTTGAGACCTGCTTTCGCTGCGGGGCTTCCGGCGTCGACCTGCGACACGATCACGCCGTCAGTGCTTTCGATTCCAAGCGAATGTGCGATAAGCGGTGTCATCTCCTGCACCAGCAGTCCTATCCATATCTCTCTGATCCGGCCGTACTGCTTCACCTCATCAAGGATGACCTGCACGCGGCTGACTGGAATGGCGAAACCGATCCCCATCGAACCGCCGCTCTTGGTTATGATAAACGTGTTGATACCTATCAACTGGCCGAGGGAGTTCACAAGCGCGCCGCCGCTGTTACCGGGGTTTATCGCAGCATCGGTCTGAATCATGCCCGTATAGACACCGGTCACGTCTTCGCTTGTCTTGATATTGCGGTTAAGAGCGCTTATCACACCCACGGTCACCGTCGGGTGAGTATCCTCGAGCAGATAGCCGAAGGGATTTCCGATTGCAATCGCCCATTCACCGATTATCAGGTCACCCGAGCTGCCGAGCTCGGCAAAGGGAAGGTTGGTCCCGTTGATTCTCAGGAGGGCAAGATCGTAATCCTGCTGGCTGGCGATCAGGTCTGCGTCGAATTGCCTGCCATCCGTCAGGGTAACCTTGATATCCGTACCGTCCCTGACTACGTGCTCGTTGGTGACAACAAGACCGTCCCGCGTGAGTATCACGCCCGACCCGAGGCTCGGCACCCTCTGGACACGCCGCCTCGCTCCAAAGTGATCCCGGAAGAACTGTTCAAAGAACGGGTCCCTGAATCGCGGTGACGCGCTCACCACCCTGGTCTGAATCACGGTAATCGAGACCACCGCCGGACCGACGTGCTCGGCGGCACGCACGATCGCAGACCGCCTCGAGGCCCCGATGTCCTCGGCCGGGCCGGCCGCGGGCCACCCCGTCCCCCCGGACTGGCCTGAAACACCTTGTTCAGAACCCGGTGACCCCTCATTCGTGCCTGAGGGTGTCACGCCCACCTGGTTTATTTCCGCGGTCCCTTGAGAATCCAGGGCGGGCAGATACATCAAGAGTGCTATGGCCAGACCCACAAGACCCGAAACCAGAACGGCCAGGAACAGCTTCATTTCACACCTCAGATCTCTGCGCCGAGCTTCTTCCAGTCATCCAGGAACTTCGTCACGCCCACATCGGTCAGGGGGTGCTTTATCATCTGCCCGATCACCTTAAACGGTATCGTCACAATGTCCGCACCGGCAAGCGCCGCCTCCACCACATGAAGAGGATTACGCACACTCGCCACGATCACCTCGGTCTCGTAGTCGTAGTTCTCGTAGATGGTCGCGATCTGCCTTATGAGATCCATCCCGTAGTGGCTCACATCGTCCAGCCGCCCGACAAATGGGCTGAGAAAACTGGCTCCGGCCTTGGCTGCAAGAATGGCCTGGGTGGGGCTGAACACAAGCGTCGCATTGGTCGCGATCCCTTCCGCCTTGAGTCGCCCTATCGCTTTGAGTCCCTCCATTGTCAGGGGGACCTTGATCACGATGTGCTTGTCGATTTTCGCCAGCTTCTTTGCTTCCACCAGCATGGCGTCCGCATCCTGGCCGACCACCTCGGCACTGACGGGACCCTGCACGATCTCGCATATCTTCTTCAGTATTTCCTTGAAGTCACCCTTGCCCTTTTCCCGTGCCAGAAGCGTCGGATTGGTCGTCACACCATCCAGGATTCCCAGGCTGGCTGCTTCCTGTATCTCCTCCACATTGGCGGTGTCGATAAAGAACTTCATCAGTTTCCTCCTTCCTCAATACTCGACCGAGACAAGATAAAGGCCATGCGGCGGGGCACACGGTCCCACCCTGGTCCTGTCCCGCGCCGAGAGTATATCATAAACGGCACCGGGTTCCAGCTTCCCTCGTCCGACCTCCACAACCGTCCCGGTCAGCATCCGTACCATCCTTCTTAAGAACCTGTTGGCGGCGAAGACAATCTCGACACCGTAAGGCGTTATCTCATCGACCCAGGCCTCCATCATGCTGATCCACGGACCCCTTTCTTCGTCTTTCGTGGTATAGGCGGAAAAGTCATGTTCGCCCACAAGCCGTTCCAGGGCCTGGTTCATCGCACCTGTATCGAGATCCCACTTGACGTGCCATCTGTGCTTTCTCCAGACAGATGTCGGTCTGGTGGAGATTTCATACCTGTAGAACCGTTTCTTGGCATCGAATCTCGCATTGAAGGCAAGCGGCACTTCGGCGGCTTCCAGGACTCTCACGTCTGCGGGGAGAAGCGAATTGAGCGCGTTTTTTATCTCACCCGGCTCGATCGAGGAAACCGAACTGAAATTGACCACCTGACCGAGCGCGTGAACACCTGAATCCGTCCGTCCTGCCGCGATGATCTCCGGTTCCGTCCCTTCAAGACCGCCAAGGACGCGGGCGACCTCCCCTTCCACGGTTCTCACCCTGGGTTGTCTCTGCCAGCCGCAGAAATCACTCCCGTCATACTCTATGATCATCTTTACATTTTTCACATTAACACGCGGTGCGTCCACGCATCACCTCATCATTATCATCCCCACCAGCACCAGGAGGCCACTACCACCAATAATAATCTCATGCCGGCCAAGTCTCAAGCCCGGTGTCTGTGGTACGCGATACCCGTAACACCTTGCCTCGAGGGCGAAACCGAGATTCGTCGCCCGTCTCAGGGATGAATCCATCAGAGGTATTATCAGTCCTACAACAGAACGTACCCTGCCCGTCAGCCCATTTCCCGGCCGGCCCCTGAGCCTCTGTGCTGCCAGGATCCTTTCGGCTTCCTCGAACATAACAGGCACAAACCGAAGTGAGATCGAAATCAGGGAGGCAAACTCGGCGGCTCGCCTGCCGATCCGCCCTCTCAAGCGCGCAAGCACCAGGATACTGTCCCCTATCTCCGACGGGCACGTCACCACCGTAAGCAGCGTCGCAGCGAGAATCATAAGAACCAGCCGCACTGAGAAGATACCGGCCACGCTGAGAGCGTCGAAACTGAACGCGAGCGCCCTGTCACCCCTCGGGAAGATCACATTGATGGCAAACGACAGTGCGAACATCCACGAGAAATACTTGAGACTGTCGAGGTAGAAGAGGATGCGAACGCGGGAAAGCAGACACAGGACAAACACATACGCGGCCAAGAACGCCAGGTGGAGCCAGGCCGTCACGAGCAGTATCGAGACGATCACGGCGGCGAACAGCATGAGCTTCACAAATGGATCAAGCGCATGCAGCGGCGATTCGAGCGCGATGTATCTTCCGAAGCTCTGTCTTGCCCCGAGGTTCATAGGCTTAAAGGAGCTCTTCAGCTATCTGAACAGCATTGAGTGCGGCACCCTTGAGCAGATTGTCGCTTACAATCCACATGCACAGCGCATTCGGATGACCCGGGACGAGCCGTAGCCTCCCGACGAACGTATCGTCCTTGCCTGCACAGTTGAGCGGTGTTGGATACAGGTTGCGTGACGGGTCGTCCTCTACCGCGACTCCCGGCGCACGCTCAAGCACCCGCCTCGCCGCCACAAGGTCAACGGGACGGTCAAACTCGGCGTAAACCGCTTCGCTGTGGCCCCGGAATACCGGTACCCGGACAGCCGTGGCAACAACGTCTATGGACTCATCCCCCAGGATCTTCCTGGTCTCGTTTACCATCTTCCGCTCTTCACGCGTCCAGCCTTCATCATCGAATGTGTCGATGTGAGGAATCAGGTTGAAGCCGATGGGATGCACGAATACGTCCGGCCCGGTGGCCGCGCCCTCAAGCAGCGAAGAGGACTGTGTCGCAAGCTCCCCGGCCGCGCGCAGACCCGCACCACTCACCGACTGATACGTTGAGACTATCACTCGTCTTAAGCCCCAGCGTCTGTGGAGAGGGGCAAGTGCCACCACCATCTGAATGGTCGAGCAATTGGGATTGGCAATTATGCCTGTGTGATGTTTAAGGTCTGCGGCATTGACCTCGGGTACGACAAGCGGTACATCCGCACGCATCCTGAGGGCGCTGCTATTGTCAATTACAGTGCATCCGGATTTTGCGATTGCCGCGGCGTGCCGTCTGCTGAACTCACCACCGGCTGCGAGGAAGCAGATGTCCGATCCTTCTGCCGCACCCGGACGAAATCGATGGATGTCGCAAGACCGTCCACCTAATGTGGTTTCTCTCTCGGGGTTTCTTCCTGAAGAAAAGAGCAGCAGCTCGCTCAGCGGGAATTTGCGTTTACAAAGAAGGCGTGCGATTTCGCTTCCGACAAGTCCTGTCGCACCGACGATGGAAACAACCCGTCTTCCCCTGGTCACCCGCTCTCCCTGTACTCGATCTTGCCGTCCTTGCGCTCGCCTTCACGGGCGAGACTATACCAGCCGCCATCCGACAGTGTCAAACCCTTTCCCCAAAATCCATGGGGTCAGAGCTAGAAATGATCGCCCCGCGGCACCCTGGCGTCACAACCTGGCGGTCAGGTCTTTAAACCAGGCGTCGGCAATCTCCGTGACACCATGCTTGATCATCCCCGATGATCTCCTACCCCGGGGTCAGACCCCGCAGTCTTCGAGTTCTGACCACAGACAGCGAGTGGCTCAACAGAGCCAGCACCAGCACGCCCACCAGCACCCCGGTCTCAAGGTACTTGCCGGCCTTGAGATAAAGTGTCCCTCCCCTGCCCGCCACCACGTCGCCCGTAAGGATTTGACGCTCGAAGATATCGGTCTTCGACGTGATTCTGCCGTAGGGATCGACAAACATCGATATCCCCGTATTGGCACACCTCGCAAGCCCCACCCTGAACTCGACGGCTCTCATCACCGCCATCTGAGCATGCTGGAAGGGACCAAGGCTCGCGCCGAACCATTCGTCGTTGGTAATATTCACTATGAAGCCGGCTCCGTGCTCGACGAACCCTCTCACCAGGTCGGGATAGATCGACTCAAAACAGATCGCAACGGCAAACTTGAGCGTGTCTAACTCAAACACCGTGTACTCGTCCCCCGGGGAAAAGTCCCCTTCTCCCAGATCTATCCGCCTCAGGATTTCGATCTTGTCTTCGAAGGGTATCATCTCTCCGAACGGCACAAGATGAATCTTCCTGTATTCGGCAAGCCGGCCGCTTGATGGGGTTACAAGCAACGCCGAATTGAAGAAACGGTACTGTTCGTCCTGCTCCTCGTAGTCGGGGAAACCAAGCAGCAGGGCCATTTCAAGGTCCTCCGCGAGCGCGATCACGTCATCGAGCGAGCGGGGTGAGTGCTTGAGGTGAAACGGGACGGCCGTCTCCGGCCAGACAACCATGTCCGAACCCCGCGAGTCAGCTGTCATCTCCCCCAGCAGCTGCATTGTGCCGTCCGCAAAGCCCTGATCCCACTTCACATTGCCGGATATGTTGGGCTGTATGAGCGAGAGCCTCGCGCTGCCTTCGGACCCGCTCCGGGACAGTGTTGTGAGCCCCCAGAGGACGGGGCCGCCGAAGGCCGCCACGGCCACCGCGAGGAACACAACCCGCCTCGACGCGATGAACCGCGAGAGAAGACCGTTTATCAGCACCACCCACGCCGAGAGACCGTAAAGACCTATGACCGAGGCCTGCTGGATCAGGGGAACATACGGAGTCTGACTGTAGCCGATGCTCACCCAGGGAAACCCAAGCGGACCCAGGGACCTCAAGTACTCTATCGCCCACCATGAGATAGCCAACGCGATTTCATACGGTATACGTAACCTGATCAGTCTTCGTGTCACGTACCCTGTGATCAGCATGAAGATCGACAGGTAAAGACAGAGCACTATCGCCGCAGGCAGTCTCAGCCACGGTACGGTGATCTGCTCACGCTCAAGCATGGCAATCCAATAGAGGCTTCCCATGAAGTAGCCCATTCCGAAAACGAAGGAATTGAGCAGAAACCTCCCCCGTCCATCCCTTATACCCGAGAAGATTATGAACGGGATCAGAACAAAGAAGGCAAGGAAACCTGTCCGGTAGGGCCATAAGCAAAAGGAGACACAGAGCCCCGAGCAGGCACAGACAACTGCCGACAGACCGGCAGGACAAGAATGAGAGACGTTACGCACAGTGTTTGCGGGACCCCTATTACAGTGTGACCGCCAGACCCACGACACGCTTCGTGCGTGAGACTGAGAGGCTACCAGAGACGTATTCGCCCAGTCAACCTCATTCGTACCGTCGTATCCCGAGCCGCTGAAGCTTCCTGTGAAGACCCTGCCGTGACAGCCCGAGATGCCTTGCGGTCCGGCTCTTGTTCCATCCGCACGTGGCGAGTGCGTCCTGGATTATCTCCTTCTCGCACGCTTCCAACCTGGCCTTGAGCCCCCCCCCCGAACCCGGCTCTCCGGCGCGTTTTACGGAATTGAGGATTCTGGGTGATACTTCAACGCAAGTGACCGGTGTCCCGTCGTTTGACAGTGCGACCATTCGATGGATCTCGTTCTCCAGCTCCCGCACATTGCCGGGCCACTCATAATCGGAGAACAGACTCATAACCGCATCGGAGAGATCAGGTGCTTCTTTGCCGAGACGGAGGGCGTGCTTGGCGCTGAAGTGATCGCAAAGCACCGGTATGTCTTCTTTCCTTTCTCTCAGCGGCTCTAGGCTGAGCCTGAGCACGCTGATCCTGAAGAAAAGGTCTTCGCGGAACCTCCTGGTCCTCATCTCCTCTTCCAGTTTCTTGTTTGTTGCAGAAACGAACCTGACATCCACGATGCTTACCTTGGTCTCGCCTACCCGCCGCAACTCGTTCTCCTGAAGAACCCTCAAGCACTTGGCCTGCATCGCAGGGGAAAGATCGCCTATCTCATCCAGGAAAAGCGTTCCCCCGTTGGCCGCTTCGAATATCCCGGGCTTGTCCCTGACCGCACCTGTGAAGGCACCCGCCTTGTAACCGAAGAACTCGCTTTCAAACAGAGTCTCAGGGACGGCTCCGCAGTTCACCGGGACGAACGGCCTCAGCCTGCGGTCACTCAGACTGTGTATCAGTTTCGCAATCAGTTCCTTACCGGTACCGCTCTCACCTTCTATGAGGACGGGAGTCAACGTACGTGCGATCCTTCTCGAAGTGTCGATGACGAGTTCCATCGCCTTACTCGCAAAAATGATTTCCGGTGGTTTCATGGTTGGAAATAAGGGCAGGACTATTCGATCGTTACTTCCCCGCCACCCTCAACAACCTCCCCGACTACCCTTGACGACCGAGTCTGTTTCATCACTTCCGGAAGATGTGAATTCGATACCATGAGTAACATGCCAAGACCCATGTTAAACACACGGAACATCTCGCTCTCACTGACGGGCCCACTCCGCCCTATCAGCTCGAACACAGCCGGCACGCGCCACAGAGCCTTCTTAAGCACCGCACCGCAACCCGGCGGTAAGACCCGTTTCAGGTTGCCTGCTATTCCACCACCCGTGATGTGAGCAATGCCGGTAAGCAGGTCTTTCTCTACCAGAGGGTAGACCTCCTTGAAATAGTTTGTGTGGGGCTTCAGAAGAACCTCTCCGAGTGACTGTCTCCATCCATCCGGGTGTCCATCAAGCTTCATTCTGCGCTTCGTAAGCAGAACCTGCCTGGCAAGGCTGAACCCGTTGGTGTGAAGACCGTTCGACGGCAGTCCCACTACGAGGTTGCCTTTCCTTATCCTGGATCCGTCAAGCGCCCGCCGCTTCGACACCAGTCCGATAATAAAACCGGCAAGATCATACTCGCCCTTCCTGTAAACTCCCGGCATCTCAGCCGTCTCCCCGCCGATCAGCTGGATACCGTACTTCCTGCACTCGCCTGCAATCCCCCCCACGATTTGTTTGAAAATCGTGGGATCGATCTTGTCGAAGGCCAGATAGTCCATGAAGGCAACAGGTCTTCCACCCAGGCAGAGGATGTCATTGACGCAGTGAGCAACTATGTCTTTGCCGATCCCGCTGTGCCGGCCGAACTCCTTTGCGACCTTGACCTTGGTCCCCACACCGTCGACACTGGCAACGATCATCCCACCCGCTCCCCCCATGCCCTTCAGCTCGAGCATCCCTGCAAACAGACCGCCGCCGCTGGATTCGCTTGAGGCCGCCAGCTCCTTCTTGACCACGCGCATCAGTTTGTCGTACTCGCCCAGATCCACCCCCGATTGCGCATACGTGATCTTCTTCATAGCCACCATCCTGCCCTTGCATTTAGCATGCCTTCTTACCGCTTATGCATTCTGCTATTGCCTTCAATGATGGTCAACAGAATTCGGGCACCCGGTGTAGGAATGTGAACACCACCGTAACTGCGGGGACACTCTAGGTTTCATCAAAGGGCGTGACTTCGTATTCGATACGTTCCGCCTGCGGCGTTATCTCCACGATCCGGTTGCAGGCATCGAGGGCGGCAAGGGCGGCCGCCTCCTGCTCATCTTCATCAAACTGGACACAACCCGCCAGATCCTTGACACCTCTCTCATGCACACAGGTGGCAAGAGCGATGAGGGCTTCCCTTCCACCCGCGCTGAGCTTTATGACGTCCAGCAATTCGAATTCGACACGTTCCTCAAGGAGTTTCTCGACGGCATGAAAAGTGGCTCGCGCTATGAGCCGGAGCCGGCCGAGACCCGCGGCGACACCGGACGCCTCACCGGTGACCTCAAGATCATCACGCTCAAGCACCACCTCACACCGTCCCCTGCCAGCGGACGCGGCGAACTTCATGGAAACGAATCTCGGTCTTGTACCTTTGGTCAGCATCTGCTCCTGTTCGGGATCGAGCTGCGCAACAGAGACCTTTCTGTGATCGATCTTCACACCGAAATCGGCAAGAAGAACCGACTCGACGTCACGCACGATCTGTTTGGGAGCCCGCTTGGAACGCGACACTATGTGAACAGCATCAATAGTGCCGTCCTCCCCAAATTCGATCTTGCAGGATCCAACATCGGGTAGGGCGTTAATCGCCTGTTTAATCTGTCTCTCCGGAACGTCCCGCCGCTGCGCCAACCTTGCCTCCCCGCTTGCCTAGACAGGCTCGTATCATACCACAAATCCGCCGTTTTCGCAACCCCCTACATACCCCCATCCCCCGGGGTCACCCTTGGAGTCAGGTCTTGACATTAAGCGTTTTCCTCCGGGTGCCGGAGCAGGTAAATCGAAGGCACAAGAGACGTAGCCGAAGTGCCTTCAAGCGAAGCTGATCGTGAGGAACATGATGCGCCAAGACTGCAGGAACCCGCTGGTGCATCTTTTGGGCCGCAAGCGAATGCCTCATTTTGAGCAGGCGGAGCGAAAGATGCACCAGCGTTCACCATACCGAAACGATCAGCCTGAGCGTAGAAGGCCACTTCGGTGCGTTAGCCCCCGGTGGCGAGGCTCCAGACTCTATCCCAGCGAATGTTGGGAGAGCCTTTGAGGAGGTTAAACGTGAAGCCATCCAGGGTCGCGGGTATATAGTCCCGCTCGAGGAACCCGGAGGCATCATCGGGGTCTTGCCAGAGTTGGACGACGACATCGGGTCTGAGCTCGCCTATTGAATACGCATAGTCCCACTTGAGGTGACCGGGGTAAAAGGCAACAAGTCTCTCAGGACCCGAGGTCGTTCTCATCCTGAGCCGGGCGATCCGCTTGTCGTTCTTACCAAGTATGCTCACTGTGTTGAGATTTGAAAAGTACGGGATGGCACCGTCCCATACAACTGCGATACTCGCATCGTCCCCGGTGATCTTGGATACAACCAGCGCCCGCTCCACCATCTTCTCATTCTTGTCCACGTGAAGGGTCCGCTTGAAGAGAAGCACCTCGGTTATTGCGGCAGGACCGTAAATCGCGTTGAAGCTCACGCAACTGAGTACCACGACGACCAGCCACGCCCGCCATGCATACGACCTCATCTGCTCCCCACCGGCCTCCGGTCTGGCTGCAAGAATCAGTTTCTCCGCCAGCGAGCCCAGTTTCCCGACTCCACAGAAGAACGCCACGAAAAAGAGCGGCATCGCTATGCTTATATACCTGTTGCTGCCTCCCCATGACTCCCACGCGTCCCCACCCACGTAGATGCTGTACGCGATCTGGACAAGGAAGAAGGTGAACATGAGCACGGTGGCCTTCATACGTTTTCCCACGAGCAGGACGAATGGTACCAGGAATAGGACCCAGTTCAACCGCCAGATGAAAACAAACGCGACATAGAGCCCCCGCGTAAGCCTGAGGAAAAACGGATACCCGGTAATCTTCAGGTAGTAGCTGTTCGGCAGGAACTCGCCGTAATACAGTGACCTGAAGATCGTCTGGCCCAGACCGGCGGCAGCGAACAGCGAGATACCGACAAGCAGATGTCTCCTCCGGTGCGCGCGATCGGCGGCCGCCATGAAGATAAGCAAGCCGAGAAACGGAACCGCAATATCCAGCCTCACCAACATGCCGATCAGGAGCAGCACATACGGCCGGATCGAAAACCGTCCACCTTGAAGTGACCTGATAGCTGCCAGGGCAGCCAGACTCAGGAGCAGTGCCAGTACTCCCACCTCCATTCCCTGGAGACTCCACCCGTTCAGCGGCAGGTAGAAGGCGGTCACAAGGACCGCGCCCAGCCAGACCAGCCGCGAGTTTCCGGAAACGGCACAGGCGATCTTCTTGACAACGATGAGATTTAAGAGCAGGAACAGGGCACTGCTGACCTGGACGAGCAGACTGGTCTTGGACTTCGCCACGGGCACAAGGTGAAGTGCGGACATATACAGCGTCCACAGGAGATTGGTGTACCCCTCCACCCTCTCCTCCCCGACGTTCCAGACAAGGCCGTCACCGTCTGCGAAGTGTCTGGCATACCGCATGGAGATCATGGCGTCATCAAACAGGGAGAAATACCGCTCACCATCGATGACGAAGCTGGTTCTATAGATAAAGAGGGAGGCGTAAACACAAAACACGACGGCAACGATCAGGAATGCTCTGTCTATCCTGTGGCGTCCCACCTTACTGCGTCACCCCCGTGGGTCATCGTCACTCTCTCAACAACGATCCATTCCGCTGATACCCTTGAACTTGAGGTCGAGGTCCTTGAGTGCCTCTCTTGCTGTGTCGACCTCATCCTTTTTCACCATGAGCACCGCCGGATCCGCAAGCGGCCGGATGAGCAGGAAGTGCTCACCTCTGACAAAGTAGGTTATGTCCTCTCCATCAAGGATGGATTTTATCATTGCGATGTCGGCTGGATTGAAGGTCCTTAAGACTTCTTCGTACTCGACGTACTCGGCTACTTCGCGGGTCTCCGGCGGCTGATCCCAAACAAGGGGAACCATGCAATCGGCGCACTCATTGAACCCCTCCCTGTATTCGGCTCCGCACTTGGGACAGAACATTGAAGTCACCCCCGACATCCGTTCACACCGGGAAAGGTCAGACGCGTTTTACGCAGACCAGCAAGGGAACGCTCTCTCCACCCTCTGTCTCATCATCGAAACTCATCTGTTTGACGTCGAATCCTACTGATCTCAGGTTGTCGTACCATAGATTGAGAGTGAAGATCCCGCAGAGATGACGATCGGTTTCAATCTTGAGTTCACCCCGCTCACGTATGAGATATGTGAGTGTCGACTCGTAAGTGGAATCCGATGGGTCAGGATCATAATAATTCTCAATGAAGGCGATCTCGATGTCACCCTTCTTGCGGGTCATGATCCTGGTACGGTTTTGCTTGAAGCCCTGCATGGTCTGCTCGACAAATGTGAGCAGGACTCCACCCGGTCTAAGATGGCCGTAGGCCGTCTGAAATGCATCCCTCAGATCATCCTGAGTCAGCATGTAGTTGACCGAATCAAGGATTGCAACCGCGTCAAACTGCCTATCCAACCTCACCGAGCGCATGTCACCCTCATGATACATCACCTCAGGGTTGAGCCTCCTCGCAAGGTCCAGCATCGGAGTGCTGACGTCGACACCCGTTACATTGAAGTGAAGCTTCAAGGTGTGATCGTTGTGGCCGCCCCCACAGCCTAGATGGAGTAACGACCTTTCACCTATCGATGCGTGCTGGCTTATCACGCGCGCGAAGTTCTCGCTCTCGCCGACATATTCCTCAGGTGGACTTATTATCGGCCAAGTCCAGGCCAAATCATCATAGAGCCGACGCTGATCTTTCGCTGAAGCCTCCACGGCTATCCTCCCGCTGACAGGTGCCATTCTATTCCGCACCCCGGATCAAATCAACTCCAATCTCTATCTTCCAGCAGAGCTCAAGTCCTGTCAGGCCTGCCGAAGATCGACTGCGGGTGCTGTGGTACTCCAAGTTGCCTTGCCTTCGCTGAAGATATCGTACGCGGGCAGGCCAGGATTGAAGACTGTATCTATATGGGAGGTATGAAAGACAGGAAGAGGTGACCGAAGATCCAGGAAAGGTGAGATCTGGAAAGGAAGCTCAGGAGTCACTGGCCCGAAGAAGGGTAAGGCAAGGGCTCCAACCCCAACCCCACAGAAACCGGAACCGACTGCCAGCTGCTATAACCTTATCCTCTAAGACCCGTGGTCTCTGCCTCTTGTGCCATACGGACAATGCGGGCCATTCACTGAATTTGCTTGACTCTATATCAATTCTGTGCTAATCTCCGGCCGCTAGCGAGCAGAAAGTTTGTTAATTACGCGATCCCGGTCCAAGGAGGTGGTGTTCGGGCGACAAATCATGGGTAAAGGTGTTTTGGGATAAGGGTGGACCTGGCAAGGAGGAACCAATGCGGAATGTACTTGTTATCGTACTTGCAGTATGCTTCATTGTCGCAAGCGCGACAACTCTGGCAGCAAAGAAGGAAGAGGAACACCCGATTCATACAAAGGGTAGCCTTAACTGCACGGGTGCGACCCCTATCAGCTGTGGTGATGTTGTGGCCGGTAACAACGGCACCGGCGAGTACAATGTCGAATACTACTCCTGTGTATCCTACTGGGAATACGGTCCAGAAGTAGTGTACGAGCTGGTGATTCCCGGACCGGAATGCTATCAGGTTAGCGCCTCTCTTGCCGGAATGACCGCCGACCTCGATGTGTTTATCCTGGGCAGCTGCGATGAGAACGACTGCATCGATTACGGGGATGTCAGTTTCACAACTGATTGTCTCGAGCCCGGTACTTACTACATCGTTGTCGACGGTTATTACGGTGATGTCAGCGATTTCACATTGACGGTGGATTGCACTGAGTGCGAATGCCCAGCCCCGTGTCCTCCTGAGCAAAATTACTTGCCTTTTGCTCAGGACTTCGAACGCCAAGAGTGCTTCCCGCCGGCGGGATGGACAATACTCAATCTCGGAGATGACACCTCGGGCGAAGGCTGGGAGTGGGCTGATTACAATTACTGCAGTGGACTGGGAACTTCACGCTGCTACTATGGCGGCTTGGACGAGTACCAGGATGAATGGTTCATCACACCCATCATCTATCTTGAAGGGGCTCACTGCATAGAAATCTGCTTCCAGCACTACACGTCGATCTGGAGCTACTGTACGCACCCGGTGGAGCTTCTGGTCTCCACAACTGGAACGAACACCGGAGACTTCTCAGTGATCTGGACCTTTGGGTGTGATGAGGAGTCTTTCTGTGATCAGGTTTGCATTGTAGATCCGTTGCCGCCGAGTACCGATCATGTCTATGTTGCATGGAGGTACCAGGGTTTATGGGCAGGAATCTGGAATGTTGACAACATCCTTATTGATGTTTCAGGGGCCAGTGCTATTCAGCCATCGGCCTGGGGCGCGATCAAGTCAATGTATCGGTAGTTGCTGCAGTAACGCGGAAAGGCAGCCTTACCTCACAGTGAGGCTGCCTTTCTGTATCCGAGGGGTCAGGGCAGGATGACGTAGATAATCTGCACCCTCAAGAAGTTGGTATTCATCCAAATGGCCCAATCCGTTCACTGTGGTTTGTTTCGCGAAGTCCAGCACACCTGTTTAAGGGTAACTTGAGAGGTTTAGGTGGTGACCTTCTCCAGGGGTTCTGGAACGTAGGGCGAGTCAGGGAGACTATCGGTGAGGTCTGCAAAGACGGCGCATAATGTGGGATCGAGTTCCGCCGCCGCCTTCTCTCCTATTATCGCAAGTGCCTCTCCGCGCGAATACGGTTTCATCGCATCCGATCTTGCACTTGTGAGATTGTCATAGATGTCGGCGATTCTGATCACCCTGCTTGAGAGGTTCGGTCTTATGTCTCTATCTGTTTGCGGATAACCTGTTCGGTCGATGTTCATATGGTGACAGAAGGCCGCGACCATCGTCCCGAGCATCGCCTTATCGGGCTTCTTAATCTGGGCGAGAACCTGAACACCGGCCTCCGGATGCCGGCGGATCTGCTCCCAGTCGTATGCGGTTACATCTTCGAACTTATTCACGATCATGGGTGCTACACATCGCTTGCCTATATCGTGAAGGAGTGCCGCTATGCCTATCTCACCCAGCGCTGGCTTTGGAAGTCCAAGCCTGTTGGCAAGAGCAACCGACAGCACACAGACATTGACCGAGTGATGGTGAAGGTGCTCGTCGTAATCACCCATGCGTGTAAGAGCCAACGTAGACTTATCATCCGTGACCACGCAGTTCACTACTGATTCAACGACACGCTTCACTTCACGTGCTCTGACCTCTGCCCCGGCAATACCGTACTCCACCGCCCGCCCGACAACGTGCAGTGCGGATAAGAACGCCCGGTGGGCCATCTCCCGGTTGGACAGGAGCAGTTCGTTTCGTTCGTAGAACTCATCCAACTCGGTCTTTCGCTCCGTTATCTTGATCCTGTTGATTTTCTCGAACTTGAGGAGACGCTTCATCTCCTGGAATGGATCTCTGCATGAGTCATCGATCCGGGTGAGCGCCGCTGCAAAATCGCGGATATCCACCGACCTGGCTGAATCATCGAAAATCACCGCCCTGATCCCGCTTGCCGTCATGCGTTCAATGAAGTAATCGAATGTCTTCTCAGTGTTTGAACCGGTATTCAGTCTGCCCTCCTGGAATAACACACAATCGCTTATGACATCGAACCTCACAGTGTCACTCTCTTCAAGCAGACACTCGAGAATCGACCTGGCCGACCGCGACGTCTGAACCGTTGTCTCGTCATCTTTGGCACCAACCTCGGCATTCTGCATGAGGACATGAAGCCGATCAAGAAGGTCCACCGCCATCCTGTTTTCGGAGGACTTGGCACTTCCGGTTGCTGTGCGCCGTCGTTCCCTTGTCATCGAATCATCTCAGGTCCCGACCTCGCTCAAGGCCGACGAGAGCGTCCGAGGCTGCGTGCCTCATCGGACCTCTCCCCTTCCCCGCGGAGGTTCTCAGCAATTCAACCGACTCATCATCACCTATCATCGCCAGGCCATAAGCGGCACAGGCCCGGGTCTTCTTGTCCCAGCGATGCACCTTGCCATCCAGGATCGATCTTAAGAGCTCGAAACTTCCCCGGCCGAGCGAACCGTAAACCGTCATCATATCCTTCCTCTCATCGAGAGGCCTCTTTCTGAAGTCCTTGTCCTTGATGGTGTCATAAAGAACCGTGCTCGCTGTGTCGCCTCCGATATCCCTGATCGCCGTCAGCGCTGCGGATCTTACCTGCTTTACATCATCCTCGAGCTGGGTGCGGAGTATCTCGATGCCTTCCGGGCTCTTGATCCTGCCGAGGGCCCTGGCAAGTTCCCTTCTGACCCGCGGCTCCGAGTGGGCAGATGCCTGCTGGAGTACGGGTATCATCTCCGGCCGCCCGGTCATGCCCATTATCAGCACCATGTTTCTGACAACGTACCATCTTGAGTCAAGGATGTACCGTCTCATCCTTTCCTCATCTTCACAGCCGATGATGGATATGGCCCGACAGAGCAGATACCTCACCGCCCTGTCTTCAGAGTCGGCCAGCAGCTCGCAGAGCGGTCCGACCGCCACGGGAGCCATTAGCTTGAGGTAGCTGAATATCTCCTCGACCCGTGATTCGGTCAGGTGGTCGAAATGGTCGGCGACCTGTATGATCCTCCGCTTCTCACCAAGCCTTCCGATATTGTCCACTACGACCGCACGCTTTTCGGTTGATAGGTCGGTCGCGCCCTCAAATGATCTCAGCCCTGATACGATTGAACATGCCGAGTTGAAATCACCGGACGCCACCAGCCACTCGCATGCGGTTCCGAGAAAACCGACTACGGCATCAAACATCTCATCGTTGCCGGCCGTGCGGGCAATTTCGAAGCAGATCTCCGTGCATCGTTTAAGAAGAACCTGTTCGTTCTCCTCAAGCATTTCATATACGAGTGTCTTTACGTCCGCTTTGCCGATCGCTTTCGGATCGGGGCCGCTTTCGGTCTCACTCTGCGGCGGGGAGAGTCCGAGCTGGTTGACGAAGAAATCCCTGCTCAGGACGACGTCACCATAGTCCCACCCGAGATCCGGTCTTGAGGAGCGGTTGACAAGCCCTTCGATCCTCTCACGAGCCCCGGCATCGAGATAGGTATCGACCGCACGATAGGTTATGTGGGCCAGGTCCTTCTCCCAGAGCATCGTGACGAGATCCGCCTGATGAGGATCGGTACCGCGCGCATCGTGTACGGCACGCGTAAATGCCTCGATCTCATCCGCGCCAACTCCGGACCTGAAAGTGATCAGTCGGATACCATCCCGGTAGAGCACGAAGGCAAGGCTGTCAAGTTTCTCGGCACAGGAATAGACCACCTCTTCCCCGTAGACAAGAGCATTCTCCTCGACAAGTAGTGTCAGGGAAGCGTTCTGCTGGAGAAACGGGGTCAACTGGGCCAGGCAGGTCCGGAGTGACTTGCGTATCTCTGGGTTTTCCGGCTCATAGGCCCTCATGTCTCTGAGCACCAAAACCATCTGGTTGAGGATGGCCTCAACTTTGCTGTCCTGGGCCTTCTGAGCGCGCTGTAGATTTATGTCTGTTTCCATGGTAGACGCACCAGCCTCGCAGACGGCTGGTTCCCTGCCTTTATATCGGCATGGAAGGCCCGGAGTTTAGCGGGTAGTAATTTCGGGGACACAATACTCAATTATGTGCCTGATCTCCCCGGCAATACGTTACTCATCGGACCTCAGTGTGCCGGTTTCCCCAACCGCAGTGCCCCCGGTTCATAATTGAGTATTGTGTCCCCGAAATTACTAAGAATCACTTACATGAAGGTGGGGGCGGAGATTCCTATGAGGGAAAGGGCGCTCCGGAGTATCGTCCTCACGGCATAGCAGAGATAGAGCCGTGCCTCCGACATCGCGCGGTCATCGGTCACCACACGGTTGTTGTGATAGAACCTGTGGAACTTGCCCGCCAGGTCAATGAGATAGACCGGGATCCGGTGCGGTTCGAGCGCCATTGCGCTTCCTATGATGAGATCATCGAAGTCTGCCACCGCCTTTATGAGTTCGGTCGCCTCATCGGAGGTCAGCAATGAAAGATCCGCTCTCCCTGGAGGCATTTCCTCAAAGCCGTTTTCTTTGGCAAATTCGATTATGCTCGATATCCTGGCATGCGCATACTGCACATAGTAAACCGGATTCTCATCAGACATCTTCTTGGCGAGATCGAGGTCGAAGTCAAGATGACTGTTACATCTCCGCATGAGGAAGAAGAACCTCGCGACATCGGCGCCCGTTCTCGGGTTCTCCGGATCCGGCGCGATTTCTCTTAGAATGTCGTCAAGCGTGACGTACTCGCCCGCCCGTTTGGACATCTGCACACGCTTGCCTTCCCTGACCAGATTGACCTGCTGGGCGACCAGCACCCTGAGCCAGTCCTCAGCGATCTCCAGACCTGGGATCACCTTTGATACCACCTGCATGGCCGTCTGCATCCGTCCAATGTGGCCGTGATGGTCCGGTCCCCAGATATCGATCACCCTGTCAAACCCACGCTTTCGCTTATCGATATGGTATGTGATGTCGGTAAGGAAGTAAGTTGGCTGGCCGGTCGATCTCCTGATCACCCATTCATCCTCCTCCCCCTGACCGGCGCCCTTAAGCCAGACCGCTCCCTCCTTCTCGACCACAAACCGCCCGTCCGAGACCAGAGCATCAAGGACAATTCCCACGTCTTCCTTAAGTGAGGATTCACGGACCCACATATCGAAGCGCACACCACCGTCCGGACGACGGCCAAAGCAGTCAAGCGAGTTTCGTTGCATTGCAACGATCTCAGTGACGGCAAACCGGGCGAAGTCAAAACTCGCTTCATCGGCATCTCCGGCAAGCGTCTTGATCCTCTGAGCTATATCAGCCAGATACTCCCCCGGGTAGCCGCCATCCGGCAGATCAAGTCTCTCTCCCAGGGCCTCGTGGAAACGAGCTTTAAGTGACTGCCCAAGCAGCTCCACCTGGGTGCCGCCGTCATTGATGTAGAATTCACTCTTGGCATCATAGCCGACATGATCCAGAATCTTCACGAGTGCATCACCGACAGCGGCCGCCCGCGCGCTTACGACATTCAGGGGACCCGTGGGGTTCGCACTCACAAACTCGACCTGGATCTTCTCCCCCTCGCCGACCGTAGAGCGTCCATAGTCATCATCAGCCGGATGTGCAGCGATTTCCCTGAGTTTATCAAGATAGGTCGGGGGGGCGACCGCGATGTTTATGAAGCCGGGTTTGACGATGTCGATCGAAGCGATGAGCGCCGACGGCACCTCCACACCTTCCGCAATCTTCCGAGCGACTTCCGTTGGATTGGCTTTGAGTCGCTTGCCGGCAACCATCGCCACATTGGTCGAGAAGTCACCGAAGGCCTTTTCGCGCGGTTTGGAGACCTCGAAGCAGAGATCTTTAAGATCGGGGAAGGCACGCCCCACGGCCGCCGCGAACTCGGCGTGAAGCCGCTGTCTGATCGGCAGACTCACGTTCATCGTTTCGGGGTCCTGCGTCTCTTTGGTTTGACTTCCTCGATGGGGGCATCCCCCCAGAGTGTCTCGAGCGAATAGAATGCTCGCGTGTCACCGTGGAAGATGTGCACTACAACGTCGACATAGTCCATGAGCACCCACCTCTTCCCGGTGAGACCTTCAATGTGCCAGGGCTTGTAACCCCTCTCTTTGATTCCCGCCTTCACGTTCTCTGCAATGGCCTTGACCTGTCTGTCGGACGAGGCGCTGCAGATCACGAAATAGTCGGTAGGTGCGTTGAGTTTGCGCAGATCGATTATGATCACGTCCTCAGCCTTCTTGTCATGGGCCAGATCACAACACTTTCTGGCAAACGCCTTAGGCGTCAAGGAAGCTATGGGCACTCCCCTTCCTGCGGGTCTTCATCAGTTATGAGACCGACGACTCGCGGAATCCTGTCCGTGGAGCCCGTCTTTTCAATGTACCTTAAAAGAACAAATGACAAAACCAGGGCCAGCGATCCGAGGCCGATGCCTGCCAGATCACGACGTAACCCCAGCATCCCACCCAGGCTGTATCCGGCAAGTCCGCCACCAACAGCAGCAATCACCGGAAGGACGAAGATAAGAAACGCCGCTCTGACAGCATACCCCGGCCTGAGTTCGATTTCGACCCTCTGCCCGGGCAGGGCACCGATCTCATTGATCGCGTCGAGCTTCCTTTCCTTCTCGCTCATTGCGGCGATACACGCACCGCAGTGCTTGCACTCAAGATGCGCACCGAGCACGACTTCCGCTCTGTCCTCCCTTACACTGATCACATATCCCGAGTTTCTCATTCTGACAACACCTTAACCAACCGACCCGGTCCTTTCAAGAATTACCTTGTCGAGTACTCGGGAAGCTATTAGACCAGTGACGAACCCAACCCCGACACCCATGAGGATGAATCCCCCGAGCAGGCTTGAAGCAATGCCCGACCAGGATAGGATCGTGGTAAACAGCATCACCTGGACGAAGTTATTGACGGCGGCCCCAATACAGCTTGCGCCGACTACCGAGAGCGGCGGCACCAGCTTCCATCTCACGACCGCCATTGCCATAAGAGCACACGTGCTGCCGGCAAACGAGAACACGAATGCGGGGCTCAGCAGGATACCGAGAAGCAGGTTGCCTGCCAGGACCCGTGCGAGATTGACCAGGAATGCATCCTTGAAACCGAACCCGAAGAGCGCGATCACTACGAAGACGTTCGAGAGCCCGATCCTCGCCCACGGCAGCGGCATCGGCAGCAGACTCTCGAAAACATACGCCGCCACAGCTCCTGCGGCGAGCAACCCTGTACGCGATAACGACCTTGCGTCCACCCTATTTTCCCCTCAGGGCGTGATCCCGTCATAGTCAGCCTGTCCCGATATCTGCGCCACCACGCCGTTGGGCAGACACGCGATCCACTGGCCGGCTCTTGATATGCGCCCCCTGGATACGCAGAGGCCGTGCGGGCACGGGGACGACGTGAACTCCGCGGCCCCGTTCGCGATGTGAACAGTGGTCTTGCCGAGCGTTCCTTCCACTTCAAGTGTCTGATCGCGATTGATGTCCAGGGTAAGAGTCTCACCCGTCATGCTTCTGATTACAACTGTGTGTCCGCGTCCACCCGGGGTTTCCCCTGAACCAAGCAAGTAGACTCCCAGCACGATCAAGAGACCGATCACGACGAGGTCCGGTACGGTTATTCTATTCAGGCTCGAACCTCCCGAATCCACTGGCGAGCCCGCTGCTGACGGCAAGGCTGTCTCCCCCGGCATTGACAAAGACCGCATCGATCCCCTCAAGGCTCTCGACAACCGCAAGTCCTTCCACGGGGCCTAACAGGAAAAGGCCGGTTGCAAGCGCGTCACTCAGACAACTGCTCGGCCCGACGACCGTGACACCTGTCGAGGCGCCACCCGGCATACCTGTGCGCGGATCAAGAATGTGGTGATAGCGCCGGCCGTCATAGATGAAGCAGCGCTCATAGTCTCCCGACGTGGCCACGGACACATCCTCGAGATCCAGATAGCCGATGAAACCATCACTCTGCCTCGGATGCCTTATCGCGATCCTCCAGGGTCGGCGGTCTACACGCTTCCCGATGAGGTTTAAGTCTCCGCCGGCGTTTATTATGGCCGACTTAAAACCCAGCCGGCGCAGAGTCTCCGCTCCCAGGTCGACGGCATAACCCTTCGCAACTCCACCAAGATCGAAGACCGTACCGCCAGGGTCCCGCCCTGACAGATATGCCTCCAGACCGACATGGGCCAGGGCGCTCTTGATCGAAGCCTCTCGAGGGGGCTCTGCCCCCTCCCAGAACTCCCATAACCTCGAAACCGATCCGATGGTGGGGTCAAAGAGACCTCGCGTAGCGTCATGAGCCCTGCGAGAAACAGCGAGGAGATGCCCAAACTCGTTCGACCTTAGAACGTCACCGCCTTTTCCCACCTCCACGAAGCCATCACCCAGAAGCCGGTCAATCCTCGCCATGGCCTTGAGGACCGAATCCACGGCCGCGGTGGCAGGGACCTTTCCCTTACCCCACACGCTGACCTCAACGACCGTGTCCATCATTATGGCTGAATCCGAATAGTAGTCCGCCCCGGTCCGCATATTCCGGATGATCGTGAAACCCAGGACTGCGCAGATGATGAGAACCGGCGGGAGGTATTTGTATCTTCTCATTCTACACGACGCTTACTTCTGCCGCGAGACCACCCGGTCGGCCAGAAGCATGAGCGAGTTTCTGGCCGGGCAGGCCTTGAGATCGGCGATATGGCTCTTGGCCTGCTGGGCAAGCCGCTGGGCCGCCTGGTGCGAATAGACGATGCCTCTATGCTTTTCGATGAAATCCACGACCTGCTTCCACTCGGTCTTCCCGAGCGAAGAGGTGTCAATGAGTCTCCTGAGCCTCGCAGCCTCCTCGCTGCCGGCGTTTCTTAGAGCAACCAGCAACGGTAGAGTCACCCTGCCGTCACGCACGTCGTTTCCGATAGGCTTCCCCGTCACATCAACGTCACCGACGAAGTCGAGGATGTCATCGACGATCTGAAACGCGATACCGATGGTCTCACCATACGCCTTCAATCTGGCGGTTGCACTGTCATCCAGCCCACCGATCAGTGCCCCGGCTTCACAGGCTGATGAGAAGAGAGCGGCCGTCTTATGTCCTATCATGTCGAGGTATGTTTCCTCTGATATGTCGTACTTGCCACGGAGATCCATTTGAAACATCTCGCCATACGTCATGCTGTCTGAGCCCTCGGAGAGCACAGTGGCGATCTTGAAGTCACCCGTCTCGTGCAACAGCCTGAACGCGGTGCAGAACAGGTGGTCACCCATGATCACGGAGACCTGATCGTTCCACAGTCTGTTGACGGTGGGAAGACCTCTGCGAAGCAGGCTCCTGTCGATCGAATCGTCATGGAGCAGAGTAGCCGTGTGTATGATCTCGATCGCGGCCGCGACCTTGATAGCCTTGTCGATGTCGGGCTTCCCCAGCCTGGCCGATAAGAAGACGAGGATCGGTCTCACGCGCTTGCCCTTCATGCTTACAAGATGCTCACCGATCGCTGAGACGAGCGCGAACTTGCCGGAGAAGATCTCTGCCAGCTCACCCTCAAGGACACGGAGTTCATCCTCAACAGGAGCGGTTATCTCCTTGCCCTTGATCATCGCTGAACTCATAGCGCCTCCCGAACGTAGGCTAACACCTCAGGCCAATGGTGTCAATCGTAGCATCGGGGTCCACCCCCGACGGTTACAGCTGGAATCCACTGGCGCAGCCTCTTGGGACGCAAGCGAATGCCTTTTCTGAGCAACGCGGACCAAGAGGCGTGCCAGGTTCAGAAGGTCGTTGGGCGCGGAGATTCAACTTGCCCGGGCTGAACC
This sequence comes from Candidatus Eiseniibacteriota bacterium, assembly GCA_043810925.1. GTDB lineage: Bacteria > Arandabacterota > Arandabacteria > Arandabacterales > Arandabacteraceae > Arandabacterum. Next base: position 40,335 of record JBDRNT010000072.1, read on the forward strand.
CCGACGCTGCAGCAAACGACTAGAAAAGGAAGGAGGCGGCAAGGATGCTTACCGTAATCGTATGCGACATGATAGTAAGCCGGCTTGCGCTGACAGTGCTCTCCCTGTCACTGAGCGCTCTCACCGGGAGCAACTGACGCATGAAAGCGACCAGAGGCAGAAACGCGATCGCCGCAAGCGGCCGGTACCACCCCACCGCAAGCCCGACCGCAAGCCACGCGTATGCGCCCGCGAAGACCGAAAGGTAGAGGGCATAACCACGTCGACCGCCCAGCATGACCACGAGTGTGCGCTTGCCCGCGCGTCTGTCCGCGTCACAGTCCAGCACCTCATTTACGAGCAGGATGGCGGCCACGAGGAGCCCGGCCGGGCCGGAAATGAGAACCGCGATTGGTGGGATGCTCCCCACCTGACAGAGATAACTGCCCGCAACAACCAGAGGGCCAAATGCAAGAAAGACAAGCACTTCACCCATCCCCCTGTAGCTGAGCTTGAACGGGACAGCCGTATAGAGAAAACCACACAGCGCTCCCACAATCCCGATCGCCAGCACCTGGTTCCCCGGCAGTATGCGGTTCAGCCAGAGTCCCTGAATGAGTCCCAGCGCGAAAAAGCAGATAGAAGAAGCAAGCACCACCCTGGCCGGCAGCAGGCCCTGTTGAATCACGCGGCTTCCACCCGAAAAAGGCGTCGGACAGGGGTTAAGCCGGTCACAACCCGTGATCTCGTCATAGAAATCATTTGCCAGATTGGCCCCGAGATGAACACACAGGACTCCACCCAGCGTGAGCGTGAGCCTCCCCGCACTCAGGCTGCCCGTTCGGTGGAAGGCGGCGAGCGCTCCGAGGAAGACCGGGATACCGGAGACGGTGAGAAAAGGAGCTCTCAGGGAATGGAGCCAGACCTGGAGCCTGGATGCGGCCCCATCCAGGGGAGCGATATCAGAACTCATCCGGAAGCTCGCCCATTTCCTCAAGTGTGAAAACCGGACCGTCACGGCAGACATAGGTGCTGCCTATGTTGCATCTGCCGCATGTCCCAACGCCACACTTCATCTTCATCTCGAGTGTAGTAATCACGTCGGATGGCCTGAAGCCCAGCTTCCTGGCAGAGATGAAAACGAACTTTATCATGACCGGCGGCCCGCATGTTACGAGGACCGAGTCCGACGGTGGATTCACTTTTTCAAGTACCGCAGGCACCAGACCGACCTCGCCCTTCCAGGTGTCATTCTCACCACCCGGGTCGACCGTCGTAACGATTTTCACATCGTCCCGTCCGGCCCATTCATCAAGGTCCTTCTTGTAGACCAGATCGTCAACGGTCCGGGCCCCGTATACAATGTAGATATCCTTGAACCTTGCCCTGTCTGAGAGTGCCTGCCATATCAGCGGCCTGAGCGGTGCCATCCCAATGCCTCCACCGACGAAGACGATGTCGCGGCCTGATAATTCTTCATAGGGGAAACTGTTACCGTAGGGCCCTCTGAAGCCGACACGGTCGCCCGCCTCGAGGTCATGTATGGCGGATGTCACCTTACCGACTTCCTTGACACTGACCTCAAAGAAGTCCTTCCACATGGGTGGCGAGGCAATGCAGAAGACCGACTCGCCTTCGCCCAGGACCGATACCAGACAGAACTGGCCGGGCTTGAAACTGAAACCCGCCTTCACGGCCGGATCCTCAAACACCAGCTTGAGCGTTCTGATGTCAGGCGTTTCCTGCCTGATCTCTTCAACACGGACCAGCTTGGGTACCAGGTTTTCGTCCAACCGCTCTCATTCCTTTCGAGGCAAGGTCTCCAGAATTTCACATATGTCGACACCATAGGGGCAGTACCGCACACATCTGCCGTCGCCCACGCATGCGACCCTGTCTATGTTCTCCACGCAGTACTTGAACTTATGCATCACCCGCTGTCTGTACCTCGCGTGCCTTCCGACCCGAGGCTGGTGCGAGGCCATCCTCGTAAAACCCGAGAACGAGCATGAGTCCCAGATCCTCAAACGCTCCGCCCGGGAAATACCCTTCTCGTCTGCGATATCAAAACAGTGGCAGGTCGGGCAGAGATAGTAGCAGGTACCGCAGCTCACACAGTTGTCCGAGACGGTCCGCCACCTGGGGCTGTCGAAGTTCTCATCGAGCCACGGCTTGAGCCCGCCGGTATCGAGCGTCCGCCTGAGCACCGGAGGTGCGTCGGGTTCACCGCCCTCGTCTTCCTTAATACCCATCTCACCTAAGAAGGCCCTTCCCTTCTCAGTGACGGCCCTGACGATGTAGCTCCCCTCACGCGGAAGGGCGATCACATCGCTTCCCGTAGTATCATGCGGACCATAGCCCATCGACACACAGAAACAGGCGTCATCACAGTCCGAGCAGGCAACCGTCATGATTACGGACTCGTCCCTTCGGCGCGCATATCTGGTGTCCTTCACCTGCCCGATTAGAATGGGATCCAGGATCGCCATCGCAGCGACATCACACGGCCGCGTGCCGATTATCAGCATCCGGCCGGGATCGTCCGAGACGGGGATTACTTCCTGTTTATCGAGATCGAAGCGCGCCAGGGATTCACACCTCGGAAGCATGACATCCTTGAGCGTATTCAAAGTGAGTATATGATCGAAGGCGAGCTGCTCGGGCTCTTCGACCGCGGCGATCAGTACACCTGCCTCCTGCTTGACGGGTGCGTACACACGGTAGCCGTTCCGGAGGGCGTCACCTGCAATCTTAATGAGGTCTCTTCTCGACATCATCGTCATCGCTACCTTACAAAATCCTCAGGGTCGTCATCGGCGTAAGTCACAAAGAAGGGATCGGCCTCGGTATCCATACCGGGCTTGTAACCATAGGCCTCATCAACCTTCCGCGACAGGAATGTCGACAGCATGTCGACCGGGATGTCCATCGGGCACGCCCGCGAGCACTGGCCGCATGAGATGCACCGCCCGGCAAGATGCATCGCCCGGATAAAATGATAAGCCAGATTCCCCTTAAGCGACGGGGCTTTGTCAATCCACTGCGGTCTTGACTTCTCCGTGATACACTCCCGGCAGTAACACAGGGGACAGGCCTGGCGACAGGCATAACACTTGATACACCTGGAGAAAGCCTCCGTCCAGAACTGCCAGCGTTCGCCCGGTGTCATTGCTTCAATCCGGGCCAGGTCTTCGAACCGATCTCCCACGACCGGCCGTACTCTCGACTCATCCCCTATGAGGTCGTCATAGACATGAGGTGTCTGATATTCGCAGGCCCTGCATCTCACCTGGATGTCGGCCGAGTCCGCGTCGCGCATGCCGTCACATGTAACACCGATGATGTGAACGGAACCACGTTTGATCTGCCGCTCCTGGAGAAGTACCAGGATCGCCCTGACGTCGCAGCCTTTGGCCACGATCCCCACTCGTCCACCCTTCCTCAACACTTCCAGACAGGGTTCCCTCAGGAGATAGGTCGACAGGTTATGGCCGCAATACTCGTTCCAGACGAGCCCGTCCGCGTCCGCCGCGCTCCTCACAAACAGCGGGCGCACACCCTTACCATCAAAGGTCTTCCCGTAGCCTATGATAGGGCTCACATCACCCGCTGTGATAAGTTCCCTTATCCTGGCCTTGAGGGCTGTCTCGCGATCACTCATCGCTTGCCTCTATCTCCCTGTCCGGACCTCTGAGTGCAGCGGTCATCTCCCTGTACGGCTCGAACGGACCGATCCGGCTCACGCTTTCGCAGACCTCGTCGACGACCTCGGCCCACTTCCTGCCCTCCGCCGCCGAACACCAGGTGACCTGAAAGCGCTCCTTCTCGATCCCCAGGAAGTCAAGCAGGCTCCGCATAAGAAAAAAGCGTCTGCGGGCATTGAGATTACCGGATACATAGTGACAGTCGCCCGGGTGGCAACCGCCGATCAGGACACCATCCGCACCCCGCTCGAAAGCCTTGAGGATGAAGCTGGCATCCACCCTGCCCGAACACGGTACCCTTATCACGCGTACATCCGCCTTATGCTTGATCCGGGACGTCCCCGCAAGGTCGGCCCCCGCATAAGAGCACCAGTTACAGAGGAAGGCGACTATCCTGGGTTTGAAGTCCGGCATCTCTCCACCTTATCTTTTCACTCTAACTATATCTGCTAACGCATTGATTTCGCTATAGATTTGTTCTTCGCTGAAACCTCTGAGATCCATGGCCTTCGGTCTGCACGGAGGGATACAGGCTCCGCAACCCTCGCATACACCCGGGTTGACGCCGGCTATATCGGCAACAAGCCCGGTCTCCGGGTCCTTCCACTCGACGTGTTCGACCGCTCCATAGGGACACGTGGTCTCGCAGGCAAAGCAGCCTATGCATACTCTTTCCTCAACGTGCGCCACCAGCGGTTCCCTTACGAGCTCATCCGAAGACAGGAGCCCCAGCACCTTGCTGGCAGCGGCACTCGCCTGTGAAACCGTATCCGGGATGTCCCTGGGTGCCTGGCAGGTGCCGGCGAGGTAGACACCCGGTGTGTTGGTTTCAACCGGTCTCAGTTTGGGATGGGCTTCGGTGAGGAAGCCGTACTGGTCGAATCCGATCCTGAGCTTCTGCGCAAGTTCCCGGACACCGCTGGCAGCCGTGACGGCGGTTGCAAGCACGACGAGGTCGGCACGGATCTCAACCTGCTGCCCCGATATCGTGTCGGACCCCTTGACGAAGACGGTCCCGTTCTTCTCAAAGATCCGGGATACACGGCCTCTCAAGTAGACCACCCGGTCTTCGTCGACCGCACGCTTCACGAATTCCTCGTAACCCTTCCCGCCTGCACGTATGTCTATATAGAATACATAGGCCCTGCCGTCCTTGACCTTGTGCTTGAACAGCATTGAATGCTTGGCCGTGTACATACAGCAAATCCTCGAGCAATACGGGAGGCCCTTCGAATCATCGCGTGACCCCACACACTGGAGAAAGACAACTGTCTTCGGGGTTTCTCCCGTCGAAGGCCGGATCACCTTGCCCCCGGTCGGTCCCGAAGCACTCAGCATACGCTCAAACTGAAGACCGTCTATTACATCCACTATCTTGCCGTAACCGTACTCGCCATAGATCGACCGTTCGATGAGATCGAAGCCCGTGGCAACCACTATGGCTCCCACCTCTTCCTCGATGATCCTGTCCTCCTCATCGTAGTCGATGGCATCGGCCGGGCAGAGTTTCTTACAGACCCCGCACTTGCCCTTGGTGAACTGGAGACAGCTCTTCCGGTCGATCACCGGTTTGTTGGGTATGGCCTGTGGAAAGGGGACATAGACCGCTTTGCGTTCGACGAGACCGCACTCGAACTCACTCGGCACCTTGGAGGGGCATTTCTCGATGCAGATCCCGCAGCCCGTACACTTCGCGTGATCGACCGATCTGGCCTTCTGCCTGATCTTGACCTTGAAGTTACCGACGTAACCCTTGACGTCCTCCACCTCCGCAAAGGTGTGGACCGTCGCCCGCCGGTTCTGGCTGAGTTCCACCATCTTTGGGGTCAGAATACACTGCGAGCAGTCCAGTGTCGGGAAGGTCTCATCGAGCTGTGACATGTGCCCGCCGATCGATGGCGAACGCTCAACAAGTGTCAGAGGGATTCCGGCAGCGACGATATCGAGACCGGTCTGGATGCCTGCTATCCCCCCGCCTATTACGAGCGCGCGTCTGGTGACCGGCACCCGAATCTCCTCCAGGGGACTGTTCCTCCTCACCTTCTCAACAAGCATGCGCACGGTCTCAATCGCTTTTCCAGTCGCCTCACACCTGTCCTCATGCACCCACGAGCAGTGCTCGCGTATGTTGGCCATCTCTATGAGGTACGGATTCATACCGCTTTCTAAAGCCAGCCGTCTGAAAGTGGGCTCGTGCATCCTCGGCGAGCAGGCCGCCACGACAAGACCCGTGAGCTTCTTCTCCTTGATAGCCTGTCTTATTAGATTCTGGCCCGGATCGGAGCACATGTACTTGTATTCCACCGAATGCGCTACGCCTGTGAAGCTCCCGGCAGCCCGGGCGACGGCTTTCACATCGACGGTTGACGCGATGTTCGAACCGCACCAGCAGACGTAGACACCTATTCTAGCCATTTGATGTTCCTCAGATGTTGATGCCGCGTTTTTTCAGAACCGGCACGGGGTCTATCGCGTGCTTACCGAGACCGAGCTCGCGGGCCGAATACCCGAAGGCGAGACCCAGTAGCTGAGTAAAATAGATCACAGGTACCTCAAGATCGACACCAAGGTACTTCTCGATGTTGCGTTGTCTCAGATCGAGGTTGGAATGACACAACGGGCACGCAACAATAATCACATCCGCCCCCGCGTCCTGCGCATCCCGGATTATCTCACCGGAGAGTTTGTGTACTATGTCGGCGTTCGAGAAGGCCAGCGCCGCACCACAACACTCGACCTTGTATCTCCAGTCGACCGGTTCCGCACCCACGGCCGAGACCAGGTTATCAAGCGATTGTGGGTCCTCTGCGTCGTCGAATCCCGTGATCTCAGGCGGACGGACGAGGAGGCAACCGTAATAGCTCGCCACCTTGAGACCCGACAGTTTCCGCTTTATCTTCGCTTCAAATCCCGGATCCTGGATGGCCCCACCGGTAAGCTCAAGCATGTGGTATACGGGAACGTCTCCCTCGTAGGGCTCACCGAGTGCCTCTGCAACCTCATCGTGCTTCTTTTTGTCGGTCGATACCGCGTGGTTCGCCGCTCTGAGCCTGCTATAGCATGAGGCGCAGGTTACCAGCACACCCTCGGTGTCCATTCCCCTGGCAAGCAGAAGGCTGTAGGACGGAAGCGCAATGCTCAGGAGCTCATCCGACATGTGAGCCGGGGTCGATCCGCAGCAGATCCACTCGGGTATCTCTTCGAGCTCAAGACCGAGCGAACGGGCCGCCAGGACGGTCGACTCCCTGTACTCCCTTGCGGAGGATTCGAGCGAACATCCGGGATAAAAGGCCAGTCTCACTTCCGTTTCATCTCCTCAATGTTCTTCATGATCTTCCTGACCTTGTCCATCCCCTTGACCCGGGGCGGCATGAGAGCGATCTTGCGCTTGAGCAGCATCGCGGGGGCCTTGTCCAGGTCCTTGGTGAGGTGCCCGCTCAGGAGGTTATAGGTACCGACCAGGGCCGCTTCGTAAAGCCTGCCAAATCGCTTGAGGTTATTGACGAAAGCATTTACAAATACAGGTACTTCCCGTACTGGAGATGGGAAGCCCTCGCGGTGAGATCTCTGTCTCAGGACATCCATGACCCTGACTATTCCGATCTCCCTGGGGCACCTCGTGGCACACGTTTCACAGGAGGCACACAGCCAGATCGTGGCACAGGATAGAACCTCGTCCTTGAGGCCCAGCTGCACCAGCCTCATCACCTGGTTGGGTAGGAGGTCCATCGCATATCCGACCGGACAGCCTGCAGAGCACTTGCCGCACTGGTAGCATATCCGCACCTTCTGACCGCTCTCGTTCTCGACCTGGTCGAGAAACTCGGCCGATCCGGTTCGTTCGCTGGTTACGCTAGAGGCCTTTTTCACCGGCTTCTTCTCCATAGAAACGGCCTCTGTTTGATGCCAAACAGAGGCGACGGTTTCATGCTAAGCTGTGTATTGGAGGGTGTCAAGCCGAAACTCACCCCCTCCGCCTCTTCTCAAACACCCTCGCAAGCAGATAGCCTACCCAGTAAAGCGCGAGCATAGGCACCGTCATGAGTATCTGTGAGACGACGTCCGGCGGTGTCAGCACGGCCGCAAGCACGAGCACGGCCACGAATGCGTACCTCCACCCTTGCTTGAGCGTCCCTGAGGAGACAAGACCCATCCACGCCAGTACCGCAAGCACCAGCGGCACCTGGAAAACCAGACCGAACGTTATACAGAACTTGATGACAAACGATATATAACTCCCCATCCTGACGGTGGCGACGACTGACGGGGGCTTCAGTCTGAACAGGAAGGCCACACTGAGTTTGACCATCAGCTGATAGGCAAACAGGACCCCGCAATAGAAAAGGACAATCGACATCAAGACGAGCGGTCCGGCCATCTTTTTCTCACTGCGGAAGAGCCCCGGTGACACGAACTGCCATACCTTGACGATGTTGAAGGGAAGAGCGATCAGAAATCCGATAAGGAGTGAGATCTTGAGTTTGGTGGTAAACGCCTCCGCCACTTCGAAAACATGGAGTTTGTAGCCCTCCCCCGGTCCGAGCACTCTCTCGAGGACGTCGGAGAGATCGTTACTCAGGAGATTCAAGACATCACCGGAGAAGTACCAGGCCACGGCGGTGCCGACAAGCGTGGCCGCGGCGATCCAGACTATCGTCCACCTGAGTTCCTCGAGGTGCCCGAGGAAGCTCATGCTTTTTCCGTCACTATCATCCATGAGAGTTCTCTACCGGTGTTGGGTCGCGGGATTGCGGCGGTCTTATCCGGAGCCTCGGCTACTCTTCCGGAAGATGCCCCAGGGCTCCGGCAATGGTTATGGCGTTATCGTTGCACGCGTCGCGGCACAGACCACACCCGATGCAGTTTTCGTGTACAACGGTGTGCTTCCCGCCCGGCTCGCCCTCAATAGCCTTGAACTTACACACCTTTACGCATTCACCACAGCCTGTGCAGGCAGTACTTATGAAAGCCTTCGGTCTTGCGGCGACCCTGTCAACGATGCTGTCGGTCGGACACTTCGCCGCACAGATGCCGCAGTTGATGCATCTTCCGTGGTCTATTACCGCGAGATTGTCCTCAAGCACAATGCAGTCAACCGGGCAGTTCTTCACGCATATGCCGCAGCCGATGCATCCCACTTCGCAGATCGCCTTGACACCCTTCCCCTTGTCATGGGAGCTGCACGCGATCCTGACCTTCTGCGGTCTCGGGACCAGATAGATGATACCCTTTGGACAGCTTTCCACGCACTTGCCGCAGCCGGTGCACGCGGAGTCATCAACCACGGCAAGTCCACCCGCCATTTCAATGGCATCAAACGGACATGCATCCACACAGCTACCGAGACCCATACATCCATAACGGCACTCGCGGATGTTCTCCCCGAGGAGAGCCAGCGCCTTGCAGGAGCTGACTCCGCTGTACTCGATCCTCGGCTTCACCCGCTCACCGCCCCGGCAACCGACGACGGCGACCTGTGCCGTCTTCTCCACGGCTTCAAGCCCGAGGATCTCCGCGATTCTGTTGGCGGTCTCAGTACCTCCGGGGGCACAGTCATTCGGATCCACGTTTCCGGCCACGAGCGCCCTCGCGAAGCCCAGGCAGCCGGCGTATCCGCAGCCTCCACAGTTGGCACCCGGGAGGAGGCCTTCTATCATGTCCACACGTTCATCCCTCTTGACGGCGAACTTCCGGGCTGCAAGGGCCAACCCGAGCCCGAAGACCGCTCCCATCACAGTGAGGCTGAGAACCGAGTAGACAATCACATTGCTCAAGGCGGCCGTCTCCTATTTCACGAGCTTCATCTTCGACTCAACATCGATCGTGGCATATTCGCTGGTGACGTCTTCCTTGCCGGATCTTTCATAGCTGAAGTCTGAAGTGATTGTCGCAGTACCCGAGCTTTCAACCGGCAGACCGTCAACGTAGTCAAACCACAACTCACCCTCGCCTTTGCCCTCCGCTTCGACCCAGAACTTCTTGCCGTCGCTGATCTCACCAGAGCCCTCACCTGAAAGTTGGACCTTGGTCTTGATCTTCACGCAGGGTCTGTCACCCTTGGTACCGAATCCCTCCACGGTGTAGCTGATGGTCGCCTTCTGCGTGATCTCGCCGCCCCGCCGCTTCACAGGTATCTCGATGAAACGCTGCCAGGTCGACCCGACAGTGACCTCTTCCTTCCCCAGAGGCTGAAAAAACTCGACCATCATCTGGACTATGTCATCTTTGAGACTCTGGTCTGATATGGTGTAGCCGCGAATGCCGTCGAGGCCCTTCCAGTCAAGTAGTTGGCCCTCGGGTCCAAGTTTGAGATACAGATTCTCGCCCTTATACTTGGATGCATTCGGGTCGAGCTCGAGTCTTCCGCCCGCCAGCTCCCCCATCACGAACTCATCGAACTTAAGCCTCCTGTCGATCGCTCCATCCGGTGCGATGCTATCAACCTTGACCGAATAGATTATGTCATGCAGTGCAGACTGAACACGTCCCTCCACATTGTAGATGATGCTCGTACTCGACTTGTACTGGACGTACTCGCCCCCCATATCTTTGTAGGCGAGACTCACCGACTTCGGTGTCGTATCGAGACCGCCACCGCACCCCACAACAACCGTCAGCACCGCCAGCAACACCCAGCTCGCAAATCTCACAATGCACCCCCTGTCATTTCTGCTCAGAACCATGATCACTCCACAGCAAGACCCGAGAACCCCAGGAACGCTATCGACATGAGCCCGGCAACTATGAAAGCGACCGGCACTCCCCTCAGGGATTCAGGTACGTCCGCAAGTTCTATTCTCTCTCTTATCCCGGCCATCAAGACCAGTGCGATCGTAAAACCGATACCCGCCGAGAAGCCGTGCACGACCGTCTCGATAAAGCCGTATGAGCTCTCGATATTCAAGACGGCGACACCGAGCACGGCACAGTTCGTCGTTATGAGCGGCAGGTAGATGCCGAGTGACCTGTACAAAGAGGGTGATGTCCTCTCTATCACCATCTCTACGAACTGCACAAGCGTGGCAATCACCAGGATGAAGGCAATCGTCCTCAGAAACTCTATCCCGTAGGGAGCAAGTACATAGTTGTATATCCCGAATGTGACCATCGACGCCATCGTCATAACGAATATGACGGCGAAGCCCATACCAAGCGCGGCGTCAAGCTGCTTCGAGACCCCAAGAAACGGGCAGAGGCCGAGGAATCTATTCAAGACGAAGTTGTTGATCAGAATCGCGCCTATCGCGATGGCAAACAGTCTTCCCCAGTCCATATCTCTAGCCTTCCTTGCGCTCCAGGAGATTAAAGAGCCCGATTAGAAGCCCCAGTGTTATGAATGCGCCCGGCGCCAGTACCGCAATGAGCACGGGGTTATAGCGAGTACCGAGAAGCACCAGATCCCAGATCTTCCCGGTCCCGATTATCTCACGCAGGGAGGCCGTGATGGCGAGGGCGAACGTGAAACCAAGACCCATCCCGATACCGTCGATGAAAGACCTTCCGACTGTGTTTTTGCTGGCAAAGGCTTCAGCCCTGCCGAGGATTATGCAGTTGACCACTATGAGCGGAATGAAAATCCCTAAGCTCTTATGGAGCTCGGGCGTGTAGCCCGCCATCACGAGATCCACGACGGTGACGAAGCTTGCGATCACCACTATGTAGCACGGGATTCGTATCCTTGCGGGTATGCCCTTGCGTACAAGCGAGACAATCACGTTGGATCCAACAAGCACGAAGGTGGCTGCGAAGCCCATGCCGATTCCGTTCTTAAGCGATGTGGTCACCGCAAGCACGGGACAGAGCCCCAGCACTATTCTGAAAACAGGGTTCTCCCTGACGAACCCCTTTGTGAATTCCCTGGTGAGGCTCACGCTCACGGCGTCTCCTCCTTGAATCCCCCGATGGCCTCTTCAAGCGTGGTCATCGCTTCTCTGACCGATTCGGTTACCGCCACCGATGAGATCGTAGCACCCGTTATGGCCTGTATATACTGATCGGTATCCTCCGCTGTGACCAGCAGGCCGCCCTTGGCCTTGCCGATGAATTGCTTCAGAAACCACGGGGTGACCTGGGCACGGAGCTTGTCCATCACCCCTTTTGCCACGCCGAAGGCCAGCGGCGGGCTGCAAAAGACCACCGTTGAATCTTCAGGGCTGAGTCCCAGAGCCTTCGGGGCAAGATCGACGACCGCCGACGTATCGCCGCCCGCGACAAGACCTTCGATCTCACCGCAAAGCGACCGGTCCTTGAGCGTAACCTCCAGACACCGCGCCGTACCGGTCGTATCTACCATGTCGACGGCGACCATCGGGGCTTCCCCTTTCCCGGCAAGCTCCTTGATGGCATCGAGCACGGACTTCGTCGTCTTTACTTCCTCTATCTTCGATCCCAAGCCGGGAGTTTCCTGCTGGTGAGTTATCTTCATGCCCGTGATCCTGCCGGTCGAGTCCACCCCGACCACGGTCTCGATAGTGCTGCTGTACCCGCGGCCGGCCGCCTTGGTCACGTAACCCGCAAACTCCGTCGTATCCGCATCCCTGTAGCCCATATAGTAAACAAACGAATCACCGGCGGCCTCAGTGTAAATGATCCTGACAAACACGCCGCACGCAGCATCCGGCAGCGCCGTCCGTCTGGCGAGCTCGTCTATGACACGCTTCTGCTCCTCAATCTTGGGCGCAGTGCTCTCATAGACAAAGCCCAGACCCAGCGATGCGATGAAAGTGATCAGTGCAAGCACGAAGGTTAAACGTATCATCGACTCTGTTTCACCTCTCCGAGTTTTCTGGGCCGCGTGTATCTGTCTATGAGCGGCACGGTGATGTTCATTATGAGGATCGAGTAAGACACCCCCTCAGGGTAGCCACCCTGTATCCTGATTATACTTGTTATTACACCGCAGCCAACCCCAAAAATCAGTTTGCCTCTTGCGGCTATTGGAGACGTTACCATGTCGGTCGCCATGAAGAACGCACCGAGCATGAGGCCACCGGACAGCATATGGAAAAGGGGATAGCCTTGAAAGGCGCCCTTGCCTCCGAGCATCCATGTCATCAACGCGACCGTGCCTATGAACGAAAGCGGTATCCGCCAGCAGATGATGCGGCGTATCAGTAAGTAAGCCGCACCTACCAGGAGAAGCAGTACCGATGTTTCGCCGACACAACCACCGACATTACCGAGAAAGAGGTTCCTCAGGGACGGGCCCGAATAGAGCTCTCCAAGGTATGCGCTCGCCCGGCTTACGGTCTCCGCACTCGAAGTCGGATCGACGAGGAGACCCCGCGCGTACTTGAAAACACCAAGCGGTGTGGCAGTCGTTATGGCATTTATGCCTGAAAGCGACCCGCGCGACGGCGCGACCCATGCCGCAGTCATCGAGACGGGCCAGGACGCAAGCAGAAGGGCCCTTGCCGCAAGTGCGGGGTTGATGGGGTTGTACCCCAACCCTCCAAACGGGATCTTGGCAATCGCAATGGCAAAGACGGATCCGACCACCGGCATCCAGTAAGGCACACCCGGGGGGACGTTAAACGAAAGCAGTATGCCGGTTACAAGGGCGCTCCCGTCACCTGCCGTGATCTTCCGCTTCGTGGCCTTCTGGCAAACGGCCTCGGTGAGAACCGCTGAAACGCACGCAAGCACCATGATAACGAGTGCTCTCATCCCGAAGAAGTAGACCGCTCCGGCCGCGGCCGGAACCAGGGAGATCACGACGGCGTACATCACACCCTTTATATCGATGCCGTCGCGTACGTGGGGTGAAGGTGTGAGGATAAGTGGTGCTTTCATCCAACCGCCTTCTTCCGCCTGGCCAGGACTTCCGACTTACCGTATTTCATAAGATGAACATGCCTTATTTTCGATGGACACACATATGCGCATACACCACATTCCATGCAGTCAAGCACACCGTATTCATCCGCGCGATCTATGTGGCCCTTCTCGACGAATCTGGCAATCTCATTGGGGACGAGCCCCATCGGGCAGTGATCGACACAGCGGCCACACCTCAAGCACGGACCCGGCACGTCCAGACGGACCTCGGATTCGCTTAAGAGCAGGATACCCGATGTACCCTTTATCACGGGGACTTCGTCGGTCTGCTGGGCGATACCCATCATGGGGCCGCCCATCAGAATCTTCCGGCACTCATCAGTGACACCGCCCGAGACGGAGATCACATGGCTGAATGGAGTCCCTATTCTCACATGAAAGTTTCCCGGGTTCTTTGCCGCACCACCTGAGACCGTGAGCACCCTTGCCACCAGCGGGCGACCGAACCTGAGTGCCTCATAAAGGGCGAAACTCGTGCCCACGTTCTGTACAAGACACCCCACATCCATGGGGAGACCTCCGCATGGGACCTCCCGGCCGGTCAGTGCACTTATAAGCTGCTTCTCCGCCCCTTGCGGGTACTTGACCTTGAGCCCGAAAACTTCGATAGCGTCTTCGCCGAGGACTTTCTCCTTAAAGAGCGCTATCACATCAGGCTTATTACTCTCTATACCGATGAAGCCGCGGTCGGCCCCGAGTACTCCCATCATCACTCTTAAGCCCGCGATGATCTTCTCGGGATACTCAAGCATCAGCCGGTGATCGGCCGTGAGATAGGGCTCACACTCCGCGCCGTTTAAGATCACGGTGTCGATATTCTTCCCCTCGGGGGGTGAGAGCTTGACATGGGTAGGAAAGGCCGCACCACCGAGCCCCACAAGCCCGGCATCTTTGACCGCTTCCCTGATCTTCTGGGGCGGGGCGTCCAAGAGGTCGGCCCAACCCGAGAGGTCCACCCACTCGTCACGCCCGTCGTTTTCGAGGACGATTGCGGGCATCTTCCTTCCGAGCGGATGTGAGTACTCCCCGATGTCCTTGACCTTACCGGAAACCGTTGCATGGGCGGGCACGGATATAAAGCCGTCGGCTTCGGCGATCTTGGCCCCTAGCAGGATCTCGTCACCTTTCTCCACAATGGGCTTGGCGGGCGCACCTGTATGCTGGGAAAGCGGGATAATCACCTCCTCAGGTGCAGGAATCTCCACAATCCCCTTGCCCGAGGTCGCCGCCTTGCTGTCGTGTGGGTGAACTCCACCCCTGAACGTTTTGGCCATTAAAGAAGCCCCCCGCTTCAGGAGAGCCCGACTCCCAGTTTTCCTCTATAGGTGCAACGTCCCACGTGTTTTCCCGCCCGGTCGAGCAGGTGAGAGACAAAACTTTCGTCGTAGGGTAGAGCTCGTCTGAGCAAATTGTCAAGCGAATTCTCGGGGACAAACCGCTGGAGAACGTACGATGCGGCGCCCTGGATCGTCTCTGCTATGAGCTCCACCTCTTCCTCGCCAACGAGCCCGGGAACAAGTGTTGTCCTGAATTCGGAGCGATCCTTTAGCGAGCGGACCAGGTCGATGGAACGCCTGAGAGCTCCAAGATCGACCTCAACACCGGCAGCTGCCTCGTAGCGCCCATCAAGAGGTGCTTTGACATCCATCGCCACATAGTCGACGAGGTCTTCCTTAAGAAGCGCCTCGATCACGGCCGGCCTTGTCCCGTTGGTATCAAGTTTGACTTTGAAGCCTCGGTGCTTTATCTCACCAGCCAGTTCGTCAAGATCGCAGCGAAGGGTCGGCTCACCACCGGTAATCACGACGCCGTCGATCCAGTTGGAGTTCCGCATGAGGAAGTCCGCCACCGGATCGAACCCGACGGTAAGGAGATCGCCGGGTCTCACCACGAGATCCCCGTTCTGGCAGAACGGGCACCTGAAATTACAGCCCGGAAGAAAGATCACCGAGGATAGACAGCCGTCCCAGTCACACAGCGAGGTCTCAACAAATCCCTTTATCTCGAATGTCTTCATCTGTGGACTCTTTGACAAAGTACGGCTTGAACTCCCGTGACATGGGCACCTTCTTGACCCATCTCGCCACCTCGTCTTCCCCATCCTCGAGGATCACCGTGGGAATATCGTACACATCACGGTATGCACCCTCCGCCAGGCCGTCGGGTGTCTCCATATCGACGAAGTCAATCAAGGTAACCTCGGCCCTGCCCCACCTTTCGGAGAAATGCACTATCTTCTCCATCGCTGCCTTGCAGGCGTCACACTCTTTGTTTCCGAATATGCTGACTTTGATCATACGCTGCTTCTGAACCTGTCTGCGAGCTCTGCCCGCTTGCCGTCGTTCCAACCAGAGATCTTTGAGAAATACCCCGTTACACGTGTGATACCGTCGACATCCATTGAACCGCAGAACGGGCACGTCTGACTCAAACCCCTGGCCACCTTGTCACAGGCGTTACACGAGGTGAACTCCGGGGAGAACGCTATCTGCGCGTTGCGTGTGTGTTTAAAAGTCTTCACGACGAAATTGGCGATCGATTCACTCGACGGTCGCGAGTCGGCGATCCAGACATGCGACAGCGCCCCCGCCTCGATCAGATCATGGTACTTGCCTTCCAAGCGGACACGTTCGATGGGGTTAATGGGCTCCGAAACGTTGAGGAACGTCGAATTCGTGTAGTAGGTTTTGTGCTTGGAGAGATCTCCCTTGACTATCGCCTCGGCCTTCTTACCGTACCTGTCAAGATCAAGCCGGGACAGCCGGAACGCCGCGCTCTCAGCCGGCGTCTGCTCGAGCACGAACCTCAGACCGTATTTCCGCGACGCCTCCTTGGCCTTGAGATTGAGATAGGCCACCACCTTGAGTCCGAACTTGAAAGCACCGTCGGTCTCGTGGATCTGCTCACCGCGGAACGCCTGGACAAGCTCGTTGAGCCCGAGTAGACCTATGAGATACGTTGCGCGCTTCATCCTGAGATAAGGCTCACCGTCTTTCTCCATCGTCAAGAGCGCAAGAGGGCCGCTGGCCTTGAGATTCAAGAGTGACATGATGAAGTTCTTCTTCTGGATGTGCGCCTTGATAGCGAGATCAAAGAAGTCATCCAGGATTGAGAACAGCTTCTTATCGTCGCCTGCGGCGAGAATGCCGGCCCTTGGAAGGTTCAGGGTCACATTCTGGAGCGCCGAGTATCTCATCCTCCACGGTTGCTTGGCATCTTCCAGATCACCCTTCTCAAGCTTGAACGACAGCCTGCAGCATTCAGATATCCTGGCCGTTTCCCCGCGGTCGAAGACGAAATAGGTGTTCCCCTTCTCCGCCGCGACATCGCTTATATGGTTGAGGAAGTCGTCGTGCCCCGGTGTCGAGAAGAACTTCTCGGTTATGTGTACCAGCGGTTTTGGGAAGAAGAACGGCCGCCCCGTACCGTCACCCTCCTTGTAGACATCAAACAGGGCCCACGCGAACCGCTGGGCCTCCTTCGTGTAATCACTGTAGGTCCTGCCCGTGGCTTTGCCACCCGGGCCGATTGCTTCCACCGTTTCGAAGTGCTTGGGTACTTCCCAGTATATATTGATATCGCTGAAAATGGCCTGGCCCCCCCGCGCGACACTCTGCTGGGAGTATTCGAACACGAGCATCTGGGCCATCTGTTTCATTTCCCGCTCGCTTAAGCCCACCAGGAAAGGCGAGAAGAAGATGTTCACGGCATCCCATCCGATTGCACCCGCGAAGTGACCCTGCAGAGCTGCCGAAAACTTGACCATGTGGGCAAGCAGCGTCTCCGGGTACTTCGCCGGTTTGGCGATCGACAGGGCATTGGGAAGGTTGAGACCGAACTTCTTAACGTATTCAAGCGACTGACCGGAACAGTAGGGTCTGTTTATGAATCCGAGATCGTGAAGATGGATGTCGCCTCTCGCGTGGGCATCGGAGACATCCTCGGAGAACACTCTTAGCAGGCCGTACTGCTTGTTTATCGACTCAGCAAGTGTCATGCTGGTCGCTTCGGGATTATGGGGTATGTTGGCATTCTCCCTGTTACGTCTTGTTATTATCCTCTCTACGTCATAAAGCGGAACACCGAGCCTCGCGTGTTTCTTGCGCGCATCTTCGAAGCCGTGTTCAATCAGCTTGGCATTGACCATCTCTCTTATGAGCGACACCGTGAGCACCCTGACGTTTGAGTGGAGTATGGTCTCTTCGACCTCGTCACTGACCGTCCTTGCAATCGCCTCGGGGACGCCGGCCTCACGCACCATTGCCTGCACCATCTTCTGCTTGTCCCAATGGGTGATCTCGGCACCTGATGTCCTCACAAACAGGGCCAGCTCAGTCGGATCGATTCCCGCCGGCCTGTCCTTGGTGGCGGCGTCCACCTCGGGCCTGGTCTTGGGCGCGCCCCTGCGCTTCGATCGTTCATGTCTATAAAGTATGAATGCTTTCGCCGTCCTGGCGTGGCCGTTTTCTATAAGCACCTTTTCGATTGTGTCTTGAATCTCTTCTACTCCGGGGAGTGTCGAACCTCGATTTGCAAACAGATTGAGCACGACATCATCGGCGAGTTGCTCGGCGATCTCCCTCTTGGTCCCGCCGACCGACTGGGCGGCCTTAAAGATCGCTATGGTTATGTTCTCCCAGTCGAACTTGACAATCTGCCCATCCCGTTTTCTCACCAGATGAAACATCCTCGAAGCCAGCTTGCGATGCAGCCTCTGCACATCATCACTGTTCGCGGTCAGCGTATCGATATCGTTCGTTCGGGGGGTGTCAATCTCTTTTTCAGTTGTATGTGTGTCCATTCCATCATCACTTAGAGGTGTTTTGACGGGCTCCATCGCGAACCTCCATGTCAGGTAGATTGCCGTGCAGTCTTTGCGTCTTTTACGAGGGTTCTCAGCTCCTGCATAAATTCGGTTACGTCTTCGAAGTGTCGGTAGACTGATGCAAACCTCACGTAAGCCACTTCATCCAATTCCCGGAGATGCTTCATCACCCGTTCGCCTATCTCGGAGGATGCGATTTCCGACCTGAATTCTGTCTGGAGCTCCGAGACGATTGCATCTGTAACCTCCTCTATTCGCTGTCTCGGGATCGCTCGCTTCTCACAGGCCTTCAGGATCCCCTCGAGGATCCTGCGCCGGTCGAATTCCTGTCGGCGTCCGTCCTTTTTGACCACAATCATCTGACCCGGTTCGATATACTCGTAAGTCGTGTACCTGTGCCCACATTCAAGACACTCCCTCCTTCTTCGGGTCACAGTACCGTCTTTGGTGGATCTGGAGTCGATTACCTTGTCTTCTTCGTAGCCACAGGACGGACATTTCATGCCGAATACTCCAATATGTAGGGTCTGCATGCAATGTACACCCAAGATATGGGGCTGTCAAGTCTTTTTGCAGGTGGTCTCAGAAGTGGGGATTAGGTGAGTACCGAAGAGGCGAATTCGCACATATTTATCTCAAAAACCCTCAAAATCTCTCAAATCCGTTGAACAAACATCAACATCGGCTTCTTTGAGCATGACCGCCGAGAGATCGTCCGGATACTGCTCCTCGACGACCAGTCTGCGTATCCCTGAATTGATGATCATCTTGGCACAGAGCACGCATGGAAAGTGCGTGCAATAGAGGGTCGAGTCCTTGATGCTGACACCGAACGCAGCTGCCTGAACGATCGCATTCTGTTCCGCATGGATGCCTCTGCAGAGCTCGTGCCGCTCTCCGGCCGGGACCCTCTCCCTCTCTCTCAGACAACCCATCTCCGAGCAATGCTTCAATCCTCTGGGAGCTCCGTTATATCCGGTGGTGAGGATTCGCTTGTCTTTTACAACGATCGCTCCGACCTGTCTTCTAAGACATGTCGACCTCTCTCTCACCTTTGCGGCGATCGAGAGAAAGTACTGATCCCAGCTCGGGCGATCAGCCTGCCTGGCTGTTTTCGAAGTCCGTGATCTTTCCGACTCTTCGGCCATGTCTACCACCCTCGAATGGAGTGTTGAGCCACCGGTCAAGTACTGCGATGGCGGTGCCGGAATCTATGAGTTTCTGTCCCAGTACGAGTACGTTACAGTCCACGTGCGCTCTACTCTGTGCGGCGGTATCGACGTCGGAGGCGAGCGCGGCGCGGACCCCTCTCACCTTGTTCGCGGCAACACACATACCGACCCCCGTCGAGCAGACAAGTACGCCGTAGTCGCACTCTCCGCAGGCAACGGCACCGGCCGCTTTGAATGCGAAGTCCGGATAGTCAACGGACTCGCTTCCGGTCGTACCGAAGTCATCGACTTCAACTCCCGCGCCGGTCAAGTGACTCTTGAGTTTCTCCTTCAACTCCAAGCCTGCATGGTCACTTCCCATCGCAATCTTCATCCCTTCCTCCTTCTCGCCTTAAGAGCACGCTTGACTCGTGGTAGTACCTTCATGATCTCATCACCGAGCTCCCGGGCACACTCGACATAGACCTCAGGTGGATGTCCCACCGGGTCGGCGATCCTTCTGCGGGACGATCTCGTGTAGTCGCAAATCACAAACGTCCTGTCCGATACGTCCGGCCAGCGCTGCGTGATCTCATCGCGTTGGGCCGGGCCCATGGTGAGGATCAGATCGGCCCTCCGCACACGTCGCTGTGTAAGCGACCGGGACGTGAATCCGGCAAGCGACAAACCCAGATGCCGCGCTGCAAATACTGATCCCTCGGACGCCCTTCCCCCGTCAAAAGCCGCGGTACCCGCGGAAGAGACATACACTTTCTTCAGCCCGGCTTCACGTAGCGCGCTCTTCATCATGATCTCGGCAAGCGGACTCCGGCACGAATTGCCCGTACAGACAAAGAGGATCGAAAACGTCTTCTTCAAGCTCGAACCTTCCTAAAGAAAGACTCTTCCCTGGCGGAGGATCTTGCACCCACGCGGCCGCACCTTAACGATGGTTGACGGCAAAGAGCTCTCGACCGGTCCACCATCAAGAAGCAGGTCTATCTTGCCGGCAAAGTCGGCGAGCACCTCCTCCGGACTCATCGCGGGGCTCTTCCCCCGAACGTTGGCGCTGGGTGCAGCAAGTGGAATGCCGCAGGCTCTGAGTATCGACTGCGTGAGGACGTCATTGGGGATCCTCAAGGCCACGCTTCCGTCGGGTCCGGCAACACACTCCGGAACTCTGTCCGAGGCTTCGAAGACGATGGTCAGGGGTCCCGGCCAGTACTCCTCCATCAGTCTTCGGTGTTTCGCGCTTATCGGTGATGCGAGCTCCGAAACAACACCCAGGTCCGGCACGATTATCACAAACGGATCCTGCGGGTCCCTGACCTTGATAGCACGGAGCCGTTCGATCGCCTGTGGCGAGTATATGCTTGCCGCGAAGCCATATGTCGTATCAGTGGGAAAGCAGACGATGCCGCCTCTATCGATCGTGTCGGCGGCGACCTTCACCGATTCCCATTCGGGCATCTGTCTTGTTATGGCGACGACTTTCGTTTTCATGCGGCCAACCTCTTAGAAGCTCAGCATGGCGAATCTCAGAATGAAGAGACCCGCCAGTACATATACTACGATACTCACGTCCTTCCAGCGACCTGAAAATGCTTTTATCAAAGGATAGCTGATGAAACCGATTGCCAGACCGTTGGCGATACTGTAAGTCAGGGGCACCGCTATTATCGTAAGAAACGCAGGTATCGCCTCATCGGCGGCGTCCCACCTGACCTTCCCAACGATGCCCATCATCAGGCTCCCGACGATGATCAGTGCGGGTGCCGTCGCCGCTGCGGGCACTATCGCGGCAGCCGGGGCGATCACGATGCAGGCGAGAAACAGTATCGCAACGACGACGCCGGTAAGACCGGTTCTACCTCCTTCGCTGATTCCGGCCGCGCTCTCGATGTAGGTTGTGACCGTCGATGTGCCGAGCACCGAGCCGATAATCGTACCGCCCGCGTCGGCTAGGAGCGCACGGTCGGCCCTCGGAAGTTTGCCGTCCACCATGAAACCGCCCCGCTGGCCGATACCTACAAGCGTTCCCATGGTGTCGAAGAGATCTATGAAGAGGAAAACAAAGACGATATTGAGCAGGCCCATCTTGAGTGCGCCCCTGATATCGAGCGCGAAGAAGGTCGGTCTGAAATCCGGAATACTCACGAGCTTATCCGGCACGTCGACAAGTCTCAAAGCGATCCCGACCAGCGTGGTCACAATGATACCGAAGAGGATGGCGCCCTTGACCTTCCGCGCCATCAGCACACCCGTAAAAATAAGCCCGAAAAACGAAAGCAGGGTAAGCGGTGCGGTGAGATCGCCCAGAGTGACGAACGTCATCTCACCGCGCACCACGACTCCTGCGTTCTGCAGACCTATCATGGCAATGAAGATGCCGATCCCCGCTGCGATGCCGATTTTGATAGCATCGGGTACGGCGTTTATTATCACCGACCGGATTCGTGAGAGCGTTAGCACGACGAATATGCACCCGGAGAGAAAGACGGCACCGAGCGCGACCTTCCATGCATCCTCCACACCAAGCGTACTTGCGATAAACGGCACGGCCGTATAGGTGAAATAGAGATTGATACCCATGCCCGGGGCCAGCGCGAACGGGTAGTTCGCAGCCAGCGCCATTATAAGCGTGGCCACCGCCGCAGACACGCAAGTCGCGAAGAGCACTGCATCAAACGGCATACCCGCATGCGCCAGGATCGCGGGGTGAACGAAAATCACGTAGGCCATGGTCATAAAGGTGGCAAGTCCGGCAACTATCTCCGTCTTGACGGTCGTTTGGTTCCGGCTGAGCTGGAAGATGCGTTCAAGCAACATTTCGTGCACCCGCTTGCTTCGGTGACTATTTTGCCAGGGCCCGCTTGTAGGCCCTGAGTTTCCTCTTTATGACCGGGTTTCCGAGCGCAAGTATCTCTGCCGCGAGGATCGCGGCATTGTGTGCGCCGGCCGCACCTATCGCCATGGTAGCGACAGGAACACCCGAAGGCATCTGTACGATCGAGTAGAGCGCATCGGTACCCTTCAACGCGGATCCTTCAAGCGGCACGCCGATTACCGGCAGCGTGGTCTCGGCTGCGATCACGCCGGGCAGGTGCGCGGCCATGCCGGCCCCTGCGATGATCACCTTTATGCCCCGTCTGACTGCGGACCTGGCAAGATCCCGCGTCTTCCGAGGATTGCGATGCGCCGACACAACGTGAGTGGTGTAGCCTATGCCGAAGCGATCGAGCGTTGCGCACGTCCGTTCCATCACGGGAAGATCGGACTTGCTGCCCATCACAACGGCGACCTCAACCTTGCTCAGCACTCGATCACCCCCGCCTTCTCCAGTCTCCTGAGTCCCTTGAGCCCGATATCACTGCGCATGTGCGCTCCCTCAAAGTTGACCGCCCTGCATGCATGATAGGTCTTACGTCTGGCTTCCCTCAGTGTACTGCCGCTACCCGTGACTGCGAGCACGCGGCCGCCCGATGTGATGAGGCCCCCGTCATCCTGCCGGTTCGTACCTGCATGGAACACGACCACGTCTTCGCGCGACAGGGCTTCACCAAGTCCTGTTATCTCTTTGCCCGTGGCATAACTCCCCGGGTATCCGCCGGAGGCCATCACGACACTCACGGCCCAGCGGGAGGCCGTCACGCACTCCGTCCGTTCGAGTCTCCCCTGCGAGGCCCTGAGAAGCAGATCGCTGAGATTTATGTCGATTGCCGGCAGTATCGACTGGATCTCCGGATCGCCGAACCGGGCATTGAACTCTATAACAAAAATGCCCTCATCATTGAGCATGAGCCCGGCATAGATCACACCTCTGTAGGTTATACCTTCCTTCTCAAGCCCCCTGAGCACCCTTCTTATTATGTTGTTCTCAATGTAGTCGAGCGCTTCCCGATCCACCACGGGGGCGGGGCAGTATGCACCCATGCCCCCGGTGTTGGGCCCATGGTCGCGGTCGTGAATCGGTTTGTGGTCCTGCGACGGGGGCAGTATGACGTAATGCTCTCCGTCGGTGACGGCGAGTACCGATGCCTCTTCCCCGGTCAAACGTTCCTCTATCACGACCGTGTCTCCGGCATCACCGAATGTCTTCTTCCCCATGATCATCTCGACTGCCGAGTGGGCCTCCTCGCTGTCTGCGGGGATAATCGCACCCTTTCCCCGGGCAAGACCGTCGGCCTTGATCACAAGACGTTTCGAGGATTTATCGATGTAGCGGTGGGCTTCCGGTTCAGAGGTGAATACCCTGAAGGGCGCCGTGGGTATCGAGTACCTGGTCATCAATTCTTTGGCGAAGGCTTTGCTGGCTTCGATCCTTGCTCCCTGGGCTGTCGGACCGAAGACGGTGAGCCCCGCCTCCTCCAGCTTGTCGACGATCCCCAGAGCCAGAGGATCCTCAGGACCGACGATCACCAGATCAGGCGAGACATCGGCGGCAAAACTCAAGACTCTATCGAAGTCCGTAGGCGCGATATCGACGTTCTTTCCGATCTCAGAGGTACCGCCGTTACCAGGCAGGAAGTAGATCTCATCGTCTCGTCTTTCCTCAGCGATCTTCCAGCCTAGGGCGTGCTCTCTGCCTCCCGAACCGACTACGAGAAATCTCATGGATGAGCCCCCTACTCGAGCCTGACAATGCGTCTTACGCCGACAAGATCAGATGTCTTCGCGAATGCATCGATCTCATCCAGCACAACTCCCCTGGACGATGATGCGTGCATCATCTCCCTGTTGGACATCGCTACGCCCACATGCCCGGGATACCTTCCCGAGCCGAAGAAGACCAGATCGCCGGTCCTGACGTCGTTCCTTCCAAGCGGTATCCCACGAGCGAACTGCTCTGCGGCGGTCCGTGGCAGGGCCACCCCCAGCGCAGCGAAGACTGAATGCACGAGCCCCGAGCAATCCATACCCGAAAGGCTGTTTCCACCCTCCTGGTACCTTATGCCATGATACAGGCTGAGTTCATTCAAGAGATCGTCGCGGCTTATGCGAGGCAGTTGTGCCTCAAGCGACGATGTCTGGTCGCGGTAAAGCGGCGCCGGTTTCATCGCGCAGCCCGCAACAAGTATGAGCAAAGAGAGTACGACCGCCGGTTGTCGCATGCTAAGACCTTACATTACAGGCAAGATTCCCCAGGCACACGGGAAGACATAGGTGAGAACGTTCTCCCCTATGAGAGACACCGCCGCTTCCAGTGCTTGATCGAGACCCTCGGCGGGTATCATCCCCATGCGTTCCACGATCTCCTTCGCAAGCGAGGACACGAATACGATTCTCACCCGCTCAAGCTTTTTCATGAGCGACAGCGCCGTGTGGCCGTTGAGCTCATACTGTTCAAGCAGTCTGGCGGAGACCGCCCTCTGGTCCTTGAGATCAAACCAGGGCAGGAACGTTTCCGACCCCGCACCGCTCGAGCACTCGGCCAGCACGATCATCACGCCGCCGTCGCGAACGCTTTCTATAGCATGATCTATTGACTTGTGGCTCTGGATGAAGTCCATGTCGAGCGGGTAGCCTCCCGAGCTCAGGACGGCAAGATCGCATCTTTCCCCGATCGGCACCTCAAGGAGCTTCTTCGCGCGGGCCGTGGCCGCGAGGTGCGAATCGATGACGGCTCCCGCATTGATGTCCACAACACTCGCCCAGCCATCAAGTATGATGTTTATGAGAAAGGTGTTCTTAAGAAACCCGGCCGCCTCGGCCATGTCCTCATGCACAGGGTTCCCCTTGAGGAGTCCGCTCCGGCACATCGGATTGAGCTCGCCGTCCTCGGTCAGCGTCAACCTGTGGTTGGACCATGCGGTTTCAAGCGAACTCGATCCCGGCAGGATCATCTTTCTCCCACCACCCCAGCCTGCGAAGTAGTGGGACGCAACCGTCCCGATAATCACATTGAGATCAGCCCCGACCACACGCTTGTTTATGTTTACGGCCGTGCCCCTTGAGGTGACACCCATACACTCAAAGGCGCCCGCCTCGCGGGCCATGTTCTGGTGGATCGCGATCTTGCCGGCAAGGTCATCACCTACCAGGCTTGTCAGGTCCTCCTCGCTGTGCTTCCCATGGGTACCCGTTGCCACGAAAAAACTCATCATGTCATATGTGACGCCGGCGGCTAGCAGTTCATCAACGACGACGGGAAGGATGTCTTTGGCGACGCGTGGCCGTGTCCGGTCCGGGATCGAGAGCACAACACTTTTCGCACCCTCTGCCGCTTGCTTCAGCGGCGCCGCCCCGACAGGATTTCCGAGCGCCTGCCTGATACGGGAGTCAAGGTCCGTGATGGGTTCGCTCTTGTGGGGGGAAAGGGCTTTGACCCTGAGAAACCCCTTAAGATCGACAGGAATCTCCCCTTTTCCATACCTCAGTGTAAGGTGCTCTCCCGGCAATCCCCTGTTTTCTCGGTTCACACCCTGACTTTATGCCCCGGCCCCTCCCCAAGTCAAGCAAAACTGGGGTCAGGCTTTGAATTCTGGAATTCCACAATTCTCCTTGAAACCGGCAGGCCGTATGCATACCCTCACATGTGACGGCAACGAAACGGGGCACCATGAAACAACTGGCCTTCGACAGCATCCACAATATGGATTGCATCGACGGGATGAAACTGCTCGATGATGAGACCATCGATCTCGTCGTGACCGACCCCCCGTTTGCGATCGACTTCAAGGCCAAGCGCGCCAACTACAACAGGACCGAATCCCGGGTGCTCGAAGGCTACAATGAGATCCCGCAACATGAGTACTATGCCTTCACACGCCGCTGGATGCGCGGCGTTCACCGGCTCCTTAAGGACTCGGGCAGCATGTACGTCTTCTCCGGATGGAACAACTTAAGAGACATTCTGAATGCCCTTGATGAGACAGGTTTTGTCACCATCAACCATATCATCTGGAAATACCAGTTCGG
>JBDRNT010000073.1:0-4327 GCA_043810925.1 Candidatus Eiseniibacteriota bacterium
ATGGTGGCCTGTCGCTTGCTCATCTTTCCATCTGCCTCAAGCTTTCCTTCACGATCTTTGCGAGCTCGTCCGGCGTAAACGGTTTCGGCAAGAATGGCCTGCCGCTTTCTTCGAGAAATCTTCCGGTGTTCCCGGCCATCACGTCGCCGCTAGTGAAGATGACCCTCCCGGCCACCTTCGGGTGATTGTCTTTCATGTGCTGATACAGCTCCTTGCCATTCATTATCGGCGTCCTGATGTCGACGAGGACCAGGTCGTAGTCCTCTCTTTCCTTCAGCTTCTCTTCGGCTGCCTGCCCGTTGAAGGTGACATCCACTTCAAAGCCTTCACGGTTAAGGACCCTTAAACATATCCGGTTGATCGTCGGCTCGTCCTCGACCACCAGGGCTCTTCTCCTGGCTTTCGCTTTGGCCATCGCCCTCGCCTCCTTTAATTAGCTGGCGACGGGTAGCTCCACAATAAAGGTAGCTCCCTTGCCTGGCTTGCTTTCCGCGTATATCTTGCCCCCATGGTCAGCCACTATCCCATGGCAGATGCTGAGGCCGAGCCCGGTCCCCTTGCCCACTTCCTTCGTGGTGAAGAAGGGGTTAAAAAGAGTCCTCATATGCTCTTCAGAAATCCCGGGGCCGTCATCGGCAAATGAGGCTCGAAGCATGCCCCCCACGCTTTTCGTTGTGATAGTCAAGGTGCCTTTGTGGTGGGCCTCGGTCATGAAATGCTCGGCATTTATGATTATGGTTAAGAACACCTGCTGCAGCTGAAAATAGTCAGCCATGACTTCGGGCAGGTCCGGAGCAAAATGAGTCTGCACCTCGATGTTGCTTACCTTCTGCTCATAGGCACGCAGCTCCAGGACTTTCTCGATTAGAATGTTTACATTTTCCGGCTGTTTTGCCGCCGGGTGCTTCCGCGCGAAGGTCAGGAGCCCCTTTACCACCCGGGCAGCCCGCTGCGCTTCGCTGTTTACCATTTCCAGGTCTTCCTTTATCTCGCCGGATACACCTTTCTTATCAAGAATTAGCTGAGACAGGCCGATAACACCGGTCAGGGGATTGTTGAGCTCGTGGGCGATACCCGAGGCCAGCTCGCCAATCGAGGCCAGGCGGTCGGTTGTTACCAGCTGCTCTTCCATCTTCTTGCGCTCGGTAATATCATGCACGGTGCCGATTATCCGAATCGGCCTGCCGTTGTTATCGAGAGTGACCTCGGCCTGTGCGCGAACAGCACGCTCTGAATCATCGGGTAAGACGATGCGGTACTCAATGTCGTAGGGTTTATTCTCCCATAAGGCTTCGTGAACCGATTTTTCAACAGATTCTCTATCGTCGGGATGGACGGCATCTATGAATGCTTCGAAGTTCTGTACATGTCGACCAAAGATGCGGTGGAGCTCATCAGAGTAGGAGGTCTCATTTTTCACTACGTCCCAATCCCAGCTTCCCAGGTGGGCGATCTGTTGAGCCTGAAGGAGGCTGGCCCCGCTTTCCCTCAGTTCCTGATCAAGTCGCCGGCGATCCTCCTCCCTCTCAATAGCGGCCAGTGCATAGGAGATATCACCGCACAGCTCCAGGAACAGGCCCTGCTCTTCCTGATCCGCAACCATGTCAGACTGGATGGTGACACCCAGCATGCCGTAGACCTTGTCCCCGTACTCCAATTTGCACCTGTAGACGCCCCGGCTGCGGTGTATGCCGGCAAGGATACATCCCTTATGCCGGCTCCCAGGACGGTCATAGGCCAGAAATGGATTGTCTTTAGTCCACAATTCTTTGACGCACTTGGGGTATTTCCCAGACCTCATCTGCTCCAGGAAGACTGAGGACTCGTCTCCCAGGCCGGCTGCGGCCACGGACACGGGGTTTCTGTCCTCATCCACCAGGAGTATCCATGCTTTCTCATACCCACGAGCACCGACCAGTATGTCACAGCTCTCTCGAATCAGGCGCTCTCTATCCGATGACTCCCGCGTGATAAGCTGATTGATGTCTCTCAGCGCCCGCAACACGGAATTCAAGTGGATGATGCGCTCTTCTGCCCTCTTGCGGTCGGTGACGTCGCGGAAGATGCCCTGGGTGCTAACTGGCTTACCGTCGGCAAACCTGCAGTGGGCATTCCCCTCAACATTAATTACACTCCCATCTTTGGCGACAAAGACAGCCTCGATGTTTTTTACAGGTTGGCCCGACATCACCTTCTGGAAAGTCTCCATGCAGTGGTTCATGGAATCGGGATGGATGATGTCCCTCATCTTCAACTTGCCGATCTCTTCCTGGCTGTATCCCAGCGCCTTCCGCCAGGCCTTGTTCACATACAAAAGGCGGCCATCGGGCGTGACACTCTGTATCAGGTCATTGGCATTATCAAACAGGTCGCGATAACGCTCTTCACTCTGCCGCAGTGCGTCTTCGGCTTGCTTGCGCTCAGTGATATCCTGGACCATTGAAAGAACACCGACTAGAGTGCCGTCGGCCTTTTTCAGCGGAGTGTTTGTCCACTCGCAAAGGATGGTGCGGCCGTCCCTGGTCGTATTTTCGTTCGCGCTGTGCGCTGTTTCATCCCCCTCGAGCAGGCGGCGCCAGATATTGTCCACGTCAGGTTGGGCCTCCTTTGGCACTATAATGTCGTAGGGATGCTTACCCGCTGCTTCTCCCGCCGTGAAGCCAAATATTTTCTCAGCGGCGGGATTCCATGTCTGCACGCGAAATTCTGTATCCCAGACAATCAACCCGATCGGCATTCGCTTTATCTGGAGCTGGAGATACTCCTGGAGTTCCCTGGTTTCCTTATCGGCCAGCTTGCGCTCAGTGATATCGCGGACTATGGCCATGTCAGCCGGTCTTCCCTCAAATTCAATGGTGTTGGCATTTATTTCAACGGGTATTCGCCTGCCGTCTTTGGCAAGTATCTCTATTTCGTAGTTGTTTGGCACTTTCTGTCCCGAAATCCGCCTTTGATAATGCTCGACTACCGACTTCCTGTATTCTGGCACAACGAAATCAATGAAAGGTCTGCCGATTGCCTCGTCCAGCGAGAAGCCGGTCATTTCCACCATCCTTGAATTGGCGAATCTTACTAGACCATCTTGAATGATGATGATCCCGTCGTTTCCCTTCTCCACGAGGGTTGAGTATTTTTCCTCAGCCTGTCTGCGCTCGTCCAGCGCTCGCTCGAGCTCGGAATTGGCCGTAAAGAGACTATCTTTCATTTGGTTGCAAGCCCGCGCCAGGATACCGATTTCATCCCTTGATGTTACTTCTGCTCTTGTGGCAAGGTCGCCTTCACTCACCCTGGTTGCCATATGTGCCAGCCTAACGATCGGCCGGGTGATAGTTCGTGCCAGGAACAGGGAGACCAGAAGAACAAGCGCCAGGGAGAGGAGAACGATGGTAAATGAGGCGTTTTGCAGGCGGGTTACCGGCGCAAGCGCTTCAGCCTTATCTGTCTTGGTCACGAGTCCCCAGCCTGTCTTGGCAATGTACTCGGTAGCTGCCAGGACTGGCTCGCCCCGGTAGTCTACAGTGTCGGTAAACAGCTTCTCATTCTTCAACAGGGCCTGTATGGTAGGGGAATCCAGCTCCTCTTTGAGCACAGTCCTGCTGAGTGCGGCATTCTTGTCGAACCTGGTCGGTGTCAGAAACAGGGCATCTCCATTCTCGTTTTTCCGGGCTAACAGAGTTTCCCCCGTTGCTCCCAGTCCCGCATAGTCCGTGACCGATGAGACAATATTATCAGCCAGGCACTCAATCACTACGACCCCCAAGAGTTTCCCCTCCAGAGACAGCGGGCCAGACAGGTATACTCCCAGGCTGTGGTTCTCGTTCAGGAACAGAACGTCGGCGGTATTTTCTGCCTGCCCCCTGATGAATACCTCGTCATTAGAGTGAGCACTGCCGATTTTGGCTGCGCCCGTAGAAGCTATCACTTTTCCATCCAGGGTCAGAACGGAGATGTCCTGGAAGCTGCTTACCGAAGACCGGGCATCGAGCAGTATCTGATTTATCTTATCCCGGTCCACAGCATTCGGGTTTCTGATGAAGCTGTCCAGGCTGAGACGCAGTTGTGTCCTGCTTGAAACAAGGTTTAACCTCTCCAGGTTCTGTTCCACGATGCTTTCAACTCTGGTGCGCTGGATTGCAGCGACAGACTCGAGATGACTCAAAGCCCCACGAGTGAGAACATCTTCGGCATTGAAGTAAAAGAGTATGCTGATTATCCCAAGGGGAATCAAAGCTATGAGCAGAAAGGCAAGCAGTAGCTTTGTGTTAATCTTCATTGTCAGCTCTCCACTGTTTTAGTGTCGATTCCGCCCCTACGGTAAGGCCAGTCG
>JBDRNT010000074.1:0-8700 GCA_043810925.1 Candidatus Eiseniibacteriota bacterium
CTCGATCCTGTCCATGCACCGGACAACCTGGTTCGCATGCCTGATGCCCGTGTCCCGCATTATCCTCGGTATGAATACAGCGCACTCGCCCGTGTCGAAGTCCGCATATCTCAGCATTGCCAGTAGCACGAGAACATCACGTCGTCTCTTCAAATAGGTCTGGACCAAGCCCAGGTCCCACAGTGCGTGCATGAACTTGGCGAAGTGCTCGTTCCGCTTCTCTGCCAGGCTGCGCCGGCCATTCTTGGATTTGCTGACTTGCGTTTTCGTCGTCATCATCCCATCCACCTCCCAGTTGCAAATCAGAAGAGAAATATCCTAACCGATTGATTCCCAGGGTATTACGCCCCTACTGGTACAAGCGCGCTACCCTGGTATTCGAACTGGATGTCGATGACATCTATGGGTGGGAAATGAGTCTTTTGGTGTTCATATCGGGCCCCCGCTACCAACTCGCGACCCGACCACCATGCAGGCAAGGTAAGAATGGGGTGGTAACCAGCCATTGTGCAAGAAACTGAGGCATGCTATACTGACTTCCCGGTAATCAAACAAAGGAGGAACTGGTCATGAAGAGAAGATACACAGGTATAGTTGTCTTTTTGCTGGCGGTTGTCGCATTGGTCACTCTGATGACGCAGAATCCGGCCTACACGGAGGACAAGGAGCAATCGGAGAAACCCGCGAAGGCCGATGCGGTGACAATGGCCACGGCTCCGCCGCCTGACTTCAAGCATGATATGGAAGCTGCACTTGAGTTCATAGAAAAGAACCCACTTGGCTTCCTGGCAACCGTGGATAACGGCAAACCCAGGGTGAGGGCATTCAGCATCTTGAAGACCGAGGGCGATACCCTGTATTTCGGGACGTCGAACACCAGGGCGGTCTTCGTCCAGCTCAAGGACAATCTACTCGCCGAGTGGGTCACAATGGACCCGACAACGTATACCACTCTGAGAGTTCTCGGTGAGGTTGTCTTTGTAGACGACATCGAGATGAAGCGGGAGGTCATTGCCTCAATGCCGATGCTTGAGAAGATGTACGCGGGTGAGAAGGAGAAGGAATTCGAGATGTTCTACCTGCGTAACGTAGAGCTGAACTGGTTCGGTTTCTCTCTCGCACCGAAAGAAGCGCAGGAGGAGATGGATCAGTAACCTATAGAGTTTTCTATCGCAGTCCGGAACCTGGCTTGTTCATGCCTACTCAAGGAGCATGATCTTCCTGGTCAGCCTCGAACCGTCAGCATCTTCGAGACAGCACAGGTAGATACCCATCCCTGTACGCTGTCCCCTATCGTCTCTTCCATCCCAGACGGCTCTGTGAACACCGCGCCCGACGCTGCCGTCTACCAAGGTGCATACGCGCCGGCCGGATACATCGTAGATCGAAAGTCGGGCCCGGCCCTCTTGAGCCAGCGAGAAGGAGATCACCGTGGACTGGCTGAAGGGATTGGGGTTGTTCTTGACGAAGCGCTTACGCGGCTCAAGGTGCCCGCCGGCGACCGCCCCCACGTCCGAGTACGTACACGAGTCAGGCACGGAGTAGTCGCTTTCGTTATTTAGAGTATCGACTGAGGTCACCCAGTAGACGTAAGTCGTATCGTTACCCACCGCGAAGTCCTGGTAGCTCGTCGAGGGTGCGGTTACGGAGGCCAGGTACTCAGGTACCATGCCGTCCACGTCCCGGTAAATGTTGTAGCTGCCGAGGTCAGGCTCCGTGTTGGGCGACCATGTAAGGTCGATGCTGCTCGTACCAGGCCCCGCCACCAGATCCTCCGGGATTGCCGGAGGGAAGTAGTCGGCGTTGGGCTTCAGAGCGGGATCCCCTGTCATGACCATCCCGTACCACCAGGGCGGCGCATAGCTGGGATAGAGAGCGTGCGAGTTGTTGAACCACTTAATAAACGCCTTGCCGAGGAGTTCGCCATTACCCAGCTGGTTGTAGAAAGGCCAATCGTTCCACATGCCGCCGGTCTTTGCCGATCCCCATGCGACTAGCCCGTAGGGTTGGTTGAAGGCAATTGTGCCCCCGAGGTAGCTGTCGTACGTGCCGTATTGAGCGGTGTAGTCGCACCCCGAGC
This sequence comes from Candidatus Eiseniibacteriota bacterium, assembly GCA_043810925.1. Taxonomy (GTDB): domain Bacteria; phylum Arandabacterota; class Arandabacteria; order Arandabacterales; family Arandabacteraceae; genus Arandabacterum. Next base: position 2,081 of record JBDRNT010000074.1, read on the forward strand.
ACACAAAGAGAGAATAGAAGAGGCCATCAGGCGGGAAGTCACGGTAGTCGCTGTTATAGACATAGTCAAACACGGTCATGGAATCCTGGTAGAACCCATGTCCTCCGGGCCAGCCGTGGGAGCGCAGCATGATCAACTGGTAATCGGCTGTCATATGGTTGTTTATGTAGTCGAGGGCCGTGGTGTTATTGCCGTGACCATAGTCATCATAAACGGCCAGGACGTCGTCATACACTCGCTCCGCACAGTCGCGATCACCGTGGTAGCCCTCCACCATGGATCCCCAGTCATCGTCTACATAGATCAGTCCCCGGGCGGGAGGATTCTCCGGAACCAGCTGTCCGGTCCGGTAGAGGTGGTTCTTGGTGAAGTAGGTGTTGAGCACCGCCGACGGGGTCCCATACTGGGGGAGGATCTCGACATACAGCCGACCTGCCCAGATCTCGAGATCCTTATTCGCGTCGTTCCAGCCATCGTACTTGCCGTTGCCGGCCCCGACAGTCCCACCGGCCCCGTCGTCCACCCAGGTACCATCCATATCCATAAAGAAGAGGTCACAGGGGAAGTCTTCGTACTCGGGACCATCACCCCAGTCCTGCTCCATCTCGTAGATGATGTATGGCACGCTGCCCACGAGGACAGTTCCAATCAGGCTGTCAGGCTCGGTATAGAGGCTGATCAGGTAGTCTCGCACGTCTTCCGGTGTACCACCGGTTACCATGGATACGACCGACGAGTAGCCCTTGGTGGCAAGATCCGCCTGGTATGTGGCCAAGGATACATAGATATCAATGTAAACGGAAGAATCAACGATTATCGCTATGCGTTCCTCGTCGGTCTTGGTATCGGACCCGACGGCCGAGACCTCAGTGACCTTGAAGGGACCCGTGGATTCCCATACCTCATGGGGCAGGCGTTCAACGCCGGGAGGAGCCTTCCATCGGGTCGGAAGCGGTTCCTGTGCAAAGGCGATGGAAAGCGCCGATACGGTCACGACAATGGTTAACAAGGCGATTCCTATCATAACTCTTATCATCTCTGCCCCCCTGGTGGGATTGTGGGTGTGCTTCCTCTCAGATCGGCATTGTAACATACCTGTAAGTCGTTGTCAAGCCGCAAGATACGGAAGCACCGTGACCGTGTTACCGAGCACTCTTCTCGAGGATGGTCACGGTCTCGATGTGCTTGGTCTGAGGGAACATATCGACGGGGGTGATCTTCCGAATCGAATAGGTCGCCTCGAGCGATTTCAAGTCCCGGGCCAGAGTTGCAGGATCACAGGAGACATAAACCAGTTTCCGGAACACGTTCTTGTTCAGGAATTGAATCACTTCCCTTTTGAGCCCTTCCCGCGGAGGATCCATCAGGACCGAGTTGGCCGCACCTTTGAAGTCCTTATAAGCGTACCTGAACACACGCTCCACCGGGCCCTGGACAATGGTTGTATTGTGGCTCTTGTTCTCCGTGACGTTTTCTTCAAAGCACTCAACGGATTCCCGGGCCAGCTCGATTCCAGCGACCCGTGAGAACCTCCCGGCCAGGGCTATCGAGAAGAGGCCCACACCCGCATATAGATCGAACAGGGTCTCGTCCGGCTTGCCATCAAGCCCCTCACTCACCGTATCGATCAAGACCGGTATCACTGAGTGATTGACCTGGAAAAATGAACTCAACCCGTAGTTGAAAACAAGACCTTGATGCCGGTAGCACAGCCTGTCAGTTGATTTCGGCCGGAACCGTTCCCTATAGACTGGATTGAAGAGCACCCGCTCACCGTCGTATTTGATCGTAATCTCCTTGATCATGTCCGAATGCTCAAAGCTCGACAATACGCGTCCGATGCCACCAAGCGTCTCATTGATTGCCTCTCGGGCGATCGGACAGGATGAGATAGGAACAAAGGTCTTATTATCACGAGCAAAGTAGCCGACCCCCCAGCCCTCCTCGCCATTCGTTACATGCAACGAGATCACGTTGCGGTAGCCGTAGGGCTCGGGTGCGGGGCGAATCGGATCACACAGGTCATCAACGGACAGGCCTCCTATGCGCCGGCAAATATCCTTGAGTTGCTGTTCCTTGAATTCCAGGGATTTATCGTACGACACATGCTGGTACTGGCACCCGCCGCAGACACCGTAGACAGCACAGGGAGGCTCTATCCTGTCGGAGGACGGTTCGAGCAGATGAACAAGAGCACCCTTTCCATAGGAGCGCTTCGCCGCCGTAATCTTGAGGCGCGCCTTCTCTCCGGGGATAACATCAGGCACAAAGATGACATAGTTGTCATACCGGGCCACACCCTCGCCGCCGAATGCCATCGACTGAATCGTGACATCGACTTCCTCGCCCACCTGTGGGGGCTTGTTGCTTTTCTCAGTCATCATAACCCTCTGACCTTATCATATACTAGATGATCCCTCCATTCCATCGATTCGTCGGGCACGGAGACCCGAAGATCCGTGGCGCGACTTCCTGGCTCCGGCACCGGGTGTGGAGACCCGACGCAGCGTGGTGCAACTTCCCGGCCAAACGCGGTGAGGGCCCGGCCGGCAGGAGGCTAACGATAGTGGTTGGTGATGGGCATTCGCCGGTCCCTGCCGAATGCCTTTGGGGTGATCTTGATACCGGGTGGCCCCTGCCTTCTCTTGTATTCGTTGCCGTCCACCATCTTTGCGATACTGCGCACAAGCGCCTTGGGGTAACCGGCGCGCCCGATCTCGTCAATGTCTCTATCTTCCACTACATACATGGTGAGCACAGGATCAAGCGTGTCATACGGCGGCAGTGTGTCTTCATCCTTCTGGTCAGGCCGAAGCTCCGCAGACGGAGCCTTGCTTATTGTCGCATCAGGGATCACAGGCTTACCCTTTGAGTTTCTGTAGCGTGCAAGAGCATAAACAAGCGTCTTGGGCACATCCTTAAGAATCGCAAAGCCCCCCGCAAGATCACCGTAGAGCGTGCAGTAACCGACGGCGAGTTCGCTCTTGTTCCCCGTGGTAAGCACCAGCCAGCCAAACTTGTTCGAAAGCGCCATCAGGATATTGCCTCGTATTCTGGCCTGTATGTTTTCTTCGGCGATGTCGTGGGCTGATTTCTTGAAGACACGCTTGAGAGACCTGGTATAGGCCTTGAATACGTCCTCGATGCCGACCTTGATGAGCTTGATACCCAGGTTCCGGGCTAGTTTCGTCGCGTCACGAACGCTTCCCTTCGAAGAGTAGCGTGAGGGCATGGCCACTCCGACCACCCCGTTCTTACCCAGAGCATCGACCGCAATTGTCGCAACAAGTGCGGAGTCTATTCCGCCGCTCAACCCCACAACCACCTTCGTGAAGCCGTTCTTCTTCACATAGTCACGCGTACCCATCACGATGGCGGTGTAGATCTCCTGAAGTGCAGGCATCAGTTTTCCCACACGCGGCGCTATCTTCGTCTTGCGCGCAGACGGCTCAATCCCGAGATCGGCCGTCTCGACCGCAATACGTTTGAAACCCCTCCGGGCAGCCAGTGTCACGCGTTGCTTGACGATGGCGACGTCAATGTCGGCAACGATGAGATCCTCGCGGAACTGCTTTCCCCTTGCGATGGTCGTTCCGTCAGGGCCGATCACAAGACTGTGCCCGTCAAAGACGAGTTCGTCCTGGCCCCCGACCATATTCACATATGCCACGTAGGCGTCGTTGGCGAGCGCTCTTCGTTTGAGGAGTTCCTCCCGCTCATTGCCCTTGCCGGCATGATACGGGGAAGAGGAGATGTTGAGTATGACATGGGCACGGCCCACCCTAACCTGCGTAACTGAGACGTCCTCCCGCCAGATGTCCTCACAGATGCTGACCCCCACGCGCGCATCTGCTGCCACCAGTACGAGCGCAGTCCTCCCGGGTGTGAAGTAACGCTTCTCATCAAACACACCGTAGTTGGGCAGGTGGATCTTGTTGCAGACCGCCACGACCTTGCCTCCGGAAAGCACTGCAGCCGAGTTGTGTACCGAACCGGCATGACTCGGAAAGCCCACAACCACCGCCGTTTGTTTGAGGCTTTTGGCGATCTTGTCCACGGCACCGCGGCAGTCTTCGAGAAATCTTCGCCTGAGAAGTAGATCCTCGGGAGGATAGCCGGAGATCGCAAGCTCAGGGAAAGCGATCAGGTCGGCATTCTGCCTGCGGGCCTTGTCGATCCACTTGAGTATCTTGGCCGTATTGCCCTTGATATCACCGACTGTGAGGTTAACCTGAGCCAGTGCGATGCGTAGCACTTGAGCCCTCCTCTTTGCGCAAGGGAGATAATAGACGATCGGGTACTGGCAGACAAGGTCAATATCCCGGAAGCGGTATTACGACATGGCAGGTTCTTCTTGAAAACATGATCTGCAAAATGTAGGCTTGGCGCGTGAAGGGTTGGGGCATATGCGAAGAGAACACATAGCACTGGCAATATTCATCGGCCTTATCCTGATAGCTTGCTACCTCTTCTACGCCATCTTCAGACCTTTTCTCGCGTCGATTATCTGGGGTGCGGTACTTGCCGGCGTTTTCTATCCGCTGAATGCCTTGTTCATCCGGAAGATGAGAAGGAACAATGTCCGGGCAGTTGTGATGTGCATGATCGTGGTTGCCGTGATAATAATCCCGGCGGTCTTCCTCACGGTCGGTCTGATCGGTGAGGTGACCGACGGTCTCCCCAAGTTCAAGGCGGCGGTCGACGCAGGGCAGCTCGATTTCGTCCTGAAACCACGCACCTACGGGTGGAATGAGAGACTCAAGGAGTTCCTTGCCCCGTACGTAGACGCTTCAAATCTGGACATAGAGTCGGTGATAACCGCAAACATGCAGCGTCTCACTTCCTACATAGTGCAGCAGGTTTCAAACTTCGTCGGCAACTTCTCCGCAGCCGTCGTGTCATTCGCCCTGGCCGTGCTTTCGATGTTCTTCTTCTTCCGGGACGGCGACCGGCTGATGATAAGGCTTAAGGAGATCTTGCCGATGTCGGACGATCTCAAGCAGAGTCTCACGACGCGGCTCAGGGAGGTCATCGAAGCATCGATCTACGGTGGTGTCCTGGTTGCTGCCGTACAGGGTATTCTGGGGGGCATCATATTCTGGGTCACAGGACTGCCCTCCCCGATTTTCTGGGGAGCCGTGATGGCTATCCTGTCGCTTATACCGATCGTCGGACCCTATCTGATATACATTCCGGCTGCTGCGATACTCATTCTCTCAGGCAGCTGGATCAGGGGCATAATCGTCCTCGTACTAGGCATAGTGGTCGTAAGCCAATCCGATAACGTGCTCCGGCCGGTAATCATAAGCAGCAGAACCAAGATCCACACGCTGCTGCTGTTCTTCAGCATACTCGGCGGGCTCAAGGTCTTCGGGCTGCTGGGGATAATCCTCGGCCCGGTGGTCGCCTCGATAGTACTCACGCTGGTGGAGGTCTACAAGCCTTGTGCCGACAGGCCGTGTTAGCATCCCACCTTGTCATCGCGCACGACGCGTGACGATCCGACACATGGATTTATCGTTGCGAGGCTCCGTAGGAGCCGTGGCAATCTCTATCGATGTGTTCCGCTCAGGAGATTGCTTCGTCGCTGGCGCTTCTCGCAATGACGGTAGGGATACCTCATTTACATCAGTCTATAGGTAAGACCGATGGCCAGAGCCTCCTTGATCTGTCTGCTCCGTGATATGTCGCTGTCGTAGAAGACTTTGACATTCAGCGTAACGCTGAGATATTCCTCGATCTTCGCGGTAAGCAGGTTGTCCCATCTGACATCGATCTCGTTGGTCGCTTTGAGATTCGAGAACAACTCGAGTTTCGAGTCGAAGGTAAGGTCATCGCTTATCTTGAGGCTTAGATCCGTGACGGATTCGGCGCCCACTTCAACCTTGATGTCTTCTATCTCATCCGGAGTGTCCGGATCATCCGCATAGGGCACAGGATACTTATCAGTCACCGTTTCCTTGATGGAAGCGCCCAGTCTCGACCTGATGACATCGTTAAAGACACGACCGATGCCGGTGCTCTGCGTGAAATAGCCGGGATCAAGAAAATCCGATATCGCCGTTCTTGAAGAATCAGTGTATTCATGACCTGTCGAGAACTGAGTCTCCGCCGTAGTCGCCACGTATGGATCTACATAGAACCCGGCCTTGTAGGTGAAGACGCTTTCAATCCTTATCTCATCCACCGACTTGCGGGCATCTTCATCTCCGACTTTGGTCATTCCGTAGGCCAGTTTGATCGCATTCACCCACTCATGCCCCGTACCGGTACTGACGAATTTCCCGCCAAGACTGGTCTGCCACCCGAGCGTGTTCTCCCCACCCTGGGCCCAGTTGTCAAAACCGGCCTGTGTGAGATTCAGGCTGCCGACCACCTCGTTGGTCCAGCCCCCAACCGGTTCGTTCTCACCGGCACAAGCAGCGGGCAGGTCGCCCACGATGAAGACGGCGCAGATGAGGATCGCGAGAGAAAGCCTGATATACATGTCAACCTCCTCCTATTCCACTTGCATCAATTGTATCCGACCGCGGCAAACCGCGGTGCCGGAGCCAGAAGATTGTAGCATACCACTGTGCCGATGAGGGAGTGAGCGCAATTTCCGAGCTCTGACCCCAGGG
>JBDRNT010000075.1:0-4442 GCA_043810925.1 Candidatus Eiseniibacteriota bacterium
GTACCGCATATTCTTTCCCAAGAGGAGTTACGAAGTTTCTTCGCGGTTGTGGACGCGTATATGCCACCGCAACCTACTTTTCGTCGGCTGGTGCCGACCTACCAGGTCTTGTTTCGTCTCTTTTACTGTTGCGGCCTCCGCCTTTCGGAGGGCTTCCGTTGACAAGAAGTTCGGCGAATTCTGGAACAGGACGTCTTTTGCCGGTACGGTAGACAAGAGACCGACGGTTCAGAGTCTTCGCCATACCTTCGTCGTGAACAAGATGAACGAGTGGATGGAGACTGGTGTGGATACCGCTGTCATGATGCCCTATTCCGCGATTTCGGTCAGATACCGTTACGACTGCCAGTTTGGTTTAGCGCTTTTGGATCAAGTTCTGACACTATTCTGGCTGCTGGAACAGATTGCTCGACACCATGCCAGTGTAGACTCCCGCAGCTAAGTTGAAATAATCCTGGAATTGTCCCAAACTCTTTTAACAAACTGGTAGGAAAGAGAGGAAGAGAAAGCGGGACGAACGCCCTCTAGCAGTGAAGCAATTCGTCCCGCTCTCAAACAATCGAGTTCATCATACTGTATATTCAGCGGGACGTCTACGACTTCGAGAAAGTTCGTAGCCAATTTGTCAGTCGATTCAGCACTCATGCCTGTCCGGCCTGTCAAGGAACCGGTACTCTGAGGAAGCACGCCTCCTACTGGAAATACTATTACGCTGAGCCACTACAGATCCTGCGCTCTATCTGCACAGCTTGCGACGTTACACATGCAATTATCCCGAGTTTTTCCCTACCCGGGAGCTCCATCGGAACCGAAGAAGCGCAAACCTATATCAAGCTCCGTGAACAGGGCCAAGGACGGAGGAGAGCTTCCAAGGTGTTCAGCGGGGACAAGGCGATGAGTGTCAATCATCCGGCGGTGCTGGATGAAGCCTTTCGGGTGGCGGTGGACCGGGCGAAGGCGATTTTCGCCGGACAGGTAGATGATGGGCTTCAAGGAAGCGCCTGGATTGAGGCCCTTAGCGGTGAAACCGATCAGCCTATTGTGAGTCTGAATCAGTACTGCCTGGAACATCGGGTGAACGGAGTGTGTTTGACCCGCTATACCATCCACCTGTTCCGGGAAAATACGGCGAGAGCGAAAGTTCCACATAATCCTGGAGTTATTCGGATCTTCAAGGTGGTTGTAGACTCCTGGTAACTACATAAACCAAGGAGGATGTGAATGAACAAGGAGCAAGAAGAACAGAAAGCTCAAGCGATCATGGATTTTCGCTACTCCATCATCGCCGAGCTTCTCAATCCGTATCTGTCGCGCACAGAGCGAAGGGCGCTGATGAGAGAGAAGGCGAACAGGCAGTACGAGATCCCCTACTCGAACCGCACTCGGCTCACGGTGGAGTGCATCAAGAAGTGGTACGCTGCCTTCGGTCGGTTCGGCAAAGAGGGGCTTCGACCCAAACAGCGATCGGACAAGGGGATCTGCCGGGTGCTTTCCACAGAGGAAGCCTCCGCTTTCCTGGAGTATCTGGAGCACAATCCGCAGCTCACCGCCAAAGCCGCCTATCGGAAGTTGCGTGATAAGGGGGTGATCTACACCGAGATCTCCAAGTCCGCACTGTCTCGGCTGGTACTCTCCGCCGGGCTGCAGCGGCAAGCCCGTATGCAGGGCAAAGAACAGCGGCAGCAGCTGAAGTTTGCCTTCAAGTATCCCCTGGAGTGCGTGCAGGCAGATCTCATGTACGGCTTTGAGCTCCCGGATGAGAAGGGAAAGCGCAAACGCACGATCCTGTTGGTGATCCTCGACGATGCGACCCGACGGGTGGTGTACGGCGCCTTCGGGTTCCGAGAAGGTTCGCTGACCTTTGAATACGGGCTAAGGCATGTGCTTCTGTCCCATGGACGCATTGGCAAGATTTTTGTCGACAACGGATCGGCCTTTGTCGCCTCCGAGACCCTGCGCCTCCTCTCGATTCTCGGCATCCCTCTGATTCACTCCCGGGTCAGATACGCAGCCAGTCGGGGTAAGGTGGAGAGAATATTCCGCACAATCCGAGATGGGTTCTTGCGTCCTCTGGACAAAGAGTCGGTCCGCAGCCTGGCGGATTTGAACGCCCGCTTTCATACCTGGCTGGAAACCGAGTACCACCGATCGCCCCATCGGGGCTTGGGCGGGAAAACACCCCTGGAGGCGTGGCTGGAGAAGGCCCACAACATTATCCATCTGGATCCCACCGTGGATCTGGATGAGATCTTCAAACACGAAATCCGCCGCCGGGTCTACAGTGACTGCACCTTCACCCTGGACGGTGTTCTCTATGAAGTGCCTGTCGTCTTGAAGGGCAAAAACATCAAAGTGCGCTTCAATCCATTCCAGTCACAGCGAAAGTTGGAACTGATGTACGAGAACCGCAGCTATGGGGAGGCTCACGTGGTGGACACCTATGCCAACACCCGCGTCAAACGAACACAGAATAATGACCCCGACTCCGGCTTGAGCCCATCCCAGCAGGCCGGAAGACCCCCCAAACACCCTCCGGCTTCTCCCACCCGGGCCGCCTTGTCGGCCTCCACCCTTGATCTCAGGAAAGGAGGCACCCCATGACCACCCAAGAGTTGCTGAGCCACTTCAACCTCACACAGCTTCCCTTCTCCAAGGAGATCCCGGGGGAACAGCTTCTGGAGCTGCCCTCCTTGCAGAGGGCATTCGGCTCGCTGCAGTTTTTAGTAGAGACCCGCGGCATCGGGGTTCTGTTGGGCAAATCCGGAACCGGAAAAAGCTGTCTCCTGCGAAAACTCTGCGCCTTCCTTCACGGCGGACTGTACAAGACCCTGTATCTGTACCATACCTCCGTGAGCCTCAACGAGTTCTACACCCACCTGGGTGCCGCCTTCGGGTTGGAGCCGGTGTTTCGTCGTTCGAAGATGTTTCGCATGATTCAGGACCGGGTGTTGACTTTGAATCGATCCAGCCGCATCCACCCGATTCTCCTGCTCGATGAAGCCCAATACCTGAACAACTCCATTCTCCAGGAGATCCGGCTGTTGACCAACTTCGAGATCGACTCGCTCAACGCCCTCACTGTGCTGTTGTGCGGTCGGGAAGAGCTGGCCATGCAGTTCGACCTTTCCATCCTCGAACCCCTGGCCAACTCCATTACCCTCACCATTCATCTGGACGGCCTTTCCAAAGAGGAGTCCTTCAGCTACATCGAAGGACGCCTTCACCACTGTGGGACCTCTACCCCTGTGTTCACCAAGAATGCCTTGGAGCTCACCCATCAGGCCTCCGCAGGTATCATGCGGGATATCAACGCCATCGCCCATGGCTCCCTGATGAACGCCTATCTGAGTGGCAGCCCTCAGGTGGAGGCCGAACATGTCAAAGCGGCTATCGAACGGTAGATGTAGAGGAGAGGCGATATGAAACCCACAGAGCAACGGATCCACCTCATTGCCCACTGTACGAACCTCCGAGGAACGACCAACCCTACAGACCTTCGGCAGGACTCCTGCCCAGCGATCTCAGAGCTTCCTCTGTCGGTTCAACCAGAGGCCTCAAAGTTCCTGCGCCTCATCGACAAGGTGATCGGTCGGCTCAACAGCGTCGTCACAGGGCTTTGCGACGGATACCTGGAGGAGTTACAGCTTTGTCCACACGAATATGAGCGGCTGGCTGCATACCATGTCGATCTTCTGGCACGAAGGATCGGCAAAGAGGTAGATGCCCTGTACCAGGCCTTACGAGTCAGCACCATCGAGCACATCGAAATGTGGTATGAGCGGCAGAGTCCGAAAACCAGCAGGGAGGAGCACCAAGAAACGACATCAGCATGTTGAAGGAGTCTACGGAAACGGGAGGGGCTTTTCCCGCGTTCTTTTGCTCTTTGACATAATTCGGGAAATAAAAAGTAGTACAAGACTGCGAGTCTTTGACCTATTTTTCGGGATCATCCCTCAGAAAATAGTGCGGGAGTACCAAGTACATTAGTGCGGGAGTCTACAGCTCTGAAGCATACCGTGTTGTCAGCCCATACGGCACCGTCGGCGCCACGATTACGCCGTCACGTCCACTGGGCAGGTAGCCCGCTTCCTGCAGCATCCGGTAGAGCACCTGGACGAGTTTCTTGCGCGACTTCTCCGTGATCTCACGCATTTCGGCCGCGCCCTTCGCTTTCCGTTCCCAGAATGACTCAAACTCAAACCCGAGCAGCTTGAAGTCTCCGCCCGTTATCTTGTACCGGATCACCTCCACGATGAACTCCCACACCAGGCGGTAGTAGCGAACCGTGGCAGCTAGCAGCACTAGGCGAGCCTCATCCGTGAAGCCGTCATGACCGGCAATGATCGGCACTTCCCAATCGTAGGTGCCCTTAAGCCGCTCGCGAATCTCACGGATGTACCGCTGCGCACTCGCTTGCCGGGGTTTTTTTAACAGATTCTGCC
>JBDRNT010000076.1:0-4388 GCA_043810925.1 Candidatus Eiseniibacteriota bacterium
AAGAGGCAGCCTTTCATCTATCCGCCTTCTGCGATCACGACACAGCGCTGTTCTGTGGAATCGGCATAGACTGCAGCAGGGTGCGGAAACGTCAACACCGATACGGGTCCACCATCGTCGGCGGCAGCGAAGAACCACGGCGAGACCGCGTCCATTGCCGGAGCGATGTAGCCATAGATGACATTGTTGCTCATAAGGTTGGTAAGGAAGTGGGTCCCCTGCGTTCCATACATCCGGGTTTGCAGCCTCCTCTGATCCTCATCGTGGCCGCCCTGAATCATATAAAGAAAGTGGCTGCCGTATATGCCACCCTTCTGATCGTCCCCGCCAGGAAGAGGCTCCGGCCGCCCGGCCACGTCCACACCATATTCGAAGATGGCGACTGCCCTGTCAACGTCCTTGTAGTCTACAAAGATGCCCCAATCCCTGTTCTTGCTGCCCAGGCGTCCGGGCACTATGAGCAAGTAATCATCATTCTGTTCGCGCATTCGGCGGTTGACTTCGCAAATTTCCCGCCTGACCGCATCATGCGAGTCCTTGGAGTAGGTTTTCGGAGAGACGACAACAGCATACTTGATCCCTCTTTTGACACCCTGTCCCTGGCAATTACCTATGGACAGATAGGCATCTGCCGTCTCGTCCGGAAAGGCTACCGCCTCAAGACTCATTTCAGGCAGCCGGGTCAACTGAACAACATGAAACAGCCCGTCTCCCCTGTCTTTCCGCTGGAAGTCAATATTGAAAACGAACTCGATCTGAAAGCGCGCAGATATCCGGGAGGAGATCATATCCATGATTTCGCTCAGGCCGGTCCTGAAGCCGTAATGGTCATTCTGGATCAATTCCTCAATGGTGATGAGATTGTTCTGTATGCCCAGCAGCCTGATTTTATGGTAATTCGCGAACCTCACATGCAGCCTCTTCATGGTCTCCAGTTCATCACCACCCAGATCTCTGTTCTTTGTCATGTCCAGAGCATAGAAGAACTGCTGACCCTTCCCTGTCTTCAGCATATCCGGAGGTATAGGATTCTTGATGGTCACCATGGAGATAACGGGGAAATCGTCCAGGACGGTCGCATAGCCATGTCCGAAGGCTATTCGCGCGACACCGTCATTGGGGTCCTGTGACTTCAGGGCATAGGGAAAGAACGAGTTGGCAACTCCCGAGATATAGGGGTAGTAGAGAGGGCCCGCGAGGGTATCGTCGTAGATACCGGGGATCGGGTTGATCACGATCGCCATCCGCTCCCGGCTGTCGGGTTCCTGCTTCTCTGTGAAATCCTCGTATATGTGGTAGATCGCCCGAATGGTCTGGGTGAATCGAACGGAAGGCTCCGGGTGGTTGTTCGGGAGCATAAAGGTCGTATTCTCTCCGGCATGCACCGAGATAGATCCATCTATACTGACAACGGCCTCATTGGTCGCCGATGAGCGGACGCCAAGCGGGCTGTCTCCGATCTCGTCGAGAATCCTGCCGACGACCCTCAGTTCCTCATCCCCGAACCGCTTGTTCCGCTCAAGATAGCGGTCGTAGAAACTGGTCGTGAGAATCCAGGTCTTCAGCTTGTTGGCTCTGGGCAGGGGCGATTGACTGATCTGAACGAGCCCGGTACCCTTACCACCCATGGACCCGTTCCCAAAAACCTTTACATCCTCAAAACTCTCTGTGGTTTCGATACTCATGATTGCAGCGACGCAGCCGCGGGTCAGCCGCCGGCGCACGCCTCTCCCATGTCTCCCTCTTTAATCATAACACGTTTTGCAGCGTGCTGGAAATATCGAGGAAAAGCTCGCGTGGCCGCAACAGGGCCAACACCTTGGGTAGAGGCACACACAGCCCTCTCCCGACCCAACGGAGTCGGCACCTCGATTCTGATCGATGTCCGGAGGATCCCGGTCTAGCCCTTGAGTATCTTCTCGGCCTCTTCCTTGTCCAGGTCCATTACGTACGGGATGCCCGTTACCTCGGAGCATTCTCGCGTGAGTGAGCCCAGGTCGTCTCTGGTCATATAGTCCAGGGTAAACTTCCTGCTTCCGGCCATCAGCTGCCGCAAGCCCTGTGCCAGGCGCTCATAATAGGTGTATAAGCCGAGGGCTCCCGTCGGGATGCTCTCGAACTCCTTGTCGCCCAGCTCATGGCGGAGATCTGCGGCCGTGACGAATATCTCATCCTTGGTGTAGCCGAAACGTGCTACGTAGACAGGCACCTGGTTCTGGTCGATCGTACGACCGATGGTCTTGCCGACCATTGCCGCTGCGATGGGGGACCTGGCCATGCCGACCAGCTTGACGAACGGAGCACCGAGTGCCAGCGCCTTGAAGATCTGATCCTCGAAGGTGAACCCTCCAGCAAAAGCTATCGCAGGCACGTGCTTGCCGGCATCTGACAGGTGCTTGGCATAAGTGTAAGTGAGCGAATGGAGCTCCACAGGGGGCATTCCCCACTCGTTCATCATCCGCCAAGGGCTCATCCCCGTGCCCCCACCAGCGCCGTCAACCGTGAGCAGATCGATCTTGTACTTGGACGAGAAGGCCATTGCCTGCGCAAGCGCGGCCGGACGGTATGCCCCGGTCTTGAGAGAGATGTACTTGGCGCCTGCACTGCGAAGTTCCTCCACGCGCTTGGCGAAACCCTCCTCGGTCACCATTCCCACGCGCGAATGGCGCTCGAACTCTCTGAAGGAGCCGCGGTGGAAAGCCTCGATAACCACCGGGTCTGTGGGATCCGGGAGAACGACATAGCCTCTCTTCTTGAGGAGCTGGGCCTTTTCGAGATTCGTGATCTTCACTTCACCGCCGATATTCTTTGCACCCTGGCCCCACTTGAGCTCTACCCAGGTAACACCCAGCTTATCAATGGCATATTCCTGGACACCGAGCCTCGTATCCTCGATGTTTGCCTGTACGATTATGGCACCATACCCGTCCCGCTGATGGTCCTGGAACAGTTTGACGCGATTCTTCAGGTCCACCGTGTCGACGACCCGGCCGTTCTTGATCACCGACTCGGGGTCCATTCCGACAACATTCTCCCCGATCGTAAGACCCGTGCCCGCAAGCGCTGAGCCGATGGCCAGGCCCTCCCAGTTGTTCTTGGCGATATTGGTAGAGCCGATACCGGGGATCACCCACGGCAGGCGGAACTTGATGCCCTTATCATGGCCGAATGCCGTCTCGAGATTAACGGCCGGGAACACGGCCTTATCGCTGTCGGCCTCGATTCCCTGGGCACCGACCACGCCGCCCATTATGTTGAGATGGGAGTAGTCGATTGGATAAGCCTTCTCCGCAGCGGTGGTTATCACGCCGAAAGGCTGCGGGTAGATGACTTCGTGCCCCCGATAAGCCGACTTGCCGATTTCACACATGCCGATGCAGCCATCGACACAGGTCACACACATCCCGGATGACGGCGTTATCGAGTCCTCCGTTCTGTTCTTGGTCAGAGTGGCGGCTGAGGCATTGATTCTGGAAAGTGACATTTCTCTACTACCCCTTTCCTTTACTTGTCTTTCTTGATCTCACATGCAACGCATGGATCCATATAACACATCATATCGTCAAAGCCCTCCTTCTCGACGCAGGGAGGACTCAAGTTCGCACAGCCTCCACAGATGACCTTATCGGGGTCGGAATAGGTACACCTCAGCTGGCACGCAGGACAGATGTACATGCACGCACCGCACAATCTGCAGACATCCGAATGGATGTCAAATGGAGTACCGAGGCTTCTATGCTCCCCACGCCCCCTGAAGCCTATGGCCTTGGCCATCATCTGTTCCTCACACATCCTCACACAGAGCCCGCACATGATGCAGTCCTCATGCTCCTGCTTGAAACGCTGCTGCCTGATATTATGGGCCGAAGCAAGATCCTGAATGGTCTTCGACTGAGGGCATGAAGCGAGCAGGAGCTCAATGGTCATCCTGCGCGCTCTCAAGACTCGATCAGACGCAGTACGTACGGCAAGACCCTCCTGGGCCGGATAGGTACAGGATGAGACAAGTTTCGCCCCTTTCCCTTCTCCTATCTCTACTACGCACAGCCGGCAGGCTCCGTAAGGAGAAAGACCTTCGTTGTAGCACAGGGTCGGAATGGGGAAGCCAAGGAATCTGGCCGCCTCCAGCAACGTGGTCCCCTCCTGGACCGAGGTTTGCAGGCCGTTTATGGTCAGCGTTATCATACTGTGCTTCCTCCTACTGAGGGACATTCAACTTCCTCTTCGCGCTGGGTAAACTCCAGATCACACCTCAGGCATCTCCTTGCTTCCCGTATAGCGCCTTCCTCCGACATGGTCATTTCGACCTCGCAGAAACTCTTCTTTCTCTCTTCAGGTGGAACCATAGGAGGCGCGACTCTAACGCTCTGTGCGGCCTCCTCGGGGCT
>JBDRNT010000077.1:0-5350 GCA_043810925.1 Candidatus Eiseniibacteriota bacterium
GACAGCATGAATGCCAAGAGCACGCCAACCAGCAAGGTCATCGTCGTCACCAGCCTCATCCTTGTCCTACCTCCCACTTCAGCCCTCCTCTGGCCAGAGCTCCTAAAGCCCATCTAACAAAACAGGCCCAAACCTGCAACCATTCTCGGGCCTGGTTGCCATATCCTCTTTGAAATCAAGAGAATATGGAAGCGGGGGCAACCAGTGCCCCCGCAATATCAGCAAAAAAGACTAGCGAAGCCGGATCATCTTGCCTGCCTGCGAGGCATTCTCAGTCTCTAAGATGTAATAGTAGACCCCGCTGGCCACATCCTGGCCGAACCTGTCTTTTCCGTCCCAGGCGACCGACTGTGGTCCAACTTCCGCATAGCCGTTTACAAGCTCGGTGACCAGCCTGCCTGTGAGTGTATAAACCCCCAGGCTGACCTTTCCGGGCCGCTTCACGTTAAACGAGATATTGGTGTTTCCCACGAACGGGTTGGGCGAGCTGCGCCCGAGAATCGCGTCCACGGGAATCTCGACAACATCCACTCCAGCCAGGTACGGGGTAGGCTCACCGCTCCAGCCATTCTGCATCTTCCTGGTCCCGCTTCGCTGGATGAAGACGTTTGTGACCACCCTGTCCGCCCGGTACTCACTCACGATCTCATATGCCATATCGAAATGCATCGTTTTGCCCGGGAACATGGGCCCGAAACTCCATCCCACGCTGTCAGGAAGATCGTCCTTCACCCACTCCCGGAAGGCATCGTCGTGCGGCCCGGTGGGGTATGGGTACCTGTGCTTCGACTCTGTCACTGCCACACGCAACGTGGAGTTGAAGTCCATGCTGTCTTCCACTACGACGTCGAAGCTCACATAGACCGAATCCGAATCTGCCGTGATCGAGTTGTAGAGAACATCGATCCGCACCGGGCTCGTGATTGTAAGCAGACTGTCGAACGTAGATCTCACCCACGCGTAGTACTCATCATAGGTGGCAAAATCAGACGGGTCTCCAAGATACTTGCCGTCATACCTCATGCTCGGCGTGTAAAGACTTGTAAGCCAGGGCGCGATGCCTGCATAGTCATAAACCCTGGTACTGCAGGCCTCGAGGGCCCAGGTGTAGAATGGATCAGCACCATTTGGCCACCATGTGTGATAACAAACCGGGACAACCTGCCCCGTGTATTCATCAAGGATTACCTCTAACGTATCCTTGATGGCATTGCAGCCACCTCAGCCAGAGTTGGTGAAGTACTCCCACACCACCGTCCGCTGAGCCGCAAACACGGGGAGGGTAAGTGTCAGCAGCATCACAGCTGCCAGCAACACGACCAGGCGCATCAGGCCCTCCTTTCGGTTAACGAACGAGCGTCCCATTCGTTACTAAATATCTTACCATTTCCATCTTGTAATATCAACTGTTTTCAGGGGTTTGGAGGCGTGGAAAGGGTTTTTCAGTCGTAGATGTCGGTATGGCAGCTCCCTTGGCGATATGCTGCGATACAATGGCCGCCGCTGAGAGCAAAACCAGCAACGTCAGAATGCCCGCTGTTTTCTTCATTATGTCCCTCCCGTTTGCCGGTGCGCCACACTGGCTACCCTTGTTTCATATCCAGCACACGGCGGGGAGGATACGACAGTTTCAGGCCTTGTGAAAACTCGAAAACATGCTGGGTTTGCGTGGTTAATCCGCAAAACAGGGTCAAGACGCTTAATTCTTGCTTAATCCCGATGCTCGTGGTTTAGTTTACCTTGCGTAAGTGGAATGTCAGATTCAGACTTTACCTAATATGGGTGCGCATCGAAACCTGGCTGGGAGGTGATGTCATCCAGGGTCTCTCCTGTTTATCAAGAGTGAATCCTATCTTCACCTGAAGCGGTGATACCGGCACGGAAAGGTATGTCCGGTTTGGAATGATCCATGACGAAGGTTCTTCGCATTCCTCAACCCATGGGTACCCACGGAGGTAGTGAAATGAAGAAACGCTTCTTGTTAGGACTTGTTCTCTCTCTCGCCTTGATCCTACTTGCGGCCGCACTCCAGGCAGAAGACTTCCGATCGCTGCCGCTATCCGAGCGGACGGCACGCACGGACAAAGTCGAATATGTGCGTGGCGAGGTGCTGGTCAAGTTCAAGATGGGAATTTCCGACTACCAGATGCTTGAGATTCACGACCGCCTTGGCACCGAGGTGGTATCGATTCACCGAGGAGGGGTCAAGAGGCTCAAGGTTCCGGCGGGTACGGATGAGCAGGCGCTTCTTTCGCAGCTCAGTAACGATCCCAATGTCGAGTATGCCGAGCTCAATACCATCTGCCATGCCTTCATGATCCCGAACGATCCCTACTACACCTACCAGTGGCACTTCCCCAACATAAACATGCCGCAGGCCTGGGATGTCTCGACAGGGTCAGGCGTTATCGTGGGCATTCTCGACAGCGGAATCGCATATGAGAATTATGCCGTCCCATCCTATGAGCTCGACACCGTCGTATCGGGTGTGACTCAATACGTGCTTGCTCCGGAGCTCGATGGGACGTCATTCGTCGCAGGTTATGACTTCATCAACAATGACAGCCACCCGAATGACAATGACGCCCATGGAACCCACGTGTCGGGCACCGTGGCTCAGGTCACCAATAACAGCACCGGCGTTGCCGGAATGGCCTTTGACTGTTCGCTTATGCCGGTAAAGGTCCTGGATTACTCCGGGTCAGGCACGGCCCAGTCGCTGGCCGACGGGCTTTACTGGGCAGCGGACAATGGCGCCCAGGTAATCAACATGAGCCTGGGCTGGGTGCCCGGCTACAACCCCGGACCCACAGTAGCCAATGCCATAACATATGCCTACAATGCCGGTGTGGTGCTTCTTGCTTCCACCGGAAACGCAGGGGCCGATCAGGTGTCCTACCCCGCCGCCTATCCCGAGGTGATCGCGGTAGGGGCCACCAGGTATGACGATGCGCGCCCCAGCTACTCCCAGTACGGTTCGAACATGGAGATCTGTGCCCCGGGCGGCGACATGGGCGTCGATCAGAACGGCGATACCTATGGCGACGGCGTGCTCCAGATGACCTTCGATGGCTACGACCCGGGCCCGCCCGAGCAGCTTGCGGATCCGACAGCCTTCGGTTACTGGTTCTATGACGGTACTTCTATGGCCTGCCCTCATGCCACCGCGCTCGTTGCCATGATGATCGCCAACGGCCAGACGGGTGCTGAGAACATCCGCACCATCCTCCATGAGACGGCCCTCGACCTTGGCATCGCAGGCTGGGACCAGTACTATGGGTATGGTCGGATAGACGCCTATGCGGCGCTCACCTATGGCGGCACTCCGCCTGTGGCGGAATTCAGCGGAAGCCCGACCGCGGGATGCGTTCCGCTCACGGTCAACTTCACCGATCTTTCGACAGGTGAGACCGATACCTGGGATTGGACCTTCGGTGACGGCGGCACCTCGACCGCCCAGAACCCGAGCCACCAGTACAACAATCCTGGCAATTACACAGTGGGCCTCACAGTATCGGGCACGAACGGGTCGGATGCTGAGATCAAGACCGGCTACATCCAGGTGGATTCCGCCCCGGTGGGAGCATTCTACGGGACTCCCACCAGCGGAGACTCGCCGCTTACGGTTGACTTCTTTGACCAGTCCACGGGCAATGTGACATCCTGGGACTGGAACTTCGGCGACGGCGGCATTTCGATGGCGCAGAACCCGACCTATGAGTATGCCAACGACGGTGATTACACCGTAAGCCTGACCGTGACGGGCCCTTGCGGATTGGATGCTGAGGTCAAGACCGGCTATATCCACGTGGCGGCGGTCCAGGTAGTGCGGAACTATGCAGTCCAGGACATTCCAGTGGCCGGCACGGTCTCAGGGAACTATACAGACACCCACGGGAGCGACAATGTCTATGAGTCGGTCCTGGAGCGACTGAACGACGACAGGCCCAACAAGCAGTACAGTTACCTGGAGCACAAGTGGATCGTGAACGTCTCCGGTGGCTCATCGGTCACCTTCTTTGTCGAGGCACATCAGAGTGCGAGCCCCGACGGAGATAACTTCGTCTTTGCCTATTCGACCGATAATGCCAGTTACACCAATCTGGTAACGGTCACCTCCACGAGTGACATGGTCTACTCTGCCTCAATGCCGGCTTCGGTCAGCGGAACCGTATACTTCAGGGTCCAGGATACGGACAGGGTAAGACGCAATTACGATCTCGACGAGATCTTTATCGACCAGATGTATGTCGAGTGCTCCACCACTCCCGACGCCGAGCCCCCGGTCGTAACGGTGGCCTCGCCCAACGGAGGTGAAAGCTGGCAGCCCGGCTCGGTTCAGGCCATCACCTGGAATGGCACCGACAATATCGGCGTCACTTCATGCGACATCGACTACACGTACGATGCGGGCTCCAACTGGCATGACGTGGCCGATCTTTCGGGCAATCCGGGCTCATACGGCTGGACTGCGCCCAACACGCCTTCGACCCAGTGCCTGGTGCGGGTTACCGTATATGATGGTGTCGGCAATTCCGATGTCGACCAGTCAAACGGCTACTTCACGATTCTCGAAGTTGTCGAAGCGCCGATGTACGTGAACTCGCTTGCCATGGTTGCCGGAAGAGCCGGTGCCAACATCTATGCGACAGCCACCCCGGAAGTGGTTGCTGGCACGACCGGCATAGGTATCGAAGGCGTTGTTGTCACCGGCCACTGGTCGGGCGCTACATCGGATACGGACCAGTGCACTACCGGTCCTGACGGCAAGTGCACGGTGCGCTCCGATAATGTCAAGAAGCCCACTCAGAACTTCTGTTTCACCATGGATACTGTGGTCAGAACGGGGAACTACTGGGATGACACCCATGGAGTGAAGACCAGCTGTGTCGCTCCTGCGGCAAATGAGCGCGAGATTCTCGCTGCCGGCGTGCCGGGAGACTTCTTCGTCTCAGGCGCTCAGCCCAATCCGTTCAATGAGACGACGCAGTTCTCACTGCGCCTGCCTGAATCGGCCAGTGTCACCTTCAGCGTCTACAACATGAGAGGGCAAAAGGTAAGAACCCTCATCAGCAATGATGTGGGTGCGGGCTCCTATGTGATCACCTGGGACGGAACCAGTGATAACGGTGAACCACTTTCGAGCGGCATCTACTTCTACCGGGTGCTTGCGGGGGACAGGATGGTTACCAAGAAACTGATTCTCGCAAGATAGTATCATATGACCCCATGAGGCTCTTAATCCCGGTGGGGATCGGGGGCCTTTTGGGATTTTAGGCATAGAGACTCCTTTTGGCAAAGCAATTCCTCGTTTGGCAGGAGGTCGAGGTACTGCTGGACCACCTTTCTG
>JBDRNT010000078.1:0-11964 GCA_043810925.1 Candidatus Eiseniibacteriota bacterium
GGGGTCAGGCTTTGAATTCTTGAATTCTGGTAGGTGGGTTTCAAAAGGCAGAGTGACGCTTCAATAGCCATCGGGATGCCATCAGAATTCAAGAATTCAAAGCCTGACCCCAGGTGTTTCCTTAGTGGGTGGCGGTGTAGTCGGTTACGTGGATTGTGCCCGCGACTATCTCGGCCCTGATCTCCTCGACTCTCGCCAGCACCTCATCGGGAATCAGATCCTTGTTGTACTCATCGAGAGCGTAGCCCACCCCATCGATCTCAAGACCATAAACATGAACCCCGCCCTCGAACCTGCCTTCAACAACGTCCTTGATGATCTGGAAGACCGAGACGTCAACGCGTTTGAGCATGCTCGTAAGGACATGACCCGGAGCCATGTAGTTCTGATTGGCATCGACACCGATCGCAAAGAGACCCCGCTCCTGCGCAGCGTCAATTACACCGTTTCCCGTCGAACCGGCGGCCTGGAATATCACGTCGGCCCCGCGGTCGAACTGGCTCAAGGCAAGACTCTTACCCTTCACGGGATCGCTGAACGCCTGGGGACCCGAACCCGCATAGGCAACGATCACGTCCGCATCGGGTCTTACGTATTTCACACCCTCGGTGTAGCCCACCGCAAACTTGTGTATAAGAGGTATCTCCATGCCTCCCACGAACCCGACCTTGCCGGTCCGGCTGACCAGTCCGGCGATTGCCCCCACCAGAAACGAACCCTCATGCTCCCTGAACACAAGTGACGCAACGTTCGGCTGATCGACCTCCGCATCGATGATCGCGAACCTCTTGCCCGGGAACTCAGCCGCCACCTTATCCAGTGCATCCTTCATGAGAAACCCTACGCCGATGACAAGATCCGCTCCCTGCTCCGCGTATTGCCTCAGGTACTTCTCATCCTCCGACATCTGCTCCGGCTGGCCATAGAGCGGCACTATCCCGAACTCCCTCTCAGCCTTACTCAGCCCTTCGTATGCCGAGTCGTTAAAGGACTTGTCTCCCAGACCACCGACCGAGAGTACGAGCCCGACCGTGAGCTTATCGGCTTTATCACCACCCGTATCCTTTTCACCACCCTGACAGCCTACCAGCGCAAACACACCAGCAAGAATCCAGATCAGGCACCGTCTCATTCGAACCTCCGTCAGTCTATGAAAACATCAACGAACTTGAACTTGGTCACGTCGAAAAGCCCCAGGTCCGTGAGCTTAAGATCGGGCACCACCGCCAGGGTGACGAACGAAAGAGACATGAACGGATCGTCGATGCCGATACCGATCTCCTTCGCCGCTTTTTCAAGATCCTTTATACGGTCTCTGACCGTGGTCATCGGCTCCTCCGACATCAACCCCGCCACGGGCAGCGCGAGCCGGCTCAGTACCTTACCGTCACATACTATGCTGAGCCCGCCCTTCATCCGGCAGATGTCTATGACCGCCTCCAGCATGTCTTCATCACTCGCACCCGCGACAACGATGTTGTGCGAGTCGTGCGAGACGCTCGAGGCTATTGCGCCTTTCTTCAGACCGAGTCCCTTTATGAAGCCTCTCCCGATGTTGTCGGATGCGTGATGTCGTTCGATCACCATCAGTTTGATGATGTCCCTGTCCGGATCACTCACCGCGCACCCGTCTTCTATCTTCGCATCCGTTATCACCTCGCGCGTCTTGATCTCCTTGGGAAGGATCTCGATTGCCCTCAGCTGCTTGCCCTCGGCCTTCATCTTGAAATCACCGACCTCGAGGAATTTGACATTGACGGAACTTCGCAGAGTCACCTTGGGCGGGACCACGCCGAGGTCGAGCAACTCGCCATCTCGCGCAACAATCTTCCCGCGTTTGAAGACCATCTCGACGTTGATCTTGTCCAGCGAGTCCAGCACCAGCACATCCGCAGCGAAACCCGGGGCAATGGCACCAAGCTTGTCCATCTTGAAATACTCCGCGCAGTTTGTCGTGGCAAGCCTGACGGCTGAGACCGGCTTGATACCCCATTCGACGGCGGTCCGCACCATGAAGTCTATGTGGCCCTCATCGAGTATGTCTTTGGGGTGCCTGTCATCGGTCACGAAGAAGCACCGGCTTATGTTATACGGTGTGAGCACCGGGAGCAGGTTCTTGAGATTCTTCGTGAGCGAGCCCTCCCTCATCATGATGTGCATACCCAGACGCAGTTTCTCCGCAACTTCATCGACCGTTGTCCCTTCGTGGTCACTCCCCACCCCGGCCGCGACATACGCGCACAGATCCCTGCCACCGAGATCGGGAGCATGACCGTCGACCCGCTTCTCGTCCGCCATGGTTATCTTGTCCAGGAGATCCTGATCGCGTCTGAGGACCCCGGGATAATTCATAACCTCGCCTATCCCCAGCACCCACTTCTCCGTGAGCAGAGGGTAGAGATCGAACCCCTTGAGACTGGATCCGCTCGTTTCAAACTCGGTCGCAGGCACGCACGACGGAAGCATCAGGAAGACATTGAGCGGGTTGTACTTGCTCGACCTGAGCATGTACTGGATCCCCTCGAGACCGAACACATTTGCGATCTCATGCGGGTCGATCACGACCGAGGTCGTACCACGAGGGACGACGGCCCGGGCAAACTCTCTGACCTCGACCATCGAGCTCTCTATGTGAACATGCCCGTCGATGAAGCCCGGCGAGAGGTACTTTCCCTTGACGTTCATTTCCTCTTTGCCTTCGTACCTGCCGATGCCGACGATGATGCCATCGAATATCCCGATATCGGCCTTGTAGATCTCACCCGAGAATACGTTTATCAGGCTCCCGCCTTTGAGCACGAGATCACACGGCTTCTTGCCTCTCGCCACTTCTATAACGTCGCCTAACCCTGCCATTCACTTTTCCCCTTTCCTCACCGAGTTCCGGGTCTTCTTCTTTCTCTCGGACAGAAGTTCTCTCCATTTATCAAGTCTTGACTTGATCGTAGCTTCGTATCCCCTCCCGGTCGGCCGGTAGTACTGCCTGCCCTTCATCGCCAGCGGCAGGTAGTCCTGGTCTGCGACCCCGTCGGCGAAATCATGGGGATACTTATAGCCTTCTCCGAACCCGAGTTCGCTCATCATCCGGGTAGGTGCATTCCTCATATGTAAGGGCACCGGTGGGGTATTGTTCGATGCAACGTCTTCCTTGGCCTTCCGGTATGCCGTGTAGATCGCGTTACTCTTGGGTGCGGTCGCGAGATAGACCGCAGTCTGGGCAAGAGCGAGGTCGGCTTCCGGCATGCCGATGAAGGCAACAGCGTCCTTGGCCGCGATCGCCACTACAAGCGCCTGCGGATCGGCATTGCCTATGTCCTCGGATGCGAACCTGACCATCCTGCGCGCAACATACAGGGGATCTTCTCCTGCCTCGAGCATCCTCGCCAGCCAGTAAAGGGCCGCATCCGGGTCACTGCCGCGCAGGCTCTTGTGAAGTGCGGATATGATGTTGTAGTGCTCGTCCCCCATCCTGTCATAGAGCAAGGCCTTCTTCTGCATCGCCCCCTCGACCGTCCGCAGGTCTATCCGTATCACGCCCTCTTCATCGGGCGTGGTTGCTGCGACGGCAAGCTCGAGGGCATTCAGGGCCACCCGCCCGTCACCATCCGCCTGACGCGTCAGGTGCTCGAGAGCATCTTTGCCAACCTCTACATTCATGTCACCCAGGCCGCATTCACGATCCTTGAGCGCACGCTCGACAATCCCGGTGACATCTTCATCAGTGAGTTTCTCCAGCATCACGACCCGGGACCTTGAAAGCAGGGCCGAGTTGACCTCGAATGATGGGTTCTCCGTTGTCGCACCAATCAGGATGATGGTCCCTTTCTCGACATGGGGGAGGAACGCATCCTGCTGGGCCTTGTTGAACCTGTGGATCTCATCCACGAAAAGAATCGTCCTCGTGCCTTGTGTGTTCATGGTCATCTCCGCGGACGCAACCACCTCACGAATCTCTTTAACCCCGGAGGTGACCGCGCTGAAGGCGATGAACCTCGAACCTGTTAGCGTCGATATCAGATGGGCGAGGGTCGTCTTGCCTGTACCCGGCGGTCCCCAAAAGATCACAGACTGGATCTCACCCTGTTCCATCGCCTTTCTAAGGACCGTGTCGGTGCCAACGACGTGTGCCTGGCCCATGAACTCGGTGAAGTCCCTCGGCCGCATCCTGTCCGCCAGAGGGCGTCTACCGGGTTTGTCGCCGGTGTCCTGAGAAAAGAGATCACTTCGGGTCAAAACACCACCTCACGTAGCAATCACAACCACCGCTTCACTTAGAATATACAAATGGGAAGAGAGCATAGAAAGCTACAGCTTTCCAGAGATCGTCCACCTTGACCTGATCCTCAGTCGAGTGGGCATGCTTCTCCTCACCCGGTCCGAACCCGATGGTCGGTATCGACTTCACACCCATCGAGTAGTTGCCGTCCGTCGAGAAAGCCCACTTGCCCACGCGCGGGGGCTTGCCGTGAAGGAACTCATAGGTTTCAGCCGCCCTCGCAACCGCCGGAGATCTCTCCTCGACCATCCAGGCCGGGAAGAACTTCTCATGTTCTTTGACCAGCCCCTTGTAGCTCGGCCGTGAATAGTTGATGATGTTCACTTCACCCTTGGTGAACTTGGCTATGCGGTCGAGCTCACGGGCCACGCTTTCTCGCGTATCCGACGGTACGATTCTGCGGTCGATATAGATCCTGCACATTTCCGGAACGGCGTTTCTCGACGGCGTCGAGCACTCGATGTCGGTTACTGCTATGCTCCCCTTGCCCAGAAACAGGTCGGTCTGCAGTTTCGCCTGCACCCACCGTATGCCGTCAACTACGGGCGCCATCCGGTATATTGCGTTATCACCCTCCTCGGGCGTGCTTGCATGAACCGACTTGCCCCGTGTCACAACCTCAATCTCCACCCGCCCTCTGTGGCCGCGCTTTATGTCAAGATTCGTGCATTCACCCAGCAATACCACATCGGGTGTAAGGTTTCTTTCTTCAAACAATACGCTGAGCGCAAGTCCCTCACAGTCCTCTTCCTGGACTATGCTCACAAAATAGAGAGTGAAGTCACCTCGCGTTCCCAGCTGCTTAAGAAGTCTGAGTACCGCGACCATACAGGCGACACCGGCCTTGTTGTCCGATGCTCCCCGGCCGTAAACCACGTTACCCTTCTTGAGGCCCGCAAAAGGATCGACTTCCCAGTTCGCAAGATCACCGGCACCCACCGTGTCAACATGGGAGTCGTAGACAATCAACTTCTTGCCGTCCCCGATTCTTGCAACTGCGCTGCCCATCGAGTCAACGAAGACCTCATCCGGCCCGAAGCTCTCCATCTCGCGTGTTACAAGGTCGATGACTTCCCCTTCCTCGCAGCTGGGACTCTTCACCCTGATCAGCCTCTGCAGGAGGTCGCACACGTACTCTTGTTCCTTCCAGGCCAGCATCGATATTTCATTGGCCAGATCTTCAAGCATCTGTTGCACCCTCCTTTCCGTACATCATGAGTTCCCCGGACGCATTCTCTATCAGGCGCGACACGA
Organism: Candidatus Eiseniibacteriota bacterium; assembly: GCA_043810925.1. Classification (GTDB taxonomy): domain Bacteria; phylum Arandabacterota; class Arandabacteria; order Arandabacterales; family Arandabacteraceae; genus Arandabacterum. The sequence continues at coordinate 5,531 of JBDRNT010000078.1, forward strand.
TCACGCCGGCCACATGCCTCCGGTAGTCCCGACTCGCCCTGATGTCAGTGATTGGATCACATTGCCTGGAGGTCATGTCCCCTGCCTGTCTTATAAGTTCGGCAGACGGTTCCTGGCCGGTAAGAAGAGCCTCGACCTCTTTCATTCTTATGGGCCGCGGGGCAACCGCGCCGCATGCTATCCTGACTTGATCAAACTTGCCGTCCTTACATGTCGCCGTGACGGCGGCGTTTGCCACGGAGATGGCCAGCGCATCTCTCAGACCGATTTTGGCGAATCCGGAGTAGAATCTTCCCTCCGGTCGTGAGAATCTGGCACCTGTTATGAGTTCATCGCTCCGGCGAGACGTAATACCGGGGCCCATGACGAATTCTTCAACCGCGACTTCGCGTGCGCCGCGAAGACTCCGGAGCTCGAGCACTGCATCCAGTACCATGAGCGGGGGATAAAGATCGGCGGCCGGCGAGCCATTCGCGATATTGCCTCCCGCCGTCCCGACATTCCGTATCTGAGGCGATCCGACGGCGCTGGCTCCCGCCCGGAGGCAATCAACGCCTTCCATCACTTCAAGCCGGGCTATCTCAGAGTGTGTAACCGCAGCACCGATGGCAACACATCCATTCTCCACCTTCGAGACCTTGAGGTCTTCCACCCCGCTTATGTGGATGACGGCTTTCGGCAGCTTCATTCCGGTCTCCATGAGAACATAAAGATCGGTACCGCCTGCAAGCAGAGCAGCATCGCTTCCGTATTTCGCCAGGGCCTCGAGACACTCCTCAAGACTACCCGCCACTACGGGCTCGAATTCAATCATCTCTTTCCCTCATCCACCAGTGCATGACCGCTTCAAGCACCCCGCCCGCAACCGACCTGCCTTTATCCGATATCGTCCGGTGGTCGATCCCAGCACCCCGTGGATCAACGTCGCCGATTTTCTGCCCACCCCTCACCTCGACACCGTCCATGACCAGTCCACGGAGACGACCTGAAATCCCGGACTTCACACATACCGTGTCATCGATGACGCCAAGGACCTCACCTTTCTCGACCATCCGGCCCAGACTTGCCCTCGACATAAACGTACCCGACTCCGGAGCCCTGATAACTCGCTCGTGCGAGAACCCAGCCACCTCCCCCGGGACTCCCGTGTGGGCCTCAGCCGCGCCGTCATAGATCACCCGTCCCAGGTCATGTCCCCTGTTGGTCTCAATCACGATGTCGACGTCCCTCCCGGCCGTGAAACCCGGTCCGAGTCCCACAACGAGCGGGGCTAGATCTCTGGATATGTGCTGGTCCCGCTTGAGCATCCTGGCATCCACGAAAACATCGGGTTTTATCTCACCCGCTATCCTTTCAAAATCCCCGGCCAGTACAGGTATATCCCCGGCGCCGGCAATCTCAACGGCTTCGTCGGCGGATGAGGCCTTGCGGGCACGCATCCCCTCGACGATTCCCGAACCGCCCGAGTTGACCATGGCGAAGCAAACTTCTCGCCTGACGCAACGCGGGTTTTCAAGATCGACGACGAACAACTCCATTCCCGATCTTGCAAGTCTATGGGCGACAGCCGAGCCGAGCTCACCGCCGCCAGCAATCAGCACACGCGGAAGGGTCATCATCACTGTTCCTGAGTCTGCCCGGCGCTTCTCCACTCAAGCACCAGTTGACCTACTATGCTAACCGCTATCTCTTCGGGTGTCACCGCCTTTATGTCAAGCCCCACCGGGACATGAACGCGGGCAAGATCGTCGGCCGAAACACCGTCACTTTCCAGCTTCTCAAGTATCGTCTTTGCTTTGTGCCGGCTTCCGAGCATCCCGATGTAACGCGGACGCATGGGTGCGAGCACGCGAAGCCATTCCTTGTCAAGACTGTGCCCGCTTGTACAGACAACGACGAAAGAGGTCTCGTTTATTTCCAACATCGGTTTGAAATCATCGGGGGTTGCGACTGCGCAACGTACCCCGGCCGGCCGGTTCTCCTCTTTCAAGGCGTCCTCTCGATTATCGACAAGCACCGGGGAGAATCCCACTTCACGGGCCAGCTTCGCAACGGCCTTACCAACATGTCCCGCACCCATCACAAAGAGCAGTCTGGACTGCCCCAAAGGTTCAAGGAAGACCGACATGCTGCCGCCGCAAACTGAATCCAGATCCTCTGACCGCCCGGAAAGATCGAAATCGACGATCACGGGTTTTCCGTCGGCCATCACCTCGTGGGCCCTGTCGATGACCTGTTTCTCGGCAGCACCACCACCGATCGTGCCGGCCATACCACCACTGGATGAGATCGCCATCTTCGCACCGACTCCTCTCGGAGCTGAGCCATCGCGTTTCACTATTGTCGCAAGGCACACCCTTTCACCGTGCTCAAGCCAGTCGTTTGCGATCTTGATTACTTCCTCGGCATCATTCATTCGACAGCAACCTCGATTTCAGAATGTCCCAGTCGTCGATGCTGTCAACATCGACAAGCACCTCATCGCTGTTAATAGCTACTTGCTCAACCTCGTCGCGGTGCCTTGCAAGAAGCTCCCTTGCTCCTTGATCGCCTTGAAGCTCCATGATCTCCCTGTCGAGCTCCGAGCTGATGATTACGGGATGGCCCCATATGCCGGTGTTGACCGGCACACAGATGGGTCTGTCGGACTTCAGGTAGGCCCCGATCAGTGTATCTATGGTGCCGGGGCCGACAAGCGGTTTGTCGGCAAGTGATATCATGACGGCGCCGGGTCTGACGCCGTCCTGAAGTCGCCTCCAGCCGGCTTTCAGGGAATCGCTCATCGGGCAGGGAGCGGCAATCGCGACAAACTCCACCCTGTCTCCGGCATACTCCGCAGCGATCTCCTCAAAGCCTGCGATCCACCCTGCTATGACCGCACATACCGACGACACCGAGCTTTCCATGTGGTTCGCCAGAGCAATCTCAAAAACCGTCTTGCCGCGAACGCACATCAGCAACTTCGGTTTCCCCATTCTGCTCGACATCCCCGCTCCAAGCAGCACACACGCCACATCTTTCACCGTAGATCACCTCAATACCAGAAATCCACTCCGGCCTGCTCCCTGAAGTGAACCTATGGCGACCCTGTCCACATCCGGGTGCTCCTTGAGTGCAAGGCCTATACTCAGCGGCGATCCGCCACCGCGGAAGCAGTGCTGGTCAAACCTCCCCGTATCCACCTTGTTGATCAGAATCACAAGCCTCGCACCGCCGGGCCTCCTGCCGAGATAGGATTCTGATGACAGGATTGCCTCCATCAACACCGGCTGGCTCACCTCGGAGTCGAGCTCAACACCTGCGACTCTGGCCACGTCCTCGGGATTGAAGACCTCCCGAGATGTCAGAGGCTTGTGAAAACTGTCGGCTCCTACGACCACGATATACACCGTCGTCGATCCGGCGAGCGGAGGTTCGGTCTCTCTCGGGACCTTAAGCGATCGTCCCATGGCCCCGTCGCATTCAGCAACAACGGTACGCTCCTCGTCATCAGAGTGGAGCCGCTCCACGAACTCCGGACTGAAACCGGTTATCTTCGTATCGACCTTCTTAAGACCCGCCAGCACCGTCCGTGCACTCTTCATTCCCCCGGTGATCCTGCGGGCCGTCGCATCGGTTTCCGGTCCAAGGATCACGCTCGAGACCTCGCTTGGACGCGGATACAACAGTCGCGTGGTCGTTGTGAGCAAGGTGCGGTGTCCTGCCAAGGAGAGCTCTTTTCCCAGTCCATACATCAGGGAGGTCTTTCCGCCGGCACCCACAATACTCACCAGGTCACCGCGGGACACACCCAGCACATCAGTAAGCGACGTCCTAAGATCAATCCTCACTTCTTCACTTTCGCGACCGTGCGCTCGATCAGACCCAGGGCTTTGTTGATGTTCTCGATCGAATTCGCATATGAAAGCCTCAGATATCCCTCACCGTACTTGCCGAAGGCCGTCCCCGGCAGGACAGCGACACCGGCTTCATTGAGCAGGAGATCGGCGAGTTCCCTGGCCGGTATGCCGGTGCCCTGTATGTTGGGAAACACATAGAAAGCGCCCTTGGGACGGAGACACGATATACCGGGTATCCGGTTGAGTCCGTCGACGATCACGTCCCTTCTTTTCTTAAACTCCCGGACCATCTTCTCGGATGCGCTTTGATCGCCCCTCAGGCCTTCTACTCCTGCAACCTGAGAGAACGTGCACGTACATGAAGTCGCATTGATCTGTAACTTCGTGAGAGCGGCCGCAAGTTTTTCAGGCATGATCCCATAACCGAGCCGCCAACCGGTCATCGCATACGTCTTTGAGTAGCCGTCGAGCACGATCGTGTGCTCCCTCATACCGGGCAGGGCGGCGATGCTCAGGTGCTCGCCCTCATAAAGCAGTTTTGAGTAGACTTCATCAGTGAGCACCCAGATGTCATGCTCACGTGCCAACTTGGCGATCGCCTCCAGGTCATCTCTGCAAAGCACCCCACCGGTGGGATTCTGGGGCGAGTTGAAGATCATCATTTTGGTCTTGGGCGTAATCAGTTTGCCCAGTTCATCCGCGTCGAAGCAGAACTCTTTGCTTTCTTCGAGCTTTATGGGAACCGCCTTTGCGCCAAGGAACTCGATCACGGATTCATAGATCGGAAAACCCGGATTGGGGTAGATCACTTCATCGCCCTCGTCGACGAGCGCGAGCATACTGAAAAACATGATCGGCTTTGCGCCCGGGGTGACCACGACCTGTTCGGGTTTGATATCGAGATTCTTGTCCTTCCCGACCACATCGGCAATCGCCTGTCTCAGTTCGGGAATTCCCTGGGCGGGGCAGTAGTGAGTATAACCGTCCCAGATCGCTTTGGCACCGGACTCTCTGATGTTGTCTGGAGTATCGAAGTCCGGCTCGCCTATCTCGAGATGAATGACCTCTTTGCCCGTAGCCTCAATTGCCTTGGCCCTGGCCAGCACTTCGAATGCACTCTCTGTTCCCAGTCTTGACATTCGCTCGGCAAACTTGATCACGACCGGCACCTCCGTTTCTGTTTTCCTAACCCAGTGTGAGTGTCTTTAGTCCCGTTTGGGAATCGAGTTTACGTGTTAGCTTCTGCGGTGTCGCGAGGACCGCTACCTCGGCTGTCATGTGCACCTGCGCGCCCGAGACGTGACCTGCAAGAGCGCCGCCGTCCCTCTTGCCCACAACGGCATGAGCATGAATCACAAGTTCTCCATCAAGCGTGGAGATGTTTCCGTTGAGTGAACACAACTCGGCCTCCTCGGCCAGAGGTACGCTCTCGTACTCGCCGTGCCCTATGTAAAACGACAGAGCGGCGTTCTTAACCATACCGACTCCACCGAGTATGATCCCCGAGAAGATGCCTTCTTCCGTCAAAACCTTTTCGATTCCGCCCATGAGATCCTCGCCATCCGCGAAACGAACCACCAGAAGATCTCCCTGCTTGTTCTTCTCCACAATGCTACCCCCCTGCTTTCCTGATCGAGGCTTCCTCGACCGCATCGACCACCTTCTTATAGCCCGTACATCTGCAGAGGACGCCCGATATGGCCTGTCGTATCTCGTCCCTGGAGGGATGCCGTATCTCACTTAGAAGAGCCTTTGCCACAAGTATCATCGCGGGTGTACAGAAACCGCATTGTATGGCCCCCTTCTCAATGAAGCACTGCTGCACTATGTCGAGCTTCTCCCCACCCGAGAGACCCTCTATCGTGGTTATCGATTTTCCGTCAGCCTGGAACGCAAACATGATGCACGAAAGCGCGGGTTTCCCATCAAGGAGCACAGTACAGCTGCCGCAATCACCCTTGCCGCACCCCTGCCTCGTACCAAGCAGACCCATGTGCTCCCTGAGAAAAGACAGCATGTTCATGCCTGGTTCGATCTCCGCATCGACGGGTTTATCGTTGACCCTGAGACTGATCTTGACTTTGCTCATTGTCCTCCGCAAACCCTCAGAGGTAGTCCGCAACCGAATCGACATTCGCGGGGATATCGGCGATTTCGACCGCTCCCTCGAGACTTGTCGGATCCTTAAGCCCGCTACCAGTCACCAGAACCGCAACACTCTCATTCCTGGCTATTATGCCCTCTTCTATTGCCTTCCGGGCGCCGGCAAACCCAGCGGCCCCGGCAGGCTCTGCGAATATACCCGCCTTCCGGCCGAGAAGCAACATGGCTGCGATTATCTCATCATCGCTCACCGCTACACCGTTGCCACCCGAATCCCCGACGGCTTTGACCGCTTTCCGCCAGTTGCGGGGCGTGCCGCAACGGATGCTGTCGGCAATAGTGCAGGCCTCGACCGGGGACACGTCACACGAAGCGTGACACGCATCCACGATCGGTTTGCACCCACTTGCCTGGACGGCCAGCATCCTGGGCAGCTTCGATGTCTGGCCGAGCATCTTGAGTTCTCTGAATGCCTTCCACTGGCCGCTTATG
>JBDRNT010000079.1:0-30229 GCA_043810925.1 Candidatus Eiseniibacteriota bacterium
GATTTACACTCTGTCGCCGAGGAGGTGAATGCGTCACTGAAGAGCCCTGTGTGGGAAAGCCACCTGCAGGGTTCTGTGAGGGCTCTCATGATAATGAAACTGGACAGAAGAGAGGAGTAAGAATCATGAGTTCTACTCGACAGAGAATCAACAATCTCGGTCTGGTTTTCACCAGTCCCGGTGTTCTGGCCAGGAATATCGCCGAGGACCCGCACTGGCTGATACCGCTGATCATAGTACTGGCGGTCAGTTTTGTGGCGGCCTTTTCAACCCACAGGTACGCGGCGGAATTCGAACGGGCCGGGATGGAAGACTTCCTCAAGCGCAGCGGCAGCACCGATGAGAACATCGATGACATGTTCGGTAGCTCGCTGCGCAACAAAGTGACGGCGGGTGCCAGTGCGGCGGGGTTGTTCGGTGTCGTGCTGCTGATAGCTGCCGCCCTGTACAAGGGGGTTGCTTCCATTGCCGGGGGCAAGATCGGGTTCCGCAGGATGTTCGCCCTTCAGACCCATGCGGCTCTGATTGTCACGCTCGGAGTGCTGGTGAGGCTGCCGATAATACTTGCCAAAGGGAGCATAGATGTCAGGACGGGCATCGCGGCCTTTGCCCCGTCCGTCCCTCTCAGATCGCCTCTCGGGACTCTCCTGTTTCAACTGGACCTGTTTGATATCTGGAGCCTCGTTGCCCTCTCCATCGGCTTCAGCATTCTTGCAGGCCTGAATATAAAGAAGTCTGCAGCTATCATTTTTGGACTGTGGGCCGTATTCGTAGCCCTGCTGGTGGGTCTGGCAGTTCTCCGTACACGGTTCATGGGCGGAGCGTAGGAAGGAGGATGCAGATGAGATTCGGATCGAAGTCGCTTCCGGTAGTGATTGCGACGCTGTTCGTGAATTTGACCGCCCTCGGTGCAAAGGCGGATGAGCCACCCCTGAGACTGGATCTCGACAGGTGTGTCGAGATGGCGCTTGAGGTCAATGTATCCGTTCTCCGGGCCGGTTACGATCTGGACATTGCAAAGAACTCCGTTATCACATCGGCTTCTACGATACTTCCGACAGTCGGTGTTTCGGCCAGCCGCTCAAGCTCACCTGCAGTCGGAGGGGTGATAATCTCGCCGACATCCAAGCGAAGCTATACGACATCACTCTATTTCCAGGAACAGGTCACCGTCGGTGGTGTGATCGGCGTGTTCGAGTCGCTTTCAAGCAAACGCGCAAGCGACCACAATCTTCGTCAGGTCCGGCAGGATGTCTCATACGACGCCAAACAGAAATACCTTGAGGTACTCAAGACGGAAAGACTGATGGCGGTGAGACGGGAAGCTCTCGATTTGAGCCAGCGCCGGCTTGACAAGGCACAGGCACTCGTCGACGTCGGCTCTGCTGTCAAGTCCGATGTACTCAGGGCACAGGTCGAGGTCAGCAGGAACGAGCTTGAACTGATATCGGCTACGAACGCGCTGAGACTTGCCGAGACCGATCTCAGGCATTTTCTGGCCATAAGCGATGATGTCGACCTCGAGCTGGAGGACATACTTGAGACCAAAGAGGTTGATTATCCGCTCGAGTATGCGCTTTCTGAAGCAACAAGCAAGCGACCGGATATAGGTATCGGCAGCGAGGCTCTCGGCGCGGCAAGGGCTGCGGTCTGGAGAGAGCGCAGCGGCTGGCTTCCCTACCTGTCGATCAACGGCGATTACAGGTGGTTTGACACCGAAGCTCCGGACGGTCTGGGCGATGTGTGGGATGATTCCAACTGGTACTGGACGGTCTATGGTGCCGTAGACATCTTTGACGGTCTTGGGACCTTCAGCCGGGTGAGAAGCGCCAAGGCTTCGAGGAAGTCCGCCGAGCAGGGACTCCTCCAGTTGAGGCGGGATGCGGCACTGGCGGTCAAGCGCGCCTTCTACAATCTCGAGGAAGCCGGTCAGAGGGTCAAGGTCAGCGGGGAGACCGTCGGCCTTGCCGAGGAGGAGCTGAGACTTGCGGAGGAGAGGTTCAGACTTGGCGGCGCCACGATGCTCGAGCAGATCGACTCGCAGGTTGCCCTCAGCGAAGCACGGACGTCATACGTTGAAGCCCTTTACGACTACCTGCTGTCCCAGGCCGAACTGGTGAGAGCCATGGGAAAGGACTGATCGCGAGATGAAGAACAAGAAACGCCTGGTGCTGATCGGCCTTGCGGTTGTGATAGTCGTGGTCGTGATCGTCAATGTGAGACTCTCTTACGAGGCTTCCACCGAAGTTGAGGTTGAAGTGGTGGGGAAGGGAGGCATTGTCGAGAAGGTGTCGGGGCCGGGAGTCGTGCACGCGGAATCATCGGTCAAGATCAGTTCATCCGTGATGGGCAGAGTGACCAGGCTTGCCGTCAAAGAGGGTGATCCCATCGAGGAGGGCAGCGTTCTTCTGGAGATCGAATCTTCCCAGTACAGGGCGAGGCTCAATCAGGCCCAGGCGGCGCACAGAGCGGCTCTGGCCAGGTTGGAACAGGCCCGGGCGGAATCGCTGGATGCGCGGGCCGAAAGCGACCGGAAACGTCGCCTGGCAGAGAACGACCTGGTCTCGAACAGAGATCTCGAAGTCGCCGGGACGGCTCTCGCGGTGGCCCGGGCCGGCGTTGAGGCTGCCGCGGCGGTTGCGAAGGAAGCCTCGGCGTCCTTGCAGGCGGCTCTTGACGATCTTGAGAAGACAGTAATCACCGCACCGATCTCCGGAACCGTTACCAGTCTTAATGTGGAGGAAGGTGAGATAGCGATAACCGGTACCATGAACAACCCCGGTACCGTGCTTATGACAATCAGTGACCTTGGCACGATGGAGGTCAGAGCCGAGATCGACGAGACCGATGTCGCCAGGGTATATTCAGGCCAGCAGGTCGAAGTATCGGTGGATGCGTTTCCGGACACGGTGCTGACCGGGACCGTGTCGGTGATCGGAAGCTCCTCAAGCACGGCCATGTCGGTTGCCTATAGACCTGATGAACGTTCGACCTTCGAGGTGAGAATAAGGATCGAAGACCGCCTGCCGGGCTTGAGACCCGGTATGACCACCACAGTCGACATTGTTACTGCGACCCGGGACAGTGTTGCAAGTGTTCCCCTCCAGGCGTTGGTCTTGAGGGAGATCGGTGAGGGGGATGAAAAGTCCGAGCGTGAAGGCATCTTCATTGTCAGAGATGGACGATCGAGATTCACGCCGGTCCGGACAGGGATCTCGGATGACAAGGACATAGAAGTCCTTTGGGATCTACCGGAGGATACCCGTGTTGTGACCGGACCGTTCAAAGCCCTGCGGGATCTGGCGGACAGTACCAAGGTGAAAATAACCGAAGAGCGCGAATGACCTTCCTTGATCTTGTTCAGATATCCACCACTGCACTTCTCAGACATAAGATACGCTCCGTCCTGACTCTTCTGGGCATTGTAATAGGGATAGTCTCGGTTGCCGCAGTCATGTCGGTTGTCGGCGGCATTGATACATATGTTGCGGAGCTGCTGGGGAGCATCGGCTCCCAGGGGTTCGTTATCAATAAACTTGGTATGCCGGGCAGCGAGGAAGAGTACCTCAAGGCCCTCAGGAGAAAGCCGATCCCGCCGTCAATCGCTGAGACGATCAAGAAGGAGTGCCCGTCGGTTTCACATGCCGCACCGTTCGTGAGTACGTCCTCCGACGTCAAGCATCACAGGCAGAGTGCTGAAGACGTCCGGATAGAGGGGACCACCGGTGATGCGCAATACATGACCGAAATCGGCCTGGAGAATGGCAGATACTTCACACCCTATGAGGTACAGCATGCAAGGTCGGTCTGCATCATCGGGGCCGACATCGCAGAAAAGGTGTTTCCCGGCCGCGACCCGATCGGCAAGCATCTCTACATAAAGGGACACAGGTACACCGTCATCGGCTCGCACGCGAGAATGGGGACGGTGCTGGGGATGTCACAGGACTCGTTTGTCCGGATCCCCTTCACCGCCTTCCAGAGGATGTTCGGCAGGGGTCACGGGACCAACATATCGGTTCGAAGCAAGAGCCCTGAATCAGTCCGGGATGCCATCCGGGAAGCGCGCGGTGTGATGAGGAAAATCAGGAAGCTCCGCCTGGGGGATGATGACGATTTCGGAATCCTCACCTCGGAAGCATTGATGGAAATATGGAGAAGACTGTCCGCCAGCATATTCCTTGCGAGCATAGGTGTGGGGAGCATTTCACTTCTGGTCGGCGGAATAGGAATCATGAACATAATGTTCGTTTCCGTTAAGGAAAGGACAAATGAGATCGGCATCAGAAAAGCGACGGGTGCGACGCGCAGACAGATCATGGCCCAGTTTTTGACCGAGTCTGCGCTGTTGTGTCTGATTGGCGGGGCCGTCGGTGTAGGTATCGGCGTAGGTGGATCAAAGCTCCTGTCCTGGAAAACCAGTGTGCCGGTGTCGGCAGAGTGGTGGTCCATCGGATTGCCGCTTGCCGTGGCGATCGGCGTCGGTCTGTTCTTCGGCGTTTATCCTGCCGTCAAGGCCGCATCGCTTGATCCTGTCGATGCCCTGAGGTACAACCAATGAGATGGCTGACTGAGACCGTGCGAATCGCCGTTATGTCGCTCAGGACCAACAAAATGCGGACAGTCCTGACCGTCATCGGTGTGATCATCGGCATTGGCACGATTATCGGCATGCTGTCCCTGATAAACGGCATCAATGAGTCGGTGATGGAGGAATTCAGACGGCTGGGTCCGGATGTCATGTACATTACAAGAGATGAACCGGGGCTTCAGGTGGGTCCCAGCCGGAGAGATACAAAGGAGATCCTCTTAGGCGAGGTGGAGGAGCTGGGACGACGCTGCGAGTCTGTTGATGAGATCTCGCTCATCGCGGACAGGAGGGCCAACGTGGGTTACAGGGGGCGGCGGAGCGGCATGATGACCATCAGGGGAGTGCTGGCCGACTACGGGGAAATAGGCAAGGTGGTGATAGAACAGGGCAGGTTCTTCAGCCCGGCGGAGGGCCGGCGCTCGAGGGTATGTGTCCTTGGCAGCGGGGTCGTGAAAACGCTGTTCGGCAGGGTGTCACCACTTGACAAGCAGGTCGACATTGAAGGCAGGTCGTTCCGGGTGATCGGGACACTTGAAGAAACCGGCACGGTCTTCGGTGAGAGCAGCGATGACATGGTTATGCTCTCCTACACCTGGTGCCGGAGACTCTTCGGGGAGAGCAGGGACGACTATGCCATGGCGCTTCCCGCCGCGGGATCCGGGGTCGATGACGCTGTAGATGACATCAGGATCACGCTCAGAGGCATCCGGCAGTTGACTCCCGGTGAGGAGGATGACTTCGCTGTATCGACGCAGGAGTCCCTGCTGGATACTTATAAGCAGTTGACAGGCACCATCTACTGGGTTATGAGAATAGTAGCTTCAATCGCACTGCTTGTCAGCGGTGTCGGTATCATGAATATCATGTTTGTTGTCGTGATGGAGAGGACACGGGAGATAGGATTGCGGAAGGCCGTGGGAGCTCCCAGAATGGCGATCGCAGGTCAGTTTCTTGTCGAGGCGGTGGTTCTGACACTGCTTGGAGGTCTGATCGGTATCGCTCTCGGTTTCCTTATCAGCATTGCTGTTTCCACCCTGACTCCTCTTCCTGCGACGGTTCCCTTCTGGGCCGTGCCGGTCTCGCTGGGAATCTGCTGTGCGGTCGGCATCTTTTTCGGACTCTACCCGGCCGTGAGAGCGTCCGGGCTGGATCCCGTGAGGGCCCTGAGGTATGAATAGAACCATACTGAATGTGTCGGCCCTCTTTGCCCTGCTGGTTGTCTGCATGGTCCCTGCCCCCTCCCGTGGAGCCGGGTTCGGAGTGCTTCCGGCTTGCTCGCAGTGGGCGCCCTATTTCTGCGCCGACGCAGCGTATTTTCTTGATGGCAACACGTATATGCTCGAAGTCTACTTCCGGGTCTGTAATGAGGGCCTCCAGTTCGTGAGAGAAGACGATGGTTACAGGGCAAGTGCAGACGTCGCAATTGTGGTTAAGGACGACAAGAACCGGCAGGTGACGGGTGACACCTACCGTATCAGGCTTAAGGCGGCAAAGTATCCGGAGACGACTTCGGTTGATTCATGTGAGGCCAGATCCGTGTCTTTCAGGGCGCGGCCGGGAGACTTTGAAATGATTGTGACAGTGCGGGATGGGGATTCGGGAAGGAAAGGCAAGGTTGCAGCCGCCATCAAGATACCATCGCTTGACAGGCGCCCCACGCTGAGCGATGTGTGTCTCTTATACCGGGATGACGCGAGCCAGGGCGTGAGGTGGGAGGGATTCAGACCAAACGTCATCAGACGCTACGGTGCTTCCACAGGAGGCATCGCTTTCTACTATGAGGTGTATCACGGTGAGGGGGAAGACACTGTGACTGTCGTTCAGGAGGTCTTTGAGGTGGGTGGTGCCAGCGCTTACCGGCGATCGAGTGTCGTCGTGGGAGAGGGCACGACCGTGCACATCGGAGACCTGTCCCTGGATTCGCTTTCAAATGGCCGGCATGTGCTGACGGTATCGATCACAGGGGGGGACGGCAAACCTGTTGTTTCACGGTCAAAGGAGTTTGAGGTCAGGACCACGAGTTTCTACTTCGGGAAAGATGCTGAAGAGGCCGCGGAGATATTGACCTACATCGCGAGTAGCAGCATGATAGATCAGTTCCTCGAGGCCGGTGTGGACGAGAGGAAGCGGATATGGGAGCAATTCTGGAGAGAAAAGGACCCCACGCCGGGGACACCCAAGAATGAGTTCTATGATGAGCACATGAGGCGTTTTAGATATGCCAATGAGCACTTCTTTACATCGTTGACAGAGGGTTGGAGGACTGACAGGGGGAACATTTACATCATGTACGGTCAGCCCGATGAGATCACGGAATATCCCATGGAAATAGGAAGAAACCCCACGGAGGTCTGGCACTACATCAGCAAGGGGAGGCGCTTCGTCTTTGTGGATGAGACGGGTTTTGGTGATTATGTTCTCGTCCCCGGACTGTAGCGGTGGATCCGGTAGATGGCAGTAGTGTGTCGTGCGGTAGCCGGTTTGAGATCAAGTCCCAGCAATCATTCTGATCTGCTGACCCAGGAGATTTTCGGTAGAAGCCTTCAGGTCGAATCAGTCAGCGATGACTGGGCGCAGTGTACCCTGGCCGACGGTTACAGAGGCTGGCTGCCGCTTAAGTCGATATCCGCAGACAGACCATGTGTCCCGACCCACATTGCCGTAAAACGTTTTACGAGGATCAGCTCCAGCGGCCATACCGACTTCCTGGTTCCAATGGGGAGTCTGGTGAGGGCCGTACAAAGATCGGGGAGTGATTACCTGCTCGACCTTCCGGATGGGAAGCGTGGCAGGGTAAGCCGCGACGATGTCAGCGGGATTACCACTCTCCCGTGGAGTGCCGGGCGATTCAGGTCACTCATCAGGGAGGTAACGGGCACTCCGTACCTCTGGGGAGGCAAGAGCACCTTCGGATTCGATTGCTCCGGTCTGGTCCAGTTTGCATTCGGGTTTTTCGGCATCGACCTGCCGCGGGATTCGGGCGATCAAGCGAAAGCGGGCACCGCGATCAAGGATCTTGACGGTCTCGGCAAGTATGACCTGGTGTTCTTCGGTGACAAGGGCAGGATCGATCATGTAGCAGTTCATCTGGGCAGGTTGAAGATACTCCACGCATCGGGCTGCGTGCGGGCCGAGTCACTCAAGCGGGGCTCGCGTCTCTTCAGGTCCGATCTTCTTGCAACGCTCCGGTGCATGAGAAGGGTCTGGCATGTTTAAGCCGGACAGGCTGGCCATCCTCGCAGAGGGAAAACTCGGACTCCTCACCTCCAAGACGGCGGCCTGCGTCATAAGATACCGGCCTGAACAGGTCGTCTGCGTAATAGACAGTACCAGACGTGGACTCACCGTCGGTGACGTCCTCGGGTTCGGGGGAGCGATTCCGGTCGTGGGTTCGCTTGAGGAAGCCATGACGACGGCCCCGGATTCGCTGTTGATGGGAATCGCACCGAGGGGTGGTGCGCTCCCGCCGGAGTGGCGGCGCACCGTGCTTTCAGCAATTGACCATGGGCTCAATGTAATCAGCGGACTTCACACCCTGCTTGGTGACGACTCCGAGATAGTTGCTCGAGCAGGTCTCAGCGGCGTCGAGATCTGGGATATCCGCAGACCGGTTATCCCGGAAGATGTTGCGCAGGGAGAACTCAGGGACAAGAGCGGACTTGTGGTGCTGACGGTGGGGTCCGACTGCCGCAGTGGGAAGATGACGGTCGCATACGAGCTGGCGCGGGCTCTCAACGCCGAGGGTGTGGATGCAGAGTTCGTTCCTACGGGGCAGACCGGAATCCTGCTGGCAGGATGGGGTGTTGCGGTCGACAGGCTGCCCGGGGACTTCATGTCGCGGGTGGTCGAGGACCTGACGGTTGAGGCCCTGTCCCGGTCGGCGGTTGCGGTGGTTGAGGGGCAGGGTTCACTGGTTCACCCGGCATACTCGGGTGTAACACTGGCCCTTATGCACGGCTGCTACGCCGATGCAATGATACTGTGTCACCAGCCGGGCAAGCATGAGATAGAAGGCTACGGGATCAGCATCCCGCCGCTGCGCGAGCTCATAGCAATCTATGAACAGGCGTACGCACCGGTCTTTCCGTCGAGGGTGATCGCGGTTGCACTCAACACATATGAACTTGACGAAGACGCCGCGACGGCGGCCGTTACTGCAGCCGAAGATGAGACCGGCTTGCCTGCCGCTGATGTCGTGAGATTCGGGTGCGGCAAGATTCTAAAAGCCACGAAGGAGATGCTGTGATAGTCCGGTTGCTGACCTACGATCTGGATCTTGAGGTCCCATTTGCGATTGCGAGGGGGACCACCTCTGTTCGCAGAATATGTGTTGCGGAAATCGACTGTGATGGCATCAAGGGCTACGGCGAAGCCTCTCCTTCGAGATACTACGGTGATGATCCCGACAAGGCCGGCGAGACCATACTGGGATCGGCGGAGCTCATTGGTGATGATCCTTTTGCAATAGAGGTCATTGTCCGGAAGCTGGAGCAGGAGTTTCCTGCGAGCCCGTCGGGCCGTGCGGCCGTGGAGGCCGCGCTCTATGACATCGTGGGTAAGATTGCCGGCCAGCCCCTGTACAAACTCCTGGGTCTGTCAGGCAGGGATCTGCCCGTCACCTCTCTCACGGTCGGTGTGGAGGATGTCAGCGCGGCCGGCGGGAGGATCGACTTTCTCAGGACGTTCCCGATCCTGAAGGCGAAGGTCGGGTTCGGTGATGAACGCGCGCTTCTGCGTCTTCTTAAGAACGAGACCGAGGCGATCCTCAGGGTGGATGCAAATGAAGGCTGGTCGGTCGATGAGGCGATCGAGAAGATGTACTCCTACGGCAGCGAATTCTCGATAGAGTATTTCGAGCAGCCCCTTCCGAAGGGGGACCGGGAGGGTTACCGGGTGCTGAGGGAGAAGACAAACGCGACCATTATTGTAGATGAGAGCGTCGCATGCAAGCAAGACGTTCTTGAATGGCGCGGATTGGCCGACGGCGTGAACATAAAGCTGATGAAATCGGGTGGAATACGCGAAGCGATGCGGATGATTTCGGTCGCGAGGGCGGCCGGTCTCAGCGTGATGATGGGTTGCATGGTTGAGAGTTCGCTTGGCATCACCGCGGCTGCACACATCGCCTCACTTGCAGATTATTGCGATCTTGATGGAAACTTGCTTATCAGTAACGATCCTTTCGACGGCGTAAAGGCCGCCGGGGGCAGGCTCAGCCTCTCCAACGCACCGGGTCTGGGCGTGAATCCGTCCGTTTAGCAGTACTCCTCTGGGTAACGGTTCTGCTCACCTTTCTGTACAGTCGAATTCTGCTAAAGATCGTCAAGGCATGGCCGATATCGTGAGAAGGGATTTCATTGGCATATACATTTATGGAACCGGAGGAGAGGTGTGTTATGGGAATAAGAACACTGTGTTCTGTTGTTGCGTTGGGAGTGCTTTGTATCACGTGCAGTCTTTACGCAGGGACAACAGGAAAGATCGCTGGAATGGCTTTCGACGGCGACACAGGTGAGCCGCTGACCGCGGTGAATATCACCATCGAAGGAACTCAACTGGGCGGGATCACAAATCTCGAAGGGCTCTATCACATCGTCAACGTGCCCCCCGGGGCCTACTCGGTGAAGGCGACCATGATGGGTTACCAGGCGGTACTGCAGGGCCGCGTGAGCGTAAGCACCGACCTCACGAGTACGCTGGATTTCGCACTCAACCCGACCGTTCTCGATGTAGTCCCGGAGATCGTTGTAACCGCAGACAGACCACTGATCAGGAAAGACATGACCTCCTCGGTCAGTATCATCGAGCATGATGAGATCGCGATGCTCCCGATTGAGTCACCGTTTGACATAGTCAGTTTTCAGGCTGGCGCTGCGATGGACAGGCGCGGAATCCATGTCCGGGGCGGCCGTGAAACAGAGATAGCCTATGCGGTAAACGGAGCGTCGATACTCGACCCTGTCTTTTCAAGAGCATCCGCAAGCTATGACGAGTCGGCGATACAGGAGATGGTGATTCTCAGCGGCGGCTTCACCCCTGAGTATGGAAACGCGCAGTCTGGGATCGTCAACGTGATCACAAAGGAAGGCGGTCTCGAGTTCGAAGGAGAAATCGAGAAGAGCTTCTACCTGCCTATGGAGGCGCTGTGGAGTGCGGCCGACGACGCCAAGGTGTACGACACGGGCTTCAGTACGTCGAAGCTCACCCTGAGCGGACCGTCGCCGTGGACCCGTAAGATGAGATTCTTCGTATCGGGTGAGACCTCGAAGTGGGACGATTGGGACCCGCACGTACACGTCCTGCCCAATCAGGGCAGGGACCTGGACCAGGTGATATGGAAGTTGACCGGGTTTCCGGGACATGGCGTGAAGGTGTACTGCGAAGGCCTCTTCTATGACACCCAGTTCAGCGCCTGGGATGCGCAGCGGCAGAAGATCCCCGAGACATTTCTAGGTTACGACCGTAAAACACTCATAGGAATGCTCGGAATGAGCCATATGATAAGCCATGACACGTACTATGACTTCTCTTTGTCCAGGTTCACCACGGGTTACCATGTTGCCCAAGCCGATAAGTGGTGGGACCTGTCGAAGTCACAGGCCTGGAACACGACGCCGGCCGCCCAGGGTGGCGGCGGTCTCGATCTTCAGCCCGAGTATGATGCGGATAACTACATCATAGGTGGGGACAATCCCCTTTTCCATGATTCAGAGTCCACGATCTACAGCATGAGAACCAGTATTACCAGCCAGGTCAATGAGCACCACCAGGTCAAGGTCGGAGGTGAATACTCCCACTATGACACGCGTCACCAGGAAGTGTACGCGCCTGCCGGCAACGTCTACCGCAATGACTATGACGTGAACCCTGTCTGCGGTGTCGCATACGTTCAGGACAAGGTGGAGTACAGCGGCCTGATCATAAATGCTGGAGTCAGGCTCGATTTCTTCAACCCCAACTTCAGGATACCGTCGGACCCGACCTACCCTTGGCCGGATTCGATTCAGGCACCGGGTCCCGAGTGCGGGGGGCCGGACAATACCGAGCCGCCGCTCCACAATCTGAAGGATGCTTCCGTCAAGTACCAGGTGAGTCCGCGGTTGGGGATGTCGCACCCGGTCTCCGAAAGAACCGTGCTTCACTTCACTTATGGACACTATTTCCAGGTACCGGCGTACAGTTACCTCTATAGCAACACCAAGTACGATGTAGGCGGGCACTGGCCGTTGATCGGAAATCCCGATCTCGAACCCGAGAGGACCGTCTCCTACGAAGTGGGTGTCGAACATTTGATTTCGGATGGTGTGATGATCGATCTCACCGGCTTCTACAAGGACATCGATAACCTTCTTTCAACGGTGATCGTAAACGACAGCCGGTATCCGAATCCGGACGCTCCGAACGCCACCGAGTACACGACATACGGTAACACCGACTGGGGCAATGTCAGGGGCTTCGAGGTCACGACACAGAAGAAATTCAGGGAAGACTGGATGGGAAGGCTGATATATACCTACATGATAGCAAAGGGTCGTAGCTCTGATGTAATCGAGGGCTATCTCAACCGGTTCGATGACAACGTCCCGCCGTCAAAGGAATACTACCTCGACTGGGACAGGCGTCACAGTCTGGTATTTGACATCGGTTACGGCCGGAAAGGCAACTGGGCCGCGAACGTGCTGGTCAAGTACGCTTCCGGTGCGCCCTACACACCCGTTGAGAACACAAGGTCTGCCCAACCGGAACAGAACACGGCCAGGTTCCCTTCGACATCCGTGGTCAACGTGAAGATCTCCAAGGACTTCCATTTCCACAATCTGGCCCAGCAACTCTATCTCCAGATTCATAATCTCTTCGATAAACGAAACCTGGTTGGTTTCGATGATAGCAACACCGATCTGATGAGGCACCTGCGTTTCCATGGGGAATATACGGGTCCGTATAATGACGTCACTGTTTTCGGCTCGCCCAGGGAAATAAGAGCCGGAGTGAAGCTGGGATTTTAGGATTGGAGGACTGATATGAAGCTCAGGAAAGCTATCCCAATCTGCACCATCATGTTTCTGCTGATATCCATGGAATCTGGAGCGTGGGATGAAGATGTGATTGCACGGTTCGGTCCTCCCGGTTCGCGGGAGGGTGAGTTCGCGACACTGGCGCCCTGTGTGGGGGCCGACTTCAGCTACTTGCTCGGCGATCTCTGGTTCCCGCAGATTTACACCGTGGGCATCTGCCTCTACACCGGTTACTACCCCGGCTCATCGGGTAACACCCAGGTGTTTCAGACCGGACCATGGGCCGGTGGGTATGCCGAGGACGGCGAAGGGGGAGAGCCTTATACGGCCATAGGAACCTTCGACCAGCTTGACTTTCTTATGTATGACTCTGTTTGCAGCGGGTTCAACGTTGCACAGCCGGGGAACAGCTCCATGGACCTCGAAAGCACCTTTGACACGGGCTACTCGCCCCAGGACCTTGGCGTGGTTCTTACGCTTCGGTACATGATGTGGGACGACCCGCGGCTTGATGACTTCATCCTGATCAAGGCCGACCTCAAGTTTACGAAGTCGGTACAGCACTTCTGGTGGGGCTGGATGTCGGATTGCGATATGGGCAACAATGACCTGCCTGACTACTACTATGACGATCTCGTTGGGTATGACGAGACGCGTGGCGTTGCCTATATGTACGATGACGACGGCGACCCGGCCGACGAGTCCGACCGTAACAGCAAGCTCCTGTCATCGACATACATAGGACAGATGCTCCTGTCGGGGCCTCCACCGGGTGGAAGCGTAACCGAGACGCCGGTGGCCGGTGTTTCGTGGGAGACCGTGACGTGGTGGGACTGGAACAACGATGTGACGAGTGGCGCCTCTGCATACGACAGGATGTCCCAGGGCACCGTTAAGCCCTGTCCACCCGACATACCCTTCGACTACAGAATGATGTCGGCAATAGGGCCCTACAACGTCGAGGCCGGTGACTCGACTACGTTCTATCTCGCCATGGTCTTCGGCGAGGGGCTCGATGCAAGTTTCTGGTCAAGGAGAGCCAGGGCCGGCGCCGAAGTCTCGACTCTCGGATCGCTTATGGAGCACGTCGATAACCTCAAGGCCTTCTTCCTGGACGGATTCATGCTGGATGATTTCGCGCCGCATGCTCCGATCCTTGAAGAACCTCTCTTGAACGGCAGGCAGGTGACTCTCGAATGGTTGTCTCCCTCCGAGGAAGACGACGATTTCGCCGGATACCGGCTGTACAACAGCCTGGTCTCGAGTACGGGACCGTGGCAGCTGATACGGGACTTCGAGGGCCGGCCATTCGTCAACTCCGCAGCCGACACCGTACGGATAGGTTTTCCGTCCTTTTACCTGGCCACCGCATATGACGATGCCGGCAACGAGTCGACACGCGGCAGCGCATTTACAAAAACCCTGGATGGTGTCTACGCTACGCCGCTACCGTCTGATTTTGACGGTGATTGCTCAGGCCATTGTGAAGACATGTGCCAGGGGTGCCAGGACTGCATCGACGAGTGCATGAGAAGCTGCATGGAACAGGCCATTGCAGGCGCCCTCGACGGCATCATAGTATCGCCGAATCCATACAGAGGGAGTGCTGACTGGGAGAGGCTCGACTACGAAGGCCGGATCTCGTTTTACAATCTACCGAAACGCTGCGCAGTGCATATCTACTCCATGACCGGTGAGCTGGTCGATGTGGTCTACCACAACGTATCAGGTGATTTGACTCCGGATCCCGGTGGCAGCGAAACCGGGGGAGAGAGATGGGACATGCTCACGTCGAACAACCAGTCGATTGCAAGCGGAATATACATTTACAGGGTGGTAAGTCATGAGTACGGGGAGAAAATCGGGAAGTTTGCGGTAATCAAAGGTGAACGATGAGCGGTTCGGAGGAGGCCTGGATCATGAAATTTACGAGTGCAGTCATAACGGTTGTGTGTTTGATCGCGGTGTCGGTACCTTGCTACGCCTTGATGGACAAGGTCGGTACGGCAGGGGCCCTCTTCCTCAAGATCGGGATGGACCCCAGAAGTGTAGCCATGGGGGAGGCCTCCGGGGCGCTTGTAGGACATGCCTCAGCAGCTTTCACGAACCCGGCCGGACTTGCGGGGATCAAGACGAGACAGATCTTCATCACCGACACGGAGTGGATTGCGGACATAAGGATGCTGGGAGGAGTATACGCGTTCCCGTATACCAGTTACGGGGTGATAGCACTGAGCGGCATCGCTGTGGACTATGGTGAGATGCCGATGGTGAGGGAGGAAGAGGCGGATGTCGTCGTTGAGTACTTCAGTCCGCAGGATATCGCGCTCGGGATCTCATACGCCCGTACGTGGACCGACAGGCTGATGGTCGGCGGGTCGTTGAAGTACATCGACCAGGCAGTTGCGGACTTTCATTCGCGGGGCTTCGCCTTCGATTTCGGCACCATATACTACACCGGATACAGATCGCTGAGGCTGGCGATGGCGACCAACAACTTCGGTCCCGACCTGCGGTTCGACGGCACCTAT
This sequence comes from Candidatus Eiseniibacteriota bacterium, assembly GCA_043810925.1. Taxonomy (GTDB): domain Bacteria; phylum Arandabacterota; class Arandabacteria; order Arandabacterales; family Arandabacteraceae; genus Arandabacterum. Next base: position 15,138 of record JBDRNT010000079.1, read on the forward strand.
GTTGACAAGTACTATATCGGAACGGCCTACGTGGAGTCGGAGAAGACATTCGGAGAATACGATCTGCCTTTGAACTTCAGGTTCGGACTGGCATATGACTTTGAACTGTCTCCTACCGGCAGACTGACTGCCGCACTCGACGCAAGTCATCCGAATGACTATTCAGAGCGGATACACCTGGGTGCCGAATACGCGTGGTCGGAGATGTTCTTCCTGAGAAGCGGCTATACCTTCAATGCGGAGGAGATGGGTTTTTCCGGAGGCTGCGGAGTCAAGTTGACGACGTCGATGGGAATCGGTTTGGTGGACTATGCCTATACCGATCATGGCGTTTTCAGAGGCGTCCACAGATTCTCCCTGGGCATCTCCTTCTAGCTCATAAACTCAAACACCTGGAGCGGCGGGTCTCCGTGCCCGACGCTTCATGTTCATTCGCTCGCGTCCCAGGAGGTGCGCCGGCGCGGCGGTGCCCTTCTGTTGCGTCCCCTATGGGATTGGCTTGACTTCCGGCGTAGGTGGTGGTACAAACACTCCTGTCGAGCTCACACAACCGAAGTGGAGGTGATTTTCTGGCAGACATACGGAGGATCTACAAGCTCAGGCAGGGTCGGATAATAGATGGTGTGTGCGGAGGAGTCGCGGCGTATCTTGACATAGACCCGATATGGGTACGAATAGGTTGGGCGGCGCTGAGTCTCGCAGGCGGTATCGGACTCATAGCATACGGTCTGGGGATGTACCTCTTTCCCCGGATTGAGGAGGGTACCGAACAGCCCGCGCCTGTCGGGCGGGCATCAGGCCCGCTGATCGGCGGCATTCTGCTGATCTCCGTCGCGGTGCTCCTGTTTCTGAGAGTATTCGGCTTAATGCAGTACGGTTTCTGGGGAGCGTGGCACGTCGCATGGATCGTTTTGTGGCCCCTCTCACTGATTTCCGGTGGCGCCTTTCTGCTTTTCGTCTACTGGAAGCAGGGTGCCGAAGATCGTCCGCGTCTGCTGCGATCGGCCGGGGACAGGATGCTCCTTGGCGTGTGCAGCGGGTTGGCGGAGTTCCTCAAGGCCGACATCAATCTGGTCCGGTTCCTGTTTGCCCTGGTCATACTGTTGTCCCGGGGTGTCGGACTGATTGCCTACGCCGCAATCGGGTTGTTGAGCCCGGATGGCGAGAGCGGTTCGGAAGAGACGTAGAGGGCGGTACGCTTCGGATCTCTGACGCGGCTCGATGGACATGCGCGGCCGGCCTATGTACCTCGGCGAGACAGGTTGTGACGACTACCGGTGTTTCATCTCTGCAGCGTCACAGACAGCCCTTCAGTTTCAGCGATGCGACTACCTCGCTCTCGCCCATCATGGTCACATCAACACGCATCTGGGGGCGCATCCTGACCTCGTTAATGCACTTGCTGAAGAGATTCGCCTTCGCGGCCCGCGAGCTCTCCTTGAGTAAGACGCACTGGGGAAGAAGGCTCTCGGTTGTCGACATGAACCACAATACGACAGTCTCATCCCTTTCCACGTTGAGGGGAAGCCGCAGTTCAAAGGACCCGGCGGCGGTCGTATGTCCCACCTCGACCAGGAGACCGTCCGCGAAGAGTTTGACCATGACGCCCCCGATCGGCTTGCCGTCAGCACCGACGACATCCCCCACTATCACTTGCTGGGGAAACGGCAGGGGAGCACCCTTATCGAGCGTACGTGTCACCTCTGAGCGCGTGGCTGCATCGTCGGCCTTCGATCCGGGCTCGACCGCGTGACCCACAGAACACGAGACTATGACAATCACACAGGAGATCAGAATCAAACGATCCAATTCTCTACCTCCTTTCAAGGCTACCAGCGGCAGGTTATCAAATCGCCGCCGGGCTGTCAACAACATCCGGGGTTGATTAAGGGAGGCGGAGCGCTTATCTTTCAAGCAAAAGGAGGGTAGTTTGCCCACGTATGACTACAAGTGTACCAAGTGTGGTTACACCTTCTCTGCCGAGCAGAGCATGCTCGACAAGCCCCTGGCCAGATGTCGCAAGTGCCGGGGGAAGCTGGCGAAGCTCCTTCCGCAGAGTATCAGTCTGATCTTCAAGGGATCCGGCTTTTACGCAACGGACTACAAGAAGTCGTCCGGGGGTGCGAAGGGGAGCAGAGAGCGCCGGAAGCCGATGGAAGAAGGAAAGAAGGGTAGCGGCAAAGATACGGCCGAGACCAAGACCGACAGGACCGACAAGACCGACAAGACCGACAAGAAGGAAACGTAAGGCGGATTCGACCGGAACTGTTACCCTGTGATCACGCCCCGCTTACTTGGCCCAGTGTTTCCTGGCTATCTCGGCCAGGATTCTTTCGATCTGCTCCTTGATTCTCGCCTCCGCGCTGGGCTCGAAGAAAGCCTTCTGAATGCGGCCGAGATCATCCTTCTTGACATAGCGAAGCGACTTGACCGCCTCCATCGGCAGCAGTATGTCTTTGGAGACCCTGACCTCGAGAGGTTTGCCGTCCGCCATGGTCTTGGGGTTATTGAAAGGATTCATACCCATGGCCCAGCCGTGGGCCAGCATGCCACAAAACGCGATTCTCAGCTTGTGCCAGTCCGCCTTTGATATGTCCGGCATCTCGGCAACCAGTTTATCAATGAGACCATCGACGACCGCAGCTCCCTGTTTCGATACCCTTGCATCAAGCGGGATCTTCACAAGATTGACAAACATGTGGCCTATTATCTTACGCGTTTCTGACATGACTTGCTCCTCTTCGGGTTCCCTGTTCAGGTAGTTGCGTTCTATACTTAGTAATCGGCAGATCGTCTTACGGCTTTGAGCAAAATCACATTGACATCGCGATCTAAATGTTGAAGAATATGATCACAGGTTCAGGGTTTCTGTCAAGGACTAACGAAAACGAGGGGTTGTTATATGGGTAAGCTGGCCACCGGGTTTCTGACCGGTATCGTTCTTCTCGGTTTGCAGTCGCTTTGTCTCGCCGATGACACGTATCTCACGAATCTTGAGCTTGTCGAGCGAGCGGTAAGGGCCGCCGTGGATTCGATGGACGTCGCCCCGCCCGGAAGCGGCAGACCGAACCTTCAGATCAAGACCGGTTCCGGCGAGGATGCCTTGTGGCTGCTTGATAACGTCCTGAAGGGGAGACTTATAGCAATGGGGTGGAGGGTGCAGGCCGGTGGAGATGGGTCGGCCGAAGATTCAAGCCTGGAGACCGGTTACCTGCTCGACCTGCGGATCACAGACCTTGATCTTAACTACGGCAGGAGCTGGAGACGATATGTACTCGTGGGCAAGATCATCGAGAGAATCGCGAGGGTGTCTTTTTACTACGAGCTTGTTGATCGATCAGATGGACAGATCCTTGCGTCTTCAAATGCGAGGGCTGAGGTCAGAGACAACGTGCCGGCTTCGATGTTGCCGCTCCTGAGTGACAGTGAATACGGTTTTGCGTCCCCCGAGATGCAAAAGGGGCAGTGGGACCGCTATCTTGAGGGCGGGCTGGTTGTGGCAATCATCGGTGTACTCATCTATCTGTTCTATTCAAACAAGACCGCTTCCTGATGACCCCTGGGAGAGATCGGTTCATGTGTAGAAAACTGCTGTTTGTGGTTTCTCTTCTGACAGTTGCTGTGGTTGCCTGCTCAGGTGGGCGGGACAAGACAGCCGTGCGTCCGGAGGACCGTCTCCTGATCGCCGACAGGTTGCAGGGAGAGGGGAAGTACTCCAAGGCAATCATCGAGTATGAGCAGTTGCTTTCTGAGTTTCCCGCCCAGTCTGTCGCAGAACGGGCGGAGTTCAGCCTGGCCGGCTGCCGCATGGAAATCGGTGAGTATGACCTGGCAGTGCGTGACTTTGAGGATTTCATCGATTCCCACCCCGGGAGTGACCTCGTAGATAACGCTATGTATATGATTGCCTTGAGCTACATTGAGCAAGCGTCGCGCCCGGAGAGGGATCAGACGGAGCGGGTGAAGGCATTGAGCGAGCTCAATCTCCTGCTTCGGGAGTATCCGGAGACCGATCTCAGGCAAGATGCCGAGCAACGCATGGCCGAGTGCAGATCGACACTGGCTGAGAAGGAGTATCTCAGCGGCGATCTTTACCTGAAGCTCGGCCATTACGAGTCTGCCCGCATCTATTTCGACAGCGTCCTCAAGGAGTACGGTGATACTCCCTGGGCCCAGCAGGCGTTGCTCGGAAGGGGAACGGCGCTGGTCGGCGAGGGCAAACTCAGCGAGGCAAAACTTGCCTATGAGAAACTGCTGAAAGACTACCCGGCAAGTCCCGCGGGTAATCGGGCGGCCCGGAGACTGAAGGAGCTCAGAGGTGCAATCAAGAGCCAGACGGAAACTTCCTCAAGCGAGTGATGTAAGCCGCCTCGGCATGTTCGGCGGGACCTTCGACCCCATCCATTATGGACACCTGATTTGTGCAGAGCAGTTGCGTGAAGCCCTTAATCTTGATCTGGTCATGTTTATCCCGTCGAGCAGTCCGCCGCATAAGCCTGATTACTCGGCCACATCCGCCTCACACAGGCTTGAAATGGTGAGGTTGGCGATTGAGGGCTGCGACCATTTCGTGGCCTCAGACATCGAGGTCCTGAAGGGCGGCGTCTCCTACACGGTCGATACCGTGAGGGAGGTCAGGGCATCTTACGGAAACGACGTCAATCTCTGGCTGCTGTTGGGGATGGACGCCTATCTTGATCTTCCGACATGGAAGGAGCCTGACGTTATAGCGGCCGAGTGTTCCTTCGCAGTTGCCTGCAGGCCCGGTTATGTGAACACCATAGACCCCGGGCAAGCCGTGGCAGGGAAGCGGTTTGTGGATATCACACTGGTCGAGATCTCGTCGACCGGTATACGTGAACGTCTGTCTGATGGCCGGAGCATCAGGTTTCTTGTCCCCGAGAGCGTCGAGCGGTATATCAAACACCACAAACCATATCCGTCTGCATCTAAAGATTAGAAGCCCATGAACCATGCCCGGCACGGAGGTGTTGACGGGGGATGGCGATTGTGATAACTTTAAGAGGTTTACTCATGTTTCTGGTTTACCCCATCGGGAGACGAAGACATGCCTGAGATAAAAGTCGACAAGGAACGGTGCAAGGGTTGTGAATTCTGCGTACTTTACTGTCCGAAGAAATCAATAAGCCTGTCGGCGAGCTTCAACTCGAAGGGCTATCACTATCCGGAGTGTACCGATCCCGAATCATGTACGGGCTGTGCGATGTGCGGACGGATCTGTCCTGAGGTGGCGATAGAGGTCTACAAATAGGAGAAAGATGGAGGACTCAGATGGGTGAAGAACGCCTGCTAATGAAGGGTAATGAGGCTATCGGTGAGGCTGCCTTGAAGGCAGGTTGCCGCTTCTACGCGGGGTACCCCATCACTCCTCAGAATGAGCTGACCGAATATATGTCGAGGCGTATGCCTGAAGAGGGTGGGACCTTCGTCCAGGCCGAGAGTGAAATAGCTGCCATAAACATGGTCTACGGGGCCTCTGCGGCCGGTGCGCGAACGATGACCTCTTCGTCGGGACCCGGTATCAGCCTCAAGCAGGAAGGTATCTCATATCTGTGCGGTGCCGAGCTTCCCTGCTTCTATGCCAATATCGTGCGTGGGGGGCCCGGATTGGGCAATATTGCGCCCGCACAGTCGGACTACTTCCAGTCCACGCGAGGTGGGGGCCACGGGGATTACCGGGTGGTGGTGTTCGCCCCGAGCACCGTACAGGAGCTGGTCGATCTGACAATGCTCGGGTTTGAAGTGGCCGACCGCTACAACAACCCCTCAATGCTTCTCGGTGACGGCATACTGGGCCAGATGATGGAACCGGTCGTGATGAGGGATGCCGTCAAGTACGACGCGAGTGCGAAGACGGGGTGGGCGCTGGGAAACTCGGAAGGTCGGGAGCGGCACATGATTACCTCAGTCAGACTTGCACCGGGCACGCTCGAGCGGCACAACGTACATCTCAGGAAGAAGTACCTGGAGATCGAGAAAAAAGAGGTCCTCTACGAGCTCTACGAAGTTGAGGATGCCGATGTTGTGATAATCGCCTACGGTACGGCCGCAAGGGTGGCCAAGTCGGCGGTGACGGCGGCGAGGGAAAGGGGTGGTATCAAGCTCGGTCTCTTAAGACCGATCACGCTCTGGCCGTTTCCCACCAAGGCCGTGGCCGACCTTGCCGGGGACAAGCAGGACATCCTGGTTACGGAAATGAGTTTCGGGCAGCTTCATGAGGACGTCAGGCTCGCCGTATGCGGCAAGGCCAAGGTGTCGCTGCTGGCCCGCACGGGTGGAGGAGTGCCCACTGAAAATGAGATCATAGATGCCGCCGGGAAGTGCGTAGCATCGAGTGAACCGGTTGAGATATATCCTGTATTCGATTGAAACCTACAGGAGGTGAAGAACTTGGAGAAGGTCTTTGGGAAACCCGAGAGTCTGAGTGACAGGCCGTTTACCTATTGCCCCGGTTGCGCACACAGCCTGATCCACCGTCTGACCGCCGAGGCGATAGACGATCTTGGTGTGATGCCGCGGTGCATAGGTGTTGCATCGGTGGGATGCTCGGTGTTCTCTGACTTGTACTTCAATTTTGACTTCATCCAGGCGGCGCACGGCCGGGCTCCAGCGGTGGCCACCGGTATCAAGCGGGTGAAACCGGATTGCGTGTTGTTCACCCACCAGGGTGACGGTGACCTGGCCTCTATCGGAACGGCCGAGCTGATTCACAGCGCGAACAGAGGCGAGAAGATAACGATAATCTTCGTGAATAATGCCATCTACGGCATGACGGGCGGCCAGATGGCGCCTACGACCCTGATAGGCATGAAGACGACGACATCACCACTCGGAAGACAGGCGGAGGGTGCAGGTTACCCTTTGAGAGTCTGCGAGCTGATACGTGAGCTCAGGGGTGTGGCTTATCTTGAGAGGACAGCCGTAAACAACCCGCAGAATGTCCTGAAGACCAAGCGCGCGCTCAAGAAGGCGTTTCAAGCCCAGCTGGACGGGTTGGGGTTCTCGCTTGTAGAGGTGGTTTCGCAGTGCCCCACCGGCTGGGGAATGTTGCCGAAGGACTCGCTTGAGTGGCTGGAGAAGGAGATGGGCGCCTACTTCCCGCTGGGTGTTTTCAAAGATGCCAGGGCCGAGGAGCCTCAGGAGGTTGCGTAAGAGCAGGAAGGGGGCTTTGATGACGACCAGAGTGATTATGGCCGGGTTTGGAGGGCAGGGAGTCGTTCTAATGGGGACGCTTCTGTCATACTCCGCCATGGTACAAGGCAAGCATACGACATTTTTCCCTTCCTACGGTGCGGAAATGCGGGGAGGGACCGCCAACTGCTCGGTCATCGTCTCGGACAATGAAATCCCATCTCCGGTGGTCAATGAACCCGACTGTGTGATTGCCATGAATATAGCGTCATTGGACAAGTTCGAAAGCCAGGTGAAGCCCGGCGGGACCTTGTTTGTCAACTCCTCGCTTGTAAAGAAGAAAGCAACCAGAGACGACATCGAGGAGATCAGGGTACCGGCCAATGAGATCGCCGAAGAGCTCGGCGCCGCCAAAGCTGCCAACATGGTCATGCTCGGGTGCGTGTTAAGGAAGACCGGGGCTGTTGCTCTTGATTCGGCGGTCAAGAGTCTTGAGAAAGTCCTTTCAGAAAGGGCGATGGCGCTCCTCGAGGTCAACAAGAAAGCCCTTCAGAGAGGATTCGAAGAGGTCTCCTAGATCAATCACTTGCAATCTTCTGCCCCCATCATCCTGGTAGCGAGGTACATCTCTTGACCTGTGGTCTTAACGGCAAACCTGTATCCCAAGTGGTCCGCGAGGTTACGCGACCGGGCAGGTACTGCGGCAATGAGATGAACTTTCCGCAGAAACGCCGCGGACGGCTGAAGTTCCTCCTGTGTTTCCCGGATCTCTACGATATAGGTATGTCGAACATGGGACTCAGGATCCTCTATCACACCTTGAACGCCCACCCGGACGTGATGGCGGATTTCGCGTTTGCCCCCTGGGTGGATATGGAGGCATTCATGCGAAGGGAGAATGTCCCATTGTCGGGTGTCGGGACGGGGGTTAGAGCACGCGAGTTCGATGTTCTCGGTTTCTCGCTTCAGCATGAGCTCCAATACACAAATGTTCTTACGATGCTCGATCTGGCCGGGATTCCGCTGCTTGCCGCCGATCGCGGCGAGGGCGATCCGGTTGTGGTTGCCGGGGGGCCGTGCGCCTTTAACACCGAGCCGATGTCGGACTTCATCGATGCTTTCGGAATAGGTGACGGGGAGACCGTATGCGTGGATATCGCCCGGACCGTTCAAAGTGCCGGATCCGGTGGTGCTTCGAGGCTCAAGATGCTTGAGATGCTCTCCGAGGTGGACGGCGTATACGTGCCTTGCGTTCAGGCGAACGAGCGGGCATCACTCAAGATACGGAGGCGGATTGAGCCTGTACTCCGGGATGAAGATTTTCCTTATCCGCCGATAGTCCCCATCATCCCCATCACGCACGACAGGCTTACGCTCGAGATAATGCGCGGTTGTACACGGGGATGTCGTTTCTGCTCTGCAGGGATGCTTACAAGACCGGTAAGAGAGAGAAGCGCGGATTCCGTCGTGGGGCTGGCGGAAAGAGGCATTGATGCCAGCGGTTGGGACGAGGTTTCGCTTGTTTCGTTATCGACATCGGACTACGATGATCTGGCCCTCCTGGTCGGGAAACTCACACGGGTTCTCGCTGAGAGGCGCGTGAGTATATCGCTCCCGTCGATGCGGCCCGGTGCGTTCTCAGATGAGATCGCGAGGCTCATAGGCAGGACCAAGAAGACAGGGCTCGCGTTTGCGCCCGAGGCTGGGAGCCTTGACCTCAGGAACGCCATCAACAAGAACGTCGATGAGAATGAGCTCTTCACGACCGTTGAGACGGCTTTCAGGAACAACTGGGATTCCGTCAAACTCTACTTCATGGTCGGGCTGCCCTATGAGACCGAGGGTGACATGGATGGGCTCGTGAGGATGGTGAGATCGGTCGAATCCATTTGCAGAGGCTACGGTAAGCGAAGGAAGATAACAGTGTCGCTCTCACCCTTCGTGCCGCGGCCCCATACACCGTTTCAGTGGGAGGCGCAGCAGCGGCCAGAGACCCTGATTGAACGGATCTCGCACGTGAGAAAGGGACTTCCCGACAGGCGGATCAAACTTAAGTGGCGGGACCCCTTCATGGCCCAGCTGGAGGGCCTGATTGCCCGTGGGGACAGCAGGCTGGGTGAGGTGATACTGCGTGCATGGAAAGCCGGATCCCGTTTTGACAGCTGGACGGATCGCTTCGACTATGACCTCTGGAGCCGGTGTCTCGATGAATCGGGTATTGCCTTCGACAGCGGCTTCGAAGCACGAGACAGCTCAGAACCGCTGCCATGGGGGCACATCGATGGCGGTGTCTCCCGTGAGTTTCTACTGCGGGAAGTGGAGAAGTCGGCCTCACGGGAACTGACCCCTGATTGCAGGGATGGGACGTGCAGCGACTGCGGTGCCTGCCCAGATAAGAGACCGCCGGTGCGACGTGAGGAGCGGGATCCCGGTCGTGCGGACCGGGTCCTTTCAGGTGATTCTGCCAGACGCAAGCCCGCCAGCGTCCGGATCAAGTTCAGAATAAGGTACTCAAAGCAAGCGCAGATGAGGCTGGCCTCTCATCTCGATACCGTGAGGTGCATCCAGCGGGGGCTCCGCCGGTCGGGGGCGCCCGTGTGTTACTCCGAGGGTTTTTCGCCGCATCCGCGAATATCCTTTGGCCCGCCGCTCCCACTTGGTGCGGCCGGCGAGTCGGAGTGTCTTGATATCGTGTTTACGAGGATGCCCTCTAACGGCTGGATAGACAGACTCAACGACTGCCTGCCCAAAGGTCTCAGCATGATCGAGTCGCGGGTGATCGGGCTCAATTGCCCATCCCTGATGTGTCTGGTGAATGCTGCGGCATATTCGGTGGAGATAAGGGGCAACAGTGGTCCCCCGGGGGAGGAGCTTGCGAGCGGGATAGGAGAGGCGCTCTCGGAGCGCGGAAAGATTTTCAGCATGACTCACCGTGCTGAGGACGGTAGACTGGTTGTTGATTTCAAGGTGAGCATCGGGCCAGGTTCGCCCGGGCCCGAAAAAGTGATTGAAAAGATTCTGCGTGAATCGCAGGTCTGTTATGAGATAATGAGAAAGGACCTCTTCGTTGAGCAGGACGGTGTGTTCAGTCCGGCCTTCATGACGGAGAGACAAGAGGAGAAGAAAGTTTGAGAAGAGAAATAATCATAAATGTTGAATCACAGGAAACAAGGATCGGAATAAAGGAAGATGGGCATCTGGTTGAGTTCATGGTCGAGCGTCTGGGTAACAGGCTTTCGGTCGGTGATATATACAAGGCCAGGGTGACGGCCGTTCTTCCGGGTATGCAGGCGTCGTTTCTGGATGTCGGCTACGCGAGGAGCGCCTTCCTCCACGCTTCGGATTTAAGCACCGACCTGGCGGATTTCGAAAGTATCGAAGACCGCTTCAGTGATGATGAAGTGACCCGGGCCGCACCCGTCGGTAAGGACAGGAACATGCTGATTGAGAATGTCCTCGCCAAAGGTGATGAGATCCTGGTCCAGGTGACAAAAGAACCGATCATGACCAAGGGGCCGAGAGTCACCACCCAGATCTCGCTGCCCGGCCGGTATCTTGTGCTCATGCCGAGTGCCGAGCTGGTGGGTGTTTCAAGAAAGATCGAAGACAGGGAAGAGCGCCATAGGATCAAGGAGATCGTCGCACCGCTGAAGCCCGATGGGATGGGGATCATTGTCCGGACCGCCGGTGAGGGGATGGACCGCAAGCACTTCGAGGCGGACATCAAGTTTCTCACCAAGCTCTGGGATCGTCAAACCAAGAGGGCCGAGAAGGCAAAGGTCCCCAGCCTGATCCACAAGGATATGGAGATAATCACAAGACTCGTGAGAGACATCGTCACGGAGGATGTTACGGCCGTAGTGGTTGATTCCAAGAAGGAATACAAGGAGATAGTATCCTATCTCCGGTCGTTCGCGCCCGCTCTCAGGTCCAGGGTCCATCTCTATAAAGAGGACACACCGATATTTGATGCCTACGAGATCGAGAAGGATACTGAGAAGATGCTCAACCGGATCGTACCGCTTAAGAAGGGTGGGTTCATATCTATCGATCACACCGAGGCGCTGGTTGCCATCGATGTCAATACCGGCAGGTACAAAGGTGCGAAGGATCAGGAGGAGACGGCACTGAGGACGAATGTCCAGGCGGCAACGGAGATCGCCAGACAACTCAGGCTCCGGGATCTGGGCGGGATCATTGTCATTGATTTCATCGATATGGAGCTTGAGGAGAACAGGAAGAAGGTGCTTGACGAGCTGAGGAGCGGCCTTAGGACCGACAGGTCACGGACCAAGACGCTGAGAGTGAGTGAGATGGGGCTTGTGGAGATGACGAGACAGCGTGTGAGGCCCAGCCTGGGCCAGCTTTTGAGCGAGACGTGTCCGACCTGTGGCGGCTCCGGGAGGGCGCTTTCGCTCGACGCGATAGAGATGCGTCTCGAGCGCGCCTTAAGGCGGCTCAAGGGCAGGTCATCGGAGAAGCGCCTGGAGCTCTATCTTAATCCCGAGGTCGCGTTCCATATGCTCTCGGAAAGCTCACGGCGTATCATAAGGCTCGAGAAGCGCTTTAATCTGGAGATAGACGTCAAGGATGATCCCAACCTGAGACGGGAAGAATTCGTCGTCCGCACCTGCCGCAAAGGCGAGGACCTTTCATATCTCCTCGAACTGTAGCGTCGGGGTTCCACCCCCGACGGCCTCCCCCCGGTGCCGGAGCCAGGAAATTATATGCTGCAGCGAGCGTGGCTCACTCGTACTTGTCGGACGAGGCATTTGCTTCTACCTCGGTGACGGCCCCCACTGCGGTTCCTAAGTCACTGATGTCTTTGAATTCCTTTGCATTGCAGCAATCTTCGAGTCGGAACCGGCCTTCGCCCACGGTAATCTTCCTTGGTCAATGCCTATATGCCGGCCGCAAGCCTCTGTAGAAAACCCCCGGCCTCGAGGGCCGGGGGTTTCATCATCAGTTCGCTACCGACCTGATGCGACAACTACCTCACGAGCATTACCTTCCCCGTGGCCACCTGGCTGTCGAGAGTGAGTCGCTGGAAGTAAATGCCGGCCGCCATGTTCCGGCCCCGCCTATCGGTGCCGGACCAGCTGACACTATGCGGACCACCTTCTTGTACTTGATCTACCAGCGTCGTGACAAGCTGTCCCGTGACAGTGTAGATCTCGAGCTTCACGTGGCCGCCACCAGGAGGCAGCGCATATCGAAGCGTTGTCGCGCTTGCGAAGGGATTCGGTGCATTCTGCCCGAGCCAGATGCCGCCCTGAGGGTGGTCTCCGCCATGCACGCCGCCTCCGGGATCCATCCTGAGCCTGAAAGCAAGATCTATTGATTGGCCCACGTAGGCATGACCCGGCGGATAGATGAGCTCCTCCCAGGGGCCGGGATGGGGCTCCATTCCGGTTGCCCAGACCGCATCGTCGTTCCAGTGGTCGACCGAAGTCTTCCAGCCCCACCTTGAGAACGGGTCCTCCGACACGGCCTGAACGTCGAGCCAGTAGGTGATCGAGTCATCCTCCGTGCCTGTCTGGAGAAACGCCGAGTCTCCGGGAACTACGAATCTGTATAGCCAGCAGGTGAAGTCGCCGGGAAAGACCCAGATGTCCGGTGGCTCCATCCAGCCTTCGAACAAGCCATCCTTCCAGATGTAGGCCACGAAGTCACCTGGTCGGAACTCATGTATCCAGAGTGTGTCTCCGGGCATGCTGAAGCCAGTCGAGCTCACACTCTCTGGAATGTCCTCGTGGATGCTCAGCGTGAAGGTTACCGCGGTGGGATCGACTCCAAACGGCAGGACGTCATCCTGCCACGATCCCCAGACATCGATCAGGACGATCTTCCCGGTCTCGCCGCACTGGAAGTCGTCGGCCAGGAGGTAGGGTGTCGTGCATTCAACGTCTATCCCGGTACTCGTAAGGTCCGGGCGCTGGATCCACTTGTAGGTATGGGCTTCTTCAATGAGTACCTTATGGTCCTCGACCTCGCCATCGGCGGCAGCCCCACCAGGCGGGAGACCCCCGGCAGTACTGATGCGGAACCTCGCAAATGTCTCACCTGTGACTGAGGCTGTCGGGGTTATGAGATTGAAGGAGTGTACGCCCGGAGCAACAAACGCCGAGTAGACCTTCTCGGAAGGCTGCCAGATCTGGTCGGCGTTAAAGTCGATCCAGCCCACCACCCAGCCGTTACCGCCATTCGTCCGGAATGTGATTGTTGCAGGTTCACCCGGCGTGAGCGTCGGAATCTGTACGCCGTCTTCATCATCGTACCCGTTGATGTCGTCACCCAAGGCATTAGGATCGGGTTGGCCATCCATCTCCATATCAGGAGCATCCAGAAGGTCACCCAGCCACGGACCCCCGACGCCGTGCGCGGCGCCCCCGTTTACTGCGAGTGTCGGGTAACCCGGCACCGCCGCATCATCAGGCGCATCACCCCAGTCCGTGACCGCCCCTTCGTCCTGGCCGACAATCACGAAAGCCAGGTCAATGGATTGTCCTTCCATGTCGTGTCCATCAGGGTATGTGAGTTCGTACCAGGGGCCGTCATAGGGCTCGGCGCCCTCGCCCCACACGGCATCATCGTTCCAGTGATTTACTGAGGTCTTCCAGCCCAGTGAGGCAGCCTGATCCCTCGGCTTCGCCTTCACATTCAGCCAGTAGACCACCGGACTGTCAACCCTTCCTTCCTGGTAGAACTGCTGGATGGGGGGGATGCTGAAGTTATACTGCCAGCAAACCGTGTCAGCGGGAAACTCATAATAACCGTCCGGAGGATTGAGCCAGCCCTCCAAAATGCTGTCCTTCCAGACTCGAGTGGAAAAACTCCCCGGTGGGTATAACTTGGACCAAAGCACGGTGTCCGGCATGCTGTACCCGGTTGTACTCAGAGATTCGGGGATGTCCCCATGGATGCTCAGGATGAACCTCACCGAATCGGGAGAATCCCCAAAGGGCAGATAATTGTGCAGCCACGAAGCCCAGATATGGATTTCTGTGATGGGCCCGGCTTCGGTGCACCGGAAGTCGTCGGCCAGAATTAGAGTCCCGGAAGCATTGACATCGATGCCGGTTGAGTCAAGATCCGGTAGCTGGGCCCACTTCCTGGCGTCCCAGAGATCCCAGTCAGCAAATGCAGCTGCCGTGTAGGCCAGCAGCACAATCAAAAACACAAATGTACATTTCCGTGCCATTCCTTCCCCCTTTCAACTTCTCCTTTCAGCCGGACCTGCAAGCGGGTGCGGGCCGAAGTACAGGAGTCAACGCCGGTACGGCACGTATGCATGTCTGGAGAGAATCGACCGTTGGCGCGCGCTGCTCCCGAGCTTGGCCAGCGTTCATGATGATGTTCCCCGGCTTTGGTCAGGCTATGCGCTGAGTGACAGATTAGCACCCAAGTCCGCCACGAGAATCGAGCCAGGTGCCTCTGCCAGAAACACTGCGGCGTGAGCGTAGCATGTTTCCGTGCTTGATTCAAGGCTTTTTGCGTTCGGGTGGACCTGGCTAGGGAGTGCTCATCTCAAGTTGAAGCCGGACTATTGACCAGTCCTCAAGGTGTCTGAGTGGTACACCACGTGAGTGAGAGTTGGAACCAGATTGCTAAGTGGCTTGAGGACATGTCGTTGCTTCAGGAGGAGGAATGCGGATGAGCCGCAGACGTGTTACGAAGTGTGGGTCTTCAAGGGATTACGTGGTTCTCACAGTACCCACTTTGTTTGGAACCAGTGCCTTTGAGCGGACGTTGTGATTGGTTTGTGTGGGTGTGTCTGGCATGGAGTCACCGGTACATACAGCCATGTAACTGCTTCACCTTGCCTCTGCTGGCCTGTGTTAGGGGGATCTCATGGCCTGGCGAAAGAGAGGCGGAGGGAGCGAGGTCGCATAAATGGCTAGTGTTCTGACCCGGAAATATCTTTACACATAGCATAGATG
>JBDRNT010000080.1:0-4749 GCA_043810925.1 Candidatus Eiseniibacteriota bacterium
GAATAAAAGGAGGGAGAAATAGTGGCTTTATTAGGTGGAGGTCAAGGGCCAACATTATATATGTCCCTATATCCGACCTGCAGGTAATAGAGGGCGCGGGGCACCTGGTACCGATGGAGAAGCCTGGGGAGATTCTCTCTCGCATACAAGAATTCTTCGAGAACTGAACGCGTGAGAACTCCTGGCATATGGAAGAAGGGGCCGTAAAGAAGACAATTCGAAGATTAGAGATATCTGGTGCGGCCTTCGTGATCGTAACAGGTACACTTCTGCATTTTGTGTATGAATGGTCAGGATCCAACAGCTTTGTGGGTGTGTTCTCACCGATAAATGAAAGTGTCTGGGAACATCTGAAACTGGCCTTCTTCCCGATCTTGTTCTTTGCATTCATAGAGTATTTCTTCTTGAGAACGGAAGTGCACAACTTCTGGTTCGCAAAAGCAGCGGAGTGTCTACTGGTAATGGGCATTATCGTAGCCTTCTTCTACGCGTATTCCGGCATCATCGGAAAAAGTATCGTGGTCATAGATATCCTCAGTTTCTTCGCTGCCGTCATTGTCGGTCAAGTCGTAAGTTACAGGTTGTTGCTGAAAGGAACTATAAAGAAGAGGTCGGCAATCGTCCCTGCGATCGTATTGCTGTTGATAGCTGCGTCATTCATCGTGTGCACTTTCTATCCACCGCACATCCCGCTCTTTAAAGATAGCCAGACCATTACGTATGGAATCTACAAAACTAAATAGCAATTCCGTGACTAAGCGTGTTGTAATTGGTACATCATTGGCTGGCCGCTCCGTTCTGAAGCAGGCTTCAGGGCGGAAACATAGAAAGTGATGTTGCATTACTTAAGGAGCAAAATCGCGAAAGGGGGCTGACCATGCCAAATAAGACAATCCCTGAAGCTATGTCCGCAAGACTGAAGAGGCTTCGGATATTCAACTTCATCGTGGGAATCATCCTCCTCATACAGGGCATCCTGATGTTCCTCGTGAGCAACAAGTTTGCCGCGCCGGTGACGACCGAGTATCTCGGCCAGGGCACCGGAAGAGCGTTTCCCATCCCGGTTCACCGCCAAGTGGGTAGTCTCAGGCTAGGCCCGATGGTCGCTCTTTTCCTGCTACTAAGCGGAATCGCCTTGCTTCTGATGGCGGCGCCGGGGATAAACAACTGGTACAAGAAGAACCTGCTGAAGGGAGCCAACTACGGCCGCTGGATCGAGTATTCCATCACCGCCTCGATCATGATAGTTGTCATCGCGATGCTGTCTGGCATCTACGACCTCTCCACGCTTATCCTCCTCTTTTTCATGAACGCGATGATGATACTGTTCGGCTGGATGATGGAGCTTCACAACCAGACCACCGAGGAGACCAACTGGACGGCCTTCTATTTCGGCTGCATTGCCGGGGTGGTGCCCTGGGTCATCATCTGGCTTTACTTCATCTCGGCTGCTTCCGACCCGACCAGCAAGATGCCCGGCTTCGTCTACGGAATAATGTTCTCGCTGTTTATATTCTTCAACATCTTCGCGGTCAACATGGTCCTGCAGTACAAGAAGGTCGGCCCATGGAAGGACTACCTGTTCGGGGAAAAGGTATACATAATACTCAGCCTGGCCGCGAAATCGCTGCTGGCTTGGCAGGTGTTCTTTGGCACGTTGCGATAGTCTCTACTCGCATGGCCCGAGGTGGATGAGCGGAATCTCCATCGAGTAGACGAAAGCCCTGGAATCCTCGCCGGGAAGGGCGTAGTCGAACGTCTTGACGGCGAAATCGCGTATCCTCTCGAAGCCGTACTTCTCGTAGAACGTCCAGTTGACGGTTGTGTCGGTCACCACGGTGGTATTTGTGTAACCCCTTGATCTGACCTCGTCCACCCATGCATCTACCAGCGCCCTGCCAATACCCCCCCTGTATTCTTCCTGTGAATTAAGCATGGTGATCTCTGCAAAGGACTTTGGTTCACGGATGAGGACGGACAGGTTTCCCAGGCTCATCCTCCACCACGCTGCCCGGGCAAACGGCCTCATTCGGTATCTGCTGAGGGCCACCTTCAGGGTGAACCCCGACATCAGTGCCGCGGCCCGCGTCTGGCTAAACACGTTAGGGAAGTATCCGGTCAGAACCCCACGCGCCTCGCCATTCGCCACGGCGACGAAAGCGGCGTCGGAAATCCTGACAGCGACAAGGATGAAGTCCTTCAGTAGTCTTGGCTCTGCGTGATCGATTAACGGCCACATGCCACGGTAGAAGCCGCTCTTATAGCAGCGGTAGGCTGCGTCCAGGTCGGTTTCTGGATCGAACCTCCTCACTTCGAACCGATTACTGTTTACCATCTCAGAAGACCCTTTCAGCAACTGGAGCGCCGCCGTGTGGCTTTGATTCTATAGGCGGCCCTGCTCACAACAGTATTATGCGTCTGCGATAACTGAATATTCTAGAGCAGCGACCCTGTCCATTGCGTCCATGGCCAGATTGTCTAGAAAGGTATGGAAGCTCGCACAACATGCCCAGGTGTGCGAGCAAGCTTTGACTTATCGTACGCTACGTGGTTGTCGGAGGGGGACTCGATAATCTCGGATAGTGCATGGTAGTATCACGATGTTGCGAAGTCATGGGCGGAGAGAGACATCGTGAATATCACAGTGCTAAGCGGTAGCCCCAAGGGGGAAATAAGCGTAACCCTGCAGTATGTGAAGTACATCAAGAAGAAACATCCTGACTGCAGGTTTGAAGTGTTCCACATCGGCCGCGAAATCAAGAGTATCGAGAAAAAGCCTGGGCTCTTCGCGCAAATCATAGAAGAAGTCGCTAATTCTGATGGGGTCATATGGTGCACGCCTGTTTACCTGTTGCTGATCCCCTCCCAACTTAAACGCTTCATCGAACTGGTCTTTGAACGCGGGGCGGAAGATGCCTTCAAGGACAAGTATGCGACCGCACTTACCACCTCTGCCCATTTCTATGACCATACTGCCCACAACTACTTGCACGCTGTCAGCGAAGACCTGGAAATGAGATATGTCGATGGATATTCTGCAGAATTCAACGACCTGTTGAGGCCGGATGAGAGAATACAGATACAGAACTTCGCGGAACGCTTTTTCAGATACATTGAAAAGGAAGAGCCAACCGGCAAAGCATTCATGAGCGTCTCGCGCGAGATGCCGGAATACGTTCCCGGCAATATCGAGGATATTCCCAAAACGAAGAACAGAAGAGTACTCTTCGTCACGGATGCGTCGGGGAGTGATTCCAACCTGGAGCGCATGACAGACGTATTTATGAAATCAGCTTCCTTCAAGGCGGAGCTTGTCAATTTGAACGATATGAACCTGCGAGGGGGATGCCTTGGTTGTCTGGGTTGCGTCTACGACGGGGTCTGCGTTTACAAAGACGACATGAGAGATTTCTTCCTGGACAAGCTCCTGCGCGCAGACGCGGTAATCTATGCCGGGAGCATAAAGGATAGATTTCTGTCCGCAAGGTGGAAGATGCTTTTTGACCGCATGTTCTTCAACGGCCACCGTCCTGTTTTCGGCGGCCAGCAGACCGCATGGATAATCTCCGGGCCACTGAAGCAGATTCCCAATCTGAGACAGGTGCTGGAGGCGTTTTCCGGGAATCCACGGATGAGCAATGTCGGGATCGTAACCGATGAGTGCGTGGATTCTGAACAAACCACATTATTGCTCAAGGGACTTGCAGACCAGATAATGTGGGGCACTGAAGTGGGGTTCAGTAGACCCCCCTCTTTCCTGGGTGTTGGAGGACATAAAGTCTTCAGGGATCTCATCTACAGCATGAGAGGCATCATGAAGGCAGATCACGACTACTACAAGGAAAACCACCTCTATGATTTCCCTCAGAAGGACCTCAAGTCATTAGCGCTGAATCTTTTGTTCCTTGCTATGCGGAGCATCCCCTCCTTGAGAAATCAAATGTACAAAGAAGGGAACAAGAGAATGATCAGCCCGATGGAAAAGGTGCTGAAAGAGTAGCGGTCTCGGGGGAGTGCTTTTCAGGAAGCATCGTGGTCCTTTGGTCCAGGGAAGTCCGAGGGCGATAGTAGCTAGGTTTGCCGCGTTGCAGAGCCACCATAGAATCTCAGGTAAAGGTAGCGTGCTTTGACATCTCGTACGCCGCATGGTGTCGGAGGGGGACTCTCCTTAACCCCCACAGGATTGAAGGTAGTACAAAACTGGAGATACGGAAATGCTCCCCAGAGTGAGAGATGTAAAGATGTGTGTCAATTTGGAGCTCTCGGGAGCCGGAACGGATGCAACCGGGATATACTCGGACTGACGGCCAATACGCGTGCGGTGGAGGTGCCGATGGAAAGCTCGACTTTTACCTACAAGGACCAGGACGGGGTTGAAGTATTCGTCTACAAGTGGAGCCCTGGCAGTTCCCCCGAGGCTGCTGTACAGATCGCGCATGGGCTCGCGGAGCATGCGGCCCGCTACGAAGAGTTCGCGGAGTTCCTGACGGGCGCCGGGTATGTTTGCTATGCGGACGATCATCGTGGACACGGCAAGACTGCCGGGGACGGGAAGAACCTCGGGAGGCTGGGGCCGGGGGGCTGGGACAGCACCGTAAAAGCCCTGAAAGCGCTGACCGACATCATCAAGAAGGATAACCCCGGCATCCCCCTGTTCATGATCGGCCATTCATGGGGTTCGCTGCTGGCCCAGGACTACATCGAGCAGTGGGGGTCTGAGATAAAGGGTATCATCCTCAGCGGGACAAA
>JBDRNT010000081.1:0-42522 GCA_043810925.1 Candidatus Eiseniibacteriota bacterium
TTAGCTCTGACCCCAGGTGTGGTGTCGCTAGGAGATGATATTGGGGCCCTGGTCATCACTTGTAGGAGTTTTTGCACCTTCCTTGACCATCGTGAGACCGCACTTGGGACAGCTCATCACGTAGCACGGCACATCGGTGTAAAGAGGTATCTTGACTCCACAAGAGTTGCAGACACAGTGAGCCCGAGGTCTACCTCTCGGCCGGTTCTGTCCAAACCCTCCAGACCCACCAGGCCGTCCCGGTCCTCCAGGCCGTCCCATTCCTCCAGGCCGTCCCGGTCCCCCCGGGCGTCCCGGCCCTCCAGGCCGCCCGCCGGGTCCTCCCGGTCTTCCACCTTTTTTGCCACTCCGGCCTTTCTTCCCGCGCCGTGGTCCCTTCTTGCCGGAAGGGGGCCTGCTGCGCCCTCCACCCGGTCCCGCACCACCCGATCCCTTCTCCATCACAACTCACCTCCATGTCACCGGCGATCAGACACCGGTGTCAGTTAAGCCACTATCTGTAAAGCACCATTGCGCTTATCCTCGGAATCTTGACCTTGCCGCCCGATGCCTTGCTGATGCCGGTACTCACCGGTGCGGTACCCGCTTCATCATCATCAACCACAACCATCCAGGTACCATCCGGGATCGTCATGGTCACTGCCTTCGGGTTGGGATTGAGCAGGACGAGCACCTCACTCCACGAATCCCCCGATGTGCCGCGGGTAAGACTATACGCAACGCATTTCGGAGGAACGCGGATACCCAGATCGTCGTTAAAGAACTTGAGATTCGCTTCCACCTCTTGCCTGGTTTTCATCCGGAAAATCGGGTGGGCCTTTCTGAGTGCGATCAGTCCCCGGTAGTAATCAAAAATGTCGCGGTTTTTCCGCTTCAACTCCCAGTCGATCATGTTGATGGCGTCCGGCTTGTTGTAGCTGTTGTGATCACCGCGCTTTGTCCTCAGCATCTCCTGGCCGCTGAGGATGAAGGGTATGCCCTGGGAAGTAAAGACGAGCACAGCCCCGAGCCGGTCCATGCGCTTCCTGTCGTCGTCCGTGGTGCCGGCGTCGCTCCGGGTGGTGATGACGAGCCGGTCCCAGAACGTTCTGTTGTCATGACTCGCCACGTAGTTTATGGCTTCGGTCGGGTTCAATGTGAAGTCATTGATGCTGCCCTCGATCCCGCGCTTTATCTTATCGATGTTGATCCCGGCCTGGACATAACCCTTGTTAAGATCGAAGACACCACCCTTTATCGCATCCCTGAAATGATCCCCGAACACAGCGAAGCCCTTGCCCCGCTGCATCCCCTTGATTGTCGGGGTTATCGGCGTTTCCCCTCCCGTCCAGGGTTCGCCGTAGAATACAATGTCCGGCTTCATCGCCTTGAGTTCCTTAACCATCATCAGGACCGTCTCAAGGTCCGTGAGCCCGAGAAGATCAAACCGGAAGCCATCCACGTCATATTCCTCGACCCAGTACTTGACCGATTCGATCATGAACTTCCTCATCATGGGGGCTTCACTGCGGGTTTCATTCCCGGTGCCGGAACCATTCGAGTACGAACCATCGCCCCTGAGCCTGTAGTAATATCCCGGAACCAGTCCCTCGAAGCTGTATATCCTGCTCGGTCTGTACTCCGCCGTGTGGTTATAGACGACATCCATCACTACCTTGATACCCTTCTTATGCAGAGCGTCAATCAACTGCTTGAATTCTTTGACCCGCGTGGCATCATGCCGCTCGGTTGCGTACCAGCCGTCCGGCGAGTTGAAGTGGACCGGCATATAGCCCCAGTTATACTCTTCACTCGACTCGTCGTTATAGAAGTCCTGAATCGGCATCACATGGACAACGTTGACACCCAGTTCCTCAAGGTGATCGATACCCGTCTTGACCTCGGGATGACCCGGTATCACCGTGCCGGTCTCAGTAAAACCGAGATACTTGCCACCGTGAGCGATCCCGGAGTTCTTGGCTATGGTGAAGTCTCTTACATGAAGCTCGTATATGATCGCCTCACTCATATCAAACACCGGTGCGGGTGCAACCGGGGTGTCGTCATCGATGATCATGCCACGGCCATCGTGCGCGGTATTGCATCTTGAGTATGGATCTATGACCTCAAGACGAGAATCAGACCGCGGATCTGTGCCTGAAGATCTGAGTGTGTAATACCTGCCCTTGAGGTCGCCCCCAACCGTCACTTCCCACGTGCCGCCATCAGACTGCTGCATCTCATGCTCTTCTGCGTCCCCGCCATCAGGCCGGTCAAAGAGCGCCAGTGTAAGCGCCGATGCGGTCGGGGCAAACACTCTGAAAACAGTCTCGCCGGGGGAATAAATCGCACCGAGAGGTTTGTCGGTGTAGAGATCCGGCGAGTCAAGAAGTCCCCGCACACCCAACGGGGCGGGTTTAAAGCCTTTAACGCCGAGAGTCCACTTATAGAGCACATCCGACCGGACATCGAGATCGCGGCCGACGGTTACGCTTACCCGGTAGGGTTGCCCCTGTTTCAAGGGCAATCCCCGGACCTCAGTGACCGGTACCTCGCCGCCCTTATCATCCTTGAGCGTAAAGTTCACAGGCTTCAGGTCGTCTCGTGATACCACAGCCGACAACATGACCGTCACCGACCGCACCCCATCCGCAAACGCCCCGACTACCCAGGGTGTCGTATCGGGGATCTCTGTGAAGAGCTCGTCGTTACCGGCAAGGATCCAGACCTCGCTGCCCATGTAGGGAAACCACACCCTGTCGGGGTCATCCTGTGACTCCCAGTTGCCGAACTTGGGCAGGAACCCTATCTGGACACCGTCACCGCCGTAGTCCTTACGCGTGACCTTGAACACAAGACCATAGTCATCCGTTTCGGTTGCGGTGAGTTCCCGCGAATCCTGCTCGTTCCTGTCATCCCACGTCCAGAGCGTCCAACCGGTGTAGTCCTCCTGTGGTCTGTGATAGTGTACCGTTACGATCGGACCTGTCTCCTGTCCCATACGATCCTCACCTGGCTGCTGAGTAAAAAGTTTCTGCTGGCCTGAGACAATCCAGACCTCTTTCCCCAGATCCGGAGTCCAGACCCTGTCCGGCGGATCCTCGCTTTCCCAGTCCTTGAACTTGGGCAAGAAACCTATCTTCGAGCCGTCACCATACTCAGACCCGAGGACGTGGAAGATCAGACCGAAGTCATCCTTGTCTACGGCCTCGAGATCCCGCGAATCCCCTTCCGTGTTGTCATCCCATACCCAGAGCGTCCAGTCTTCGTAGCCACCAGCGGGACGTCCGTAGTGAACGACAAGCGTATCCCCGGCAACGGTGGATTTAGCAACGGCGCAAGTCGTAAGAACGGCAAGAGTTGAGAGCAGCAAAAGAGCGGAGATTCCCCGCCATCCTTGGGAAAGACACATCGTCTTCTCCTTTGTGGCAAACACCGTTATAGGTCTGTGATGTGAACTCGCACATCGTGCTTCAACGACCCCCGACCTGTATCAGCATGATAATAACTCTGAAAGATTGAACACACAAGGTTTTTGCACGAGCGGCTGCGCCCTGCCCGTCAGTCCCACTACCCATTTGACTTTGACTGCTTTGTTAAATATAGTCACCATTGGCTCATCACCCAACATACGGACAATGGAGGAACCAATGGCCGGTCTCACCGAGAAGATCAAGGGAGTCGCATCACGAGTAATTGAGAACAACCTGTGGCGGCAAAGGCAGTGCTTCAACCTGATCCCATCTGAAACCACTCCGAGTTTGATGGTCAAGATGTGTGAGATTTCGGATCCCGCGGGCCGCTACGCAGAACACAGGACCATGAAAGGCAAGGAAATCTACTTTTACCAGGGGACCGATTTCATTCGGGACGTTGAGGAGGAGACACGGGCCGCGATGCAGGAGTACTTCGGCTGCAAGGAGGTCGAGCTCAGGACCATAAGCGGCCAGATGGCCAACGAGGTGGTCTTTAAGGCCATCACGAAGTATATCAGCAAGAAATCTGGAAAGCCGATGCAGCGCATGAGGCTTGTGATGAACAACGACCTCACCAAGGGCGGGCACCTGAGTTCTCAGCCTATGGGCGCGCTCTTTAATTACGTCGATGCCGATCCGGAAACCGGTAAGGAAGCGGTGGTCAATTTCCCGATAATGAGCGACAATCCATACAGGATCGATGCTGCGAAGATGGCCGGGCTCATTGAGGACAGGAAACCTGACCTGATTGTGTTCGGAAAGAGCATGTTCATTTTATCCCGAACCCGTTTATGAGGCGTACGCCGTCGCCGGCTCCTTATCCCCCAGACCCGTCATAATGTATGACATGGCTCATGTGCTGGGTCTCTACGGAGCCTTTCAGAAACCATTTGAGGAGGGCGCGGATGTCGTTACGGGAAGCACCCACAAGACCTTCTTCGGTCCACAGAGAGGCGTCGTCGCAAGCAACTTCGACAAGGGACACGACCTGCGGAAGCTCTGGATCGAGACCAAGGGACGGGCGTTCCCCGGCTCCACGAGCAACCACCATCTCGGTACGCTTCTCGGACTATTGATTGCCGCATACGAGATGAATCACTTCAAGGACGAATACCAGAAAAGCGTGCTCACCAACGCCAAGGCTTTCGCGAAGGCGCTGAAGCAGAACGGGCTTGAAGTTGAGGGCAATCCCGAAGACGGTTACACTCAGACCCACCAGGTCCTGGTGAGGGTGCGCGAGTATGGGACGGGAGAAGAGGTTGCAAGGAGACTTGAAGATAACAACATAATCTGCAATTACCAGGCGCTTCCCGACGATGAGAGCTTCATCCAGTCGAGCGGGATTCGCACCGGGGTCCAGGAGATGACGAGATTCGGCATGGTAGAGGCGGACTTCGATCATCTTGCGGCCCTCGTCGCCGATGCCGTAATACGCGGTAAGGATGTCAAGGATGAGGTTGCACGCTACCGGCAGAAATTCCTTGAGATGAAATTCTGCCTGCCGCCGGCCGAGGCAAGTGAGATGGGTGCAAAGATCCTGGAAGCGGCTTTCCCCACAAGCGAATATGCAAAGATGTTCGCGGCCAATCTCTCATCAGCGGCGGCGGACTGATTCGACCGGAGGCTGTTTATGAAATGCGCACTGTGTGACGACAAGGAATGTGCATCGGGCAAGGACTGCACCGCCGTCCGCGACAGCGTGGCTGAGGAGTATAAGGGCGAGACGCTTGAGGCCGCCCGCAGCTCCGCCCATGTCGAGGCAACCTACTATATGCAGAAGACCAGGGTCGAGGAAGTGATAGAGTACGCAAAGCTGATGGGCCACCGGAAGATCGGGATTGCCTTCTGTATCGGCCTGGCGGCGGAGGCGGAGAAGTTGCACGGGATATTCGCACGCCATTTCGAAGTGTGTTCGGTCTGCTGCAAGGTGTGCGCTATCCCTAAGAAGACATTCGATCTTAAGCCCGTATCCGGAAGCGACGATGAGGTCATGTGTAATCCGGTGGGTCAGGCCCGGATTCTCAATGATGAGGGTACCGACCTCAATCTGATCGTAGGTCTTTGCATGGGTCACGACATAACCTTCTCGACCTACTCCAGCGCACCGGTTTCTACGCTTGTGGTGAAGGACCGCGTGCTTGCCCACAACCCGTGTGGGGCGATCAATACACGGTATTATCTGAGAAGACTCACAGGATAGGAAGCGCCGGCCTGATGGATCCGCCTCGGGTAAGGCGGACCGGCAATGGTAGAGTGACCGGGAAGATTAAGCGTCTTTGTCCGGACGCGTCTCTTCCTCACCACCCTCCTCTTCGACCTCGCCTTTTGCACCCTTCTTAAACTCACGCACTCCCGAGCCGAGCGAGCGCATGAGCTCTGGAATCCTCCTGGCCCCGAAGAGGATGAGGATCACAACGACTATCAGTATTATCTCGGTGGTGCCTATTCGTCCCAAGAGAAGCAGATCACACCTCGCTTTCGCATGAAGTTCCTTCCCATGTTCGTATTCCATACGCAAAACGTCAATCATTATTTTCTGGAGTGGTGATACACTTGATGCTTGAATGCTGGATATCACCATGACACGATAAGGCAAGTTCGGTACAACACTACCCTAAGGAGATGATGAAGGTGAAAGCACAAGTGAAAGAAATCCGGGCCAGGGAGATCTTGAGTACAGGGGGGTTCCCGACGGTTGAGACGGTGGTTACTCTTGAGGACGGAACCGTTGGTGTGGCCTCGGTGCCCTACGGAACATCCGCAGGCAAACACGAAGCCGTGACCTTGGCCGATGGGGATCCGAGGAGGTATCGGGGCAAGGGCATGCTCAAGGCCGTTAAGAACGTCAACGATGTGATCACCCCGAAGATCAGAGGTCTCGATGCAGTGGATCAACACACGATCGACGAGCACCTGGTAGCACTCGATCCTACGCCGCAACGCAGGGACATCGGTGGAAACGCCATCCTCAGTGTTTCGCTGGCCTGTGCGAGGGCCGCTGCGGCGGTGCGCGGAGTACCGCTCTATAGACACATCCGTGATACCTATAAAACAGGCGGCAAAGACTTTGTGCTCCCCAAGCCCATGGTAGTCGTCATAGAAGGCGGTCGCCATGCTGACAATTCCACCGATCTTCAGGAATACCTGGTCGGTGTGGTCGGGGACCGGGGCACACGTGAAAACGTGAGAGCCGCCATCGAGGTGTACCTCTTCCTGGGCGCGCTCTTAAAGAAGAAGGGATACAGCACCAATGTCGGGACGGAAGGCGCCTACGCGCCCACGGCCATTAAGTCGAATGAGGAGCCGCTTGCACTGATTGAAGAGGCGGTGGAGGATGCCGGTTACAAGCCGGGTGAAGATGTGGGAATAGCGATGGATCCCGCCGCATCGGAATTCGTGGGTGATGACGGTCTCTACCATCTGGCCCGAGACGGACAAGACTTAAGTCCCGAGGATATGATCGGTTATTACGAGCGCCTGGTGGACAAGTACTGCGTGTTCTCGATCGAGGACGGTCTTGGTGAGGATGACTGGAGTTCCTGGCCGGTCATGAACAAACGCCTGGGAGAGAAGATCATGATCATCGGTGACGATCTCACAGTTACCAATGTCGAGCGTCTTCAGAAGGCCATTGATACCAAGGCCATGAACTCGATCCTGATAAAGCCCAACCAGGTGGGAACACTCACCGAAACCATAGCGGCCATCAGCCTCGCCCAGTATAACGGGCTCAAGGTCGTCGTATCTCACAGGGGTGGCGGAGAGACCACAGATACACTGATCATAGATCTTGCAGCGGCGACCAATGCTGACTTTGTCAAGGTGGGACCCTCACGGGGCGAACGTGTCGTCAAGTACAACCGTCTCATGGAGATCGCCGACGAACTGGGGCTTTGAGAACCCACAGGCAGGCGGAATAGCCGGGAGCGTGGAATGGGTCGGCCTCTTATTCTTATCGTAAGGGATGGCTGGGGTATCGGGAAATCCGATGATCCCGGCAATGCGATAGCAGCTGCCCGAACACCCAACACAGATGAACTGATGGCCAGGTTTCCTCATACGCATCTCGGATGCGCGGGTGAAGATGTAGGCCTCACTCCCGGTTCCCAGGGGTCATCCGAGGTTGGACATCTCAACATGGGCGCCGGCAGAATCGTCGAACAAGAGGTGGTAAAGATAGAAAAGAAGATCCGTGACGGATCCTTCTTCACAGATCCCGCGCTTCTTGCCGTAATCGATAACTGCAAGACCAAAAGCACCAACCTTCACTTCATGGGGCTTGTCCAGGACCAGGGTGTCCACGCCATGGAGGAGCACCTCTACGCCCTGCTGGAGCTCGCCAAGCGGCAGCAGGTTGAACACGTGTACGTTCACTTTTTTGCGGACGGCCGTGATACACCTCCCCGGAGTGCGCATGTGTACCTTGAGAGGCTCGAAAAGAAGATGGCCGAGCTCGGACTCGGCCGGGTTGCATCAGTTATGGGACGCTACTACGGCATGGACCGCGATCGCAACTGGGAAAGGACAAAGCTCGCCTATGATGCGCTGACACTCGGGAAGGGTCTTAACGCGCGATCGGCCGCCGACGCCATAACCGCAGCTTACAAGCGAGCCGATGCCGCGATTCGTGACGGCGAGACGGCAGGCGGGCAGCCACATGGCGTCATCGAAACGGATGAGTTCATCAAACCGACCCTCATAGTCGATGAATCCGGACAGCCGGTAGCCACAATACAGACCGGGGATTCAGTTGTCTTCTTCAACTACCGCCAGGACCGGGCCGTGCAACTTGCCATGGCTTTCGTGGAGAAGGACTTCGATCACCCGGGGTTCAGCAGAGGGCCACGACTCGATGTGTGTTTCCGCGGCTTCACGCGATACTATGATTCGTTCAAGTTCTACGTCATACCGCCAATGGACATGTCAAATATCCTGGGAGAGGTTCTGTGCCGGCATGGGCTGTGGCAACTCAGGATATCAGAGACCCAGAAATTCCGGCACGTCACCAGCTTCTTTAACAGCAAGCGTGAGGAACCGTTTACAGGAGAGGAACGAATTCTGATCGACAGCCCCAAGGTGCCGGAAGAGACCAAGCCCGAGATGAGCGCCTATGAGGTGACCGACGTTGTGCTTCGTGCCATAACCGGTGGTATCGGCGTGGTCAGGGACATGGCGAGAACGACCGGGCATGTGACACTCTACGAAGCAACCCCGCTTGAGTCTCCGGAGGACCGGTTGAGTGATACCTACGATGTGATTGTCTTAAACTACGTAAATGGCGATATGGTCGGGCACACGGGGGTGTTCGAAGCAGCCGTCAGAGCCATTGAGGCAGTGGACGAGTGTGTCGGGAAGGTTGTGAAGGCAGTGCTTGCCCGCGACGGCATCGCCCTGATAAGCGCCGATCACGGCAATGCGGAGCAGATGACCGATCCCGAGACACAGAAGATCCAGACCGCTCACACGCTGAACGAGGTTGATTTTATCTACTGCGCCGGCGATGTGAGTGGTGTCAGGCTCAGACCCCGCGGCATCCTGTCCGATATCGCTCCAACCATGCTCAAGATCCTCGGCATCACCCCACCCGCGGAGATGACGGCCCGGAGCCTCGTGGATGATTCCTGACACCGACCGGAACAGCTACTCAGGTTTGGACCAGGCTCTTAAATGGTAACCAAAAGAGTTACCGATAAAGTATTGATATCATAAGTTTTGGTTGATTTCGTAGGCGCTCTTGCGGTATAATGGAAATCGCGTGAGGGATGTTCCCATTCACGATAGGTATATGCACAATTGACGAGGGTAGCGTGTCTCTTTGAGACGCGAGAAAGGAGGTCTTGCGGAGATGTTTGCTAAGGTAATAGGACTTGCAAGTCTTATCACAGTTCTCTGCATAGGTTGGGCGTTCGCGATCGTGGTCGATGGGGTTAACGATTTCGCACCTGCGGATCTAATCGATCCCGATGGTGGTGATACTGAGCATGCGCCGCTCGATATCGGCGATGTCTATGCTGCATGGGACGATACGGCCATCTACCTGGGCTATGGTCACGATCAGGATGGCTGGACCGGTGTTCAGGTCGGTATCGCTATCATGCTCCCTCTCGAGGCGGGCGGTACTACCGACCCGTGGGGACATGCGATAGGCTTCACGGGCGCGTGTTATCCCAAGTTCATCGCATACATGAACATCGATTCACAGTGGGCCGAGTGGTGTGTGTGGAACGGATCCGATTGGGACCGGACTCCCAGCATTCTCAACTGGATGGTAACCACCACATTCGATGAGATCGCGCTTCCGTACACACTCCTGGGTATAGATTGTTCTCTCTTCAGCCAGGTCTTTTTCGAGATCTGGGTGACCCAGGACGGGGGTACCAAGGGACCGTTTGATCTCAGCTACAACGATGATCTGCAGCTGAGCACGGTGCCGGGCGGTACGATCTGGGATATCACCGAGCCGGTGTTGATTTCCTGCTATCACTGTTTGGAGCTTCATGAGCCCAGCGCAACCGATGCTTCGACGTGGGGTGGTATTAAGAGACTGTACAGATAAGTAAGTCCGCTTTAATGGGTGAGGGGGAGCAACCGCTCCCCCTTTTTTTGTTCCCCCCGCTTGCCTAGGAAAGAGTCACGATCAATATGCCGGCGATCGCCATTGCGGATGCTAATATTTTGCGGTGCGTCATTGGCTCCTTTAGCAGCAGGGTGGCAAGGAGCAGAATGAATATCGTGCTCGACTGATTGAGGATTGCAGCGATCCCGGTCAGCGTGTACTTCATACCCGCGATCCACGCGATGAGCGCAAGATATGATCCGAGTATGGTTGCAGGCAGTGAGAAGCGCCAGGACCGTGAGGGCTTAAACACCGAGAAGAACTCACGCCGGCGACGAGATATGAGAGCTATGGGAAGCAGGATGCCGAGTGACCCCACCTGGCGCACCGCAGTCGCCCAGAGGACAGGCGAACGGTTGAGTACGGGTTTGGCGATGATGATTCCGAAGGCCACGGTCGCCATTGCCAGTACGCCCCACACGACCCCGATCACGATCATGCGTCGCGAAGCTCCCTCGGGTGGCTTGTGGCGGGCAGCGACAATGACGGCAGCAAGCACAAGCGTCATTCCCACGAAATGCCACGGCCCAAGCCGCTCCCCTATGAGCAAGAAACCCATGAGGGCCATCAGCGGTGAATAGCTGCATCCGGTTATCGCGGATACGCCTGCTCCGATCATATTGAGACTGTGGTGAAACATGGTATCCGAGACAGCGATCGCGATTATCCCGCTGGCCACGAGAATCAGGTAGTCCTTGAGGGGAGCCCCGGACAGTAGAGGCTGGCCGGCGATGAGAAATGTGACCACAAGCAGGGGTCCTGTGACAGCTACCCTGAACAGGTTGAGCGCAAACGGGGGCACGGTCTCGCCGGACTTCCTGAGGAAGATCACGGCGATCGCCCATATCAAAGCTGCAAGTAACGAAAAGAGTTCTCCCATATCAGTCCGGGATTATCTCACAGCTACTTCAGCAGTACAATACGCTGTGTCAGTGCCCGCCTCCCGGTAGTAAGCCGGCAGAAGTAAACACCGGATGCTACCTGTCTCCCGTAGCGGTCGGTGCCGTTCCATGACACATGGTGGACACCCACGGACGCTTGAGAATCCGCCAGGACGTCAACGAGACGTCCCAGAGTATCGTAGATCTTAATGGTCACCCTCGAACCCGCATCAGCGGACGGGATCGCATATGAGATCGCCGTTGAGAATCTGAACGGGTTCGGCCTGCCGGGATCAAGCGAGAGCCGCGCGGGCGCATCGGGCCCTTTCGGCGAATCAGGTAAGCCTGCGACATTCCAGCATGTCATCTTGGTGGTGCTTGCCTGCGTGGTGCCACTGAGGTCCTCAAGCTGGCTGCCCGGACAGCCCTCGAACTGGATCTCGTAGGTTATGTCAAAGAAACTGTCCACCGTGAAGCCGCCGGTGGGTAACTCCGTCAATGTCGCCTGGCCGGAACTCGCAAGACCGTAGTACGTGCCGGCTCTCACGATCAACTCACAAAAGTCGGGATCACCGAACAACTCACCGCGAAGACTGTCTATCTTCACCGCAAATGTCTGGACCGAATCTCCGGGTGTCCGCGGACCTATGTGGAACTCGCCGGAGACCGGCACATAGAGATGGCGGCTGAAGCCCAGCAGATTACCCGTCCCTGTAACGGTCCAGTCGAAGTAAGCATCGAATGTGCATATTTCGCCGCCAAGGCTGCCACCTGATGTGTTCACAACATTGGAAAAGTCTGTGAGCGGTCCCATCAGCTCGATTGTGGTGCCCGGCGCAAGACCATCGATTATGTACATAGGCTCAGATGCATTGCCGTAGGGACAGTCGGCCGGGAAGTCAACAGTTCCCGATCCGTTGTCAGGAGCCGAGCAGCATACGTAGCGTATGATCATCTCACCTGCATTGGCGTACTGATACCCGTTCTCGCTTCCGTCCTCTCCAGGTACTCCGGTGTCCTTGTCCCCGTAGAGCCAGGTGCTCCCTGCATCGCCGCTGAAACGGCAGGCAAAGTCATATTCACCTCCCGCAGGAGGTGTGATCAGCGTGGCCACATACTCATCGTTATCGCTCTCCCCTGCGGATCCACCATCCCATCCGGGATTCGGAAGCGCCTCGAACCATGTCCAGAAACCAGGGGCAAGCGATGGGTCGCTGCCCGCCAGACCATAACCAACCTGGCCTCTCATGACGGCAGGCATGGGATCGTTCCCCGTCGTCTTATCCGTAAGGCCTGCTATGTAGACCCGGCCGCAGACCTCCACCGCTACGCCCGGCCACTCCGAGATCGTAAGTGGCCACTGAAGCCGGCACCAGTCAACCGCGAGCGTCGTGTCACTGCACGTCGTACGCGGGACCACGGCCTGCGTCGTTCCACTGTAGTCCTCAAGCTGGCTCGCGGGACATCCCTCGAACTGGATCTCGTAGGCGATGTCGAAGAAACTGTCGACATTGAAGTCACCGTTCGGCAGCTTGGTCAACACCGCGTACCCGGGACTCGGCAGCCCATAGGCGTTACCCGCACGCACTATGAACTCACAGAAGTCCGGATCACCGAATAGCTGACCGTAGAGACTGTCGATCAGGACCGGGAAACTCTGAATCGAATCACCCGGCGTCCGCGGGCCCGTGTGTATCGTCCCCGAGACCGGCACATAGAGATGCCGGCTAAAGCCCGCAAGGGCGCCCGTGCCTGTTACGGTGAGGTCAAGATACGAATCAAAGGTCTCGATCTCGCCGCCGAGACTGCCGCCGGGTGTGCTCACCACATTGGAGAAGTCCGTCAGCGGCCCCGCCAGCTCGATCGTCGTCACGGGAGGCAGGCCATTTACTATCCTCATTGGTTCGCCCGGGTGGTCGTAGGGGCAGTCGGCCGGGAAGTCCGCGGTCCCTGATCCGTTATCAGGTACGATGCAGCATGTATAAGCGACTGTCATCTTGCCCGCATTCTCAGTCTGGTAGCCGTTCTCGCTCCCGTCCTCACCCAACACGCCCGTAGCCTTATCACCATACAGCCAGGTCCCGCCTCCGTCGCCGGTGAAGCGATAGGCGTAGTCGTATTCACCACTCCCGGCGGGCGTGGTGAGCAAGGCCATGTACTCATCATTGCCGGGCTGCGATGCGTCATTCCAGCCGGGATTCGGTATCGCTTCGGTCCAGGTCCACGAACCCACAGCCGACGGATCGCTGTCCCGCGGGCCGTAGCCCACCTGACCACGGACGACACCCGGAACGGGATCGTTGCCCGAGGTCCTGTCCGTCACTCCGCCTACAAAGACCCGGCCGTAAACCGTGACCCCGGTTCCCGGGTACTCCTGGATCGTGAGCGGCCACTGAAGCCGGCACCAGTCAACAGTGTAGGTGACATCATGACATGTGGTCTTGGCGGTCTGACCCTGTGTGGTGCCGTTATAATCTTCAAGCTGGCTCGCGGGACATCCCTCGAACTGGATCTCGTAGGCAATGTCGAAGAAACTGTCTACATTGAAGTCTCCGCTCGGCAATTCCGTTAGTATCGTCTGGCCTGGACTCGGCAGACCGTAAGCATTGCCCACCCGCACCTTGAGCTCACAGAAGTCCGGATCGCCAAAGAGCTCTCCACTGAGGCTGTCGATCTTCGCGGCGAATGTCTGGATCGAATCCCCAGGTGTACGCGCTGCTATGTGGATCTCACCCGAGACCGGCACAGAGAGATGCCGGTTGAAACCCGCAAGACTGCCCGTGCCCTTGACCGTCCAGTCGAAGTAGGCGTCAAACGTGCAGACCTCGCCCCCAAGGTCGCCCCCGGCCGAATTCACCACGTTGGAGAAGTCCGTGAGCGGACCCCATAACTCGATCGTGGTCCCGGCGGGAAGACCATCCAGGATGTACATAGGCTGGGCCGCATTTTCATAAGGACAGTCGGCCGGGAAATCGATTGTGCCGGAGCCGTTGTCGGGTTCGCTACAGCACACATTCCGGATTGTCATCTTGCCTGCGTTGGCCGTCTGGTAGCCGTTCTCGCTCCCGTCCTCTCCCATCTGGCCCGTGTCCTTGTCGCCATAGAGCCAGGTGCTGCCCGCGTCACCACTGAAACGACAGGCGAAATCATAGGCTCCGCCCTCAGCAGGAGTGATCAGAGTCGCAGTATACTCATCATTGTCAGGCTCCCCCGCCACGCCGCCGTCCCAGCCGGGGGTCGGAAGGGCCTCAAACCATGTCCAGAGACCCGGCGCAGCCAACGGATCGCTGTCGGCGGGGCCGTAGCCCACCTGCCCGCGCACAACGGCGGGCACAGGATCGTTGCCCGTGGTCTGATCCGTGAGACCGGCTATATAGAGCCTTCCATAGACCATGACCGGACGGCCGGGCCACTCCGAGATCGTCACCGGCCACTGGAGCCGGCACCAGTCGACGGTGTAGGTGGTATCGTAGCAAGTCGTACGCGGGACCATGTCGCCGGTCGTTCCCAGGTAATCTTCGAGCTGGCTACCCGGACAGCCCTCGAACTGGACTTCGTAGGTGATGTCGAAGAAACTGTCCACGCTGAAGTTGCCACCCGAGAGTTTCGTCAGAACTGTGTGACCGGGACTGGGCAGGCCGTATGAATTTCCCGCTCTCACGATCAACTCACAGAAGTCAGGATCGCCAAAGAGCTGGCCGTAGAGGCTGTCCAGTTTCGCCGGAAAGCTCTGGATCGAGTCACCGGGGGTCCGGGGCCCGATGTGCATCACGCCGCTTACGGGCACCCAGAGGGTGCGGTTGAAGCCTGCAAGATCACCCGTGCCGGTGGCCGTCCAGTTTAAGTAGGCATCGAATGTGCAGATCTCGCCGCCAAGACTGCCGCCGGGCGTATTGACAACGTTTGTGAAGTCTCTCACAGGGCCCGATAGCGTAATCGTCGAACCGGCCGGTAGCCCGTTGATGATCATCATAGGTTCGTTCTGGTGGTCATACAGACAGTCGGCCGGATAGTCCACCGTCCCCGATCCGTTGTCGGGTGCAGTGCAGCACTGGGCGAGGAGGCCGGCCGGTGAAGCGGCGCTCACGCAGAAAACAACCAGCAGCGTGCAAAGTAGATTCCTCATGGTTTTCCTCCATTCCATGACTCTCACCAAGACCGAATGCACTGATTCCATCTCTATACTCTGCTGCAATCCCGATTATACCGGGTTTTCACGGTTCTTTCAACTTCGAAACACGTCACCGAATTCAATCGCAATTTCGATAATTTCGGTGACACCACACTTAATTCTCTGGTAATTTCGGTGACACCATACTTAATTCCTTGGTAGTCTCGGTGACACCATGCTTAATTCTTTGACCGTGGTCCGGTGATGTCCTAACATGACCCGGATGGCTCACTGACACTATGAGCTCGGAATCGGGGTTCTACCCAAGAGGAGGATCGGTTATGCCTTTTCTGTACGTATTGTTTCTCGGTCTGTTCATAATCCCGTTCTGGAAAATCTTCTCAAAAGCAGGCTTCTCCCCACTGCTGGCGATCCTGATGATAATTCCCATCGTGAACCTGATAATGGTCTTCTATCTGGCCTTCGCAGAGTGGCCGGCACTCAAGGGGCGGCAGTAATTTAGTATGGTGTCCACGAAATTCTAGGCCTTGACTATCGGGGCGGCTTCTGGTACTTTGTCAAGAGCCGGGGGGCTCGCCTCTGGCTTATATCATGTAATGGGGACTGTTTTCTCGGGAGGCCAGAGGCATGTCTATCGTCGATTCCAAGACCGGAAAGACCACCAAAGACTATTCGATCGAAGAACTTGAGAAGGCCGCACTTCACATGCGCGGCTACGACCTTGTTTCCCTGGCCTGCGCGGCGTCGGGACACTCAGGCGGGACGCTTTCGATAATGGACATCGCGGCCGCGTTGTATCTGAAGGTTGCTAAGCACGACCCCAAGGTTCCCACCTGGGAGGACAGGGACAGAATTATCTGGTCGGCGGGACACAAGGCCCCGGCCCTTTACATCTCACTGGGAATGGCCGGTTACCTCCCGGTGAAACAGGTTGCTACGCTTCGCAAACTCTACGCTCCGTACCAGGGCCATCCCCACTGGCCGAAACTGCCCGGTATCGAAGCTTCAACGGGCTCGCTGGGTCAGGGACTCTCCATATCAGTTGGAATTGCACTTGCCGCCCGCCTGGACAAAAAGGACTATCACACGTTCTGCATCATGGGTGACGGCGAGCAGCAGGAAGGCCAGGTCTGGGAAGCCGCAATGGAGGCCGGCCACTTCAAACTCGATAACCTCATAGCCATCATCGACAAGAACCGGCTCCAGATCGACGGTTGGGTCGAAGAGGTCATGAACATAGATCCCATCATCGACAAGTACAAGACCTTCAACTGGAATGTGATCGAGATCGACGGTCACAACATGAAGGAGATCGTCGACGGTCTTGAAAAGGCCATGGCATTCAAGGGCAAACCCACGCTGATCGTCGCCCAGACGGTGAAGGGCAAGGGCGTGAGTTTCATGGAAAACATCGCCGGCTGGCATGGCAAGCCGCCATCCCTCAAGGAGATGGAGCAGGGTCTTAAGGAGCTGGGGATCTACGACGAGATGCCCATAAAGGAGATGTTCGATATTGCCGCGGCTCACCAGGCGAAGGCCACGAAGACGCTTGAGGCCAAGATGCCCAGCTTCAGCCGTGACTACTTCTGGAACAAGGGTGAGCGTATGAAGGCCGACATGAACCCCACGCGAAAAGGTTTCGGCAAGGCGCTCTGTGATACCGGTGATGATGAGCGCATGGTTTGCTTGGGCGCCGATATATCGGATTCGATTACGATCAGCCAGTTCTACAAGGGGTGCCCCGGCAGGGAGCACCGCTGGATGAGCGTGGGAATCGCCGAACAGAGCGGGACGGGCGTTGCCGCGGGCCTGGCCAAGGAAGGCAAGATACCCGTGTTCGGGACCTACGGCGTGTTCGCGTCGGGTAGGAACCTCGATCAGTTGCGAACGACCGTGTGCTACGGTAACTTCAACGTCTTCATCGCAGGCGCCCACGGCGGAGTCTCAGTGGGACCCGATGGGGCAACTCACCAGGCACTCGAGGAGCTCTTCCAGATGTGCGGTCTCCCGGGCATGACCGTCGAGGTCCCGTGCGATTATCTTGAGACCAGGCGCGCGTCGGAATATCTGCTCTTCGAGCTCGACGGCCCCAAGTATGTCAGGTTCGCACGCGAAGCCACCCCGGTGGTCACAACCGAGGAGACACCGTGGGTGTTCGGAAAAGCCAATGTCATAAGGTATCGCGGTGAGCAGGACAACTTCCTCGATGCCTTTGAAACCGTGCTGGCATCGGATCACAAGACCGAAGACGAAGATCTGAGCATAATAGCCTGCGGACCCAGCGTGCCTGAGGCCATGCGGGCCGCATACATATTGAAAGAAGAGTTTGGTATAGAGACCCGCGTGATCAACATGCATACCGTGAAGCCGCTCGATAAGGAGGCGATCGTCAAAGCCGCCCTTGAGACCGGCATTGTAATCACCGCCGAGGAGCACCAGGTAGGCGGGTTCGGAAACCAGGCATCGGCAGTTATCAGCCAGGCCAAGGAACTCTACGGCAAACCCATCATCATGGGTATGATCGGAGTCCAGGACAGGTTCGGCGAGAGCGGCGCGCCATGGGAGCTGGTCAAGGAATTCGAGGTCAGTGCGGAACACATCGCTGCCAAGGCCAAGGAACTCTACGATTTCGCGGGCAAGCAGGCAGCAAAGGTCTCGGAGGGCGTGGACTAGGCCCCGTAGGACACTGGAATGCAGAAACCAGGATCTATCGTCACACTCATTGTGCTGTTGCTCCTGTTTGCCTGTATCCCTGCATCCGGCCAGGCCCTTGATGAGGCAGCGCTTACCGCAGATACACTGCGGACTCCCGGGCCGGAGATTTTACCGCCCACAATAGTCTCGCTTGAAGATACCCCTAATGATGCCGGCACCAGCATCGAGGTGACCTGGGCGATCTCCCCAACCGAATCCCTATTTCCAGCGGCCGTGATAGAATATCGGATTCTGCGGGCGGCTTCGGCCGGCGGTGAATTCGAGAAGGTCGGCACCGTACCGGCCGGAACAAGCTCTTACAGTGACGACGGAACCACGCCGGGAGATCCATACTGGTACAGAATTGATGCCGTAGGAATCGATGGGGAAGTATCCTCGGCCCCTTCCGGCCCGGCACACAGCCGGATGCAGTGGTTCGACCGTGGCAGGGTCGGGGTACTTATCTTCACCGTGCTCACGTGTGTACTGGTCGTTGTCTTTATACAGGTTGCCAAGCGCAGACCGGGAAAGGTGTTCTTGAGGAGGCTCCCGGTTTTCGATGCGATCGATGAAGCCATTGGTCGCGCAACCGAAATGGGCAAGAAGGTGCTCTACATAATGGGCGGTCTCGATGTAGACGACCCGCAGACGGTCGCAAGCATGAGCATTCTGGCAAGGGTTGCGGATAGAACGGCTACTTACGGTGCCCGAATGGACGTCCCGTGCATCTGGCCGATGGCGATGTCGATGGCAAGGGAGACGGTCAAGGAAAGCTATCTCAGGGCAGGTAAGCCCGATGAGTACGACGAAGACGAGATCTACTATATGACTACCGACCAGTTCGGCTACGTCGCCGGGGTCGACGGTATAATGATGAGAGACCGGCCGGCCGCCAACTTCTACCTGGGCGCCTTCTACGCTGAGTCCCTGATATTCGCTGAGACAGGCTATGCGACCGGGGCGATCCAGATAGCGGGGACAGCGGAGGTCGATCAGCTCCCCTTCTTCGTGGTTGCATGCGATTACACGTTGATCGGTGAGGAGCTTTATGCGGCGGGGGCGTCGCTCTCCGGTGACCCGGTGCAGGTCGGAAGTATAAGAGGACAGGACATCGCCAAGGCGGTGTTCTTCGTCTACATAGCTGCAGGAGTAATTCTCAAGTTGGTCGGCATAGACTGGCTCGAGCGGCTCCTGATGATCGGGTAGAGGCATGAGACTTCAGATTCCACTGGCGATTATCCTCATCATGGGGCTCTTTACGATAGTGACCAGCTTCATCCCGGCCAAACCGATAGCCGACCTCAATCAGACATTCAGGAACTGGTATATAGGCATCATCACATTCTTCATATTCCTCGGCACCATAAACCTCGTTCGCGTGAACGGGGAGAAGATAAAGACCAAGGCGAGCGACTGGCAGTATTCGATTATCCTCATCACCGCGCTGGCCGTGATGCTCGTTGCCGGTTTCTATAAGGGCCGCGCAAGTATGGATGATGGCAACGTCTTTATGTATCTCTATTTTAACGTCCAGTTTCCGCTTGAAGCCACCATGTACTCACTGCTTGCCTTCTTTGTGACATCGGCATCCTTCAGGGCGTTCCGGGCAAGGAACAAGGAGGCCCTGTGTCTGCTCCTGGCGGCTGTCGTTATCATGCTCGGCCGCGTGCCCATCGGTACCGCGATCTGGAAGGGATTTCCCGATGTAACCGAGTGGATAATGAACTACCCCAACGCGGCGGCCAAGCGCGGCATCAGACTCGGGATAGATCTGGGTCTGATCTCCATGGCACTGAGGATGATACTGGGCATCGAGCGATCATATATGCAATAGGGGGAGGCATTGAGCTTACTTGAAAGGATCAGTAATCTCGACCGGCGGATCATATTCCTGACGGTTGCCATCGCGGTTATTGTGCCCCTGTTCCTGCCGCTTCGTCTTCCTATCGAAGTCACGCCCCCGGTTAAGCAGCTCTATGATGTCATAGACAGCCTGCCCGCGAGATCGGTTGTTCTGATCTCAATCGATTACGACCCCTCAGGCGCACCCGAGCTCCAGCCCGCAACCCTCTCGATAATGCGCCACTGCTTTAGCAGGAACTTGAGGGTCCTCGTACTCGGTCTGTGGGCCCCGGGAGTGCCGCTGGGAACACGCGCTCTGGAGGAGGTCGCAGTCAGGGAGTACGACAAGAAGTACGGAGTCGATTTCGTCAACTTCGGCTACAAACCGGGTGGGGCCGTCACGCTTGTCAATCTGGGGAGAGATGTCCATGACGTTTGCAGAGAGGACGTTTCCGGCACATCGGTCGAAGACCTGCCTATGATGGACGACATACGGGCTGCGAATGACATCGATCTCGTAATCTCGATGTCGATGGGGGTTCCCGGCAGTGACCAGTGGATCTGGTACTACCATGCCCGCTACAGAGGCAACCTCGCCACGGCGCAGACGGCAATCGGGGCTCCCAAGTACTACCAGTACCTCCAGAGCGGGCAGCTGGTCGGGCTTATCGGGGGGATGAAGGGAGCAGCCGAATACGAGCGCCTGGTCGCCACGCCGGGGCTTGCAACTATCGGAATGGATTCACAATCGATTGCACATCTTCTGATTATTGCATTTGTGCTCCTGGGCAACGTCATCTACTGGCTTGAAAAGAGGAAGAAGTAGACCATGCTGATGACTACCGGGCCATGGGTATGGATTGCGGGCCTTCTTACACTGGCCATATACAGCTTTCTCTATAAGGACAATCCCTTCTACAAGGTGGCTGAGTACATCTTCGTGGGTCTCTCCGCCGGCTACTGGGCCGTCTTCCTCTGGTGGAACTACGCATATCCCAATCTCTTTGTACCGTTGGGCGAGGGGAACTACTGGAATATCATTCCCATCGTACTCGGTTTCATGATGTTTACCCAGCTTTCGAAACGAACCTCATGGCTCGTCAGGTTTCCGCTGACGTTTGTGCTGGGTGTAAGCCTCGGGCTCCAGGTGATCGCGGCCGTTGAGGGCGACATGGTGCCGCAGCTTCAGGGCACGTTTTCTCCCTTCGCCAAGGGTGCGCTCTTTAACACCTACAACTTCTGGACGTCAATCGGGCTGATAGTCCTTCTCGTCGGCGTCCTTGCCACGATCACGTATTTCTTCTTCTCACGGGAGCACAAGGGTGTGCTCGGCGTGACCTCCAAGATCGGCGTGTATTTTCTGATGGTAGCTTTCGGCGCATCATTCGGTTATACGGTAATGGCGCGTATATCACTCCTATTCGGAAGGCTGCATTTCCTGCTTACCGACTGGATGCATCTCCTCAAATAGATGGACCCCCTATGTTCACCTTGAGCGAAGACGAATTCCGGGCGGTGGCCGCTGAAGCGATAGAGAGCCTGCCTGAGGAATTCAGAACCAAGCTCGATAACGTTGATGTTGTCGTTGAGGATTACCCGCCGGCCGAGGTCTTGAGGAAGTTTCCGAGAGGCCGCTTGATCCTCGGCCTCTACCAGGGTGTTCCGAACAAGTTCAGAAGTTCCAACTACAAACTTGTGATGCCCGATAAGATCAGTCTCTACAAACGGAACATCGAGGCCGTGTGCTCAACTCGCGTTCAGGTCTACAGACGGATCCGGAAGACCCTGCTTCACGAGATAGGACATCATTTCTCGCTGAGCGATCGTGACCTGCGCAACATGGGTTGGTGACACTCAGTTCTTGATGTGCCGGTCCAGAAACTCCACCATCCTTCTGTAGTATGTGAGTCTGTTGCTGAGCTTGGCGATGCTGTGCCCC
Organism: Candidatus Eiseniibacteriota bacterium; assembly: GCA_043810925.1. Lineage (GTDB taxonomy): Bacteria > Arandabacterota > Arandabacteria > Arandabacterales > Arandabacteraceae > Arandabacterum. Next base: position 21,560 of record JBDRNT010000081.1, read on the forward strand.
TCATCAGGGAATATGAGTAACTCGGTCGTAACGCCGTTGATCATCACGGCCTTGGCAATCTGCTTGGCCTCTCCCACCGGAACACGCGGGTCATTCTCCCCATGGACGATGAGAAGCGGTGCCTTTATCTTGTCGGCGTTCGTAAGCGGTGAGATCGCCGTCAGGAACTCCCGGTCAGTAAGCGGGCCGTACTCGGCTTCCCTGATGGCTCTACGGTACTCCGCGGTGTTCTGAAGAAAGGTCACGAAGTTGGCGATCCCCACATTGTCGATCCCGGCCCCGAACATGTCCGGGTAATCGACCAACGCCGCGAGCGCCACATAGCCCCCGTAACTCCCGCCCTTTATGGCGATGCGGCCCTCTTCGGCGTAGCCTCCATCGACCAGCCACCGGGCGGCCTCGTATATATCGCGGATGGAGTCCTTACGCTTCTTGTAGTTATCCAGCCTTACATACTCTCTGCCATAGCCGGAACTCCCCCGTATGTTGGGAGCCAGCACACCGTATCCGTTGAGGATGAGATACTGGAAGTGACGGATGAAGGACGGTCTGAACTGGCCTTCGGGTCCGCCGTGGGCGTGTATCACGAATGGTATCGGTGAGCCGTCATAGTCGGCAGGGAGATAGATAAACGCCGGGATGTCCAGCCCGTCGAAGCTCTTGTACTTTATCAGCCTGGGCTCGGAAAAGGTGGTTCTGTCAATGCCCGCGAAGGTCGAAAACGTCAGTTGCCGGAGGGCACCGGTAGCCACATCATAGCTCCAGACGTCCGGCGGCAACACGGGACTGTCAAAAGTGAAAAGAAGCGTGCCCTCGGCTGAAAACGCGAGTTTGGAGGCGATGCCCCGCATCTCGTTGAGTTCTCTCTTCTCACCGGTTTGAGTATCGAGTATGTAGAGCGCCCCGTAGCCTTCAACATTCTCAACCCATGCCAGGTAGCGTCCGTCCGGCGAAAGATCCATCTCTTCAGTCTCCCACGGTGAATCAGGATTGATGAATTCGATCTTGCCGCGTTCCACACCTTTGCGAGCGACCCGGATGAACCCATCCTCATTCATGTCGGTCATGAAATAGACCTGCTCACCATCGGGAGTCAGCTTGCCGTAGTCGAATATGTACTCATCCTTGTGTTCGGTAAGCAGAATATCCTCGCCGGACTCTATGTCGAGCAGGTAGAGATCGCTGTTCATGTTGGAGATGTAATGCGAGATAAGGAGTGTGGTCCCGTCACCCGATACGGCCGCCGCCGAGTTCCAGCTATCCTTGTTCCAGATCTTTTCAACCACTCCGCTGGAGACATGGACCCGGTAGATCATGAAATCTCTGAGGTTCTCTTCGTTGCTGCTGAAGTAAACATAGGCCTCATCCGGGCTCCACACGGGGGAACCGTGCCGAATCCCGTCACCTTTCTTGAGAGTTGATACCATACCCGATTCCGTGTCTACGAGGTAGAGATCGGCCTGTTCGCTGCCTCCGATGCTCGCCCCAAAGACGACGCTCTTGCCACTGGGAGAAATGCGAAAGAAGTCTATGCCGTCCGTGGGGACGGTCATCTGATACGGCCAGCCCGAAGGCATGAGCTTATAGACCTGATTGACACCCGAGATAGAGCTTACAAAAAAGATCATGCTCCCGTCCCGTGCTATCTGTCCCCCGGTCGCCGAGCCTATTTGCATGAAGGTTTCAATCTGGGGACCGTCGGTGGAATCGGAGACCGCCTGAGCGCCGGCCGATGATGATACGAGCAAACTTAAGACGAGCATTGAGACAACACACCAGAGTCTGTTTGACATTGATTTCCTCCCTGTCACACACTATTGTCACTGTTGTCACTGTGATTCAGCAGAACCATTCTACCAGCATTCTGCCGATATTCAAGGGCTTGAATGAATGAGGAGTGAGTGAGGATGAGCGATGATACCTTGATCACTGCCATACTTGGGAGCCCGCGAAGGAACGGCAACAGTGACAGGCTCGCAGTGGAGTTTCTCCGGGGAGCGTCTTCTGCCGGGTCCAAACACAGACTGATTGTGCCGAGTGATCTTGGAGTAGCCCCGTGTGACGGTGGTAACCAGTGCTTTTCAGACGGAAAGTGTATCATCCGGGACGGAATGAACGAGATCTATGACGACGTCCTGGCATCCAGATACCTGCTCATAGCAACGCCCGTCTACTTCATGGGACCGCCGGGCGCACTCAAGGGTTTTATCGACCGCTTCCAGGCGGTGTGGGCAAGATCCGCCCTCACCAAGACCTTCGATCCCGACAGCGAAGAGCGCAGGCGCAGTCACAAAGGATTCGCCATCATAGTCGGTGCTACCCCTGACAAACCCAGTATGTATCGTCCGACAAGCAGCATCATCAAGGCCTTCTTCAATGTTACAGGTTTCGATCACGCGGGTGAGATGGTGGCAACCGGTCTTGACAGGTTGGATGATGTCGGGAGCCGGCAGGATCTCATGAAAGAGGCGTTCGAAGCCGGCCAGGCTTTCGTATCTTAGGACCCAAGATCCCAACCGTTTTCTGTTTGCCGGAGTGATAATTAAGTATGGTGTCGCCGGAATTATCTGCCGAATGACTAGAGCAGATGCCGAAATCAAAGACCAAACAGGATGACCTTCTGAGGGAGCTTACGCTCCTTATACGATCCCGCTACGGTCTTATCTGGATCAAGACAGTTGAGACCGAACGGGCGGAGAGCCTGTTGAGGTATGCCGCGGGCGCGCTCGGTGTCCCGTTTTTCATCTGGAGACCAACGTCGGGCCTTCGCCGGGATGACGTAGACGAACCGGTCTACGGAAGCAGCGATCCCAAAGCGGCACTTGTCAGAATCGACTTCACCGGACCGGCCATCTACTACTTCCAGGGGTTGGCCCCGTTCATGGATGACCGTCTTCTGAGAGCGTCCTTTATCGATACTGTGCGTGGCTTCTCAAAGAATGAGGGCGTGCTCGTCGTGACCGGCAGCGAAATGCAGATACCCGATGCGGTCAAACCGCACTCCGCGGTCGTAGTCCCACCCGAGCCCGAACGGGGGGAATTCGAGGAACTCCTTAAGAACGTGTATCGCGATCTCAAGAGCAGGATGCCCGTCAGGATCGATCTGACAAGCGGCGACATGAACGTCCTTTTGAACAACCTCCAGGGTCTGACGCTGATGGAAGCCGAGAAGATCCTCACCAAGGCCATGATCGAGGATGGGTGTCTGGACTCCAAGGATATGAATCTAGTAATCAAGGAGAAGAGGGCGATCATCGAACGGGAAGGTCTGCTTGAGTTTATACCGGCTCAACAGAGCTTCGCCGACATCGCCGATCTTACGACGCTTAAAGCCTGGTTGGCAAAACGCCGGAACATCTTAACCGACCCGAAGGGTGCAGCCAAGTTCGGGCTGCCGTTTCCCAAGGGCATATTGCTCCTTGGCGTGCCGGGATCAGGCAAGAGCCTGTGTGCCAAGGCCGTCGCGATGGAGTGGGGCCTGCCGCTTCTTAAGATGGATCCCTCAAGACTCTACAACAAGTACATCGGTGAGAGTGAGAAGAACTACAGGCTTGCCATGACGACAGCCGAGAAGCTGGCACCCGTCGTCCTGTGGATCGATGAGATCGAGAAGGCGTTCCCGTCGGGTGGTGGAGATGACAGCGGCGTCTCACAGCGTGTGCTCGGCAGCTTCCTGTCATGGCTTCAGGAACGCAAGGGAGATGTATTCGTAGCGGCAACGGCAAACAACATAGACAACCTGCCGGCTGAGCTTTTGCGCAAAGGCCGGTTCGATGAGATCTTCTTTGTCGACTTGCCCGATGCCGAAACGAGGGCAGCGATATTCAGGATCCATCTTGAGCGTCGCGGCCACAGTACAAGGGAGTTTGCTTTGGATGAACTCGCGCAGGCTACCGAGGGCTTCACCGGAGCTGAGATAGAGCAGGCGGTCGTGTCGTCACTTTACACAGCCTTCTCGGGTCAGGCGAATCTCAATACGGGTCTTCTCCTGGAAGAGATCCGCAAGACCCGCCCACTCTCTCAGATACGGGCAGAGTACATCCAGGCTCTCCGGGACTGGGCCAAGACCCGGACCGTCAGCGCCCATTGACATCACGGTCACCGGTCCAGCATCCCTAGAATTTCTGCATGGCTTCTTCAAGAAGCACGCGGGTCCGAGGAGAGTACCATTGCTCTACGAAGATGCGTTCTCTCTCTTCTTTGTCGGCCAGATACTGTCGCTCAACGACCTCAACGCGGTTTCGCTTGACCGTCGCGAAAGCCTCGGGAAGCAGCGAGGCGAGGAATCTCACCTTCTCCATGGCCTCAGGCAGGACATGCTCGAGCGGTACGATCCGGTCCACCATACCCATCTCAAGCAACTTCTCGGATGGGTAGAAATCGCCCCCCTCCATGATCTCGCGGGCGTTTCGGATCCCCACGACATCGCAGGTGATGCGGTCGCCCAGGTACGGGACGGGTACTCCGATCCGCACCTCATTGAGACCCATCAGCTTCCGGCCTTCGGCAATTACCCGGTAGTCGCAGCAAAGCGTAAGGATGCACCCGGCGGCGATGGCATGCCCGGTTATCGCCGCAACCGTGGGTATAGGCAAGGTATAGAGGCCGAGCCACACCTGGTTGAAATTCCGGTAGAACTGCCGGAACTCCTCTTTGCTCAATGGAAAGAGCTCGGGAATATCAAACCCGATTGACAAGAACTTGTCGTTGGAGCTGCCCAGGACGAGGCCACGCAGGTTCGAATCCGCTTTGATCGCGTCAATGGCATCGATCAACTCCAGGACACATTCGGGGTTAACCGGATTGGTCACACCGCGATTGAGCCTTAAGATCGCGATGCTTCCTTCATGGGTGACGGAGATTGTTTTCACTCACTGTCCCCCTGCTTTGCCGGTGGGGCATAGCGCTCATAATAGCCCAGCGCCTTCCCGTCAGGGCTCCGAACCACACGCATATAGACACGGGACTTGTCCGTGTCCGAGATCAGCCGTTCATCTTCCCCTGTCTCAAAAGCGGCCGCCACCTCAAGGATAACCTTATTCGACTGCTCGTTGTGACAGTCCAGGACCGATGTATCGAGAAGGGCCTCACCGCCGTCATGGTGCTCGGCCGCGACTTTGTTCATGTAACGAATGATGTGGTCCATGTCCACGAACATAAGTGGGTCTTTTAGACTATCTAGCACAGCCACCATCGTTTCCGGACCGATCATATTTGTCTACCTCCGATCAAAGGGGGCGAAACAGGGGACAGCTACCTTCATTCTGCGCCGGGTCGTAGGGTCGGGGTTCCTTCCCCGACGCTCCACTATTCGTCGGGCACAGAGGCCCGACCCTACAAGATTAGGCTAGGACATTCACATCGTCAATAGGGAGAATGCTCCATTGACGAATGCACGTTGACTTGGTAACTATAGACAGGCGAGTATCTGGACCACAGGAGGCCCGAGATGAATGCACGTAAACGGTTCGTGTGTCTACTTATGATCATCGCTCTTTGTTGCCTGGCTTCGGGATGCAACGAGACCAGCTGCACGGGATCCGATTCGACAGGTCCTATCGGACGGCTCGTGAGGTCTACCGGATGCAAGACCTGGGAGCTCGCAACGGACACCGACGGTGTGGCCAGCGACCAGGATTGCATAGAGTGGCGTCTTGACGCCCCCGGCCGTCTTCTCCTCACACATGTGAACGCGGGTTTCAACTGCTGTCCCAAGTTCGACGCGGTGACATATGTCGAGAACGATACGATCTTCATTGTGGAGCGGGAGCTCGAGGGTCAGTGCGACTGTATCTGCCTCTTTGATCTTGACTATGAGATCCGCGACCTCGAGCCCGGGGTGTATGAAGTGATCGTAAACCAGGAGTGTCTGCGCGAGGATGATGAACCGCTGGATTTCACCGTGGATCTTCTGACCTCGCCATCCGGCAGGCATTGCGTCGAGCGGACGCACTATCCCTGGGGTCACTAGGAGCCGGGCTATAGAAAACCCTTCATCTGCGGCGTTACGCTTGCCCGGCGTCGCTTCGACGTACCTGAATGTACGCCTCTGTTCCCCGGGATTCGCGTGCCTTGGAGAGTTATTTTAGGGCTTCAGAGGGGCGCGAGTAGTCCCTGTAAAGGCTGAAACTCTCAAAGATATCCCCGGGAATAAGTGGTTGGCCTTTGGTTATCAGACTGACGAGGTTTAGAGCCACACCCGGACCCAGCATCAAGCCCTGCCCGCAGAATCCCACGGCAACATAGAAGCCATCCGAGTCTCTGAGTTGACCCACAATCGGCACGCCATCCGGTGTCATGGGATACAATCCGCGCCATACTCTTCGAACCCTTATGTTTCTGAGCCTCGGGAACAGCTCCATCAACCGGCGGGAGGCCTGAGGGAGAAAGTCCGAGGTCGAATCCCGATTGAGACCGGGAATCGCAGGCTCGGGTGTCAGGCAGAAAATCACGTGCCCTTCCGCTTCCTGGTAGAAGTAGAAGTTGGTCGATCCGGGGAAGCCCCTTATGTCCACGACCATCGGCATGAAGAAAGGCTCGACAGGTTCGGTCACACCTGCCTCATGCGAGTCAGGGACGACGGGAAGATCAACACCCATCATCTTCCCCACCTCACGGGCACTTGCTCCGGCTGCATTGACCACGCTCCGGGCGGCGTAGCTGCCTTTGCCGGTCTTCACCCTCTTTGCCGTACCCGACTCCTGCGTGATCGCGGTCACCTTCTCTTCAAACCTGAACTCTGCACCCAGCTCGAGTGCCCGGTCATAGAAAGCTCTCGCTGCCAGGATCGGTGATACATTGCCGTCCTCGGGCGAGTAGGTTCCGCCTCTTAAGCCCTCCGGATTGATGCCGGGAACGAAACTCGTGAGATCTGCAGCATCGTGCCAGTCGATATTCAGGCCGTGCTCCTTCTGTGTGGTGAGCAGATCCCTGAGGCCTATCTCGTGCTTTTCTTCGTAAACCGGGAAGCAGTATCCACCCTGCTGGAAGTGGATGTCATCTCCGTAGCGCTCCCTCCACCGGGAAAAGACCCCTAGGCTGAGCCGGCAGGTCTGGATCTTGGCCGGGTCCGAGTGAGTGGCCCGCACTCCTCCAATCGCACTCTTGTTCTGACCCTGACCGGGAGACGGCAGCTCATCGACTACCAGGACCCGGACCCCCTCCTGTGCGAGGAAGAATGCCGTGGGAAGTCCCACGCTTCCTGCGCCTATTATGATCACATCATGACTTGTCATTCCACCTCACCATCCGGGTGTTCTCCGGCGAGCAGCCCCAGTGTGACTTCGGAGACCAGCGGTCTCCTGGCAAAACCGATCACATCAGACAGGTCCACGCCTTCATCTCTGTAAAGACCCAGTATCAGCGACTCACACGTCTTGCCACCGCATGCTCCCATACCGCATCTCATGGTCTTGAGCTGATTAAGATCTCGTACGCCGCTCCGAATCGCCTTCCTTATGTCTCCGGCTTTAACGCGTTCGCATCTGCATATTATGGTCTCATCATCGATGCACGCACCCGGCTCCACCCCCGCGGGCTCGCTGATTGACCGGTCCTGCACTCTTAGACCCGCCACCTGTAGGGCCTTCTCCCTGGATACCTTGAGCGTAATCAGCAGGGTTCTGTCATAGGGTTTGGCCCCGGCCACCTTCACCGCCTCAGCAGCCGCTACGAAGTTTCCATCCATGTCAACTGCATCCACGGTGTCCCCCACGTCGACAACCGAGTCCAGGAGCTCGAAGGCAACCACGACCAGAGCGTCAGGACCGTCACATCTTAAGTCCACAAGCGTTATTGCCAACCCGGGGCAAGCGGCCACGCATAGATTGCAGCCGGTGCATTCGTCCTTGACCACCTGCGGCAGACCGAGCACCGGATCACCCTCGATCTTGATCATGTCCTTAGGGCAGATGTGAACGCAGGGATCACACGGTATCTCCTGCACACATCTTATCACCGGGAAGAGACCCGACCGCGCGGCCTCGGTCTTGAGAACACAGGTGTCACCCGGTTTGCTCTTTAGCACCTCCCACCGTCGCCGCCACTCTTCCGGAACCTCCACATTCTTACCGAGTGATTGGGCCATGCGTCTTCCCGCAATCCGCCCGGAGAAGATAGCCGCCGAGGCTTCCGCAATCTCCGAGGCGTCACCCGCCGAGTAGACCTCCATACCGAACCGGTCGGCCTGATGGTAGAGCTCATCGACGGGATTTAGCCCGACCGCCACCAGCAAGGTGTCGGCCTCGAAAGTCTTCTCGGTTCCATCGATGGGAGTGAATTGCTCGTCGACTCCAACCACCGTCACCGTTTCAACTCTGTCTCTGCCGCCGGCACACCTGACTGTGTGGGATGTCCAGACCGGTACCCCCAGCCTCTTGATCTTATCCTGGTGGACTTTATACCCGCCCACCTCCGGCATGGCCTCAACCACACCGACAACGCCGATTCCTGCCTGGACGGCATGATATGCGGCGATAAGCCCGACATTTCCACCACCTATTACAAGGAGTTTCTCCGAAGGGCGAACGAGATCACGGTTGACCAGCGTCTGAAAAGCCCCTGCCCCGTACACCCCGGGCAGGTCACATCCCGGAAACGCAAGGGCCTTTTCCCGGGCGCCGGCCGCAATCAGGAGAAGCCGAGGGTTTATCAGAGAATATTCGGACTGGTTGACGACACCTATCTTCTTGTCCTGGTAACACGCTACAGCAGTAGTATTTAACATCACACGGATGTTCGGGCACTTCTCCATTTCCACGGCAAGTTTGGTGGCTATGTCTATTCCCCTCGTCCCCGCGAAGCAGTCCTGAACCGTGCCGAAGAAGGAGTGGGTCTGAAGAACGAGCTTCCCCCCCAGCCGGTGTTTGTCGTCAACGATCAGAATCTCCACGCCATGCGGGGCAAGTTCGAGTGCTGCGGTGATCCCCGCCGGCCCTCCACCGATGATCAACACATCGGTTTGAGTGGTGCGGATAGGCTCGAACCCGGTGGGCGCCGCGTCTGCCTCCGGGAGCACCGGTGTGCCCTCACAGGCAGCCACCTTCATACCTTCCCGGACGGGAACCATGCAACCCTTGACCGGTACGCCGTCGGCTATCACCAGACACTGGGAACACTGGCCGTTGGCGCAGAACAGACCCTGCGCGCTGCCATCCCTGGGATGATGACCGAAGATGGTTATTCCGTTGGCAAACAGGGCCGATGAGATCACCTCACCCGGCTTCGCAAACATCTGTTTCCCACTGAAATAGAACGGAATGCCGGCCGGCGGTCCGACCTCGAGGATGGGATGTTCAGTGATGCGACCCATGTAGCCTGACTCCACAGATACGGGGAACCCGGTTACCGGATCCCCTGACTGCTATATATATCAAATGAAGACCGTTGAAACCACACCTAATTATGTACTCAGATCCCGACAAATAAGGCGGCAGACCCTATCTGGCCGGGTTCCCGCCCCATGGTATATAAGTTTGATTAGATTTCGCAAATATGGTAAAATGCATCATGAACGTTTATAGCCGTCCACAAGGAGGACTCAGATGAGGAAGGCGCTACTGCTTCTCACCGTATTTGCCGTTGTTCTGCCGAGTTCACTCTTCGCATCCGGGGACGCTACCTGGGTACCCCTCGCACCCGATAACCTGCGCGGCGGGATCACAGCGCAGGTGATTGCAGAGACCGGCAACGAGGTCATTCTCGAGTTTGACATACCCGGCTTCTCTCTCAGCGAGACCCCGACAGACCATGGGACATTTTCGATACTCGACGTCCAGAATTGCGGCCGGACAATCACAATAGGCGAGGCCCGCCTCCCCGTCTGCCGCAAGGCAGTTGAGATACCTCAGCACGCGCTTGTTCGAGTCGAGGTTATTGAGCGCATCACCTCCAGATTCAATCTCTCCGATCTCGGCTATCCGAGCAGAATCTATCCGGTCCAGGCACCGGTAGAGAAGTTACCGGGCGCCAGAGAGTCCGCTGAGTTTGCCATCTCCGAAGAGTTTTATGCTTCAAGCGGGACGTTCCCGGTCTACCAGGCCCGCATCGCAGAGACGGGCCAGATGCGGGGCCACCGGTTTGCGATGGTCGAAGTCGCGCCGGTAAGTTACATACCTGCCGATGGGATTGTCGAGGTAACCAGCAGGATCCGTATCAAGGTGACCACCACAGGTGCGGATTACGAAGCAACCAGAGCGACAATCAACCGGTACGCGACACCGGCTTTCGAGCAGGCTGCTGCCCGGGTACTCCTCAACTACCAGGCACCCTCGGATAAGGCCGTACCTGACTGGCCGGCCGGCTATCTCATCATCACTGATCCCGACTTCTACGACGAAATGCAGCCCCTGGCCGCCTGGAAGAACAGCAAGGGCTACCAGACAACCGTGACATCGACAGCCGACGTCCCCGGTGGAGTCACAACGACCACGGTCAAGAACTATATCAAGGACGCCTGGCAGACATGGGACATACCTCCTGCATTTGTGTTGCTGGTGGGTGATGTCGCCGACATACCCAACTTCGTGGGGGTAGGCGTCAACAACCCGGCGACCGATCTCTACTATGCCACCATGACCGATCCCGATTACATTCCGGATCTCGGTATCGGACGCTTCTCGGTAACCAGCCCGACTGAGGCCAGTGCAATCGTAGCGAAGACCATCAACTATGAGAAACTGCTCATCTCGGGGACACCGTGGCTTAAGAAGGCTGTCTTCATGGCCTCCCTGGACAACTACACGGTCACCGAGGGGACCCACAACTACGTGATCTCCAATTACATGGATCCGGCAGGCTACACCTCCGATAAGCTCTACTGCTACACCTACAGTGCGACAACCCAGCAGGTGAGGGATGCGCTTAACGACGGACGCGGACTTGCCATCTATTCAGGACACGGGGCTGAAACCTACTGGGCGGACGGACCTCAGTTCACCCAGAGTGATGTGGACGGCCTCACCAATCTCGACATGTATCCCTTCGTACACAGCTATTCTTGCGTAACAGGAACGTATACCGTTGGCGAGTGCTTTGCCGAGACCTGGATTCGTAAGATCGACAAAGCGGGGCTTGCATTCTGGGGATCGTCCGTCACGTCCTACTGGGATGAGGACGATGTGCTCGAGAAGGGTGTGTTTCAGGCGCTCTTCGATGACGGTCTGACCTGGATCTCAGGGATGCTTGATCAGGGCAAGTGGTACCTCTATGAACACTATAGCGGCGGGGGCGACACCCAGCGCTACTACGAGATGTATAACATAATCGGCGATCCATCCATCGACATATGGACGGACATCCCCGCACCGATGAGCGTGTCTCATAACAGCACCTGTCCGGTCGGCGCGGGAACGTATGCGGTGAACGTCGGTGATGCCAAGGGGCCGCTCGCCGATGCGCTTGTGTGTCTCGATATGCCCGGTGAGGTATACGAGACGGCATATACGGATATCAACGGGGATGTGACGCTCATCCTCGATCCGCCACCCACCGTGGTGGGCGAGATGACGCTCACCGTGACCTGTCATAACTTCGGGCCCGAGATAGACTTGATCGATGTAGTCGTGCCGGCCATAGTCACTGTGGTTCCCGACACCATCGTGGTCGAGACCCCGACGCTTGTTACCGTCACTGTACTCGATACCCTGTCCCAGCCTATGACCGATGTTGTTGTCACGATCGATGGCTGGGGCATCGAGCCGGCACTCGTCGATACGACCGATCTTTTTGGCCAGACGGCAATTACGGTTGATGCTCCCTACGGTGAAATCCTCACCGTGGTCGGAAGACAGATCGGTGAGACTTATGATTGCTTCGAAGAGGCGATCGTCGTCATAGGCGCATCGACACTCCCCGGCCCGCAGGTCGAGGCCAGGGTCGATGATGTCGGTCTTGTGGGCGCACTCACTCCTTACTATGAAGGAGTGATCATCGGGCGTTCGTCGCATACCGGGCTGGACATGTTCGCCGCCGGCTGCGGCGTCGACGCTTTTGTGTCTTCCTCGGCAGACACGGCCTTGCTTGAGGTCACACCGACAAGCCTCGGTACGATCACCGTGGTACTCTCATATCCGGGTTATGAGATCTACGAGGGAAGCGTTCCTGTCATAGAGGCTTACGGCACGCTCTCCGGGACCGTCCGGGATGTGTCCACAGGGGATTCGCTTGCCGGAGTTGCTGTGAGTTTCTATACCGCGGGAGCCGACACGGGCCTGGCGGACCCGGTCTTTGAAACCACAAGTGGTGCGGGCGGAAGCTATGCCGCACCCGATAGTATTCTTGTCGGCCCATACGATGTCTATGCCGTTAACTTCGGTTATCTCGCTTTCGACGGTTCGGCCATGGTTTACGTGGGCGCGAATGTCTACGACATCGATCTGACGCCCGCGCCGAGCGGTGTGGTCTCAGGCACCGTTACTGAAACGGGCACCGGGAGACCGATCACCGCAACGATCAAGATCTACCGCAGTGATGACATGTCGCTTTACTCTGAGACATCCTCAGATTCGCTTGCCGGAGGCGCTTACACCACGGCCGCCCTACCGTACTTCACCTATCTCTTCAGGGTGAGCGCACCTCACCTCATGACACAGAACATCTATGTCACTGTCGATGAGGCCACCGAGATAGCGGATGTCGAGATGGTCCCCACCGAGGGCAACCTGCTCGTGATCGATGACGACACGGGTGACAAGACCGCCGCCAAGCAGGGGCACAAAGGAGAGTGGCTCGTCTTCGACGGGATCCCCACCAGCGGGGCTGAGAAGTCCGCTTCGATAATCGCAGCGGATCTTACAGATCTCGGGTACGATGTGACGATCGAGACCTCGGCCGCAACGGACCCCGGAACCTGGCCCCTGTATGACGTTGTGATCTGGAGCGCGGGCGATGACACCCAGCCGGTTTCGGTCGGCTCCTACCGTTCCAGTCTCAACGCGTACGCGGCAGGCTCCGGAAAGCTTCTGATCGAGGGCGGGGAGATCGGTTACGATGCGGCCAGCTATCCCGGCTATCCGAATTTCGCGGACACCACGCTTCATGTCGTATCATGGGCGCATGACTGCTCGGGCAACCTCACGCTTGCTCAGCCCACGCACCCGATCGCGACAATACCGAACCCCCTCACGGCCACCATGGCAATGACGTGCGACGGCTACGGCGATCAGGATGCGCTCATACCCGAGGGCGGCGTTCAGATAGTCTTTGACTGGAGCACGTACACCGGCCAGGGTGGGGTGCTCGTCTATGATGATAACGCAGATCCGGCGTCCTCCCAGATCGTCTTCTACTCCTTCGACTACGATAATGTGACAGACACCGCCGCGCGGAAGGATCTGCTCGAAAACACGGTGGCACACCTGCTCGCCGAGGAATCGTCACCCGATGGATCGATAAGCGGAAACGTGGAACTCTCCGGTCAGGCGACTTACGAGGGCGTGATCGTCACAACATCTCCGGGTGGACTCTCCGACACGACGGATGCCAGTGGAGACTATGTGATCGATGGTCTCTATGACGGCACCTACTCCGTTACGGCAAGCAAGACCGGCTTCGGAGATTCGTCCGAGGTAGTGGTGATAACGGGTGGGGCGACAGTCACGGATGTCGACTTCAAGCTCTATCCAGTATTTGAATACATGGACAGTCCGGAGCTTGCGATCCCGGACAACAACACCACAGGAATCCGCGCCTACATCGATGTCACGGCCGGTGCCGAGATAGCGTCCGTGGACTGCTATGTAGATATCACGCATTCTTACAAGGGCGATCTCATCGTGGAGCTGAAGTCACCCGAGGGAACAACGGTGCGGCTGCATAACCGTACCGGGAGCTCGGCAGACAACATCATCACCTGGTATGACATCGAAACCTCACCTGACGGTCCGGGTTCGATGAGTGACTTCGTTGGTGAGTGGTCCGAAGGCCAGTGGGAGATATGGGTAAGCGACCAGGCCGGCGGCGACACGGGCACCCTTCACACCTGGGGTCTCCGGATCGGGTTTCCCCCGTCAACAGCCGGTCAGGGCGTGATCGTATCCGATATTCCGGCAAAGCATTTCCTGGCAGGGAACCGCCCGAATCCCTTCGGCCAGCTGACGCGGCTGCAGTTCGGTCTGCCGAGGGATGGCAGGGTCGAGCTCGCGGTCTATGACGTTGCAGGACGCCGGATCACCGTGCTGGCATCGGGACAGTATCCCGCGGGTGTCCATACGGCGCACTGGGACGGGAAAGATTCAGCCGGACGCCCTGTGGCAAGCGGCATCTACTTCTGCCATTTCCGCGCAGAGGATTTCACCGCTACCCGCAGTTTGGTATTGATGAAGTAACGCCTGGTACGACCCTGGGGGTCAGGTCTTGAAATGTAGCGTCGGGGTTCCGCCCCCGACGCGTGCAATTGGCTAGACCTGCCCGGCTCGAATCTGTTCGTAGACCTGCTTCAGGAGGTGCTTACCGACGGTATCCTGAAACTCCTTCTCATTCATGTACTTGGCAGTGATGTCCTCATTCTGATCCATCCGGTCTATGAAGAGACCCTCTAGCGCTTTCAGGAATACGTAGCCGAAGTTCTCCATCGTGTTGGCAAGTGCTGCCTCACGAAGGCCCGCATCAGCCACCGCATCTTCACGGATGGAATCGAGGAAGAGCTGATCGGCGGGTTTGAACTCCGTTCCGAAACGCTCATTCAGAATATCGATCAGCTGTGATAGCTCGATCTCCTCACCATGCTCGGTGCCCGTGCCGACCGATGTCGGCCCGGGAATCCCAACGGCTTCCCCAGCCTTGAGATCGATCGACCCTTCGCTAATCTTCTGAAGCCGGTAGTACTTGAGCGCCACGTCATCCTCGAAGTGGTAGACCGGCCCACCTCCCCTTGGAAGTTTCGAAAGCAGGAATCTGATGTAGGAGTAGAGCCGCTCAAGGTCGGTATCTTGAAATGGAATTATCTGCGAGAGAAAGCCATAGAGATTCCGGTAGGCGACGAGTTCGCTTCGGAATTCCTCGCGCGCCTCCTCGTCAAGCTCCTTGTAGCGCCCAACAGCTGGATCGAGACATGCATTCATCCGGGCATGATCCGCGGCTGTCTGCTGACGCTTGGGCTTGTAGAAGACTTTCGAGAATTCCTCGACCTCGGCCTCATAGTAGACCTGCTGTGCATCAAGTTTGGCCTGGAGTTCATATAATTGTCGCGGCTCCGCCCGCTCACCGACAAGCGTCTGCTCGTAGTAGGGTTGGAAGGCCGCAAGAATCTCATCACGCTCGTTCACAAAGTCGAGGATGAAGGTATCCTCCTTGTGCGGATGAGTGCGGTTAAGCCGCGAGAGAGTCTGCACCGCTTGAATCCCCGCCAGTCGCCTGTCAACATACATGGTGTGTAAGAGCGGTTGATCGAAACCGGTCTGGAACTTCTCCGCCACAAGCAGTACCTGATATCCATCCGTCGCGAACCTCTCGGGTAGTTCCTTCTGGCGGATGCCGTCGTTCATGCCGACCTCGGTGTACTCCACACCCGGGATATCGGGATCAACGACCGTGCCGGAGAATGCCACCAGGGTCTTGATCCCCGTGTAGCCCTTCTCGGCTATGTACTTGTCGAAAGCCTGCTTGTATCGAACCGCATGCAGGCGGCTTCCCGTCACTACCATAGCTTTGGCCCTGCCCCCGATTCGATGCATCGTGAAACTGCGGAAGTGTTCAAGCATGACCTCGGTCTTCTGGGCGATGTTGTGTGGGTGGAGGCTCATGAAGCGAGCCAGCGCACGGGCTGCCTTGCGCTTATCCACCTTGGGATCATCCTCAATGGACTTGATCAGCCGGTAGTAGGTCTTGTAGGTGGTGTAGTTCTTAAGGACGTCCAGAATGAAGTTCTCCTCGATCGCCTGCCGCATACTGTAAAGATGGAAGGCCTGTGGCTTACCGTCAGGCCCGGTCCGGCCGAAGACCTCAAGCGTCCTGTACTTGGGCGTGGCGGTGAAAGCAAAGAAACTGATATTGGGCTGTCGGCCCCGTCTCGCCATCGTGCGGAGGATCTCTTCCTCATAGTTCGGAAGCCCCTCTTCGGAACCATACTCCTCGACCTCTTCGCGTATGGCAGTACCTGCCAGAACACCCTTCATCTCTATGGCCGTCTCGCCGCCCTGGGAGCTATGGGCTTCATCGATAATGACCGCATACTTCCTCTTGGGGAGATCGCCGATCTTCTCAGTCACGAAGGGGAACTTCTGAAGCGTGGTGATGACGATCGGCACGCAAGCGGCAAGGGCTTGAGCAAGCTGGGAGGAGTCGGCGTCGATCTTCTGAACCACACCCTGTTTGTGCTCGAACTGGTAAATGGTGTTTTGGAGCTGCTGGTCGAGTACCACCCGGTCGGTCACCACGATCGTGGAGTCATAGACCTTCTCATCCTTGTCATCATAGAGACTCACCAGCCGATGGGCGAGCCAGGCGATCGAATTACTCTTGCCGCTCCCTGCCGAGTGCTGGATGAGATAGTTGGTTCCGGTGCCACTCATACGGGCATCGGCAACCATTCTGCGAACACAGTCAAGCTGGTGGTAGCGCGGGAAGATCATGGTCTCCCGCTTGACCTTCTTTCCCTGGAACTTCTTCTCATCGGTCTGGATATGGATGAAACGGGCCAGGATATCGAGGAGGCTGTCCCTCTCAAGCACCTCTTCCCACAAGTATGCGGTCTTATGGCCCCCGGGGTTCTCGGGGTTACCGGCACCCGTACCACGACCCCTGTTAAATGGCAGGAAACGCGTCGCCCGCCCGGCAAGGCGCGTTGTCATATGGACCTCATCCGTATCGACTGCGAAGTGCACCAGCGTGCGCTTCTTGAAGCGGAACATGAGGTCGGCCGGATCCCGGTCTCGTTTGTACTGGGTTATGGCATGGCGCCAGGTCTGGCCCGTCATCGGGTTCTTAAGTTCCGCCGTAGCAACAGGAATGCCATTGAGACTCAGAGTAACATCGAGGGTGTTGTTGTGCTTGGCCGAGTAGGCGAGCTGGCGGGTGATCGTGAGCCTGTTGGCATCGTATAGCTTCTTGGTGTCCGGGTTGAGACCGCTGGCGGGGGCGAAGTACGCAGCACGGAAGAGCTTCCCGAAACACTTAAACCCATGACGCAGGACAGTGAGGCAACCCTCATGCTCGGAGTTCAGAGCACGGCAGAGATCCTCAAGCAGGGTCTCCTCCGTCGCATCCTTCTGAAGCTGCCTAAGGTATTCCCATTCCGCCGGTTGGGTTGCCTGGATGAAGGCGAGGAACACCTCGGGGTCTATGCAGCGCTCCCGGTCGAAATCTCCGGGATCGCGTTGCTCGTAGCCACCGACCTTCGTCAGATACTCCTCGATGGCCTCTTCAAACGCTGCTTCGCTGTGGCGCTTGCTCACCTGCTGGTTCTCCTCCCGCTTGGCTCCCGGGCATGTCGCGATTCGATGTCGCGATATGTCGCGATTCCTTATAACTTCCTGTTCCCCAATACGTAAGAGGACCGCCTGCCTGCACCCTTTCGCCTGATTAGACCCAGATCCTCAAGATTGGACAGGTCCCGTTGCAAGGTCCGTCTGTTGACGTCCGGACACAGGCTTTCCAGATCCCCTATACGTAGGTCATCATGGCCAACTAGAAACCCCAGCGCCTTGGACTGGCGCTCGTTGAGATCATGCCGCTTCACCGCCAAATCTGCTCGTATGGCCCTCTTCCCTCGATCAGAGACCTCTCCCATCTGTACCGCCAATCCCTTGACGAAGTACTCAAGCCACCCGGTCATTTCCATATCGCTCTCCCGGACCCCCTGGATAGCTTGGTAGAATGCTGGACGATTACGGTCGTAGTACTCGCTTATGGTGAAAAGCCGCTTGAAGTCGTAACCAGACCGGTACAGGCACATGGTCGACAGCAGCCGCGATGTCCTGCCGTTGCCGTCAAGAAACGGATGTATGTGAACCAGCTGAAACTGGGCAATGCCACTCACGAGTACCGGTTGGATCTCTTGCTCTCGCTTTAACCACTCCACTAACTGCTCCATCAGGATCGGGACTTCATGAGGTGGAGGCGGGGTGTATATGGTCCGACCTGTAGCTGAGTTTACAACGTAGTTCTGGACCCGGCGGTATTCGCCCGGAGCCGCTTCGCCCCCCCGTACTCCATCAACGAGCCTCTTGTGGATCTCCCTGATAAGAACCTCGGTAATCGGCCGTCCAGTTTCGACGTGCTCTGTGACGAGCTTGAATGCATCGCGGTAGTTCAGGAGTTCCCGGGCATCATCCGGATTGGCCTCAGGCACATCTTCGCCGGCCAAGAGGCGGGTTGATTGCTCCAGCGTGAGATGGGTGCCCTCAATGTGTGTGGTGTGATGTGCTTCGAGCACCAGGGCCCGCGCTCCCATTGCGCGAATCCAGTCTTCAGAGAGGGTGGCCGCCTCAAGGAACCCACGCGCCCGTTCGATGCGGGTTAGTGCCGTCGTAATAGAGTTGGTAATGGTGAATACGGGCTGGAAACCGCTTCGCGTCATCAGGCCACCTCCTCGCGCACATCAATCTTCCCCGTCACCGCCGCTGTTATCAGTGCTGTTCGGTATTCCCGAAGAGTGTTTATCGACTCCCGTATTCTCTCCATCAGTGTGTCAATCCGTATCATCTCCTTGTCAAGGAAAGCAGCAATGATGCGCTGCTCGCTTCCTCCGGGTAATACGATTCGCAGATTGTGTATGTAGTTACGATTCAACGTACCTACAGCAGACCCCTCACTCAGATACCTCACATCAAGAGCTGTAAGGAGATAATATCCAAACCTAGGCATCACTCCGAGGAAAGTCTTTACATAAAGGGCAGTGTTATGGGCCCAGAAATCTTTTTGAATGTAATTTATCTCACCGACGCTGCCACTTCTCCCAACTGTTATTGATGGTCCGGAAGTGGTGTATTCATTGTGGAAGCCGATAATACCGTTTGAGGCATAGACCGGATATTGTCCTTCGATGAACTGTTCCCTTGGTAGGTCATAACCTCTCTGCAATACCATAGCGTATTTGAACCTGATAAGCACCCAGTGGGCGGGGATCTGGCCGAGCCATTGGATGCCGGAGTCTTTCACTCTTACGTTGGGGTTGAGGCCCTTGGTGACGGTATGGCTGATGAGCGCGGAGCGTTTCTCCTGGAGCAGTTCAATCTGTCGCTCTTTCTTTTCAATCAATGCATCGATCCGCCCTGTCTCCCGGTCAAGAAACCCCGCAATCGCCCGCTGCTCTGAGACCGGGGGCGAGGTGAGTCGAATACCACCTAATCCATCGCGACTCAGCTCCTTGAATGTCGAACCCTGTCCCCAAGATTCCAAGACTTGCTTGGTACTCAGCAGGTGGTAGTAGAAGAACCGTGCGTCGTCCTCTGCACGGAAGACCAAACACCGGCAGCCCTGGTTAGTGCAAACGGGAGATCCGGTGAGAGCAAGATGTCCAATTGGTGCCCGCGTGGACAGCACAAGACTCCCCTGGGGTGCCAACGTGGTCCCACAGCTCTCATATCCTTCCCGTGTAATCATCCTGCGCGTGGTCTCAAGGGTGTCTCCTTGCAGTGCTCCCAAATCATCGGGAGTAGCCCAACGTATCTCGCCATCCCAGTAGTCAGGCTCCGCAGTTCTTGGAGTCGATCCGTTCAGAATCACGAATGTTCGCTTCAACTGTTTGACTCTCCAATTCGCCGGTACTTCCCCCAACCACTCAACGCCCAACCTCTTATACTCCGGATACGGTTTCCACTTCATTCGGTCATCTCCGAGAGCATGTCGGCGATTTCCTTCTCGATTTGCCTGAGGTCAGCTTCGATCTCGTCAAGGGGACGCGGCGGTGTGTACTTATAGAAATACCGATTGAAATTGATCTCATAGCCGATCTTGGTCTTCGATTCATCTATCCAGGCGTCGGGCACATGAGGCAGAACCTCACGCCTCATGTACTCTCCCGCATCATCCTTAAGCGGCACATTCTCATAATCCCGAAGTTCCGAATCGGGCTCCGGATTGCCGCTGGAATCGGTGCAGACATCGGCTGTTTCATCTCGCTCAGAAAGCGCCACAAGAACCGTTTTGAAAACACTTGCCTGCACCTTGACCCCCGCATCATCGAATGCTTCCTTCATCAAGTCTATGAATACGTCGCGACTCTTAGTGACCCCCTTGCCCGAGAGTCCTGCCAATGCAGCGAGGATAGCCCGCTGCGAATCCCTGCCTGCAGCGATTTCCGCGGCGGCCGCCATGGTGTCCTTCCGCTTCTTGCTTGTTGCCAGATTGGCGAAGGCCTTCGCATCTCTGACCTGTGCCAGGCGCTCGTCGGTCACAGCGAAGTTGAGTCTGAGCGGACGTTCGACGGTGATCCGGCGATAGCCAAAGTCCGTGGTGTCAAAAACGCGCACGAACTCACCCTCTTTGAACTCTCCATAGAGCCGGGTGATCTCATCTCTTTGGTCCTGACCCACCTCGTTTCGCTTATTACCAAGGCTCTTCCGCATCTTGGTGAAGAAGGTGGTGCCGTCTATTAGTTGGATCTTGCCCTTACGGCGTTTGGCCTTACGGTTGGTCACGATCCAGAGGTAGGTGGTGATCCCGGTGTTATAGAAGAGCTGGTCCGGTAGCGCCACTATCCCCTCCAGCCAGTCATTCTCAATGATCCAGCGGCGAATCTCACTCTCACCGGAGCCGGCACCGCCTGTAAATAGAGGTGACCCGTTGAATACTATCCCCAAGCGGGTACCACCCTCTTTCGGATCCTTCATCTTGCTTATCATGTGCTGGAGGAAAAGCAGCGAACCGTCGTTTATGCGTGGAAGCCCTGCACCGAAGCGTCCACCGAAACCCTGTTCCTCATGCTCCCGCTTGATATGATCGGCCTCCGGCTTCCACTCCACACCGAACGGCGGATTGGCCAGCATATAGTCGAAGCTATTACGCGGGAACTGGTCGTCGGTGAA
>JBDRNT010000082.1:0-4646 GCA_043810925.1 Candidatus Eiseniibacteriota bacterium
ACGGCACCCGGGCAAAAAGGTAACCAGCCGGATCCAAAGCCTACGGCCCCAGACAACACCCCGAAGACCGGCGCGGATGAGCAGGTCGTCTTCGCCTTCCGCCTGCTCCGGAGCGAACGCGATCTGATCCACAAGGCAACCGGATCTGGCAAGGCCACCCAGTTTGTGAAGGGCGTGGTCGTCGCCGCGGCCCGGGGGGATCTGGATACCATTAAGGCGATTGTCGAGAACGGGACCACGTGATCGACCCGACAGCCGACCTTCACAGGCTGCCGACCGCCCTCGGATCTCGGATCTGGGGGTTGCCGGTTTGGGACCCAATGGGGAATTGTGCGAATTGTGCGAATTGTGCGACGAGGGTAAGCCCCCAAAAACGACGTTTTTTGCCCCAGATCTAATTCCTACTATTATAGTAGTATATAACAAAAAATGATTACTTAGAGTGATGTTCGCAGAATTCGCAGAATTCATTGGCCCAAAACCTCCCTCTTCCGACCCCAAAACTCGCGTTTTGAGGCTCACGTGGGCGTCGCACAATTCGCACAATTCGCACAATTAACTTGTGTACCCTGTAATCGTTCTTTTTGTGTTGCAGATCTGCAACGGTTCAATTCCGGTGGCAAAAGTGGATTCACTTCATAAATGAGGCTCGGTTTCCGGCCACGGGCACTGGAATCCTCCATTTCTTTCCGCCGGATATAGCCATGATCCGCCAGGAGTCCAAGGCCGGGGTCCATCTTGTCCACCTTCTTGAACCGCCCCTTAACCGACTCAAACAGATCCCGCCGCGTGATTTCGGTGACACCCAGGCTCTGGATCTTGTTCAAAAGATGCCGGGCGTCATCCAGTTCCTGATCAGCTCCCATTTCGCCAAATGCCGCCTTGGCATGATGGATCAGGTAGTGACCGATCTGGATTGCACGTTTCACAGTCGGGAGGTCTATGAGTATCGACCAGGGATCTTTTTCACCGACGTACTCGGCCATATGTAGGATGCCTGCCAATCTGGCGACGGCTCCCACCAGCTTCCCCGCCCAATCCGTCATATGCCCTAAGTCACCGGTCTCCGCCAACTGCGGTTCTAACCAAGAGGCAAAAGCCATGAGTGCCTCTTGCCCGGGGAAATCAAATGACAGCGTATGTGGTGCCGGTGCCCCCTCGGTCTCGACCGCGAAAGGCAATGACAAGAGAGCTTGGACATTCTTGCGGTATTCAGATTTAACCGGCGATGGTACTGAGGGGGGACTTATTTCCCGGCAGCCAAGACGGCTATGAGGAAGAGCAAAGAGAAAGCGTCCGATGAGACCCCGGCCACGAAAACCGGGCACCCGAGTTAGACCATTCAAGACCTCAGGTTGAACAGCCAAGCCCACAGTGAGTGCGGGGGATTCCACAAATTCTGAAGCCCGACTGACTCTATCAACCCGTATTAGATCCCCGGCATGACCTCGCAAATAGACACCAAGGTTGGGACCTCCGCTGCTATACCGGCCCGCAATGAGATCGAAGACATCACCCTCCGGCGCCATGACAGCGATCCGGCCACCCTGTTCCTGCAGCAGAGTCGAGAGCCGTTCGGGACTGCAGTCATCAACAACCAGACGCGGTGGTTGAGATACTTTAATGGCCGCAAGCTCTCGCGCCGCCTTATTGGCTTCCTCAAATGCTGCCTCTCGTTTGTCCCATTTGGCTTCAGCTGCTTTCTTTTCCGCCTTCCTCAATGCCTCGGTGGCAATTCGAAGCTGGGATTGTTGCTCAGCAATCTCAGACCTCAACCGCTCAGTTTCGGTGGCTTCATACTCTTCAAGAGGAGAAGTGACATGGGAGAATACAGCTGATTTACGACTTCCGGGCGGAAGGACAACGACAATGAAAACGTTTACCGGCTCCTGATATCCCTCTCTGACATTTACAACCACCTTCTTTGCAATGGCCGCAGCACACACAGAGATCGTGAGCATGCCGGCCAGGTCAGGAGGTGTCTGGGTAGCCGTGGCTTCGGCTTCTACAAATTCCTTCACCCAATCCGGCAGCGCAGGGGTTGGAAATTCAGGGAGGTTCGTTACTAACAGAGGTATTGGATGTTCCCACTCATTTGAATTGGTGACGATACTTGATCGCGGAGGATATCGTCCGAGGCTTTCCGCAATCCGCTCCACCTCCATATCATCCAGCGGTGTAGCACAGCGCCCCCTGTTGGCCTCAAGCAGCGCCGATCGGATCTCTGCTGTTGTCATACCCATGGAACGCAGACGCCCACCCATGCTGGTCAGCGTTTCGTTCCGTCTGCCTTCAGGTATATTCCCTTCGCCCACCTCATCTGCCGGACTCCTTTCATATTGTTGAGTTAATCGGTCCAGGAGCCAACCAGGGAGAGGAGCAGCTTGAATCTGATTTGGTTTGCTTGAATCACGCCACTGATAGGTATTTCCCGAACCATGCACACTTGGTGGCACGACGATATATCCGCCATCACTCTTTAGATCAAGACCAGGGCCAAGCTTGCCGGAGCTGCACCGAATGGGCACCCTCGGGTGATTGAAAAAGTAGTGCCGTCCCCCGCCACCGGTCCGAGATTCAACCGTCGCCGGGAGTCTGCCAAATTCATCCTCCAAGTTAGCCAATGATTCATCCCCCCCATTGCGTGGATCTACATCCAATACAATCAAGCCACTTTCAGTACCGGTGAGAACCGCGACATTGGCATCGGGCCATCGCGTCCACCAACTTCTGATCGCGCCCTCCTCGGTCGTGGCATCCTTCAATCCCCGCTGAGTCCTGGGGTGTTTGCCCTGGCTTTGACAATCATCTTTCCGGCAACTGCAAGATCCGGTTCGTGGTGTGTGGAGGGGCAACACCAGCCAACCCTGTCTCGCGTACCAGAGGGCTGCCTTGCCCTGGTTCGAGAGCCCATTGGTTCTCAAGGTCGACTCACCTCTCGATACCACCTCCGCATCGGGAAACACCCGCATGACGCGATCGATGAAATCCTCAACAACCACGGACATGTCTGAATTCGCCGCCACAATCGGCATCTCCTTCTTTGCATGGTCCAGCAGCCTCGATTTCAAGGGTCGGGCGCCTCTGCTTATGGTCAGGGGAGTTGGATAGGATCTTCATTAGCAGGGTTGCAATCGCGCCGCTGGCCTCAGTATCTGAGCACTGAGACGTTGCGTCTCAGACTGTTCAAACTCTTCCAAGGGGTCAGCAACATCAGCATACACCGCAGACTTTCGATTCGCGGGCTCAAGAGCAATCACCATATAGATGTTGACGGGCTCTTTGTATCCTTCCTTGACCAACACCTCCACCTTCTTCGCGATAGCAGCGGCGCAGACTGTCAATGTAAGCATTGCGGCAAGGTCAGGAGGTGTCTGTGTTGCCGTCGCCTCGGCTTCAACATAGTCCCGGAGCCATGTAGGGAGAACACTGGTCGGGAAGGGAGGAGGGTTGAATTGGGTCAATGGGACCGGAGGATCCCAGCTGACCACTCGGGTCTCGTGGTCTGCCGCCCTCGTCTCACCATCATTATTACGCTTTGCTCTCGATGTAATCAGACGGACTTGGGCTTCATAATCATCGTAGGTGAGATGCGACTCGGTTGCTTCGTGGTCATTCATTTGAGCCTCCACTTCATGGCCAGCTCGTTGGCAAGGTGTCTACTTCTGCGGGTCAGTGATCATGTCCTCGATAAAGACCCTAAAGGGCACTCCATGCCGGACTTCGATGCGCTCAATGGTCCCGGATCCTAGGCGATCGAGTTCGTCGAAAAATTGAATGACCTCAGATCGCAACTCAAAATCCGAGAGTTGACTCTCGGGTCGCGGGTCATTGTCGCCCGGGATTTTTAGCTCACGGACAATCCGGGGAGGTGGGTCGGACATGGGTTCACCGTCGACAACCAATAGTCCATGGATGCTCCCGTAATTGAGACCCTGCATGGTCTCAACCAGCCACCGCCTCCCGGCACTCAGCATTGACTTCATCATTCTGCAGTCCCTCCGTGACCCGGATCGACTCCTTGCCGATCTCTACCTTTTCAGGCTAGCCGACACGGGAGAAAAAGTCGGTCCAGCAGTTGGTCTAAATTTGGTCTAGAAAAGGTCTAGACAAATGCACGGTAATACAGAGAGCGTGGCGTCTTTGGAGCGGTGCCTTGGGGGTCACACAAAAGCGGGATTACAGGATCGCGATATCTTCAGCCGCGAGCTTCAGAGCCATGCATCCATTTCGGGAGACAATCAGCTGCTCAATCTCCTTCGACGTGATTTTGCTTCCATCAACGGCACTTCGCAGGGACTTCATCAAAGCTAGCTTGTGGTTCTTCGCCCATGTTGCCGGGAGACTGAAAATCTCACCGTCGTATTTACTTGCTTTGGACAAGAGATCCTCATAGGTCATGGGTTCATGGGGCGATTGCGCCAACGCGTTCAGGAGACGAAACGTTGTCGGAGTCGTCTTGATCTCTTCGCCCTTATAGAAGACCCGCATACTCCTCGTGTCGAGGCAAAGCACTGCCGACTTGGGAGGCACCTTGATTCGAGGCCTTGGGGACTCGAAACCGATCCTCTGGATCGCTTTGTCGATCTCAATAGTCAGAGATGCCAACATTCTTCGTAGAGACGGTGACGGGGACTTCTCATCAG
>JBDRNT010000083.1:0-3882 GCA_043810925.1 Candidatus Eiseniibacteriota bacterium
TGTGGAAGCTCTCGAGAGACGAGATGACCCTGCACGATTTTATCGACAAGTACGGCTATCGCACCGCGTTCGAGGCCGACTTCGCCAACTCCAGGTGGAGGGAAGACCCCCGGTTCGTCCTGAGGGTTGCCGACGGCTTGAGGTGTAGCAGGGGCATCGATCCCGCAGCACAGTTCGAGGCCCAGCGCAGGGATCGCATCGAGGCGGAAGCAGAGCTCGATGCCAGGGTCCCATATACAACTATTCGACGTCTATTGAGACCTTTCCGCTCTGGCATGAGACGGGAGATCCGGTATCTCCAGAGATACTTCCCGATGAGGGAATCAACGAAGGTCTTCGCATTCATGTTCGTGGAACTAGTCAGGTCGGGACTGCTGGAGCTCGGCAGAAGGAGCGGCCTCGGGGATGACGTATTTTATCTTCTGCCCGATGAGCTCAGGGATCTGGTTGATGGACACGACCTTGCCGGCGTTGTCTCGGAGCGAAAGAGATCCCGAACCCTTCTTCTGAAAGCCGATGTCCCTGTTGTAGTACGCTCCGACCGCCTCGAGGATATCGCCAATCCCCCACAACCCAGGTCGGCAAATGTGCTCCGTGGTATTGCCGTATCATCGGGAATCGCCGAGGGGACAGTCAGGGTAGTGCGGGACCCCGGCGAGACCGAGGCTTTGGAAGACGGCCAGATACTCGTGGCACCGGCAATCGATCCTGCCTGGTCTCCGCTCTTCCTGAATGCGGGCGGCCTTGTCATGGACGTAGGCGGCTCACTATCCCATGGTTCGATAATCGCCCGCGAGTACGGAATTCCCGCTGTGGTGGGTGTCGCCGACGCTACCAGGATCATCAAGAATGGTCAGTTGATAAGGGTCGACGGGAACGCCGGACGGGTATTTGTCTTGGGAGAAGCCGCCGACCGGGGGGATGGCTGACTGGATCGAGCGGATGTAGAAAGGTTGGTGCACGAGGCCAGGGGTGTACAAGGCTAGTGCGCATAATCGCGGACACGAACATCCACCTCTCCACCCTGCTCTTCGGGGGCCCACCCGAGGGGATCATAGGCCTGGCCCGGCAGGGAACGATACAACTGGTTGTCTCCCCGGGTATCATGCTCGAAATCGCCATGGTGTTGAAGTCCAAGTTCGACTGGCATGAGGCTGACGTTGCCGATGTCATCTGCTATAGTCTACATGCTGGAAGCCCGGATTCCGGGTATGTTTGTGAAAGACCCAATCGGGACTATCTCTCACGTTTTGACTGTGGATTGATACTATCTTGATGGTAAAACTGTCGTTCCTGCGAAGAGGCACGCCACAACTGTGGCGACGTGTAGAACGGCAATTTGATGCAGGGATGATGATTTAAGTGGAGAGAGCACATGAGAACAGTTCTCACATTCGTAACGTCGCCATTATCGCTCATGTCGATCATGGCAAGACGACCATTGTCGACGGACTGCTGAAACAGAGCAACACTTTTCGCCCAAACCAGGCCGAGATGGAGCAGTCACTGATCATGGACAGTGGCGACCAGGAGCACGAACGGGGCATTACGATTACCGCCAAGCAGACATCCGTTTATCACGGCGATTACAAGATCAATATCATCGATACCCCGGGTCATGCGGATTTCAGCGGTGAGGTCGAGCGAACGCTCAATATGGCTGATGGTGTCCTGCTTATAATCGACGCCCAGGAGGGGCCGATGCCTCAGACGAAATTCGTGCTTTCAAAAGCGCTTGAGCTCGGTCTTCAGCCGGTTGTCATTATCAATAAGATCGACAAACCGGCACGCCGCGTCTCTGAGGTGATCGAAGAGATCGCCGACCTGTTCCTCGAGCTTGCCATGAACGAAAGACAGCTCCATTACCCCGTATACTTCGCGGTTGGTCGGGATGGCAAGGCCTGGTGTGAACTACCGGATAACCCGGATGCAAATGCGGACCTTGAACCAATCTTTGACGCCATTGTAAATGACATTCCGGCACCCGACCTCGATACGGACGGCTCGCTTCAATTGCTTGTAGCATCGCTGCAATATGATTTCTTTCTGGGTAAATACGCGATCGGCCGCGTCAACCGCGGAGCAGTCAGGGGAAGGCTTCCTGTGACCCTGGTCAAGCGCGACGGCGAGATGATCGGCTCGAATATCGATAAGGTCTTCTGCTTTCGCGGGCTCAAACGCGAAGAGGTCGACAGCGCGATAGCCGGCGACATTGTTGCCCTGACCGGTGTACCTGACGCTCATATCGGTGAGACCATAGCGGATAGGGACAACCCGGAGGCCCTGCCCGTAATCGACATCGAGCCTCCAACCATCAGCGCTTATCTCGGCCCGAATACAAGCCCGATGAAGGGCAGGGAAGGTCAGTTCAACTCATCCCGTCAGATCGGAGAACGACTCCAGCTGGAGCTTGAAACCAACGTAAGCCTGAGGGTTGAAGAGGAGGGCCTCGGCTTCAAGGTATCCGGGCGTGGTGAACTGCACCTGTCCGTTCTGATCGAAACGTTACGCCGTGAGGGTTTTGAATTCGAGGTCGGCCGTCCACAGGTTGTCACGATCCTGGACGGTAATGTCATGAAGGAACCTGTCGAAGAGCTGATTGTTGAAATCTCTTCAGAGTATATGGGTGTCGTCAGCCAGGAACTGGGTTCCCGCCGCGCCAATCTAATCAGGCAGGACCAAACCGGCAACGGTACGATCAGGATGACGTATATGTTGCCGACACGCGCCCTGATCGGTCTTCGCAATCTGCTGCTCACCGATACCAGGGGCACGGTGATCATGAATTCCCGGCCTCACGGCTACCAGCCCATGGTCCCTGTACTGCCAAAGACACGTAACGGGGCCATCATCGCTACCGAAGCCGGGGTAACGACGCCGTACGCGCTTAAGATGTGCGAATCAAGGGGCGAGCTGTTCGTCGGGCCGGGCGTCCAGGTCTATCAGGGCATGATCGTCGGCCTGTATCAGCGTAAAGACGACATCAGGATGAACGTATGCAAGACGAAGCATTTGACCAACATGCGCAGCTCATCGAGCGACGGCACCGTTCAGCTGACGCCGTTTACCGACCTCAGCCTGGAACAGTGCATAGATTTCATAGAGGAAGACGAACTCCTGGAGGTTACTCCAAGAAGTCTTCGTCTGCGTAAATGCATACTTGATCCAAGCCAGGCCAGGCGCGCCGCGAAACTGTCCGCGATTTAGTGGTCCTGGAGGGGGGAGTGAAAGATGGGCAGCCGTTGAGGCCGCCCCTCGTATTCTGTTCTGGTCCGACTCTCTACTCAGCTTCAGCTCTTGACACCTGCCTGACTTGCAGCTGCTTCGTCAACCAATCCTCTCCTTACGGGAATCCAGTCTGATCCCTTCGGTCGGAATGTACCTCCAGAAGCCTTGTTTGCGCTTCACCTTCCTATCGTACTCGCTCCGTGTCACAACAATCGTTGATACATGGCACCCGAACTTCGAGTAAGCCTCCGATCTGATATCAAAGGCCTCGAGCCCGGAGGGAGTCCGGGTCCGTCGTGGCTTTCCCGAAGATTGACACACCCATGGATAGGGCCGAGAAGATGCTGCAGGCGTTTCTCTTTCCCCCCAGCAGATGATCAGGGACAGGGACGTTCGAACCAGAACGGAGGTTCATGCCTGATGGGGGACAGGGTAACGGAAGCCCCACCCTGATAGCGCGAATACTCAACGGTTTTCAAGACTGTTGACGGCTGTACCTTCCAGTACCGTCTAGTACTATCCTGTGCGGGGGTTCAATCAGATTTTCCGGCTCTTCGTACCATCATGTACAGTCTGGCACCAACCAGTATGGTGGCAGAATGGTGGCATCTTCGCCAACAGCGTTTAGTCTGCCGAACGCTTGACCTAAGGTTG
>JBDRNT010000084.1:0-3985 GCA_043810925.1 Candidatus Eiseniibacteriota bacterium
AAGCTGGACCCTCCCATGCGACTGACGCACAAGGCGGGAGAGAAGGTATTTGTGGACTACGCCGGTCAGACGGTGCGCATCGTCAATCCGAAAACCGGGGAGATCCGCGAAGCCCACATCTTCGTGGCTGTACTTGGGGCCAGCAACTACAGCTATGCCGAGGCGCAGTGGGCCGAAGATCTTCCTAACTGGATCGGCGGCCACGTTCGAGCGCTGGACTTCTTCGGCGGAGTGCCGGAAATCATCATCCCGGATAACCCTAAGGTTGGGGTGAAACACCCCTCCCGCTATGAGCCTGACATCAATCCAACCTACCAGGACCTGGCCGAGCACTACGGTGTCGTAGTGATCCCCACCCGGGTACGCAGACCGAAAGACAAGGCCAAGGTTGAAGTGGGCGTGCTAGTCGTGGAACGGTGGATCCTGGCCAGGTTGCGGAACAAAAGATTCTTCAGCCTGGCTGAGCTCAACCAGTCCATCCGCGAGCGGCTGGAAGAGATCAACGACCGGACTATGGAGCACCTGGGGAAGTCCCGCAGGGAGTTCTTCGAAGAACTCGATCGCCCGGCCCTCAAACCGCTGCCCGCAGAGCCCTATCAGTTCGCAATCTGGAAGAAGGCCACAGTTGTCCAGACGCTCTGCTGGAAAGTGAGCATCGACTACCACATCGAGTTCGACAAGCACTACTACAGCGTGCCCCACAGGCTCATAGGCGAGAAAGTCTTCGTTCGGGCCACGGAGCGCACGGTGGAGATCTTCCACAAGCATCGCAGGGTGGCATCGCACCCCCGATCCCGGGCCCGGGGCCGCCACACCACCCAGGCCGAGCACATGCCGGCAAACCACCGCCACTATGCCGAGTGGTCTCCTGAGCGCTTCCTGCGCTGGGCAGAGGAGATCGGGCCTCAGACCCGGGCGCTAATCGAGACGGCTCTTCGCTCCCGCAGGCATCCTCAGCAGGCTTACCGCACCTGCCTGGGAATTTTGGGTCTGGCCAAACGCTTCACAAAAGAGCGTCTGGAAGCCGCCTCGGGTCGCGCTCTGGCCTCCGGCATCCACTCTTACAGAGGGATCAAGAACATCCTCGATACTGGACTCGACCAGGTGCCCCTGGAAGAACCCGTTTCTACGCCTCTTGACCCCCATGCCAACTCACATTCCCCACCCTACGCGAGCCCTCACAGTGCAATTTCCGATTAAGGCGCAGCATCCTTCTCTCTTCAGCGATCGCCGGCGTTAATCAGCGCCAATGGATAAAACGACCCCTTCCCACCGGTCGTGGGGGAAGGCTGTGATGGGGGGCGTGGACGTATTCCCACTTGAGACCCCGCGCCGTTCAACAGTGAGGACCTCCCGAGACGTTAAATATGGGCAAATCGGGTAATCTGATAGTACTACCCCCTCCCCAACAGTAACTCCTCGGTCAATCCCAGGGCGCGGACATACTGTTGTCGCTCTGGGGTCAACGGAGCGGTGAAGTGCCACGTGCCGTTCAACTCGACCACCAGCACCCCCTTGAACTTCGTCGTCATCATGAAAGACGTAGGCCGTTGAGTCGGCTTCCTGTCCCAGCCCGGGATGGTAGAGTCGGTCCTCTTCAGGTATTCGCGCATTACATGCTCCATGAGATTCCATACCAGGAGAGAGACCAGCAGGATGAAGCCCAGCACTTCGATGCGGTCAGGCCTCTTCAGGAAGATGTCGTTGACGATAAGCGGGTCCTTCAGGAAGCCGAAGTTGCGCTCGATGCCGTGCTGCTCCTTGTAGGCCGCGAGCGCCTCTTGGGGTGAATGCGCCATATCTCCATCGGTGGGCGTGTTTGTCAGAAGAACGAAGCATCCCGCCGCCTCCCTGATATGTTCGACCTCGTCTTTTCGCTCGACCACCTCTCCACCGAGCACAAATCTGACCTTCGATACCTTTCGCTCCCCGTTCTTCGGAGGTCTGCCCCGGCAGTAGGTCACCTTCTCCGCGACCTGGCATTCGCAGTAGTGGAGGAGCGACCTGTCACAGCGGAGCTTCCCAGCGGCAACCTCGGCGTCCTCCCGGCAGAAGAACTCGATCTTTTCGGACTCCTTAAGTACCTCTCCCGTCTTCTGTCGCGACTCGGAGAGCAAACGGTCAAGCTTCTTCTGCCTGCGCTTGTCGTGGGCGTCGGAGTGAACCACGACAGCCCGGTAGCCTTTCTCACCGATGTTGACGGCCGTCTCGCAGACGCGATAGGCTGCAGGCTTTCGGCTTCCGGGTGGCCTCACCGTCGTATCAACTTCTCTCCACTCCCCCCTTCTAACCGCGTCCATGATCACCCTGTCGGTCTCCTTGTAGGTGAACGGCAGCCTGGTGATGAAGAGATTATCGCCGATGGCTTCCAGGTTCTTAGGTGTGACAAAAGACGAATCGGAGATGTAGACGAACGCTCCCTCCCCGAGGCCGTGCCTGGCCATGTGCTTCGACAGGTTGGTAAGCATCTCGTTGTTGATGGTCTTGTCCGATTCGTTCCCGGACTCGCAACCTCCTATGATTGGGATGTTTCTATGGATGCATAGCATCTTGAGAAGGAACTGCTTGAGGTCGGGCCTCCTGTCCTTGCTGTGCCCGTATATTACCTGGATATGATCACCATCGCCCTCCTCGCAGGCGGGATAATCCCCCCACACACTCACCGAGGTCGTGTCGAAGTGCGTGTGCCGCATGTCCACATCCAGGGGGAAAGCTGCCGCCGCACGGAAAGCTACCTGGGAAAAGAGCTTCTCCGTCCCCGCATCAAAGATGGCGTCCATGGAACGACCGATTGTCGTGTCGTTGAACGCCCCAGAAGGGATACTCCTGCCCAGGAGAAGTCCGGTGTCCACGGACTCGGCGAACCTCTCCAGCCGGTAGAGGGGGCTCCTTCCCGAGAGTGTGTCCAGCACCATGAGCTGGACCACGGTTCCAACATCTACGGCCATCTCTGTCGGAACGGCGGCATTGACAGCGTCCACCAGCCCGATCCTCCTCAGGAACGCCGCCGCCACCGGCAGGTGTCCCGCCTGACTTATGTTCATCCCCTCGAGCATTGCCCTGATGTCGCTCATGGATCACATCCCCTTTGGTACGGTATTCAGGACGGCCACCTCTCTGGGCCTGATAGATCGGTATCTCCTCGTTGTCAGGCGAATCGGTACTGGAAACCAGGATGAAGCCGTCACTTACCCATCCAGCTTGCCTCCTCGCATGAGCTCCAGATTGATCTCGGTGATACGGTCCGCTATCTGGAGCATGCGGTGGTACTGCCCTATGCCGTCACGTACGGCAGTTACCTGGGTCTTTGGAACGTAGTGCTGCTTTGGCTTGCCCTGGCGCCTCAGGGCCACGTAAGCCCTTGGCCCGTGCTTCTTTCCCTCGTGACAGGCGCAATGGGTACGGCTGCAGGTGGAGTAGCGCTCGAAGTAGGATCCGTGGATGACATGAGAGAGTTCAGAGAGTTCCCCCAGCAGCTTATGCCTTTCCCTTCGCAGGGACCGGGCTTTTGAACCGGATAAACTTGACATGTACTGAGTATAGCATATGATAGTAGTGCTATACAAGACGATAACATAAAGGCCGGTTCGTGTGAAGGGAAAGCGGTCACGCGGGTGAGGCGCCACCAGTTGAGCTACGGCTATGGTGTAAGGGCCACACGAAGGATGTCAGGTTTGAGGATGTTGCGGGGGTCACGCGGGAGCTTCGGAACTACCGTAGATTCCGGGAGCTCATCTGTAGATGGGATGGGTTCAGCTTGAAATCGAGCTGGCGAAGCTTAAGCGTGATGAATGCAGGTCAAAAGAAGAGTTGATTTCGCGGGTATGGGAAAAATAATGAAAAGCGACGGTTTAGGGTGGGGAATGTGAGTTCAAAGATCAACGTCCGTTTGAAGAAGCAGAAACGAGATTCGATTTACAGGCACAGAGCGGATGAATGGATTGGGTTTCAGGAAAATTGATTCACACTTTTTGAATTGGAGGTG
>JBDRNT010000085.1:0-4505 GCA_043810925.1 Candidatus Eiseniibacteriota bacterium
GCGCGCTGCTGCTTGGAATGGCGGCAAGGGGATGAGAACCACTCCTGCTGACGACAACTACCGATAACAGCAGGTCTTCTCAAACCCCGAACCAGGGAAGTCTCACTGTCGCCAGTAGGGATTTGGAATTGTCGTTGACAACTTGTCTGGGAACCCAGATCACGGTTCGAACACAACCCTGAAAGTTCTGCCTATGGTGTAGTTTGGGGACCCGTGCGGAACATGTCAGTGACTATTCTTCATGGAATCCGATGCGTCGCTTCTTCGGCAAAAGCCCGGGGCCAGTCAGCTGCCTGATTGCCTTCACCAAAGAGAGGATCTGCTGATCGTGGTTTGCTGTTCGTCTCTCAAGCCTGGCCATATGTTGTGCCAATTCCCTGTGCTGCGAAATGGTCCCTCTGAGCCTGACGAATGCCCGGACTATAAAGACGCTCACTTCAACCGCACACGGAGTATTGAGCACACTGGCGGCCATGATCGCTCTATGTTCCGTGAAGGCATACGGCCTTGTTCTTGAGAACTTCAATCCTGACAGGTGGTCGCAATTTGCGACCACCTCTGATTTCTCCTCCAGCGTCAGCTGGAACATGAAGTCTTCGGGAAAGCGCTGTTTGTTGCGCTTAACCTGTTCGTTCAGCCGCTTGGTCGAGACACCATAGAACTGGGCTATGTCCGCATCTATGATGACCTTCTGCCCACGCACAAGGAGAATCCGCTTCTCGATGTGTCCAACTGGAGTGATTGCCTTCTTGGATGGCATGATGAGAGCCCCCTTTCCACCCACCGAAGCGGCCACGTTCTGCGGCCACCCCACACCCAACACCAGACCAGCATACCATTCCGGCAACGGTCCAGGCAAATGATCCCGACATCGCTCCCTATGACATGTTAGCGACGAGTCGTCCCAGCCTGAGACAGTCCTCACTCGCGAGAAAGTTGCGAAGATCGTTCTGTTGGGCAACACGTGCGGAACATGTCAATGAAAACGATCGCTCTTCTTCATGGATCTTCCCCACCGGGAACCGATCAAGCTGTGAGTGGAGATTCCCGGCCTGGGGATCTTGCCCCTGCCGCGCCCGGCGTCACAGTTCGTCACTATTCTGTGTCAAAGCAACACAATCCCCTCATCAAGGCCGGGAGGGCGCAACCGGAATCCTTTTGCAATCAAAGGGTTACATGACCCCATCGGCCAACCTCAAGATGGCATGTCAGTTGCAATGCTCTTCATCGGCGTGGAGTGCCGCTACGCATGGGATCTCTTCACTCAGGACCAGAGGAATGCAGGGGGAAGATAACGATGTCCGGCTCTACATCAAGTGGATCGAAGATATTAGGACTCGCTCTCGGGGCTCTTGTGATTGCCTCCTCGGTTCTTACAGTGTGGGCGGACGACTACGTGCCGGTCTATCGTCCGGACCTTGAGGTCTCTCGTGCTGCCGGTTCGATATCGATCGACGGGGAGCTCAACGACCCGGGCTGGCAGGATGCGGCCAGGGCCGGCAACTTCGCAGAGCATAATCCTGGTGACCAAACCCGGCCCGAAGTGGACACCGAGGTCCTGATAACCTATGACGACACCAACCTCTATGTGGGGTGGGTCTGCTATGACGATCCTTCCGAGGTACGCGCTTCTCTTTGCGAGCGCGACCAGATGTTCTCGGGCGATTACGTAATTCTGTGTCTGGACACCTTCGGTGAAGCTACGCTGGCCTATGAGATTTCGTCAAACCCCCATGGCATTCCCGGGGACCTCCTCTTCTCCTCGGCCAATGGGGAGGACATTACGTACGACATGAGTTTCGAGACCGCGGGGCGCATAACAGACTTCGGCTGGGTTGCCGAGATGGCGATCCCGTTTTCCAGCCTGCGCTTCCCTGATCGTCATGAACAGATATGGCGGGCGGATTTCTGGCGTAACCGCCCGCGCGGGTCTCGTTACCAGTATTCCTGGTCGGCCTATGACCGCGACGAGAGCTGCTGGCCCTGCCAGTGGGGGACCATAACCGGCATCTCGGGCGTGAAGCCCGGCTCGGGGCTCGAGTTCCTGCCGACCGTAGTCGCGCATCAGGCCGGTTCACTCGATGATGCGGCCAAGTTCAAGAATGATGAGGTCGACGGGGACATAGGCCTCGGAATTGCCTATGACGTCTCTTCGGAGCTTACGGCCGAGGTCACGATCAACCCGGACTTCAGCCAGGTCGAGACGGACGTGGCGCAGTTCGATGTCAATAGTACCTTCGCTCTGTTCTATCCCGAGGCGCGGCCCTTCTTCCAGGAGGGAAGCGACCTGTTTGAGACCCACTTCGACGCGGTCTACACGCGGTCGGTCAACGACCCACTCCTTGCAGGCAAGCTGACCTGGCGGAGAAACGACAACAGTCTAGCGCTGCTTTCCGCCAGGGACGAACACTCAGTCATCATCCTGCCGTTCGAGGAGAGCAGCGAGTTCGTCGAAAACGGCAAGAGCTATTCCAATATACTGCGGGCCAAGAAGGATTTCGGCGAACAGACATACCTCGGTATGGTGGCCACCGACCGGCGCTTCGACAGCGGGGGCTCGGGTTCAGTTGTGGGCTTTGACGGCAGGGTCCGGCTTTCACCACGCGATGTGGTGTTGTTCCAGGTCATGGGGACGCATACCCGGGAGGTTGACAACCTCGCCCTCGGGGACACTTCACTTCAGAGTCAGTTCTTCGATGACGGTAAGTACACGGCAGCCCTGGACGGGGAAGAGTTCTGGGGCCACGGCTGGCAGTTATGCCTTAACCGCGATGCGCGCAATTACGGGGTCGGGGCCGACTATTGGGAGCGGAGCCCCACTTTCCGCACCGAAAACGGCTTCGAGCCCTCGAATAACTCAAGACGGGCCGGTGCCTGGGTGAGTGGTATCCTGCGCTTCGAGGACAGCAAGATCTGGGACTACATCAACAGCAACTCGGATATTGGTCGGGCCTGGAACTTCGGCGGAGTCAAGAAGGACGAATGGGTGAGGACCAATCTTACCTTCAAGCTGCGGGCCGGCCAGGCCGAGATGCACTCCCAGTACCTTTACAGCAACGAACTCTTCGGAGGCAAGCAGTTCGACGGCATATGGGTTGCACACACGTGTATCCATCTCCAGCCCAGCGGGGCCCTGAGCTGCGGCGGCAATATCAACTATGGCCACACCATCGCTCGAGGGGACCTTGTGATGGGCAAGGAAACCAAGTATGGTCTTTGGGCCGACGTGAGGCCCATCAACCGCATGTTGGTCGAGGTTTCCTATGCCCGTGTGGAGAGCGACGCCGTGGAGACCGGGGAGAGGCTGTTCGAGCAGTCACTTGTCTGGTCACGTCTGTCGCTCCAGATCATGCGGGAGCTCTCAACGCGCTTGGTACTTCAGTACAACAACCGTACCAACGCCTGGGACGTCGATCCGTTGATTACATATCAACTCAATCCGGTCTCGCTCTTCTACATAGGCTCGACTCGCCGCTATGAGGACTTGCACCTCGAGGAGGACGGTCGCGACGGTTGGACCCTGACCGACCGCCAGTATTTCTTGAAAATGCAATACCTGTTCCAGATCTAGCCAGACAGCCGGAAAACGAAAGACCTGCTGATCGGCATGGGTGAGAATTGGAGAGACAACTCGCATCTTAGACTCTCATATGGGGTTGCGTGGTCTGATTTCGCTACCTGAGAACGATCGCTTTCCTGAGCGCGTCGTTCCCGTCCACCTCGATCCGGACGAAGTAGACGCCCGCAGCGACACGGTCGCCACGGCGATTCGTACCGTCCCACGAGACCTCGCTTCGCCCCGCCGGGTAAGTGTCCTCATCTACGACCCGAACAAGACGCCCCGCGATATCGTGGATCGAAAGCCTCGCTTGGCCGGGTCCTGCAAGATCGAATGCGATACGCATGCCGGCAGCTGTCGGGTTCGGGTACGGCACATGGAGGCGGAAGCCGGCAGCCGGTCCGTCGGGCCGGTCAATGCCGGAGCCGCCGGCCGGTCTAAGGATGACGAGCGCCATCCTGGCAAGCGCGATCTCGACCGACTGCGGGTAGCCGTCGCTGGCGATCGCATCCGGGGTGATCGTCCCCGGGTTGATCGCTCCGTCGCCCATGTACAGTGAGTCCTGCGAGTTCACGGCCTCGATCCAGTCCTCGTTAAGAGGGACCCCAAGGCGGTAGCTCCCGAAATCGGTGTTGGAGAAGTTCGCGGCGACGACCACATCATTCCCGCTGTAGTCTGTACGGCGGAAGGCGATGACGTTTGAGCCGTCGTTTACGTGGAAGATCTCGATACCCGCGTCGGCACGGAGTGCGGGGTCTGAGGTCCTCAGACGGATGACGTCGGAGAAGTAGTCGAAGATTCCTGAGTAGGTTGTCTTGTGCGACCAGTCTATACGGTTCCCGGCGTCGGTCCCGAAGTTGTTATCCTCGAGCCACTCGGTGCCCTGGAGGATAGCCGGGATGCCGGGGGCCGTGAGGACTATACCCTGCGCGAGCTTCACACGGCC
>JBDRNT010000086.1:0-4571 GCA_043810925.1 Candidatus Eiseniibacteriota bacterium
CACCAGCCGGTCGGCTCCCTCATAGGGTGAGGCATCGGCCCCGGAGAGCGTCTCGACCGCCTCCTCGGGATCAAGAAGTGCCGGAGGTTTAGGTGCGGCCGCAGCGGCTGCCCCGAATGCGGGTGCCGAAAGGGCGGATGCCAAAAGCACAGTGACAAGACCAGCAAGGCCGATCCTGATCATCCTAAGTCTCCTCTCAAGGTATATGATCCAAGACAGACGGTGTTGATGGGACAGGGAGAGATTATAGAACAGAACCACCCCCATTTTCAAGGTTCAGGGCGAGTTATCTTTGACATATCGCCGACCTTGAGATAAAATCGAAGGCGAGACAAAAGCTGCAGGCTCGAAGAAGAGGAGGTTCCGACATGCGTAGATTCAAGATAGCTGCATTGACCTTGTTGACTCTTGCATTGGCTGCATCCACTGCCCTGGCCGCACCGCGACTTGTCACCCTGGATACTCAGAACTGGGGTGACATCAAAGATGCCGTGGCCTCAATCGAGGAGGTGGGGGGCCGCGTAAGAATCGTCTGCGTGCCCCACTTCATAATGGCTGATATTCCTGACAATGCCGTTGGGAAGGTGATGGCGGTCCCAGCGGTCGAGACGCTCTACCAGGGTGTGCTCGACCCCAAGGATTTCACCAGGTTTGGAGCTGTCTCACGGCATGTGATCACGGCCTGGAACAATGTATACATGGGACTCGCCGAGGAAGCGGGACTGGTCAAGCCTCCGAATCCCGATCGCGAACCTCTCATAAATGACATGGACGAGTCGGATGGCCCGACCATCCTCTTCAAGCCGCCCGGAGCCAGGGTCAATGATACGAGTGAGTTCATGCTGGGAAG
This sequence comes from Candidatus Eiseniibacteriota bacterium, assembly GCA_043810925.1. Classification (GTDB taxonomy): domain Bacteria; phylum Arandabacterota; class Arandabacteria; order Arandabacterales; family Arandabacteraceae; genus Arandabacterum. The sequence continues at coordinate 851 of JBDRNT010000086.1, forward strand.
TGTTGTGCTCGGCGTGGTTCTGGCCGAGAGCGACGGTTCGATCGATCCTGAGAGCGAGAACTGGACGTCCGAAGAGGAGAATAATGTCACAAGTGAGATAATCGGGGGGCTGGACTGGTATGTAGCCAAGGCGGCCTCGAGACCCCTCAGCTTCTACATTGTGTTCAACTATGCTGTTCCCACGAGCTATGAGCCCATCACCCGGACATCATCTGAGGACTATCTCTGGATAAACGAGTGCGTCGCCAACCTGGGTTATGCCAGCACAGGCATATATGCGCGTGCCCTGAGGGACAGCCTGGACGCCGACTGGGGCGTGCTCGCCATGATTGCCGATGACTCGAATGATGCAGACCACAAGTTCCCCGACGGCAGGTTCGCCTACTCCCAGTCCGGCGGGCCGAGATTCGTGATGACCTATGGGAATGACGGCTGGGGAATCGAAGACATGGATGCCGTGATGGCCCATGAGATAAGCCACTCCTTCTATGCGCTCGATGAGTACTTCGATGCGGGCAGGACCTGCGATGCCAGGCGTGGCTATATGAACGTGGATAATCAGAACAGCGAGTACCCATACGGTGCCGGCGGCTGCGCGATTAACAGACCCTTCTGCTTGATGAGGAGTATCTCCCTCAGCGTGGCGCAGCTGTGTAACTATACGAAGGGGCAACTTGGGTGGTGGGATACGGATGAAGATGAGATCTGCGACATTATCGACACCTTCCCTGAAACCGATCTCTACGAATACTCGCCCGACCCCTGCACGACCTTCACCCCCGCCTATGCCGGATCCTCCTGGGTCACGATGCTGCCCAACCTGAACCCATCGGGTGATGGAAACGACATTACCATTAATCGAATACTCAAGGTCGAGTTCAGGGTGGACGCCGGGCTCTGGCAGGATGCCTCACCCAATGACGGAGCCTGGGACGGGGGCTATGAGGGCTACAATTTCATCACCGGTCCACTTTCCGACGGCACTCATGTCATTGAGGCCAGAGCCCATCACACCTATGGTAACATAGATACCACCTTTGCCGTCGATACCCTCACCATCGATGCATCGGCAGGCACCTATGTCGAGGTCGCGGAGGCCAGGTTCTCTGTTGAGGCCCAGCCCAATCCCTTCGGGGCTCATCTGGAGATCCGCTACAGCATTCCCGGGACTCACGGAACTGGCGTTCCGGTTTCAATGAAGGTCTACGATGTCCGCGGAAGAGAAGTGAAGAGGCTTATCGCGGGGGTTCGGAGCCCGGGGCCGGCCAGGCTCTCATGGGACGGAACCTATCCGGACGGCAGTCTTGCACCGAGCGGCATATACTTCGTTGACCTGGTTGCCGGGGACTCGAAGATTGTCGAGAAGGTGGTCCTGACAAGGTAGCGCGCCGGCAGTTGGGGATATCCGAAGAGCGGCACCCGGATAGTCCCGGGGCAAACCCGGCTGCTATTTGCTTTCCCTGATTGTAGTTCCCCAGAATCCGGTGTAGCCACTTCTAAGAGTGAGCAGGCACTCTATCAGAGAATGGGGCTGCAGATTATGCGATTTCAGGTCTGCGGGATCCGACCAGATGAACTCAATATCGGGCTCTAACGATTCGGGTGGAGCGCTCGAATCAATGTCGGGGATTGAGATTTCAAAGACCAAGTTGATCTCGTGATTCTGCGCGTTGTTCTCATGCCACACATGTTCTACCGCTCCTACAAAACGCCTCACGGTAGCCGTCTTCCCGGTTTCCTCCTCTATCTCTCGAATAAGGGCTGTTTCAGCTTTCTCGCCACTCTCGATGTGACCACCAGGCAGAAAAGTGTGGCCGGCACCCTTCTTATGCACCAGAAGTACCTTTCCATCTGAGGAAACGATTCCTCGAGCAAGATAATGGAATCTCATTCCTGTCCCTCAGGGGCAGCTGCTTAGCATGCCGACCCCATGAACCGCGTATCCAGCAGTGGCCCGTCCAGCTTAATCGCACCCGGCAGCACCAACACTATCATGGCACTTATTGCGCGCGGGTGAACATCATGTCAATTGACAATACTGACAACAACCACACCTCGGGGCGGAACATCTGCCGAAAGTGAGGTCATCAAGCCCAGATCTTCATGCTCCCATAAATCCCTGACCTGGGCTTCACCCTCCAAACCCAGGGCTGTAGCGAAATCGATGTGTCTCGTTCTGGAGGTGGATTCGCGGTTAAAGAGTGCCACAATCCAGTCGCCGTTGCTCATCTGGCCGGTCCAGATCTGGCTATCTTGACTGGTGGGGTCATTATCAAGCGGTTTGCCCACAAACCCGTCGTGGTTGAGTGCGAGCATCTCCTCATTCTGTAAGAGCCACAGGCCGTCTCCGATGGTATTGTGCTGATCGGCAATTCCCAGGGGACCACCGGCCATCAGGTGCTGCGAGACTACCGCTTTTTTCTCATCATCATTGTTGAACGTATTCAACCGGATAAAATCGCCGTCGAGTATGATCTTCTCCCTGCCTGAGATGTGCGACCAATAGGCATATCCGTCCATCGGGTTGGCCCATTGCGACCACCAGTTCCGCCGTTTGCCCCGGGCATCCTCACTGAACCTCTCCCGGGTTCCCCACGAAACGTCTTCATTGATACGGATCATGTGAGCATGGCGACGTTCCACTTCCGCCTCGTTGTTCAGGGCGGGCATCACCGCCTTGAAGAGAATGCCGTGTTCATCGGCTTCCTCCCTGATCCAGCGCATGGCAATGACATAGTCCTCCTGTGTCCGGTCGGGACCTACATTACCCAGATTCTTGTCGAAGCCGTCTTCAAACCAGGACAGGAAATCGACATTCAGGAATCTTATGCCCATGTCGGCGTAGTGCTCCACGCATCCTCTGACATATTCTTCCGCGCCATCACGGTCTACCTGAACCCATGTAAACCATAGCGATTCTTCGTCTCTGTCGATGATCTGCCCGAGGGGTATATCGGTTCCCGTTACCTTTGCGCCGGCATCCACCGCACTCAAGTGCACCCAGAGCGGATTGTCATACATCCCAAGATTCATGCCGCGACTCTGGAGATGATCGGCCCACCAGGAATAATCATGCTCCCAATGCCTGGAATGAGAGACCCGGTAGCCATGCTCGTTCAGCTTGCTGACATCACCCCAGCCATCCATGGCGATCACACTGTAGCCGTAAGGCAGCAAGTTTTCCTCAACCCAGTCTATATTGGCCGACAAAGCCTCTTCCGAGATGTAGTTATCCTGTCCGTCGGGCTGCAGAATATGATTCTCGTATACGCTCCAATACAAAGGGGCCGAGAAAGGATTCTCCGGAAGCTCCAGCCCGTCATCGTCTGTGGTCTCGGTTATGTCATTGCCACATGATATGACCAAAAACGAGAGACTGGCAAATGCGACGCTGAGTGCGAAGCCGAGGGCCCGGACATTCTTCAGATGAATCATTCTCTTGCCACCCTAAGTTAGAGGTTCTTCTCACTGAATACAGGGCTCACTGACCCAACCATTATTGCATCCCGCCGGCATCTGTCAACAGGTTCACTACCTTCCAGAGGGTTAGACGGCATAGACCATCGCCCATCCGGCATGGGAAGCCAGTATCCGCTTCACGCGCCTGCTAACCGCTTCCGAACGATAAGGTGACCCTCCACCACTGCTGGCCGATTCGCCGGTCAAAGTGCATCGGTATGGGTTCACCGAAGAAAACTCGAGACAGATAGCAGCATGGCAT
>JBDRNT010000087.1:0-13443 GCA_043810925.1 Candidatus Eiseniibacteriota bacterium
AATACGGGTGTTGCTTGAATGAACATCCAATCCACCGTATAATTCCATAGGGCACCTCCTTTGGTTGGTGGTAAACCAGAGCATACCAGAGAGAAATCTCTCTTGGAATGCTCTGGAGGTGCCTCTTTATGATTATCAGGCTTTGAATTCTTGAATTCCGACGTTCGCCTGTTCTGGTTGTTGCGTGCATCGGGCACGTAGACACGACAGCGCATCCACGGAATTCAAGAATTCAAAGCCTGACCCCAGCAGTCTTGTAAGTCTGACCTCGGTGGTTTATGATCTAGCGCGTGAGACAACCCACGTATGAAACAGCCGGCGATGTTGAGCGCTTTGACGAGCGGGACACAGTGTTTGCCAGGGAGGCACTCGTTCCCGGGTCCAGAGAAGAGATCGACTACCACAACCGTAACCCGCACCTTAAGGAGATCGACACCGAACTCAGCCGGTTCATTACCGATAAGATGGACCGGTCGGGTGCAACCTGGGGACGGGCTTACTACCGGACAGGGTTCTCATCGATCGCCCATCTGGCGCTGCCTGACTGTGTGGACGGCCGGCCTTCACCCACCGGGTTCGATCTGACCAAGGACCGGAACACCGACCTCGTCAGGGACATCTCATACTATCTCGGTGCCGACGTGGTCGCTATAGGCCCGCTTAAGCCTGAGTGGGTTTATTCCCACAGAGGCACGCGGCCATTCTTCGATGATGAGCCTCAGAACCTCCCTCTCTTCGAGGGAATGCCCGAGCACTATACGGGAAAGCTCTGGGGCGATCCGATCGAGCTTGGCCACGCGAACGCGATCTCGCTCGGCTTTGCGCAGAATCTGGATATGCTCAGGGCCGGACCGGGTGACGCATCGGACCTCGAGATCGGAAGGGTGTATGCTAAAAGCGCGCTGGTTGCGTGCCAGCTGGCGAGTTTGATACGAAGCATGGGATTTCCCGCGCGTGCGCACCACGTGCGCAACTACTGTGTGCTTGCAGTGCCGGTCGCGGTCGATGCGGGCATGGGCGAACTCGCTCGAAGCGGACATCTTCTCAACAAGATCTACGGCTTGAACCTGCGGCTCTCCTGTGTCACGACCGATCTGCCGCTGAATCAAGACCAGCCCGTTGATGACGGAATCCAGGGCTTCTGCGAGCGGTGTCTGAAGTGTGCCAGGACCTGTCCGGCCGCTGCCATTCCTACCGGGGAGAAGACGGTCGTCAGGGGAGTAAGGAAGTGGCAGATCGACCCCGAGCGGTGTCTTGCATACTGGTCAAGGGTGGGGGCGGCATGCGTGATCTGCCAGACCGTGTGCCCGTGGAGCAAGCATCCGGGCCTGTTCCATAAGACCGTAGCCCACATCGCGTCGAAGGTAAGCTGGATGACCCGGGCTCTGGTTTTCGGAGACGACCTCTTCTATGGGAAGAGGTACGAAAGAAAAAACGAACCTGGATGGATGCGCCGGAACCGGGTTGATATCCGTTCATGATCCTGTAGTCCCCCGCACAGATGCATAGGCACACGGCCGGATACTAGGCGGACGCGGAAGCCGGTTCGTGTTAAAAGCGATAGCACTGCAAAAAAGACTTGACAAGATGGCAGAGTAAATGATAAACACGATTGCAGATATTGGTGTTTCTTGGGCAGAACTTGGAGATACAGGGATTAGGTGGTAATCCTTGAGAGATGAACGACCTAAGAAACTACGGCCAAACGCGTTAAATCTTATCCGATATATACCCGGGGGCGTACTGGTTCAGGGTGAGGCTTCGGCCTCGAGAGGAGCCTAAAAGGTGGGGTGAAAGCCCCACCTTTGCTCTTTTCAAAGGGTTAACAAACCTGTCCAACATCAGCCAAGAACCGCAACTTGATGCAAAATACACTTGACAGGATTCACGCTCTCGGCCAGAATGGCCATGGTCTGATATGGAGAACCTTTGGATGAACAGCTCTAGGCAGTTCCCTTTCGACTCCCGGACCGGAGGAGGGGATGACCTTTCCCTTGAGGGCTGGTCGAATTTCCGCACAGAAGTCTTCACCGTCCCTGCTTCGATTTCAGGATTCAAAGGCCTGGTTATCTTCTGCCTGGGCAGGATATGTTCATCTTTCAGGTTCTTTTCGCTCCGTACTTTGAAAAGGAGGTAGGATGATGCGAAACCCTGTCACGAGAACCTTGGCAATATTCTTGCTGATTGGGGTACTACCGGCGCTGTGCTCCGCCGGGATTGTCGGTAAGATCGCCGGTAAGGTCTCCGACAAGGAAACGGGGGAATCACTCCAGTTCGCCAACGTGGTCGTTATTGACACACCGATGGGCGCCATGTCGCTGGCGGACGGGCTTTTTGCCATCTTGAATGTCACGCCCGGCACCTACGATGTCCAGGCGTCCTTCATGGGCTACAAGCCGGTCAGGATCAGCGGAGTGGTGGTGAAACCCGATCTCACCGTCATGGTTGAGTTCGAGCTCGAAAAGACCGTCGTGGAAGTGGTTGACCCGATCATCATCAGGGCGGAACGCCCGATCGTCGAGGTGGATGTCACTTCGACACGCCATATCATGACGGCCGACGAGGTTGATGCGCTGCCCATAGATAACCCAGTTAACATCGTCAACTTCATCTCGGGGAGCAGCGTCGATGCCAGAGGAACCCACATCAGGGGCGGCCGCGACACCGAGGTCGGCTATTACATCGATAACTCGCCCATCACGGATCCCATCGAGAACAACTCGATGCTCAATCTCTCGACCCAGTCGGTCAACGAACTCGTTGTCTTCACGGGCGGGTTCAACGCCGAGTACGGGAATGCGAGCTCGGGTATCATCAACATCATCACGACCGAGGGAACGAACGATTTCAAGGGCTCATATGAGCACCGGATGTATCTACCGGTCGAGATGTTCTGGCGCCATAATGATGGGGGCGATCCCCTGGATACGGGAGAGATTCGCGAACGTTTCAACTTGAGTGGTCCGGTTTTCAAGAAAGCCGATTCCGACCTGAGATTCGCCGCATCCGTCGAGGGAACCAACTGGGATGATTACGATCCTCGCGTGGAGGCTCTCGATCGTCCGGGCAAGCAGCGGCTCTACAACGGTACATTGACCTACCGTCGCGGCCGGACCAAGATCAAGGGTGTTTTCAACGCCGAGAACCAGGAGTACGTGGACAGCTACGACGGTCAGCGTCTCTACGAGCGGATCCTGGTGCCAGAAACCTGGCGTAATAACACGATTGACAACTACCGCGTCGCCTTAAGCGGCAGCCATATGGTCACCGACCGGTCCTTTGTCGAGGCATCGTTCAGCGTGCTTGACGGCACATTGGAGATCGCCCAGCCCGGAAAGGGCTGGGATCCCGAACTCAGTGAGTTCGACAACCAGGTCAAGTATGACTGGGACCTCGATACCAGACGTGATGCGAATAACTTCATCATCAGCGGAGATATGCCCTACTACGATTACCAGGAAAAGCGGGTCTACTCCTTCCGCGGGGCCTACACGCACCAGCGCGGCAGGAATGAGATCAAGACCGGTCTTGATCTCAATATGTACGATGTCCTCTACAACGATGTCTTCGCATCGACCGACAACTACTATATTTACACGTATGATGTGAGCCCGATGGCGGGTGCCTTGTACGCTCAGGATAAGCTCGAGTTTGAGGGCTTGATTATGAATCTGGGCCTGAGACTCGATTTCTTCGATCCGAGCCACAAGGTCTTCAAGGATTATGACCATCCTTTCGATCCTGCCCTTCCTGCGGATCAGTGGCACGGTCCGGATGGGAACCAGGCTCCTATCGAGGTGGAGAGCTACGATAGCACCGGCGCGTACGCGGGTGGTGGTCTGGTGGACGCGGACGTCAAGTGGAAGTTGAGCCCGAGGCTCGGTGCTTCACATCCGATCACCGAGAACACTTATCTCCACTTCCTCTACGGTCACTTCTTCCAGATGCCGTCGTTTGATTATCTCTACGAGAATGAGAAATTCCATACGCGTGGCCGCTGGCTCCGCTCGGGAAATGCCGATCTTGAAGCCGAGAAGACCGTGGCCTACGAAGTCGGTTTCAACCATCTGCTGAGCAAGAACACGGCCGTGGATGTCACGTTCTTCTACAAAGACATAACCGACATGGTCGAGACCGTGACCAGGGGGCCGTTTGCAGAATCTAACCCCCAGGCCGAGGAGAACTACGTCACGTATATGAACTCGGGTTACGGTAATGTGCGCGGCTTCGAGATCAATCTCAAGCGGCCACATTTCCAGAACTGGCATTACCATGCCGCCTATACGTTCATGGTGGCCAAGGGCTTCAGTTCGGATTGGGACGAGGGTTATCTGAGAAGATTCGATGACGAGGAGTTCCCGACCCAGCAGTTCTATCTCGACTGGGACAGGAGGCATTCCTTCCTGATTACCGGCGGGTACGGCAAGGCCAAGAACTGGGGTGCGGATGTCTCTGTATCATATGCTACCGGTGCTCCATTCACGCACCCGCTGTCGCTGGGCAAGAAGCCTTCGCGCAATTCCTCGCGCTACCCGGCGATCAGCAATGTGGACGCGGAAGTCCACAAGGTCTTCAATATTCTGGGGCTTGATACTAATGTATTTGTGCGTGCGACCAACCTCTTTGATCAGCGCAACCTGGTAAACTGGGATGACGTGGATCAGGATCTGAGGAACTGGTTGATTATCAATCCGGGCGACTATCTTGGCCCGTTCGGCGACTATACGGTCTATGGGCCGCCGAGGCAAGTTCTCGGCGGTTTCAGGGTCAATTTCTAAGGTTGGGTCCTAAAACAGGGAGGCTGTTGATCATGAGAAACTTGGTCTGTCTTGCGCTCGCAGTATGTCTCCTCGCCTCGTTCTGGGGAGCCTCTGAGGCAAGGAACAATCCTGAGAGGCTGAAAGAATTGGAGGAAGCAGACGGGTCGCGTATCGTGAAGGAAACAGCTGTGGCCAGCCAGTTCTTCAACGATCTCCACGTCGGCGCTTTATGGTTCCCTGCCATCAGGAATAAGGGGTATGTGGGCTACTACGATCTGTCGGCATACTACCCCGGTGGCGGTGACCAATCCAACGTGTGGCAGGCCGGTATGTGGGCCGGTGGCTACGTCTGGGCCGGGACGGGATTCACCGACAACGCCTGGCGGTTTCAGGGCTCGGATGGCCGTCATTCCGATCCCAACCAGTACGATACGCTGGATGAGCAGGCGGTCGTTGAGACTGAGGCGGATCTGGGTTACCCGTTTCCTTTCCGGCGCCTGACGGTGCATGTGAACAGCGCAAACAAACCTATAGAACCGGTTGACGCCGACAGCGTGGATGCCATAGACGGTGACATGGGATTGGATGTAACTTATCAATGGAACCAATGGGGTGTCCGTGGCTACGACGACTGGGTCTTCCTCCGCGTCACGGTCGAATTCTCGAAACCCATACAGGACTTCTACTTGGGATGGATGAGTGACTGTGATGTCGGCGACGTGAATGTCCCCGACTTCTACTTTGACGATTTCGCGGGTTGGGATGAAGACCTTGCGTTCTGCTACATGATGGACTGGGATTCCGATCCGCTTCCCGGACAGCCCCAGGCTGCAAGCACCGAAGACAGCCTTTTCCTTTCACCCAATGCGATTGGTCAGATCCTGCTGGCTGCACCTCCCGTTGAAGGCCCGGTAACTGCCGCTCCGGATCCGGCCCAGCGGTGGGTATCGAAGAACTACTGGGACTGGAACAACGACATATCCTCCGTCCAGGACCAGTATGACCGGCTTGCCGGTATCTGGGAGAACACCTTCCCGCCGGAGGACGATTTCGATTACAGGATCTTAAACGGGGTCGGCCCCTATGACGTCGAGGCCGGCGATATCGCCGAGTTCTGGATGGCTTATGTGATTGGTGAAGGCTATGATGATGACTCTCATGCGACCTTCGGTCTGGGCACCCTCGTGGAACACGTCGAGGCTGCCTACGACTTCTACAATGACGGAATGGTGATCCCGGCCGATGCCTATCCGCCCCAGGCACCCGATCTTAATCCCGACCTCGATGTGGATGTCACCGCGGATGAGCTGACGGTCCACTGGGATGGCTATACAAATATTGCAGGCGGTGTTGATGCGGACAGTTTCATCGTCTATACGAGCACAATCAGCAAGGTGGGACCCTGGACACGTGTTGCCGCGTTCGGAAACACCACTACCAACACCGTCCTTACCCTGGCTCCCGGATTCTATACCTACGTGTGGGTCGAGGCCTATGATACCGACAACGGCGGAAGCAACCCGTGGGCGCTCTCAAGCCGCCTCTGGGAACGTGACGGCAGCGGCGTCCTCCGGGCAAATGAAAACACCATCGTCAGCGTGATAGGTAATACGGCTGCCGAGACCGAGCTTGACGACATCACGGTCGCCCCGAACCCGTATATCGGTTCAAACCCGGGCGAGCTGCAGGAATACGAGACGCTTATCGGCTTCCACCATCTGCCCGCGAAGTGCGACATATACGTCTATACGTTGCTTGGCAACGTCGTGGACGTGATCCATCATGATGCCCAGTCGGGCTCGGAGTTCTGGGACATGACGACAAGGACCGGCGAAGCGATTTCCTCCGGTCTTTATGTCTATAGGGTCAAGAGTGAAGACGGAAAAGAGAAGATAGGCAAGTTTGCCGTGATCAAGGGACAGAGGTAATTCTTTGGGCCAACGCAACGGAGGATAGAGCGATGAGAAAGACTCTGATTATCAGCATGGTTCTTCTCTGTGGGTTTGCCGGTATCGCGCAGGCCCAGACGAGCGACAGGGCCGGGAGTATCGGCGCCGTGTTTCTTAAACTGGACATGAGCCCGCGGACCGCTGCCCTCGGAAGGGCCGCCGTGGGCATGGCGGACGACATATCCGGCATATTCCTAAATCCCGTGGCTATCGCCCACATCGAGGGGAACCAGGTGTTCTTCTCCGAGATGGAGTACATGGTGGATATGAGGGCCATGGCCGGTGTCTTCTCTTTCCCGCTGCCCGCGCACATGGGTGGCAGGGCCGCTATTCACTATACCGGCTTCTTCTCGGGTGATATGAAGAAAACAACGGCGACCGACATCGATGGCGAGATGACCAACGAGAACTTCAGCTGGAATGAGTATGCCATCGGTGTAACCTATGCACGTCGCTTTACGGACAGGTTCTCGATCGGTATGGGTGCCAAGTACGTGAGAACCGATGTGGCGGATTTCTCTGCACAGACGGTAGCATTCGATGTCGGTACGATCTATATGACAGGCTTCCGGAATCTCAGGATGGGTATGTCCACCACAAACTTCGGGCCTGACATGAAGTTCCATGGGACGTACGACAACACGTATATCTCCAGCATCTGGCAGGTCCGCCTGTCTGAGGAATACGGCTACTATGCGCTTCCCATATCGTTCCAGGTGGGTGTGGCGGATGAGGTCTACACGGCCGAGAATATGCGTGTGACCGCTGCGCTGGACTACAGCCATCCCAATGACCTGGCTGAGAGGATCCATGTCGGCGCGGAGTTCGCCTACGATGAGATGTTTTTCCTGCGCGGCGGATTCTTCATGGATATGGATAAGAGCGATATCCCCGATCCTGTGAATCCGGGTGATACGGCGTTCGACCGGTTCAACGAACTCCGGTTTGGTGCAGGTGTCAAACTGAGTAATTTCAACGTGGACTACGCCTGGCAGAGTATCGAGGATCTCGAGAGCATTCACCGGATCGGCGTGAGTGCCGCTTTCTGATAGATAGGGGTACTACAGACATAGCTTTGCCGGTCCTATGTGTCATTGCGTATGCTCCCCGGGCCTTGTTGCGGCATGAAGCCGGGATCCTGGGAATCTCCCATAGCTACCGACCGTAAGCCACCAGTACACGTAATTTCGGTGAATTTCGGTGACACCAAACTTAATTACCTGCCAATTAAGTTTGGTGTCACCGAAACTGCCTGCCAATTAAGTATGGTGTCACCGAAATTGCCTGGCGGGCTGTGATTCGCAGACGCATTGTGCTAAAATTGCCGCCGGTGTACCTGGTGACCGTTTGGACTGAGGCATAACATTGGATCAACCCAAGACAACGCGCGATCTCACCACCGGAAGCATCCTGGGCAATGTCCTCTATATGGGCGTCCCGTCGATGGTCGGCTTCGCCGCCATGGTGATCTATGAACTGACCGATATGTTCTGGGTGGCCAGGATCGGGACAGCCGAGGTTGCAGCAGTGACCCTCTTCGCTTCATTTGCCTGGGTCTTGAGCTCGATAAACTCACTGGTCGGTTCAGGCTCGGTTGCGGTCATATCGCGCAGGTTTGGTGAGAAGGATTTAGACGGCACGGTCAATGCGATCAGGCAAACCCTGGTGATGAAGTTCCTTATCGGGCTTCCGATGGGGATAGCCGGTTTCTTCGTCATAGGCCGCGTCCTCGCGCTGATGACAGGCGACGGGGATGTCGTGAGGCTTGGGGTCGCCTATGGCCGGATCTTTCTGGTCGGTCTTCCGTTCATGTTCACCTCATACACCGTCTACACCGCGTTCAGGGGTATAGGTGACGCCCCGAAAGCCATGTATGTCATGCTCTTTTCGACGGGTCTTAACATGGCCCTGGATCCCCTTTTCATTGTCAAGTTCAACATGGGTGTTGAAGGCGCGGCCATAGCCACGATCATATCCGCTGTATGCGGGGTGGTGGTAGGCCTCTGGATGCTGAGATTCCGCTCAGGCCCGGTAAAGATCCGCTTCCGGGGGTACCGTATTGATACGAGTGTAATGGGCCGGATTCTCAAGATAGGTTTTCCACCCTTCATCGAAAGCATAGCCCGGAGCGTATCTTTCTGGCTCTTTGCGATCTTCGTTGCTCACTACGGCACGCTGGTTGTCGCCTCCTACGGAATCTGTCTGAGGATCTTCGAATTCGGCATCGTTTTTGCGGTCGGCCTTGAACTTGGCGCTTCGGCTATTGTCGGTCAAAACATGGGTGCGGGCAAGCCTGATCGTGCCGGGATCAGCGCGAGGAACGCGGGGCTTCTTGCCCTCGGTCTGGCGGTCACGCTCTCAACGCTTGAGATCGTATTCGGCCAGCAGATAATGCATGTCTTCGGGAACTCCCCGGAGGTCAAGATCCGCGGGGCTGAGGTCCTGATGTACTTCGCGATCGCCCAGCCGTTCGCAGCGACTGCGATCGCGCTCTCCTCGGCGTTCTTCGGTTCCGGCAATACCTGGCCCCCCACCATAGCAGGACTTCTCACGTCCTGGACCTTTCAGATACCCCTTACGGCCATCTTTGTCTATGTGTTAGGATCTACCGCGACCGTTATGTGGATCCTCATGATCCTTGCCAATGCGATCTATCTTGGAATGCTCGTGGTGTGGTTCAGAAGGGGTAAGTGGAAGGAGCGGGAGGTGTGATGCCGGAAGAGCGAGGGGCCTTCAAGTTCGATGTCGTTGGTCTGGGACTCAATGCGGTCGACCATCTCTGCGTGATACCCAGGTTTCCCAGGTATGAGGAGAAGCTCCGAATGACGGACTTCAAGCGGGCGGGTGGAGGTCAGGTGGCCAGCGCGCTCGTCGCGTGCAGCCGGTGGGGCCTTAAGGCCAAGTACATTGGCAAGGTCGGCGGTGATGAGATGGGTGAGTTCTCCTATGGGGCCCTTGAAAAAGAAGGCATCGACCTCAACCATGTCGTCCGGGTCGATGGCGCGCTCAACCAGTTTGCTTTTATTCTGGTCGATGCGCGTACGGGAGAGCGGACGATCATATGGCGGAGGGATAAGGAACTTGAGATAACACCCGACGAGGTGCCCGCGGAAGCAGTCAAGCAGGGTGAGTTCCTGCTGCTGGACGGGCATGACTCCCATGCCGCTGCAAAGGCTGCGGCGATCGCGAGCGAGGCGGGTGTCGGAGTGGTGGTGGATGCCGAAACCGTGAAGCCCGGTACGGGGGATATGATTCAAGCCTCCCGGTATGTCGTCTGTTCCCAGGATTTTCCCCGCGCCTTCACGGGTGAGAGCGACGTCAAAGACGCCCTCCGGGCGATAAAGGACACAGGGCCGGTGTGCGTGGTGTCGACCCTGGGGAAAGAAGGCGCGATGGGGCTCGGCGAAGCGGGCTTCACTCGATCACAGGGTTTCAAGGTGGATTGCATCGATTCCACCGGTGCAGGTGATGTTTTTCACGGCGCGTTTGTTTATGGTCTCACGAAAGGCTGGGAACTTCAGCGCATCCTTGATTTCTCAAACGCGGCTGCGGCCCTTAACTGTACGGTCCTCGGGGCCCGGGGCGGCATAAGACCGGTGGAGGAGATTTTTGACTTGATTGAGATGGGTGAGAGATGGTAGCTGGTTGATCTTGAGGGGTGAACATGATGAAACGCAGGGATTTTGTAAAACTGACGGCCAAAGGCAGCATAATTGCCCTGGGAGCACCCGCTTTCCTGGATCTTGTGGCCCGGGATCAATTGCTTGCCGCTGACGTCCTGCCTCCTGATCTTGCGGGGGTTCTCAAGGTTGCCCTCGCTAGTGGCGGCCAGTTCGCAGACGTATATCTTGAACAGGTGGATCGCACCACCGTGAGTCTTGCCGGCGGCAAGGTGGAATCCGTTGAATGCGGAATCTACAGGGGTGGTGGGGTGCGTCTTCTCAGTGACTGGAAGACGGGCTATGCCTTCTGTGATTCCTGGGAGGAGGAGGAACTCAAGCGGGTGGCCGGGGTGGCTTCGCAGATGGCCAAGGGAGGGGCAGAGCCGAAGATCAAGGAGCTCACCAAGAAGGGTGGGCGCGGGATTGTCGCCTATGAGGTATCCCCGGATGAGATCGAGTCTGCCCGAAAGGTGGAGATTGCCGCTCATGCCGACAGCATTGCGCGTGCGTACGATCCGGCCATAAAGCAGGTCAGAGTCAACTACACGGACGAGATGAAGCGGATCGTACTCGCCAATTCCAACGGTGTTATGGTCACCCATGAGGTTCCGCTCGTCTGGATAACGGTAAGCACGCTCGCCCAGCGGGACTCAAAGCAGCATCCCGGCTACGTCCGAAGGAGCGCCAAACGGGGCTTTGAATACGCCAGCCTCGCGTTCGCTGAAGAGGCAGCCCGGGAGAGTGCCAGACAGGCTGTTGATATGCTCGACGCAGGCGAAGCTCCGGGGGGCGAGACTGCCGTGGTGATCGGTTCCGGCGGTGGCGTTGTGTTTCATGAGGCCGTGGGACATGGGTTGGAGGCCGATGGGGTGGAGAGGAAGACCTCGTTTTATACCGGGTTGGTGGGTACGAGGGTCGGTTCGGATCTCGTGAGCATAGTCGATGATGGGTCGATGCCTAATCTCAGAGGCTCATTCGATTACGACGATGAGGGTACGCCGTCCCAGGAGAATGTTCTCATTGAGAACGGGATTCTCAAGGGCTACATGTACGATCTCCTGACGGCATGGAAGCTTAAGGCCAAACCCACCGGGAACGGCCGGCGGGAGTCCTATATGCACTATCCCCTGGTAAGGATGACGAACACGCATCTGCTTCCGGGTGACAGCAAACCCGAAGAGATCATAGAGGCGACGCCGAAGGGCATCTTCACCCGCCATCTCGGTGGTGGAGAAGTCGATACTTCAACGGGTGACTTCACCTTTGGTGTGCGCGAAGCATACCTGATCGAGAATGGGAAGATCGGCGCTCCCGTCAGAGGCGCAACGCTCGTAGGTAATGGACCTGAGATCCTCAAGCGAATCGACATGGTCGGAGACGATGTCGATTTCTGGCCGGGCACCTGTGGCAAGGGCCAGTGGGTGCCGGTCACCTCGGGAGCACCGACGCTGCGAATCGCCAGTATAACCGTTGGAGGCAGAGGCTAGGAGGGCAAGGTGGATGCAGAGAAGCTTTCAAAGCGGTTGCTCGGTCTGATCGAAGGGAGCGGTATTACCGAGGGTGAGGTCTATGTCCAGAAGACCCGCGGCCTCGAAGTCACACTAAGAGATCAAGAGGTTGAGCGGCTTCAGAACACGGATGCCGGTGGATTCGCCCTCAGACTTATCGACGACCAAAGGATGGGCTTTGTACATAGTTCCGATCTTCGCGAGGCATCACTTGAGCGTGCGGTTGAGAAGGGTGTCGATCTGGCGAGGAACGCCACCCCGGATGAATTCAATTCGCTGGTCGAACCTGCCCGGTCCGCCGGTGATGTGGAAACCTATGACGATGCGATAGTCAGTGTGGCCTATGACCGGAAGATCAACCTTCTTAAGGATGTCGAGACACTCTGCTTTGCCTACGATCCGTCGATCTCCAAGATCGGAGAGCTTTCCTACGAGGACTCCGAGGTCGAGACGGTCATTGCAAACACAAAGGGAGTCTTCCAGCATTCGGCTTCAACTCGCTTCTCGGTGGGTGTGGATGTCGTTGCCGAACGCGACGGTGAGGTTGAAAGCGGCGGCGAGCGGAGCGAGAGCAGGTTTTTTGAAGACCTCGATCCTCCGTCCAGGATAGCAAGCAAAGCCTGCTGGAAAGCCACGTCGCTCATCGGCGGGAAAACGCTCTCAACGCAGAATGCCCCGGTCATCTTCGACAGGGACACCGGTTACGCGCTCTTAGGGCATTTGTTTGCGATGATAAACGGCCGAAACGTCGCCGACGGCCTGTCGCTGCTCGGGGGACGGATAGGTGAGCAGATTGCCTCACCCCTCGTGACCGTGGTTGACGACCCCACGATTTCGGGCGCCATCGGAAGCCGTCTCTTCGACGCCGAGGGTACGCCAAGCGGCCGAACCGTTATCGTTGACGGCGGTACTCTCCGGTCTTACCTTTTCGATTCGAGAAGCGGGAGAAAGGCGGGCCTTGCCACGACGGGTAATGCCGGACGTGATGGTTTCAGGGCTCTACCCGCAGTTGGTTACACCAATCTGTTTGTTGAGGGGGGGACGGCCTCGCCCGATGAGATCATGAAGACGACTGAGTCCGGGCTCTGGCTGCTCTCGCTTGCCGGTTGGTGGGTGGGTATAAACGCTTCAACCGGGGATTTTTCAAGTGGGGCCAAGGGTCTGTGGATCGAGGGCGGCGAGGTTGCGCACCCGGTCAAGAAGGTGACCATAGCTTCGAATATCATCGACATGCTGGGGGCGGTGGACGTGATCGGCGATGATCTTCATCTCAGGCACGCAGCCAGCACTCCGACGATAAGAATAGGTGAGATGAAAATAGGCGGAGTCTAGCTTACCTGTAAAGGGCCTTAACCGATCCCCAGGTCGCGGACTCCGATGCAGTCGGGCAGGACAGGTCTTCCCGGGTCACCTTTCCCATCAGGAGGCCCTGCTCGTTGGCCGGGAACCACCTCAGCGCGGTGCGTCCCGTGATTGAGAGCACACTGAATCCGGCCATGCGTCTTCCGGCGCGGATTGGATTAGACTCGGTCTCGAAGACCACTTTGTCGGGCGTATGGAGCAA
>JBDRNT010000088.1:0-6542 GCA_043810925.1 Candidatus Eiseniibacteriota bacterium
ACAGGGCTGCTCTCAAGGACCTCCTCGTCACGCAATCTGGCATTTGCGTTCAGTGCCTGCAGGAAGCCTTCCTGCGTCCATCCCAACGCCTCTGCAATCGCACAGCCCCAGTGAGCGAAATCCGCCATTCGGGGCAGGCGCGGCTGTCTGACTGATGGAAGAAGTGCCATTGCACGCGCCAGGGTACTCAAGGCAGCAGTGAACAACCGTGGGCGCATTGCTTCGAATGCGGCCGAGAGCTCTTTGTCCGTCTTTCGGTCCTGGTCGGCGATTCGCTCCAGGCCGATCAAGAGACAGCGGTCGACCAGATCCGGTTGCTGTGCAGCCACGTTGATTCCACTCAGGCCTATGCACCGACGGTACCGGTGGATCACATCCTCATCATTGCTGTAGAGCTTCCTCCTCGACGATCCATCCCCTGTGACTCCCCGACACAATGCGCCGCTTATCCAACGGGGCAACTCTGTGACGTTGTCGAAATATGGTGCCCAGTGATGCGAAAGGGTCTGGATGAGCTCTCTGTCATCTCGAGGCAGCGCCAGAGATTCGATAGCTGATGGGTCTATCAGCCGCCTCAGCATCTTGAGTGCGGTGGTCTTTGCCGAGCCCTGGGCCCCGTGGAACACGATGACCGGATGAGGGATATCCGGTATCAGGCAAGCGACTATATAGACCAGAAGCAAACGGCCCTCTGCCTCATCACGGATGTTGATGAGGCGTAGGAGATCTGCAAGATTGCATGGCCCGGGTACCGGCTCGGCCTGTGCGTCCTGGTGGCTGTAGCGGCGGAACAGGATCGGGGGTTCGTGTACGAGTTCCCATCCTTCGTTTGTTACTTTGACAGCACGCCACTTCTCATCCGAGAGATCGTACCAGATGGCATCATCAACCCATGCAACACGGTTATGCAGCTCCCGCTTGTCACCGTCGAACCTGGCCTTCGCTCGGATCACACTGAGGGCCGAGTTCATGCCCTCGGTACTCGGAGCCTTCTGCTCGCGCCGCCACAGCAGTCCCGCTAACCAGTCTCTAAAGTGGCTGCTATCGCAACGCCAGACCTCAAAGTGATCGTTCACAGGCACGCTTGCACAGGGCTCCATCGTCTCGTCAGGGAACAGCGTAACCTCCTCTTGAGAAAGCAGGGATATCATGCGGTCGGATTGCGAGGGTTTACCGTGTTGCCCGTTGCTTTCAGCGGCATCGTCTTGCGAGGGTGTGAACGCAGGAATGGTCTCCACATGGGACTTTAACTCTTCGATAGAATGACCGGCCTGCAGCCAGTCTGAGACATCGCCCTTGGGGGCCAGCGCGGGAAGGCGTACAATCTTCACGCTCTTGGCTACGCGGGATATGCTCTCCACTACCTCCTGTGCGTGCTTCTCGCCGGGACCGTCGTTGTCAGGCAGGATCACCACGTCCCGGCCAGCCAGGGTCTCTGAGTATTCCTCGCGCCACTTGCCGGCACCACCCGGGTTGGTCGTTGCCACAAGCCCGGCGTTTGCCAGCGTGTCAGTGTCTTTCTCGCCTTCAACCAAATAGACCGTTGCGTCAGGATTCGCCACGAGCTCGGGGATCCGATACAGAACTCGCTTGGTCGCATTCAGATTCCAGGTCCAGCTGCCTGACCCATCGGGCCTCCGGCAGGAGAATCGTTTCGATGGATAACGCAGAACCTGATACAGCAGATTGCCCCGCTCATTCTTGTAGCCATACGTAGCTTCTGGCTGTCCGGACGGCTCCAAAATGCCCAAGGACCTGGCCAGGTACTCAAGACTCCCACCTTTTCCACATGCATGGCATTTAAAACCCCTCTCTGATACGTATAGGTTGGGTTCATGCGGAGGCTTGCCATGACCGTCCGGATGGAAGACGCACCATGCAACATACTCACCGCGATTATCTGGTCCCCTCACCACCTCGAGCTGATCGAGCACTCTCGCGAGCAGGCTCGCCTGATCGTACCCCGTATCCCGAGACCTTCCTGTCTTTCCTTGACGCTCTACCACTTCCTTGTTTGATCTCATCATAGTCCCCACCTCCCATCACACTTACCCCGACTTCCCCTGAAGCCGGGTATTCTTCCTTTGTTTTCATCTCCGATCGGCTCACTACAACGGAAATCGTCAACAATAGGTACTCCCGACAGATGTCTCCGTACGCAAGGCATAGCCCATCCGCTGAGACTTCAGCACTATCTGCACATCCGTACTCGACGTCCGCAAGACCTACGCTCCCACCGGGGCACCGTCGTTGCCGACTGGAACCCCATGTATTGCTGCATCGAAAGGAGGGACGCGTTGTGGACGGAATTCTACACGGATCGCCGTGTCCCGGACAACTTGGCCACCATGGTTAGGAGAGAGCGATAGGCGTATTTGACCCCTCGCCATGCGCGTTACCACAATGGCTACGCTATACCACAGAATGACGCTTTGAGACATTGGACTGGGGAGCCACTCCAATGTCTGAAAGCGTGAATCTCCCTCTGATAGTGGCCCCACTTCCGGCGGACGGCCTTGTAACGAGACTCTATTTGACAAGGGCCTTCTCGGCAATCGGGAACATCCTTGTCTCTGGTTTGGCCCGTGAGCTTGACGAGCATCCGGTTGTCGTCTCTGCGGACCGATATCGTAGCATCCGAGTGGATCCGGTACTTCCCCGCGTATCTGTCCAGTGTCTCGTGGTCGACCGCTTTGACACTGTGGCGGGGTAGGATGCCTTCCCAGCCATAGGCCCTCCCGAGCTGCTTCAAAGAAGGTTTCGGGTGGCCAACCGCTTCGGCAGTTGTTGGTTCAACGTCAAGGGCATCCGTGGTACAATCCTTTGGCTTATCGCTTTGATGAATCTGCTGAAGGATTGAGGGCATGCGAGGAAAGTGGGCTCGGCGCGATGAGAGGAGGAGACACCATGCTTGATAAGGTGTATGCATTTGCTGGAATATGCTTGCTGGCGGCGCTGGTCGTCACTATGGCAAGTCCGGGCTTCGGTGAGATCCCGAAGAAGATCAACTACCAGGGCAGGTTGGTCGACTCGGCGTCGGGCGAGCCCCTTCCTGGGACTCACAGTATGACGTTCAAGCTCTATGATGCTTTGATCGACGGGACCCTGTTATGGTCTGAATCACGGTCTGTGATGGGAGACTCAGCTGGGGTGGTGTCGGTGATTCTGGGTGGCGTAAGTCCCATAGATATCCCATTCGATGGTGTGTGCTGGCTTGAGGTGGAGGTGGACACAGAGATACTGGTGCCCCGACGTGAGCTGGTGAGCGTACCTTATGCATTTCACGCAGCAGATTCAGACAGCCTCGGTGGATGCGGTCCAGATGCTTACATGAAGGAGGATGAGCTCAATTCCATCACAGGTGAGATGATTACCGACGGAGAGATCACAGACGATGATATATCCGGCGATGCATCCATAGATCCCAGCAAGATAAACGGTACAGCATGGACCGCCGGGAACGACGGGGCCGGAAGCGGTCTGGACGCGGACATGGTCGACGGGCTCAACGCCGACGCGTTCGCCGACACCGGCCACCTCCATGACGACCGCTACTATACTCAGGAAGATTTGAACACCCCCGGTTCAATCAACCAGCCTCTTAACCCGATCGATTGGACCAACCTTAAGAACGTGCCTGCGGGGTTCGCGGATGGGACTGATGATGTTGGTGGCGTGGGTGACGGTCACTCGCTGGATGCCGCCGATGGTAATCCTGTGGATGCGCTATACGTGGATAATGACGGCAACGTGGGAATCGGAACTGAGACTCCAGGTGCCCAACTTGAGGTAGCCTCATCCGATCAGGTCGAGATCGCCCTCAACCGTTCAGGGTCTCATGCGGCGGCTGTCATCAGTCTTCAGACCGCCGGCAGTCCTGACTGGTTCATACTCACACCCTCCGGCGGCAACAGTCTGATGATCGAGGACGCGAGTTTCGGCCCTACGATGACATTCCTTCAGGGAGGGAACGTGGGCGTAGGAACGGTCAGCCCGGCGACAAAGCTTGATGTGGAAGGCAGCATCAACACGTCGGCGTACTATGAGATCGAAGGGGAGAAGACAATCCACCGGCCTGGGTCAAGAAGCCTGGCGATCGGTGTCGGCACGGGAACAGACGAGAGCATGTATTACAACACGTTTGTTGGAGATAGTGCAGGGTACCATGACCGGGCGTTCAACAACACCTACATCGGATATCGAGCAGGCTATTCCAATGAGTATACCGGCGACAACACATTCATTGGATACCTGGCTGGCCGTCAGAACACCGGTGCCGGCAATGTCTTTGTAGGGTCTTTTACAGGCGCGGGGAACGCTTCCGCGAGCTACAATACATTCGTGGGAGAGCGTGCAGGAGCATCCAATGATGATGGTGGCGCCAATACCTTCATAGGCGATAAAGCTGGCCAGGCAAACACTCATGGCGAGGATAACTTGTTCGCGGGGACCGTGTCAGGCAACTTCAACACAACTGGCTCCTACAACACCTACCTCGGCACTCTTGCCGGCTATCGAAACGAGGCAGGCTCTTACAATGTGTGTGTTGGCTATAACGCGGGTTACTGGGAGACCGGCTCCGACAATCTCTACATCGCCAATGGGCAGGATGCCGCGGATGTTCTTATTTATGGCGATTTCGCAACTGGCAGAATAGGACTGGGAACACTTGCTCCCGACCGGAAGCTCCATATTGTGGGGGATGGCCCGAGGGTACTGATCGAGGCCAGCTCTGCCAATCCGGAAGTCAATTTCAAGCTGGCAGGCGATCCTTCCTCGGAGGTTTGGGCCATCTACAAGCACTCAGTCTCAGAGGATCTTCGTTTCTATCAGAA
The DNA here is from genome assembly GCA_043810925.1 of Candidatus Eiseniibacteriota bacterium. Classification (GTDB taxonomy): domain Bacteria; phylum Arandabacterota; class Arandabacteria; order Arandabacterales; family Arandabacteraceae; genus Arandabacterum. The sequence continues at coordinate 4,836 of JBDRNT010000088.1, forward strand.
TGGCGACAGGGTCACCTTCGAGAACGGAACAGGCAATGTCGCAATCGGCGCGACCGATCCTGAGGGCTATCGACTATGCGTCAACGGGACTGCGTACTCGACCGGAGGCTGGCAAGGGTCAGACCGGAGGCTAAAGTCAGACATACGCGGGATAGAGGATGCCCTTGGCAAGGTTCTGCTCCTAAACGGCGTGTCCTTCCTTTGGCGCACGGAGCAGTACCCCGACCGCGGTCTGCCTAGGGGTAGGCATTATGGACTGGTAGCCCAGGAGGTCGAGCAGGTGCTTCCGGAGATTGTAGGTGATGGGCCCAATGGCGATAAGGCCCTGGCCTATTCGGAGATCATTCCGGTCTTGGTGGAATCCATAAAGGAGATCAAGGCTGAGAGTGATGAGTTGCGTTCCATAAGCCAAGGCCTGATGGCTGAAAACGAGATACTCAAGCAGAGGCTTGCGGCCCTAGAGGAGGCTCGAGGCTACTAGCAAAAAGGGGGTTCCGCGGAGCCAATACCCGAAGTGTCATAGCGCAGGCAACAGCACGTCACACCAAAGCCTATCCTGTCCCACAAAATCACGCTCTCAGACATTTGTCCGGGGAGAGTGCTATAACCCAGTAGGCAGGCAAAGGCAGCCTTGAAAAAGTGAGGAGGTTGCCCCAAGCTGTTGAGTCGAAGAAGTGCAGGTCTTTGGCTCAATTAGCAAGGAGGCAACCCATGTATAGTAAAGCAAACCGTGGAGCGGTAATCAAGGCGGAGGTGTTGGTGGTCGGCATCGATGTAGCAAAGCGACGTCATGTAGCCACGATTCGCCTGGGCGATGGTACCAAGAAGAAGGCCTTCTCATTCTCCAATGATCGCCGCGGGTTCGAGAAGCTCCTTGCCAGAGCCGAATCCGTGAGATCCAGCTCGGGCCTGAGGGCGATCGTTTTTGCCGTAGAGTCATCCGGCCACTATGGGCATGCCTTGATGCACTTTCTCACCTGGGGTGGCTATTCAGTGGTAGGCATTAATCCTGCCCATACCAAGAAGGTAAAGGAACTCGAAGACAACTCCCCGGAGAAGAACGACAGCAAGGATTCAAGGATCATCTCGGACCTTGCAGCTCACGGCAGGGGTAGAGAGGTGATGATCCCGCGTGGCGGAACCTGGTCGAGTAGAGGCGCCGGTCACCCGACGCCCCCCTCACAGATCCGGACGTGCGGCTTTTCCGCATCCGGCTCCTCAGGCGGGTAACCTGATCAGGCCTCTGAGCGGCACCAGAGATATACGATCCGCGGCCACGGTAAGGGAAAGACCTTAAGGAGCTCAGCGAAACGCACCCACGACATGCGGCGCTTCTGACTTCGCCGCATGAGTACATGATGCCAAGCACGGCAGACCTGGTAACGGAAGCACCCCAGGCTCCGGCTGTTTCCGGTAAGGCCGTAGTAGGCATAGTACCCGCGTAGCACCGCGCTCAGCCAGGCGTGTTGCTCGCGCACTGGGTGATGCATGCGCCACCACATCTCGCCTCGCATCTCCTTCATCTTCCGTATCATTCGCTCCCGCTGGGTCTTGCGCAGTACGATGAAGCGCCCTCTCCTTGTCTTGGCACAGTAGTGGGTGAAGCCCAAGAAGTTGAACGTCTCAGGCCGCCCTTCTCCACACCGCCTACGCCGTCCAGCTGCAAAACAGCCAAACTCGATCAGCCTCGTCTTCTCCTCATGTAAT
>JBDRNT010000089.1:0-101190 GCA_043810925.1 Candidatus Eiseniibacteriota bacterium
ATTTCCTCCTTGATCTGTTACCTCTACCAGTGTATCCTTCCTCACAAGGCGTATCCTTTCTGCCTGCATATAGCAGGGTCTTCTGGTTACAAGAAGGATACGCCTCTTCCTTATCCCGTCCACAACTTTCGGTTATACCCCTCGGCATAGAGAGGGACACTTCTCAAGGCCCTTCAAGTGAAGGGCCTTTGCTTTTCTGTGTCATTGCGAGAAGCGAAGCGACGAAGCAATCTCCTGATTTCTGATGCAATCGCGGCGCGGCTGTGCTATGCTGCGAATCGGGAGGTGCGAGAGATGAGACGAGAAATCTTGGTATTCGCAGTCATGATATTGGCTTTGGCCTGCTCATCTGCGGCGGAAACCTGGTACATCACGCCTGATGGAACCGGGGATGCGCCAAGCATCCAGGCTGGGATAGACTCTGCGGCCGCGGGTGATTTGGTGTTGCTCGCAGATGGAGTCTACACGGGAACAGGTAACCGCGATATAGTCTTCTATACAAAGGCAGTCACAGTGCGATCGGAAAATGGGGACCCCGACCTTTGTATCATAGACTGCCAGGGAAGCGAATTGGACCCGCACCGTGGATTCGGATTCGGCTCCGGTACGAGTTCGGCTTCTGCGCTTGAGGGGTCACAGTTCAGAATGGTCATTGGGAGGATGGTGGTGGGGGCGGTATAGATTGTTATGAAGCCTCGCCGACGATCAGGGAGGTTGTGCTGCGTGACAACTTCGCCCGGTATGGAGGTGGAGGAATGGAGTGTCACACTCAATCATCTCCCGAGCTCACTAACGTGATCTTTCTGCACAACTCTACCAGAGGTGGTGATATCGCGGGGGGTGGGGCTCTATACTGCTGTTACGGTTCCAGGCCGGTTCTTACTGACTGCCTCTTTGAAGGTAGTACCAGCTACCGTTGGGGTGGTGCGATCCATTGCAGAAACGCCTCACCGTACTTCACCGGGTGCACGATAGCGAATAATAGCTCGGATACCTACGCAGGTGGCGTGTGGTTTCATGAGTGCTCCCCGGCTTTTACGAATGTGACATTCTACGGGAATAGCGCCCCTAACGCTTCAGACATATACGGCACCTCCCATGAAGCCGGGTGGGTCGCCACCTTCGACAACGTGATTGTAGCAAGTGGTAAGCTTAGTCGCTCTGTAGGGCTCGGGTATCAGGCTGGGGCAGTATTCACCTGCTGTAATATATATGGTAACGAAGTAGATGACTGGCCTTCGGAAATACAGGATCAGTACGGAATCCGGGGCAACTTCTCTGCCTGCCCCTCGTTCTGCTTTGCCGATATGGGTGACTTTCATCTTTGTGATGAATCTCCCTGCCTGCCTGGGAATCACCCGGATGGCTATGATTGCGGCCTGATAGGCGCGTGGGGAGAAGGTTGCAGCTGTGGACCGACGCGAACGCAGCCTGCCACCTGGGGAGCGATTAAGTCGTTGTACAGGTGATCCTGGTTTCTGCTGTCTGTAACAGATCCATCTCATTCAGCCATTTCACAAGGCGGTTTAAACTCGGAATAGAGAGGGACACCAATTTAGCCCCTCTATCATGCCGCACCAATTTGGTATAGTCGTATCAGGGAGGTGCGAGATATGAGACGAGAGGTCCTGCTGTTCACGGTGACCATGCTGATTGCGTGGCACTGTGCTTCAGCCCGTACATGGTATATCAAGCCTGACGGCACGGGTGATGTACCGACTATCAGTGCGGGTGAGGACTCCGCCGCATCCGGGGATACGCTTCTTCTCGCCGATGGCGTGTACACAGGGGCCGACAACAGGAGTACCAGTGTATACGCCAAGGCCATTAGAATCATCTCTGAGAGCGGGAACCCGGAAGCCTGTGTGATAAATTGCCAGTATGCCAGCGTTACCTGTATCAACATCGCCAGCTGTTCTATGGGGGGCGGTGCGGGTGGCATAATCGAGGGCATAAAGATAACAAGAGCAAGTACCGCAGTCAATGCTTCCTGCAACGCCAGCGTGTCGGTTCGTAACTGCATACTCATTGACAATACAGGGATTGCGCTCAAAGCGAGTGGCTCTCCCGGTATGGGAGGATATCCCTATGTCTGGGCGACAGACTGTGTTTTTGCAGATAATCCTGCAGGCGCGATCGAGAGCGGATTCAGGTGCGAAACCTATGGTTCGGGATGCACCTTCTGGGACAATGGATGTGTACTCCATGTGTCCGATGAAGGCTATGGATCGCTGAGCGGCTGCACCATTGTCCGGAACTCGGCGAGCGCGGGACCTGTCATTTCAGTCGGGTGGTATGCCCGGGCCAATATTGAGACCTCCGTGATCGCTTTCAACAGTGGTAACGCTGTAGACGGTTGCTGTTACGGTGCGACCGTCAATATCGAATGCTGCGACGTGTATGGCAACGGAGGCGACTACGTCGGTTACATCGCCGGAGAGAACGGGGTTAATGGCAACTTCCATGCTGATCCCATGTTCTGCGACCTGATCGGCGATGACTACAGGGTACAAGGGATCTCGCCCTGCCTGCCGGGGAATCACCCTGATGGCGTCGACTGCGGCCATATCGGGGCAGAGCCCGAAGGCTGCGGCGAACCGGCAACCGAACCGACCACCTGGGGTACGATCAAGTCGATGTACAGGTAACCTTCCGGCGCAGCCCGGTCTATCTGAATCATTCCGTGAGGCGGTTTAGAATCGGTATAGACAGGGTCACCGACTGAAGGTCATCGAGCAAGGGCTATTCCAGTTGAAGAACCAACCATTATGTGATAACATATAGTGCGTCCACGAAACGTCAGAATCGGCAATATGAGGGGCAACATGAGATACTCCCTGATTCGACCGGTCATTTGCAGCGTCATGTTCTTGGGGCTCATCGCCTCATGGGCACAGTCAGGCATCCTGATCTCAGAGATGTGTGATCCCCGGTATAACTACAACACCGACCGGTTCATCGAGATCTTTAACTCAGGCAGTGTCGCAGTCGATCTTACAGGCTGGTCACTGGTTGCCGTGGGCAACACGGCCGACATATTCACGTGGGACCTCTCGGGCGTGATCAATCCCGGTCAGGCTCTTGTTGCGGGCGATCAGACCACAACCATAGTCTTTCAGGTGGATTTTCCTCTTGAGGCCTGGTCTTCCAGCAATGGCGATTGGAACGGGAAGGTCGGTGACGGCGCCAAGTTGCTCGACTCAGCCGACGTCATCATCGACTATGCCGTTGTCGATGCCACCAGGTTTGAGAACGGCGACTACGTCCGCAATTACGGTGTCACGGCCCCGAACACGACCTACACTCCTTCGGAATGGACCGCGGTACCTGCGAATTACCCGACCGATGGCAGCCCGGGCGTTCATTATGCAGAACCTCCACCGCCGGCCCCTTCCATATCAAACATCGTCACGGATCCCGCGTTTCCCGCCGCTGGAGTCGATATTGACGTCTACGCCGATGTCACCGATTCTGTCGCGACCATTACCGCAGTGGTGCTTCGCTGGGGAACAACACCATCGCCGCTTCCGAATGAAATTGGGATGTCGTTGGTATTGGACAGCACGTATGGGACGGACACGCCCATACCCGGGCAGCCCGAGGGGACCGTGATCTCATTCGAGATCCAGGCAAGCAATGACTCGGCCGGCACAAGCACCTCCGGCCTTCGGAGTTACTCTGTACCGTACGCGCTCACGATTCATCAGATCCAGGGTGAAGTGCCCGCATCCCCGTATGATGGGAACACCGTCATCACACACGGAGTCGTAACCGCCCAATATGGTTCCTACTTCACAATGCAGGATGGAAGTGGTGCGTGGAACGGCATCTGGGTGGAGAGTGAGGCCGCGCCGGCAATCGGCGATTCAGTCAGTGTTCGAGGCATGGTGACGGAAAACGACGCGTCCGGCCATGCGGGTAACACGCTCCTGGTGGGTGCGCTTGTTGTGATTGATTCCTCGGGAGTGACTCTGCCCGAGGTTGTAATCGTCTCGACGGCCGGTGCTGCCTCAGAAGCCTACGAAGGCGTGCTTGTAAGAGTCGAGGGCGCCGTCTGCACGAATCCCCACGCGGGTCTTGGAGAATGGGAGATAGACGACGGGAGCGGAACCTGCCTGGTAGATGACATGGGATACGGTTTCGCACCTACACTCGGCACGTCATATGACGTCATGGGCCCCGTCGCGTTAACCTACGGGACTTTCAAGATTGAGCCGAGGGATGAGAACGATGTTGTTTGGGTGGCGGATGGTTCGCCACCGGTCATTGACTGCGTTGCCGCTATGAGTGATACGACGGTTCTCGTTACGTTCTCTGAAGAAGTGGAGCAGACGAGCGCCGAAACGAGCGGCAATTACACGGTCGACAGCCTGGGCGTTGTGGATGCAGAGACAGGTGGGGGACCACCTGATCAAGTCCTTTTGACGGTGTCGATCATGTCCGAGGGTGAGCATACGCTCACGGTAAACGGTGTCGAAGATCTCTACGGGAACGTCATGGTTGACGTGAGTGAGGTCTTTAACTTCATGGACACCGGCATTCCCGAGGGTTACTACGACAGCGCTGAGGGTCTCGGTGGCGAAGCTCTGAGGGCTGCGCTTCATGACATCATCAAGAGCCATACCGCCTACAGCTATGACTATGCCTGGAGCGCTTTCTATACTACCGACGACAAGCCCAATGGGAAGGTGTGGGACATCTACTCCGACGTTCCGGGCGGGACTCCGCCGTATGAGTACACCTTTGGTGTTGATCAGGGTGGCGTCGGCGGCCAGGAAGGAATGGGCTACACTCGTGAGCATTCGTGGCCCAAGAGCTGGTTTGGTGGGGACGTGGCGCCCATGAATTCCGACCTCTTCGCGCTGTACCCCTGTGATGCGCACGTAAACGGTAACCGCGGTGTTTACCCATACGGGGAGGTCACTTCGCCTGTGTGGGTGTCGCTCAATGCAAGTAAGGTGGGTCCGTGTGCCTACCCGGGGTATTCGGGGACCGTTTTTGAGCCGATCGACGAGTACAAAGGCGATCTTGCACGGACGTACTTCTACATGGCCACCAGGTACTACACAGAAGATGCCGCATGGCCGGGAAGCCCGATGACGGATGGGGCAGACCTACTATCCTGGGCGATTGACATGCTGCTTGAGTGGCATGCTGAGGATCCCGTCAGCCGGAAGGAACTTGAACGAAACGCTACGATCTACACAATGCAGGCTAATCGCAATCCCTTCATCGACCGCCCGGAGTTCGCGATCGATCTATATGTTACAGCCGGGGCAGGAGGGGCCGGGACCGGTGCCTTTGCTTCGGGACTCAACCGGGTCTATCCCAATCCGTTCAATCCCTCGACGACGATTCGATACTCGGTCGCGGAGGCCTGTTTTGTCAGCGTCACGCTGTACGATGTTCTTGGCAAGAAGGTTGCTGCGGTCGTGAATTCCCACATGGTTGCCGGGGAGCACGTGTGCACTCTTGAGGTCGGCGATCTCAGTAACGGTGTCTACTTCTTGAGACTGCAGGCCGGTATTCACTCGGATACACGGAAGCTCGTCGTATTGAAGTGAGCGCCCGGCGTCATTTTCGGTGTGAATGGAGACATCTCAGCGCGTACGGGGTTTCGCACGCTCATTGATCGCCTTTATGATGCTCTCGGCCGCCCCCGCACCGGCGCCCGCATTTGCAAGAACGACTATCGCGCGGTTCTCGTCAGGATAGAGTTCAACCGTTGCGTAGAAGGTCCCGGCGCTGCCGCTGTGGGTATGCACGGTTCGCAGGCCTTCCTTTTCCACGATCATCCAGCCGCAGGCGTAGCGCAACCGGTCGTCTGGCGTCTCCGGATCCGCGTGTAGCTGCCTGATCGTGGCAGCTCTTAGCGGGCCGTCGTGACCGGCGAGTCCATCGAGATGCATCTTGGCATACAGAGCAAGATCACCTATCGATGCATGGATGTCACCGGCAGGAGCCAGGAAATCCCCTAATCGGTACTCACCGATACCCTGGGCGCGAAAGGCCGATTCCTCATAGTAGTGGCCTCTCGGCTGGTCCGGCCGAGCCTCGGTCGCCGGCCAGCCGAAGCCGGTGTTCTTCATCCCTGTCGGCTCAAACACATGATGACTCACGAGTTCTTCCCAACTGCTCGCGCTCGCATCCTCAGCCATCAGCGCGGCAACCACGTAACCCGCGTTCGAGTAATTCACTGCTGAACCAGCTTGCGCAATCGGTTCGCTCTGCAAAACGTCCGCGACAAACGCCCTCCGCTGCTCGGTCGGCGTCCCCGGGAGCGAGACGAGGCGGGCATCCGTACTATCCTCGAACGTCAGGTAACCGGGGAGACCGCTCCTGTGCTGGAGGAGTTGCATGAGCGTCACGTCGCGATATTCCACCCGGATGTCCATGTCACCAAGAGCCTGAGCAATAGTCATGTTCCAGTCCAGGAGACCTTCCTCCACGAGCCGGCCGATCATTGTGGCGGTCACAGACTTCCCGACAGAACCTATGTGGAAACCGTCGTCGATCCCGGCCGAATCGGTCGTCCCAACCTGCCTCACACCAACCACGGCTGCGTCCGTGACCAGACCATCCTCGATGATGGCTGCTGCGATGGCCGGGATGCCCGTCTCGGTCCGCACCTGTGTCAAGAGATCTGCAAGGTCTGTCCACTCCTTAACTCCGCCGGTCGCCATCTCCGGTGGAGATGCCGGCTGGATCATCAGGAGAGCCAGCTTGTGCGGTTCCTCCTTTTCGAGCTGAAAAGCGCAGCCAACCCACATCCCGATCTTCTCCGCATGGGCGGTGATTGTAATACTGGATTCAGTTTCATGTATTACGGCAACAGGTGTGAGCGGGCCCGTCTGTTCGTAAAGACCCATGGTCCGTTCGGCCCTTTCATCGGGTGAGGTTTCGGCAAGGGATGCATCAGAGCGATAAAAAGCGTAGTGCCGGCGCAACCTCTCGACATCACCGGAATTGTATGCCTCGAAGTAGTCCATGGCGATCTCACCGGCGCGCGTCTCAGGGAAGACGAACTGCTCACCCGCCCGGGCGAGACCACTTACAAGCAGGGTGAGCGCGAGTAAGAATACAGATGTTGTTCGAGACACGGTCACACTCCTTTCGAAGAACCAATGGATACACCTGCCGATCACTATACAGAGACGACGAAAGCCGGTCAAATGTTACGTTTGCGAGGATGACCTGCCACATGTGACGGCAGTACTTATATCTACAGTCTCTCGGTATCCTCCTTGAATAGGGTTGACCAGCCATCAATTGAGAGTACAATCTAAATGCAACGTCCGAGGAGGTAGAACATGAAGACTTCGAGTTTGCTGGTAGCCGTGTTTGTTTTGGTCTTTCTTCTTGTTGGCACAAGTGCACATGCCCAGTTCGGCGATCTGCTGAAGAAGAAGGCGGAGAAGAAGGCGGAAGAGGAAGTGGAGAAGGCTATTGATGAAGCCCTGAGTGAAGACGAGAGCAAGGCTGAGGAAGAGACGAGCAGTGCAGAAGGCGAAGCGAATGTCGAGAATGAGAAACTGAAGGTGTGGTCGAAGTACGATTTTGTCCCCGGGGACAGAATCATCTTCGAGGATGATCTTGCCGGCGAGCAGAATGGAGAGTTTCCCTCCAAGTGGGACTTGATAAAGGGAAATGCGGAAAACGCGGTGCTGGGTGAAGAAAACGTAATAAGCTTTGCCCAGAATCAGACTGAAATCGCTCCGCTGATGACGGTTGAGGATTATCTTCCGGAGGTATTTACGATAGAGTTTGATGTCTATTTCTACAACAAATACAATGAAGCCTACATGCTGAACCTCAAGAACCTTGACAAAATGACTATTCGAGCCAGCAAAGTCAGTATGGGTCAATTCATTGGTGACCCGGGTGAAGGTTCTGCGGAGACCGGATGGCATCACATCGCTATATCGTTCAACAAGAGAGCGCTGAAGGCCTATTTCGACCAGACGCGGGTCTTGAACATACCAAGCGTGACGAGCAAACCGACAGCCTTTTCAATCTCAGCACTCAGCCATGGGGTACGATCCGGTGATCCGGCTTTGATAAAGTACATCAGGATAGCTGAAGGCGGAGTGGACCTGTATGATCGTCTGCAAACAGAGGGGGAAATAGTAACAAGAGGTATCCTGTTTGATTCCGGCAAGGCGACGATCAAGCCGGCATCTATGGGAGTAATCAATGAAATCGTCAAACTGATGAAGGATCATCCCGAGATCATGTTCAGCATAGAGGGGCATACTGATAGCGATGGTGAGGAGGCTTTTAACCAGGGACTATCGGAACGGCGTGCAGCAGCGGTAAAAGTCCGGTTGGTTGACTCGGGTATCGAGGAGTCCAGGCTGAAGACTAAGGGTTGGGGTGAGAGCAAACCGGTTGATGAAAATACCACTCCTGAAGGTAAGGCAAACAACCGGAGAGTAGTGTTTGTGAAGATATAGGCTCGTAGCTATCCGGGAATACTGTCCAGGAAGCGATCGAGATGACTGTGGAATTCTTCCGGGTTGTCGGTGTGGACCATATGATCGGAACCCGTGATCTCACAGTAGTAGCTGTTGGGTATCGCCTTCCGGATCTTGTCGGCCTCTTCCACTGAGAGACACCAGCTTTCCGTGCCTCTCGCGAGCATTACCGGGCACTTGATCTTATCCAGGAGATCGTACCAGTTCCTGTAGTCACGACTTATTGCACCCATCGCATAACGGGAAAAGAGGTAGTCATAGCCGGCGGGGGTCTCAACGAGACTGTCAAGGAAATAGCGGACGTTTGTCTCCCGCTTGAATCTCTCGCGTAGATGGTCCACTGCGTCTTGATATGTCGGGTAGGGAGTGGGCCAATCATTCGTCAGGGGATCGACAGGGATTCCATCCTCCGGCTGGGCATTCTTATGATCAGGCTCGCCGGCTGGTTCATCCAGGATGGCAAGGGCCCTTACGGTATCGGGATGAAAGGCTGCAAGCGCGGCGGCCATACGGGCGCCCATCGAGTGACCGATTACGATGGCAGGTGCGCAATTGAGCTTCGTCAGAAACTCGTGCATGTCCTGAGCGAAGTCCGTGGCGGCATACCCACCCCGGGGTCTGTCACTCAAACCATGTCCTCGCTGATCCGGGGCGATGATGTGGTAGCGGTCGTGGTATTGCCTTATCATCTTCACCCAGGTTTCACCTCGCCCCCATCTCCCGTGAAGACAGAGCACCGTTTCCGAACCCGCGACCGTGTCTCTATAGAACGTGTTGATGCCATTCACATTCACAAAATCCCGTTTGAGTGTCATATGTCCCACAGTATCCTCCGATCGCCCGGCTGCGTTTTCTGGACCAGTCCCGCGTTGACACGACGATGATCCTACCTTTAGACTATAATGCGTGTGGTGACCATGACAAGGAGGTGTTTGGAAATGAGAACCACGCCTGCCGGTCGACTATTACTCGTAATGGTACTGATGTGGCTCTGGTTTTTGAGTTGCGCGGACGAAAGCGTTGTGGATTCGAACAACAGTGTCGCCAACACCAACTTTGCCGCCGAAGCCTCTTTCCACCAGAGGATTGATGTCGCGGCTCAGATCAGGCTGACACTTGATGGCATTTCAGGCGGCATCACCGTCACTGCGGTGGCTGGCTCTGATTCCATTGTGATTGATGGTGTAAGACGTGTTCGATCGGAGAGCATTCAAGATGCTGAGACGCATCTCGAATCGCTTACCGTCAATATCGGTGACTCCGCCACCGAGGTTGCGGTGGAGACAGTCCAGCCTGAGAAGTCGCTCGGGCGTATCTATGAGGTCCACTATGACATCGTTGTTCCTGCGGGCCTGGACCTCGACATAAACAACATAAACGGGCAGATCATCCTTGAGGACATGACCGGAAATGTCCACGTGAATCTGGTGAATGGCCAGGTGGTTACTGAGGCAACGATGCCCTCGGGCGGCATGATAGATGTCAACGTCGTGAACGGGGGAATCGAGCTCAGCATCCCAAAGACGACTTCATCTGAATTCTCCGCTGCACTGGTGAATGGTTCAATCAGCATGTCCGGTCTGGTACTTCAGGATTTCGTGAGCACATCCGTCTCACTGACCGGTACCCTGGGGCTCGGGGACGGAACGATCGCACTTAATCTCGTTAACGGCACAATCAGCGTTGAAGGATTCGACTGATTCGTGTAAGATTGCAGGGTCATAACGCAACAACACCTGTTGGAAATACAAAGGCCATCGTCAGGTGAATCGGGTACGGGAGTCGGTGGCGCCCGAAGCCGAGGGGCGGTTGATGAAGACAGGTGCTAAATCGAAGCAGGACCAGGCCCGGCAACGGCTTGAAGAGCATCTCCGGTTTGAGTCCCTTATCGTGGAGATGACTACGAATTTTCTCAAAGGACCGATCTCTGAGGTCGACGAGGAGGTCCGCACCTGGCTCCGCCGCCTGGGTGAGTTCTTCAATGTCGATCGCGTCACCCTTTGGTGGCCGGTTGAGGAAGAAAGAACGTACCGGGTCACGCATGCGTGGGCCGCTCCCGGTCTGCCGGACGCCACCGGTTTCGAAACCAGCAAAATACCGTGGACCGACGCGCGGGTGGGACGTGGTGGGGTCTTTTCATTCAGTCGGCTTGCCGATCTGCCGGAGACGGCGTCAAGCGACAAAGAGGTCTATAAGTCACTCGGCACAAAATCACTCGTCGCCGCTCCAACGGAGGTGCACGAGTCCATGTTCGCAGGGCTCACGATTGCCACTCTCAGGAGTGAACGGGACTGGGGCTCCGACGTGCCCGATCAGGTCAAGCTGGCTGCGGAGATCCTCGCCAGCGCACTTCTTCGCAGGCGGACCGAGCAGGAGCTCGTGGAGAGCGAGGAAAGGCTGCGGCTGGTGTTTGACGGTAGCCATGATCTGATAACGATTACTGATGCACAAGCCAGGCCTTTGTGGGCAAACAAGGCCTGGGTCGAACTCTTCGGCCCCGTCTCAGAATATCAGGAAGAGCCGCTGCACCTTATCCATCCTGAGGACCTGGACCGAGCCGCTGCAGCGTGGAGTGCTTTGGTAACAGCGGAGACCAAGAGAATAGACCTGGAGTATCGGTACCGGTTGGCGAGTGGAGAGTGGCGGACCTTTGACTCATCCGGATTCAAGATGGTGCTTGATGGGAAAGACAGGTTCTGCATCGTTGCGCACGACGTCACCGAGCGGACGCTGGCGCGGGAGCGACTCAAGCGCGAAACGGAAAGGGCGCAGACGTATCTGGATATTGCAGGTGTCGTGATGGTAGTCATAGAAAGTGATCAGACGGTGTCCCTCATCAATAAGCGTGGTTGCGATCTACTCGGTTGCAGCGAGAAGGACATCATAGGGAAGAACTGGTTCGAAACAGCTGTGCCGGAAGGGGAGAGGGACAGGGTGCTGAACACGTTCAGGAAGATAATGGCGGGAGAAATAGAGCCTGTTGAGTACTTCGAGAATCGGATAGTAACCAGGAGTGGTGAGGAGAGGATCATCGCGTGGCACAATTCAGCGATAAGAGATGAAACCGGGCAGATTACCCGGACGCTGAGCTCCGGAGAGGACATCACGGAGCGCAAGCGGGCCAAGGCGGAACTTGAAAACGCGCTCCTCGAGATCAGTGCGCTTAAGGAGCGAGTACAGGCAGAGAATATCTACCTGAGGGAAGAGATCAGAATGGCCCACCTGCACGGCGACATCATGGGGCAGAGCGACGCTATGAAATCCGTCCTGGTCCACGCCGAGCAGGTTGCGCCTACGGACTCAACGGTCTTGATTCTGGGTGAGACCGGTACCGGCAAGGAGCGGCTTGCGCGTGCCATACATGACATGAGCCCAAGGAAAGACCGGCCGCTCGTCATCGTAAACTGCGCTGCAATGCCGGCAACGCTTGTTGAGAGCGAGCTCTTCGGGCGTGAGAAGGGTGCTTACACAGGTGCCACGACCAGACAGATAGGGCGCTTCGAGGTCGCCGACGACGGCACGATCTTTCTTGATGAGATCGGAGAGCTCTCACGGGAGACGCAGGCCAAGTTGTTGCGGGTGCTCCAGGAGGGGGAGCTTGAGCGCTTGGGTAGCACAGAAACCATCTCCGTCGATGTCCGCGTGATCGCTGCAACGAATCGCGATCTTGAGAACGCGGTCAGGGACCGGGAATTCAGAGATGATCTCTTCTATAGGCTGAATGTCTATCCCATAGCCATCCCGCCGCTCAGGGACCGCAGGGAAGATATCTCTCCTCTTGTTCAGACTTTTATCAAAGAGTTCAATGAAAAGATGGGCAAACGGGTAGAAAGCGTATCTCGCAGAAGCATGAACGAACTTGAGTCATACTCCTGGCCGGGCAATGTAAGAGAGCTCAGGAACATTATCGAGCGCGCCATGATTCGGGCGACTGACAAGACTCTTCGCGTAGACGTGCCCAGAAGGAAGTCCCAGCCGGGAGCGGAGGATCAGACCCTGATCATTATGGAACGGCAGCACATCATGCGTGTGCTCGAGCAGACCGGTTGGCGCGTGAGGGGGAAGGGGGGAGCGGCCGAGGCCCTCGGGCTTAAGGCAACCACCCTTGAATCAAGGATGAAGAAGCTGGGTATCAAGCGCCCGGGCCCCGCGAAGCCCGGGAGCGATCCCATCTGATCTGGCCTGACCCGGATATAGCCACCCTGGTACTCCAATGCCGGGTATGTCAACCGCATTATTTTTCCGATATGTCGTGCCCTACCCGATATTTCGTGTGTAAATCTTAGATACAGTTGCCACCCGGAAGGAGTATGACAGCACTAACTCGTTGTAAACATATCTGTTATGACTCTTGATACACGTGACCCGAAACTGGCACACCTCCTGCAATTAGAAGTGTACAACCGCCTGCGGATCGGTTCGTGAGAGCCGATCGAGCAGGATCGAAGCGACCGGAGGATACAGATGATCGACTTCAGAGTGAATCAACCGGTAAGAAGGACGAAGCAAGTCCGGCCCTGCGCCGTCCGGAATATCCCGCTCGACGGGCAGGTCCGGAGGCCGAAGGGGAAGGAGCATGAGGAAATGCATGAATGTACCGGTACCATCAAGAGACTGCTGAACGATGGTGAGGTGACACAGCTTAAGAGTCTGTTTGCGATGGTAGAGAGACAGGGGCCGCGTGGTGATATGCTGGGGGTAATAGACCTGACTGAGTCGCCCGATTGTGCCGCCTGTCCTGATAGGCTTTCATGGGGCTATTCATCGTACTGCCAGAATCCTGAGAAGCTGGGAGATATTGAATCCCAGGCAGACACGCAGTCCCAACCTGAACCTTAGCGCCAGGTAAGTTACTTCCCCTTTGTCGCCAGAGCGCTTTCTCAGTGTCCCCAGGATGCCTGACTCGTAGGGGTAGAGATCGTGGCCGGTCGGACTCGGCGTTCGACCGGCTTTCTGGCTTCACGTCACATACCGTCGGGCACAGATGACCCGGAGCTACCCCTATGTTATTGCGAGAAGCGCAAGCGACGAAGCAATCTCTAAAGACCGCCACGGCTCGCCCGCGATGATGCTCTCGTGTGGGATTGCAGCACTTCCTTCGGTCGTTCGCAACGACAGCGCTATGCCGCCCTGGACGAGTTTCGAGCTTGAATCATGGCAAAGGTGTGATAGGTTGATTGACACGTTCTTAAGTGCGTGATATATTAAAAGTAATCTGGGAAATTACCATTGAGGTATGAGCGAAATGAAGCTGCCAACTAAGATCAGATACGCGGTCAGGGCGGTGGTGGAACTTGCCGAGCGGGAGGGCAGGGTACCCGTTCCTGTGAAGACTATTGCGGAGGCCCAGGAGGTCTCGCCCAAGTATGCCAAGCAACTGATGAACCGGCTTCAGAAGGCGGGCATAGTGCGAGGTTACCCGGGTATACACGGCGGGTATGTCCTGGCGAAGGACCCCGGCGGCGTAAGTGTTTACGATATCTACCGGGCGATGGGCGTGGCTCTCGATCTGGCACCCTGCGTGGGGCGGAATGCACACTGTACAAGGGAGGACGAATGCTCGGCGAGCAGGGTATGGAAGCGGCTGAGGACGGCGCTGGAGAAGACCTTGAGGGAGGTCTCGATAGAGCAACTCGCCGCGGAAGAACGGTCGCTTCGAGCAGGGGGATAAAAGTATGATCTATCTCGATCACAGTGCAACGACACCCGTTGACTCAAGGGTGTTTGAGGCGATGACGCCGTATCTCACAGAACACTTCGGTAATGCCTCATCTATATACAGGGCCGGGCAGGACGTCAGGAAAGTGGTGGAGGATGCACGAGAGAAGACTGCGAAACTGCTCGGTGCACGGCCGAAGGAAGTCATTTTCACAAGCGGAGGGACCGAGTCGGACAACACCGCAATCAAAGGTGTGGCTCTTAACCGCGGCAGCGGTCACATAATCACCTCGTCGATCGAGCACCCGGCAGTCCTGAAGGTGGTCGGGTGGTTGGAGAAGCAGGGGTTTTCAGCGACATATGTTCCTGTGGACTCGGATGGGCTCGTTGATCCGGATGAGGTCAGGAAGGCTGTGAGACCGGACACAATCATCATCTCGATCATGCATGCGAACAACGAGATCGGTGTTATCCAGCCCATCGAGGAGATATCCGCCGTTGCACATGAGAAGGAAATACTGTTTCACACGGACGCTGTTCAGACGTTCGGCAAGATCCCGATAGATGTGGAGAAGATGGGAATAGACTTGCTGTCACTCTCGGCTCACAAGATCTACGGACCCAAGGGGACCGGCGTGCTCTATGTGAAGAAGGGTACGAAGTTCGACCCGTGTGTGCACGGCGGGCACCAGGAGTGGGGCAAACGTGGAGGGACCGAGAACGTTGCGGGTATTGCAGGACTCGGCCGGGCGACGGAACTCGCATCATCTGAAATGGAAGCGGACGAGAAGCGTATCAGGAAGCTTCGTGATAGGCTGGAGGACGGATTGAAGAACAGCATCAGTGATCTGCTCTTTAACGGTCACCGGGAAAGCCGGCTCTACAGCCTCGCAAATGTATGTGTCAAGTATGTCGAGGGCGAAGCCATGCTGCTCAATCTTGACTTTCATGGCATAGCGGCATCGTCGGGTTCGGCCTGCACCTCCGGGTCGCTGGAGCCGTCGCATGTGCTGCTTGCGATCGGTCTCCCTGCAGAGATCGCCCACGGGAGCCTGAGGTTCAGTCTCGGACGGCAGAACACTGAAGAGGACATCGATAAGGTGCTTGAGGTGCTGCCCCCGATAGTGGCAAAACTCCGGGAGATGTCAGCGTTCCCACGGCCATCCTCATAGGTCAGGTGTGATTGGATATGACGGAGAACGGTCTTAAAGAGCGGGTTCTTAAGCTCAAACGGAAGAAGGATGCACTGATCCTCGTCCACAACTACCAGGTGGCCGAAGTGCAGGAGGTAGGCGATTACATCGGTGATTCACTCGAACTGGCGCGGAAGGCGACCGAGGTCAAGACGAGCGTCATCGTTTTCTGCGGGGTCCGCTTCATGGCCGAGACCGCCAAGATCCTGAATCCCGATGTCAAGGTGCTTATCCCGAGGAGTGATGCCGGCTGCCCCATGGCGGACATGATAACCCGGGATGATGTGATCGATCTTAAGAAGAAGTACCCTGGTGCCGTGGTCTGCTCCTATGTAAACACGAATGCCGATGTAAAGGCCGAGACCGATATCTGCTGCACGTCTGCGAATGCCGTAGAGGTGATTGAGAGCATCGATTCCGATCGTGTGGTGTTCACGCCGGACAAGAACCTGGCATCGTACGTCGGCCGAAAAGTCAGCACCGAGATCATACCCTTTGACGGTTACTGCTATGTCCATACGCGGTTCAGCCCTCAGGACATAGAAAGATCAAGAGCGGCCCATCCCGGTGCTGTTGTTCTGGTACATCCGGAGTGTAATCCCGAGGTCGTCGATCTGGCCGACGAGGTTTTGTCGACAAGCGGGATGCTCAGGTTCGCGAGAGAATCTGATGCATCCGAATTCATAGTCGCTACTGAAGAGGGCCTTATAGGGCGGATGAGCCGGGAGATACCCGGCAAAGCCTTCTATTCTGCGGGTAGAGCTCATTTCTGCTTCAACATGAAGAAGATCAGACTTGAGGACGTTTATAGATCGCTTGATGAGGAGATCTACGAGGTCGTTGTGGACCCGCCGATAATGGAAAAGGCCAGAGTCTCCCTCGAACGCATGATTGCCGTCAAACTCTAAAGGAACCCTTGGACCGTGGACAGGTACGCAAGACACACAGCGCTGCCGTGGTTTGGCGATAGGGGACAGGCCACCCTGCGGGCGAGCACTGTCCTCGTGGTCGGCTGTGGAGGCACCGGCTGCGCGTGCTCTTCCTTCCTGGCCCGCGCGGGCACAGGTAAGATCCGGATAGTCGATCCCGATGTCGTGAGCGCGACCGACCTCCACCGGCAGGTCCTCTTCATCGAGAAGGACGCGGATGGACGGCGGCCTAAGGCCGAGGTAGCTGCCGAGCGACTCAATCAGGCCAACAGCGAAGTCGTGATCGAGCCCGTCATTGAGAGGTTCAGTCCGGAGAATGCCGAGTCGCTTGTCGCGGATGCGGATCTTGTCATGGATTGCAGTGACAACTTCGAGACCAGGGTGCTCTTAAACGAAGTCTGTACCAGGTTGTCCACGGCCTGGGTGCATGGGGCATGCGTCGGCACGGCCGGCATCATCGTACCGTTCCCTCTGGACAGGATCGCCTGCTACCGGTGCATCGTGGATCATATCCCGAAGCGGCCCGCCGTCCCGACATGTGAGGAGGCCGGTATCCTGGGGCCTCTTGCCGGTGCCGTCGGATGTGTAGAAGCTGCTGAAGGTATAAAGATGCTTGTGAACCCACAGGTCTTTAGGCAACGTCTCATCTATATCGACATTACGTCGAATACGTACGAGGCGATAGAAGTCAGGAAGAGGAGTGACTGCCCCGTTTGCGGAAGCGGAGTGTGAGGTCAGGCATGTCACGAGTCGCGGTTCTTATGAGTGGTGGGGTGGACTCCTCCGGTGCAGCTGTTCTACTCACCCAACAAGGACACGATGTAACGGGTATCACCGCGAGGATGTCAGGGCCGGCATCGGCGTGCTGTGATGACGACGATATCTACCGGGCCAGACGGGTCTGCCACCGTCTGGATATTCCCCACATTGTGCTCGATCTTAGAGAGGACTTCGACCGCCGTGTTCTATGTCCCTTCATCGATGCCTACCTTCAGGGGACCACCCCCAATCCATGTGCCATCTGTAACAGGGAGATCAAGCTCGGGAAGATGCTCGGCCTGGCCGTAAGATCCGGCTTTGATCGCGTGGCAACAGGACACTACGCGGCGATCGGTTGGATGGGGGGCAGGCCCGTGCTGTGTGAACCCGCCGAAGCACGTAAGTCTCAGGTCTACTTCCTCGCACTCGTCCGACCTGAGGTTCTCGACAGACTTGAGTTTCCCCTTGAGCGGACTCAGAAGCGCGAGGTAAGAGAGATCGTGGCGAGTCTCGACCTGGCCGTGAGACAGGGCGAAAGCCAGGATCTTTGTTTCGTACCGTCGGGCGGTTACCAGCAGATACTGAGCGACTGCTGGGCCGGCCCTCCGGAGGGAGATGTGCTCGATCTGGAGGGGAGTGTGGTCGGAAGCCACAAGGGGCACTTTGCCTACACGGTGGGTCAGCGTTTCGGCATAAAGGGCCGGCGGTACTACGTTATCGAGAAGCGTGCCCGGACCAACGTGATCGTGGTCGCGGAGAGGGAGGAGGCCTTGAAGTGGAGGATCACGATCGCGGGCGTCAACTTCTTCGTTCCGCTTGAGGATCTCGGGGACGGGGATCTCACGATAAAGTACAGGTACAACTCGCCTCGGATCGCCGCAAGGATACTGGAAGCCGGTGATGGTCACATCACTTTTCTTACGGACGGAGCATGCTTTGCGCCTGCGCCGGGCCAGATAGTGGCGTGCTACCGGCGTGACTGCATGGTGTGTGCGGGTGTCATAGAGTCGGCCGCTTAGACCGGGCGCGACCGGCTACATCACTCCGTCCCAGGTTGGTTCCTCGAGAGGCTCCGTTGCCTTCTCTTGCGGTTTGTCAGCGGCAGGGGCGCGATCAATCGCGGCGGGCCTCGAGATCCTCTCGGGCTCTTCCGGTGAGAAGGACCTCACGGCTGTAGATACCGTGACGGCCAGTAGCGCTACCACCACCGCAAGCAGGACATAGCCTGTGAGGGTCTTGTTGTCCTTCATGCCTCTCTCCATGAGGTCGTGTGAGGTACGGGTTTGTCGACCTTGAAGACATTTGTGAGCGGGTAGTATGGTGGTGAGATGCCACGCCTGTCATATCTGAAATCCCTGCCGTAGCCTGTCTGGGCTCCGTTCTGGCCAAATGTCCCAAACGGACCGTAGTACTTCTCCACGACTCCACCGCGCAGGTGAACCTGGCCCCTGTATGAGCCGCGGTTGTAGTTGTCCACCGTAAATGCTCCGCGGCTGCCTGCGGCCAGTATGTATGCATCCAGCATGAGCTCGTCCGGTGCGGCTGTCGTTATTCTGATGTCGCCGCCTGCGGAATAGACTCCGAGAACGCAATCAGTGGAGACAAAGTCCTCGTACACAATGTCCCTGTCTATGAGGATATCGTCTTTCGCGGTTATTGTTACCTGGGTGTGTTCTTCAAGCGCTGGCGGGGGTGTGCCGGCGACTCGCGCCTTGCCTCCGATGCTCGAGATGCCCCCGGTTACGTAGACCATCCCTCTCGGAAGACCTGCGTAGATAGTAGAGTCACCACCACTGTAAATCTTGGTAACCAGGTTTGTCCTGTCGAGCACCACGTGGCTTGTCACCCCGTTCTCGTCGGTCACTTCATAATCCTGGAAACCGTAATGGTTGATGGAGAGTGTCACGTCCCTGGCGTCGCCCACGATGTAGATGCCTCCGGTCACGGATACGCTGTCATTGGGCACATAGAGGCCATTCGGCACGGCCCCGGGAGCTGCAGGATCAAGCCCCAGCGCCTGCTTGATCTCTCCCGTCGAGAGTTGTGTCGTATCGACGGCTGCATAACCCAGCGCAGCTCTTTCCTGGCTGAAAGAGTTTGAGGGAAGATCGACACGGTCGGCGCCGCGTTCAAAACCACCATAGAAGTTGGGGACATCGATATTGCCGTTTCTGTCCGCATCGAGGTCTTTGGGCTTCCCGTTGTTGTAGTAGGACGCCTTCTGTGGCACGCACGTGACAAGGTCTTCAAACGTCGGGAAGTACGCGAACCGGAGTTTGTCATTACTGTGGATCCGCCCGTCGAAGTAGCCGCTTGTGTGGAACCAGATTGGGCTTCCGCTAGGGGTGTAGTGGGTATCGGTGAAGAGCAGAAAGTCCGAGAAACTCCCTCGTGACGCGCTCAGCCTCAGGTTGCCTTCAGCGACCACATGTTTCTCTCCGCTGATGTAGGACGTCCCTTTAGCCAGTGATCTGTAGCGGAAGTTGAAGGTCTGGCTCGTCGCCAGGAGTGTGCTGTCTGCAAACTCGAATGTGGTTACTACCTCGAATTCATGTTGATTGCTGTTGAAGGTGAGTCCGCCGGCAGGAAAGAAACTGAGCGGGTTCGTGATTATTGCCCCGACACCGGGCCAGACAGTTCTGAGGGTCTCCATCTTCGCCTGGCTGAATGTGGCCATCTGCTGCTTGGCCACCTCGACGGCAGCGTCTGCATTGAAAAGGGCCTGCGCAGCCACCTTCTGGTTGACCGGTATGCCCTTCTCGGTTATTGACAGCGTCGCGATTGCGAGTGCCATAGCGGATATCACCATTGTGACAGCGATCGCGATCACCAATGCGATACCTGATTCGCTACCCGCTCTGACAATTCTCATATCACAAACTCCTCGGTCTGGCGGCGGATACAAGTCTGGTCACGTGTTGCTTCGACGGTTCCCCCGACCCGGCTTCGATCGTTACGATGACCTTCCTGATGTCCGAGAAATCATCGGGTTCAGCGACAATACTGCGGTCCTGGAGTTCGTAGTCGAAGCTCAGGAGGTTGACGTATTCGCTTAACACCCTCGGGGAGTCGACCCCTATCTGTCTCATAATGCGAGGCCGGGTGCTGTCAGAGTGGTCGACGTAGTAGGTTACGAGCTCAGCTGCAAAGACACTTGTGTCGACCGGATAACCCCCCGGCGGCCAGGGTCGATGTCCGGCGGCCAGGTTGAACGGGGAAGTTGCATCATGATGGATTGACGTTCCCTGTATATCTGTGATCTCAAAGAGGTTCGCAAACGAGCCCTCCGCCACGACGATAAGGTTTCCGACCGCGAAGCCGGCTACGCTGTTTACGTCTGTGACCTGTCCGGCAAGGATCATCTTGCTCCTCAGAGTGGTTTCCGCGTCACCGAATTTCCCAAGAATCGTAAGTTTCTCATTTGTGTTCACCGTCGTATCCGGATTGACGGGATACAGTATGATCGAATCACCCAACGCCGTTGATGTGACAACCGGAACCTGGATTGCGCTGCCTGCCATCCTTATCTCCGAGACCAGGAAGTCGAGTGTCGATCTCGCGTTCTGCCTGGCCTGGGTTACGTGATAGGAGGTGTCTCGTGCTTCCTCGTTTCTCGACAGGAATGTCAGCATGACCCCGACTGCGCTCACGAAGATAAGCCCGGCGATCAAGAGTTCGATCAACGTGAATCCGGCCTCCCGGTTTCCCAGGATCGGCCCGGACCTGTGCAGCCTTCTTCTCACAAGATCACCGTCCCGCTCTCGCGATTATGGTCCAGAGTTTGAGTGAATCCTGGTCATATGTGTCCCAGGTCACCCTGACTTCTATGCGTTTGCATCCGGCGATGGGCACGTCTGCATAAGTTTCCCAGGTCCTCGTGTATGTGCCGTCTATCGGGTTGAGGGTGTCCGCATGGGTGTACCCGGGCGCAAGTTCGGCGGCATCGTAGGCCATCATGTGACAGTCCTCTATCTTCTCCTGGCAGAGCTCTACTGCTTTTGACATTATGCCCGATTTCCCCACATCTCTTGTGGCTGAGGGGAAGACGATGGAAAGACCGACAATGCCAATGGCGATGACTATAAGTGCCACAATGACTTCAACCAGCGTGAAGCCGTTTTCTTCTCTCTTCGACATCGGCTCCTCCAGTTTCAATCAGTTCTGCTGAGGCCGCTCGGTCTTATGAAAACCGTGCGGGAGCGGTTGCCTCCATCTGAAACGGTAACCGACCCTCCGGTTGTCCCGTTCTTGAGCATGCCCTTGGGAACAAAAATCACTGTGGCGGCCGGGTCGAGGTCGATGTCGGAGAACTCGTACCTGTCATCAAGTTCCCGTGTCCTTACAACCTGCTCTCCTGCATCGATCGCCCCGTTGGCCTCATTGAGCGGATTGCCGCCGCCGTCATCCTCGAAAACCGAGTAACTTCTCTGGCCTTGATCGAACACGATGGAGTGCGTTATCGACGTGGCTATTGCTTTCTGCCGCGCCAGCCACATATCTGCCATGATCTGCTTCGCGGTGGCCTTAACACCCGTTGAGTGCCCGAAGGACTTGAATGCGGGGATACCGACTCCTATCAATATCCCTACGACGGCCACCACCACAAGGATCTCAATCAGAGTGAAACCCGGGCGTTTGCTCATGATACTACTCCTCCTGGTACTTATCTTTGCACCATCCATGCCAGTTTGCCCGGTTCCGGAGACGCAGTACGAGCGCGGTCGCCTGATGTGGGTTGAGGTGGAGGCTTGATCCAACGTTGCAGAGTGCACGGGTAGGCTTGCCGAATGCAAGCCTACCCTCGACGCAGGTTACGTCACCTGGCGCTCCTGGCCGTGCCTACGTTTCCATCCAGGTTGTCATGTGGGGCACGGGCTGGTCTGTTTCAAAAACCATGGTGAGTGGGTAGTAGGGTGGAGAGATGCCCCGTGTGTCGTAATTGAAGTCCCTGCCGTAGCCCGTCTGGGATCCGTACTGGGAAAACGTGCCGAATGCGCCGTAATATCTTTCAACGACGCCGCCTCTGAAGTGGACCTGGCCCCTGTATGAGCCGAGGTTGTAGTCATCGACCTTGAAGGCGCCCCTGTTTCCGGCGGCCAGTGCGAACATGTCCAGGACGAGATCATCGGGGGCCGTCGTGGTTATTCGAACGTCACCGCCCGATGAATAGGCTCCGAGAATGCAGTCTGAGTTGTCGTAGGACTCATAGGTTATGTCCCTGTCCACCAGGATGTCATCGATGGCCGTTATCGTCACCTGCGTGTTCGCCTCGATGGCCGGTGGCGGCGTGCCGCCGACCCTGGCCGGGCCGCCCAAGCTCGATACCCTGCCGGTCACATAGATCATACCTCTTGGGAGCCCGTTGTAGATTGTTGAGTCGCTGCCGGTGTAGATCCTGGTTCTTGAATTCGTCCTGTCGAGCACGATGCGTTTTGTGACGCCGTTTTCATCTCTGATCACGTAGTTCTGGTCACCGTATTGATCTATCGACAGTCTCAGTCTACTCGCGTCACCCGCGACATAGATGCCCCCTGTCACTGAGACGCTGTCGTTGGGCACATAGATGCCCTTGGGCACCGGGGCCGGATCCAGGGGATCAAGCCCCAGTGCCGCCTTGATCTGCGAAGTGGCGAGGGCTGTAGTGTCAAGCGCCGTGAACCCGAGAGCCGCTCTTTCCTGGCTGAACGAGTTCGATGGCAGAAATATGGGGTCGACCCCGCGTTCGAAACCGCCGTAGAAATCGGGTACATCCCTGTCACCGTTACGATCGGCGTCGAGGTCTATGGGTCTACCGTAGTTGTAGTACGACGCAACCTGCGGTACGGATGTCACAAGGTCTTCGAAGGTAGGGAAGTAGGCGAACCGCAGTTTGCCGTTGCTGTGTATCCGGCCGTCGAAATAGCCGCTCGTGTGGAACCAGATCTGCTGGCCGTCCGGGGTGTAGTGGACATCTGTGAAGATCAGGTAGTCGGCGAAGGAACCCCTCGAGGCACTGAGCCTCAGGGTACCCTCGGAAATCACACGTCGCTCCCCGCTGATGGCTGCGGTCCCCGTCGCCACCGACCTGTATCCGAAGTTGAACGTCTGGCTCTGCGAATGAAGGACACTGTCGATGAATGTGAATGTGGTTGAGACCTCCAGCCCCAAGCCTGCATCCTGGTAAAAAAGACCGGTTGTGGGGAAGAAGTTCAAAGGATCGACGATTATGGGGCCCGTGCCTATCCAGACCAGGCGCAGACTGTCCATCTTGGTCCGGCTGAACCCGGTCATCTGCTGCTTCGCGACTTCGACCGCCCCGTCGGCATTGTAGAGGGCCTGCATGGCGATCTTCTGGTTAAGGGATACCCCTTTCTCAGAGATCGACAATGTCATGATCCCGAGTGCCATCACGGAGATGATCATGGTGAGTGAGATTGCTATAATCAACGCGACGCCGGATTCGCTTCTACACATGTTCTTAATCATGTTACAGGCACCTCGGCTTGGCGGCTGAGACCAGCCTGGTCACATGCCGCTTGGAAGGTTCATCGGATGACGCTTCAATTGTCACGGTGACCTGTCTTATGAGCGACGGATCGACGGGCATAGCGACTGCAGTCTTATCCTGAAGCTCATACTGCATCTCAAGCAGGTCTATATGATCCCCTATGACCCTGGGAGGCTGACTTCCGTCCTGTCTCATCACCACGGTGCGGCTTGCGTCGCTTCGGTCTACATAGTAGGTCACCAGGTTGGCCTTGAATACCTGGCTGCCGCTGTCGTAGCCACCCGGCGGCCAGGGTCTGTGGCCACCAGGCCAGTTATAAGGTGAAGTTAGATCATGCAGGAGTTGTCCCGTTGAATAAGATATTCCGGTCACCTCGAACAGGTTCGCAGCCATCCCGCTTCTTACCACTACCAGGTCGCCGACCTCAAAACCATTGAGGCTTGCGACCTTGATAGCCGTGCTTGCGCCGGGCATGGGGGCATCGAGAGTGGTTTCGAGATCAGTGAACTTGCCGAGCACCGTGATCTTCTCAGGATTCCCGCCGACCAGCTCGGGATTGACGGGATGGAGAATCACCGAGTCGCCCGCTGCGTCTGATGTGACGACCGAGGCGATGAAGCCACTGCCGGCCATTCTGATCTCTGAGACCATGAACTCGAGCGCGGATCTGGCACTCTGCCGCGACTCAAGAACGTAGTAGGACGTCTCCCGGGCCTCCTCATTTCTTGCCAGGATAGACATGAGCACCCCCACGGCCGTAACAAAGACCAGGGTGGCGACCATCAGCTCGATCAGGGTGAGGCCCTTCTGTTTGTCATCGCCTGTGAACATCGATTTACTCAGTCCCATCATAGCCTGTCACCTTCCTGCGCTTGCGATTGCGGTTTGCCCGGTTGAGAGTGTTTCCGCCCCCATCATCCCTGAAAGCGACATAGCGATTCTCTCCCGATTGGAAACGGATAGAGTGGGGAGAAGAAGTCGTGATGGCCTTTTGCCGGGCAAGCCAGAGGTCGCCGGCGATCTGTTTGGCGGATGCTCTGACACCGGTAGATTGGTCAACGGTCTTCGGAGCCGGAACGCCGGCTAATACGAAGATCCCAGCGATTGCCAGTACTGTCAGAAGTTCTAGGAACGTAAAGCCTGCTTGCGTCCGCATACAAAAAAGACCCTCCCAACCACCGCACGACACAGACCTACAAGCAGGTCTCTACCAGGTAGTCTGAGGGCTTGAATCTAGTGTATCAGACGCAGCTGGTTGTGGTCAAGCACTTTCTGCGCACAAAGTGGTCAAGTCGACCGCATTTTGGGACGATCACAGGAATAGAGACGATATCAGAAAGGAGAACCGCGAGTGGCTGTCGGAAACAAGGTAGCAATCAGATATAAAGACGGCAAGGTGGCCAAGGGGACCACCCATGACTTCGTACCGGGGAGACCGGTATTTCACATTCAGTCAGGTGACTCAAGTCAGCCGTCGGAAGTGAAGATGGATGATCTCAAAGCGATCTTTTTCGTCAAGGACTTCTCGGGAAAACCGGATTACTCGGAGACCAAGAAGTTTCCGGACAGCACGCCGGCATCAAAAGGCAGGAAGATCGCGGTGCTCTTCAATGATGGGGAGCTTCTGACGGGATACACCCTCGCGTACGATCCGCGTCGCCCGGGTTTCTTCGTCATGCCCACGGACGAGATGTCGAATAACGACAGAGCCTACGTGGTAAGATCCGCGGTCAAGGACGTCGGCATGGGTCCGCAGGCCGATGAGATCCTGAAGAAGAACCTGCCGGCCTGAACGCCGCCGAAGCAGCCTTTGCTCGTCAGGATTGTGGAACTGAAGCCATGGTCTGCTTGGAGCCCACGACCGCGTCGCCGCCCTGTGACTTGCACTGCTCCAGCCTCTTTACGAGAGTGGATATGATGGTCTCACGATCGTCACCATCTTCGGGGCAACCGGCAATGGCGATCGACACGGTGGGCGGATCAGCGAGTTGAGAGTCCTTGAGTTCCTTGATTCGGGATACGTACCTGCCGGCGAATACAGTCGCACCTCTGGCATCCGTCTGGGGCAGCAAGAGCACAAAAGCGTTTTCGTCGAATAACCCCTGCAGGTCGACGCCCCTGGTCTCTCCCTTGAGCACCGACGACATCAGTTTTATGAGATGGGATGCCGCCACGTGTCCCTTCTTCTCGACCCACTCCGGATACTGATCAACCGATATGAGGGCAGCCGAGAAACCGGCTCGGTAGCGCAGGTATCTGTTGATCAACTCCGAAAGTCGTCCCTCAATGTAGGCACGGGTGTACAGATTGCACTGACCCTCGATTATGCCCTTAAGCAGAGGGACCCCATCGAACGACTGCTTGCTTGCCGCTTGCGCGCCGACCGGCGTCATGGCATACCGGTAGATCGGGTGTATCATTGTCCCGTCTTTGGGAATCTGTCTCCCACATGGGACGCTGAGGAACTCCTCAACAGGATGAGCGAATATCTTCTTGCAGGTGGTGCAGTAGTATGATTCTGCGGATCTCTCATAGTCCACACCGACGTGCCGCATGTGCTTCGAGCATTTCGGGCAAATGAGATCGGTTCCATGTCCCGCCTCATCCTCGATTCCCACCCACCCGCATCGGAAGTGATGGACGACTTCCTTCTTGACTATCAGGCTCGATCTGCAGTACGGACAGAGTCTTCTGAGCCTGAGGTTGTTGCGGAGACAGTACGGGCAGAGATCGACCTTGTCGAAGATCTCTCTTGACAGGCAGCCCGACTCGGCAAGTGATTCAAGCAACTCCAGCTCGTCTCCCGGCTTGCAGTCCAAGAGCCTGTGGATGTCGGGATACGAGTAACCCACCCGTGCCTCGTTGGAAATCACGGGCTCGATCTTTGCTTGGCACCCGGACTCGGCCAGGCACGTTAATACCTTGAGTCCGTTCTCAGGGTTGTTCAGCATGTTGGGATGTCCACGATCGGTCTCTCGGTCAGCCATTTCTTCCCCCCCGGTACCTTGGCACTGTGATTGGTTTCAAGTCAGTTGATCGGCAGCCGGTAAGGTGAAATCAAGTCTTTTCGGAACTCCCGAATAAGTGTTGTGACCCGGGCACAAAGACTTGCAAAAACGGGTCGAATAACGCTATTATCTGCAAAACGTGAGGCCCGGATCAGGGAAAGGTGTTCGGTCATGAAGAAGACGATTGCGATGTTGACCGCCGGCGGCGATTGCCCCGGAATAAATGCGGTCATAAGGGCCGTTGTGAAAACGGCCATAAACGACCACGGTATGGATGTGGTCGGAATCGAAGACGGTTTTCTCGGACTCATCGAAGGCCGGTGGCGACAGCTCGGCTACGAGGACGTTTCCGGGATCATCACTCTCGGCGGTACGATTCTTGGCACATCGAACAAGTCCGATCCTTTCGGCTATGTGGTCGACCGGGAATCGGCGAAAGCGGAGCGCGTCGATGTATCGGACACCGTCATCAAGAACTTCGAAAGGATCGGAGCGTCGTCACTCATAGCGATTGGGGGGGACGGTACGCTCAGTATTTCCGAGAAGCTCTCCCAGAAAGGTCTCCCGGTGATCGGTATTCCCAAGACAATAGACAATGATGTGCGCTGCACGGACTACACATTCGGCTTCGACTCTGCCGTTGCGACGGCCACGGACGCTATCGATAAGATCCACACGACGGCGCAGTCCCATCACCGGGTGATGATAATCGAGGTCATGGGACGGTACGTGGGCTGGCTGGCCCTGTGTTCCGGGACCGCCGGAGGTGGTGACATCATTTTGATCCCGGAGATTACCTGCGATATCGACATCGTGTGCAAGCGGCTCCTGGAGAGAAGCAGAAAAGGCAAGAGGTTCACGATCGTGGTTGTCGCAGAAGGGGCGAAGGAACTGGGCGGCGATCTGGTCGTAAAGAGGGTCGTCAAGGACAGTCACGACCGGATCAGACTTGGCGGAATCGCCGAGGTGTTGGCGGCCGAAGTCGAAGAGCGAACAGGGCTTGAGACCCGCGTGACTGTGCTGGGCCATCTTCAGAGGGGCGGGACGCCCACCGCTTTCGACCGCGTGCTCGCAACCCGGTTCGGCAGAGAGGCCGCTACGCTGGCCGGTGAGGGCCGCGAAGGGATAATGGTTGCACTGAAGTGCGGCGACATCGTCACCGTCGCCATCAAGGATGCCATCGCGGATCTCAAGTGGGTTCCGCGTGATCATCACCTGATTGCAACCGCGGAGTCGGTGGGAATGAGTTTCGGCATCTAACGGGGCCCAGCTGTGAGCACCGCGCGGAGCGCTTCCGCCATCCTGCTTTCTTCAATCATCTCCATGCAGTCGAAGTACGCACACTTGTCACCCTTACAGGTCGGACATTCGGGAACGGGCGGCATGACAATCGAGGCCGTGCCGCCGATGGGACCCCATCGTCTGGGGCTGCATGATCTAACGGGGGAGAAGAAGGAAAGCGTCGGAGTTCCCATGGCGGCTGCCAGGTGCATCGGGCCCGTGCTGCCCGATACGAACAGTTTCGCCTGCGCGATAACTGCCGCGAGATCGAGAAGACGCGGGATACCCGTAAGCCTGAGCGATTCTCCGGACCTGTGATTGTCCATCTCATCGACGAGCGGGATCTCGTCCTCTCCGGCCGTTACAAGAACCCTGAGAGCGAATTCCGACTCCACCATGTCCGCAAGTTTGGCGAAGGACCTCAGGGTGAGATTCCTTGCCGACCCTCCGGAGCCGGGGTGGACGATCACGAAACCCTTGTGTTGAAGACCTCTTTGGTCAATAGCATCCCTTGCGAAACTCTCGGCGCTTTCGTCCACGCCTATCACCGGTGTGTGACTACGCTTCTTCAGGTCAAGGACCACACGGACACAGCTGAGATTGTACTCGGCCTCATGCTGCTCTGCGAATTTGCGGTGCTCCTTAACCGGCCTGTTGAACAGGAAGCTATATAAACGGTAGGCGGTCCCGACCCGGCGGCGCACCCCTGCCAGGACAAGCGCGACAGCAACCCTGAACGTGGGCCGCAGGATCAGTACTGTCTCCGCCTTGAGGCTTTTCACGGCGCGCGCAAGCTTAAGGACCTGCCTGATACCTCCCGACGTCTCATCGTATTCGATCACTCCGTCAACGTACGGGCAAGCGCGCGCGATCTCCGATGTCCGGGGTGACGTGACATAGTAGACCTCAGCACCCGGGTGGCTTTCCTTTATCGCCTCGGCAACCGGAAGCGACAGGATGAGGTCTCCGATCCGGTCGGTTCTAACGACTATGTATCTGGCCAAAACAAACCTCGCCTGTGTCTTCCCTGAACGTCCATAACTCAATGACCCTGCGTGCGGGCACTATCGTCTCTGTGCTGGGTCGACCCCTCCGACCGGCGCATTCTCACCAGCAACCCGAGCGTGCCGACGATGAGCCAGGCCTGGACAGCAATCTCCGAATCCGTGAGGTTGCATTGAAAAAACCCCGAAACCACTATGACAACAATACCTCCGCAGGCTGCGGCGGCAAGCGTTCGCGTCACGGAATCCCGCGCACCACCATACACTTCGAGGGCGGCCCTTAAGGCAGTTATGACTATCGCGACCATGATCGCAAGACCGATCAGCCCGCTTGTAACGGCGTAGTTTACGAAATCGTTGTGGGGATGGCAGGTGGTGCTGTAGTCTCCGGGGACCTTGAAATCGTCAAACTCCGCCGTGAAGGTACCGGGGCCGATACCGAAAACCGGGCGGGCCCTTATCATGCGGAAGGATGTCTTAAGAAGCAGGACCCGCGTTGCATCACTTCTGGACGCCTGCTCACCACCCGTGGGGACCGTTGCCCTTTCGATTGCGGAGGGTTCGAGTATGACCGCGACCACCACAACGGCAAGAACCACGAGTACCAGATAGCCGACCCTGAAACGCTTAAGCGCGGCGATTGCAAGCAGTGAGAAAGTCGCGCCGAGCCATGCAGCCCTTGAAAAACTGTAGAGTACCGCCAGGGCCGGAAGACAGGTGAGTACGGTCCAGGTTATCTTCGAGCGCAGGTTGCCGGATATGAAGACGAGGAATGACAATGAGATTGAAAATACCCACGCATAAAAGATGCCGAAGGTTATGTGGTGTCCGAGGAGTCCCAGGGCCTTGTATGTGTGTCTCCAGGCGTGGACGTGCTTGTGTTTTATGTAGTCGACGCCCGTGAAGTGCTGGATGATGCCGTAGATCGCAAGTACCGACGCAACGATTGCAAGCAGCCTGAATATCCGCCGGAGCTGGCCTGAGGATTCTATCCCGAAAGATATGAGGAAGTAGGTGAGAACAAGCCACTCGCTCCGGAACGCCTTAAGACTCGTCAGACGGTGCGGAGAGGTCAGGGCGGTTATGAAAACCCATACCAGAAGCGCCGCCACCAGGTAGTCAAGAAGGATCATGTTCCGGCCGCGACCGGGCGCCCTCCACCTGAGTACGAAGCCCACCCAGGCCAGGAGAACGCCGCCCTCTGTGAGGCTTATGCTGAAGGATCCCGAGACAGCAAAGATCGAGAGTCCCGATATGAAGAGAACTCTGCCCACCTGCTCGATTCTACTTCGTCCCTGCACGCAACCCGTCCTCGTCTAAAGGCACATAGTTCCTGTATTCACCAAACCGGTCGAAGACGGATGCAAGCCGTCTCAAGAGAGGCCGCTTCAGACGGCTTCTTAGGGCGGGGTCCCGGTAGCGGTCCCAGGTCGCCAGGTCGATCCTCCGGTCCATGACGGAAGGGTGTGTCGCCGTGAAAGGCGCGACCCCCATGACCGGTATCGGCATCCCGCGTTTGTACCGTTCATCGATCCACGAATCGTCGTGCCAGAACCGGTCGAGGTTTTTCTGTTTCGAAAGCATGATCTCAGGGTCCCTGGCCCAGCCGTAATGATAGATTTCAGCCCCCGCTTTGACCACCCGGAGCTTACGCCCGTTCAGCCTGAAGCCCTGGGCGTCCTTCCACGAGGTGATCCCCCTGTGGTTTCTTATGATCCTTATTTCCTTCCTGTACCATCCGCGTTCATCCTTTGTGAGGAAGTAGCTCCCGTAAAAGTGGCTGAAGTCGAAGAGTAGTCCCTCGATTTCATTGAGATCGAGGCAGATCTCCATCCTTCTTTGCAGGGTGTCAAGGTACCGTTCATGGAGCACTTCATCTGCCTGGATGTAGAAGATCCAGTCTCCCCGGCACTCCTTAAGCGCGATGTCCGTCTGCCGGCTTAAGATACGCCCTCCCGTGCGAAGCGCATCGTCCCACGTGCTCTTGATGATCCTGATCTTCTCACTTGGAATCGACTGTATGATCTCAAGTGTGCGATCCTCCGAATCGCCTACGTTCACGATGAACTCATCACAGAGAGGCAGCACGGACGTGATCGATTCCTTCACAGGATAGTCGAACCTTACTGCATCTCTAACGAATGTCGCTCCGCTCACCCTCATCAGGCAAGATACCTTTCCCGTCGACGAGTCCCCAGAGCTTGACATACTTGGTGAAGACATAGCAGGCAGAGAACACACAGAGGATGAATCCCTGAAGTCCGTCAAGCAACCCCAACTTGATGATATACATCTTGAGGAATTGAGAAGGCGGCCGCAGCAGGATGTCCGCAAGCCCTGCCTTCTTGCCCTTAAGATGGCTCTCCTTCGCGGCAAGGCTCGTGTACCTGTTGAATCTGTCGAAGTATGCCTCGGCCGTACGATACGTGTAGTGCAGAATATGGTTATTCAGGGTCCCGACCCGCCCATCGACCCGTATACCTTCATGTACCATCTTCTCAGTCACGCGCGCCCTGTCTTTTCTGAAGAGCCTGATGACGTGGCCGGGATACCACCCGCAGTGTCTTATCCACCTGCCCAGGAAATACGCTTTCCTCGGGATCAGGTATCCGTCGGCGTCCGGAGCGGCCAGATGTGCCTCGATCTCGGCCCTGAGCTCGGGCGTCACCCGCTCATCCGCGTCGAGGGAGAGTATCCATTCGGAACCCGCCGCGGCGATCGCGTGTCTCCTTGCAGCGGCGTATCCTTCCCAGGGTTTGCGCAGTACCCTGTCTGTGAAGCCCGCGGCGATCTCAAAGGTCCTGTCGGTGCTCATCGCATCAACCACTACTATTTCATCAGCCCAGGCTACACTCCTGAGGCACTCCTCGATGTTGGCCTCTTCGTTGTGAGTGATAACGATTGCTGATATACGCATACTTGGGTCCTGTGCGATTTCGCTTGAACCACGATTCTAAGTGAGTATAGTTGCAAGGGCAAATGGTATTTCTCGGACCTTGGGAAGGAGGATTCCAGTGAAAAGAACGGTGTTGGTTTCTCTTGCGGCGGTTATCCTGTTGGGTGGTGCCTCATACGGGGCAGACGTCAATTTCAGCGGTCTCGTCCAGACCCGTTACGTCGATGTCCGCGACGAGGACGCGACCTTCTTTGCGAAGGCCGCGAGACTCGGAGCCCGGGTCAACGTTACGGATAAGGTCTCGGTAGAGGCTATGTTCGAACTTGCCGGGGAGCCCAATATGCTGGAGGCTGTTGTCGACTATGCGCTTCCGTGGGGGGGACTCCACGCGATGGTCGGGCAGTTCAAACTCCCGTTCGGTTTTGAGACGCAGATCTCCAGGTTCGATCTCGAAGCGATGGACCGGTCGCTTGTGATCTCGCACCTCTGGTATAACGGTGTATCACATCCTTACCTGAGAGATGTCGGTGCCCAGATTGCCGGCAGGTACAAGATCTTCGAATACAAACTCGGTGCCGTAAATGGTGTGGGCTATAACTACACCCCTGATCCCGACGGGGATGGTATGCAGGCTTTCCCATCCTGGGGTCGCGACAACAACAACAGCAAGGACATCGTCGGGAGGATCGGGGCGGGCATTCCCATGTTCGCAGGTCTGGGTTTCTCGCTTTATGAAGGCAAGTGGCCCGTCGATTACTCTCCTCAGGTCTGCAATGAGAACCGTTCGGCAAAGGCACTCGACATCTTTCTTGATACGGGCAAGATGCTCTTCCAGTACGAGCACGTATGGGCCCAGGGGCGGCTGTCTGATGCGGGCATCGCAGCCCCCGGCGGCCTCGGGGCCGGCTCTGCCTTGCCGAGTGAGTGGCAGGGCAGCAAGTATGGTGGCTACTACATCGTACTGGGTTACAGGGTCAATGCCCTGATTGAGCCCGTCTTCAAGGTGGACATGTGTGACCCCGACAAGGACACTGATACCGACAGGTTGAAGGATACGTATCTTGGTGTGAACCTCAACTTCGAGCGGAAGGCCAGGTTCCAGGTCTTCTACCGGGAGAGCAAGGTAGCCGGGCGGTTCGACGACAGCGCCTTTCTTGCACAGGCCTCGGCGAGGTTCTAGCCGGGTTCAGAATGCCGGGCGTCCGTTTCCAAAACGCTCAAGTCGCCACAGGGAGGTGCCGAAATGATCGCCATGCTAAGACAGCCCTGGATTAAGTCACACCGCAACAAGGGCTTCACCCTCATAGAGTTGTTGGTTGTCCTGATCATAATCGCAATACTGGTGGCGATCACCATAGCCAACTACATAAAGATGAAGCGGCATGCTGAGATGGCTTCATGCATAGCAAATCAGAGAAACATCCTTGAAGCGGCCGTGACCTACTCGATAGAGACCGCGGTACCTGACGGCGACATGAACGTCAGCACGCTTCTGGCCGCAGGGATTGTGGGCCGTTCGTTGTGTGATTGCCCGGCGGAGGCACTCAAGGATGCGGACGATTACGTGATAACTTGGCTCGACGGTCATCCCCGGGATGTGAAGTGCGAGGTAAAGGGCCCGGATCATGACTGGGAGCCCAACTGACCCCGTACCTGCGTCGCCGCGGTACAACTCAGCCATCGTCGATCCGACACCTGAACCCTGCAGGTTCATATGCTCAAGCATAACGCATCCCGTGCCGAAACTAGACGTGTGGAACGACAACGACGAATAGGTGAATCCGGCCAGATGGGCTTCACACTGATCGAGCTCATGGTGGTGGTCGTCATAATCGGTATCCTGGCGGCCATCGGAGGCGCGAATTTCATCAGGATGCAGAGCAACGCCAAGAAGGCTGCCTGCACTGCGCATCAGCGGGGAGTGTTCGAAGCTGCCTATGCCTACCAGATCGATCGCGTGGTAGCCGACGGTGCCATGAATGTCGATGTGCTCTTCGGGGGCGGGTTCGTCTCGGAGAACATATGCGAATGCCCGGCGAGTCCGGTCGCCGATCACGATGACTACGTCATAACCTGGCAGGACAACCTTCCTATAGACATCACCTGCACGGTCAAAGGCGGCGACCACGAATACCAGCCGTAGACCGGGCTCAGCCCATCACTTCCGCAGCTTTTGTCTGGCTTCCTCGATGTTGTCTATTATGTTGCGGTTACCCGGATCGCGCCCGAGAGCCTTTGTCCAGATACGAATTGCCTCCCTGTAGAACCCCTTCTCTGCAAGCACGGTCGCATAGTTGTTGAGGGCACCGAGATGGTCAGGGTCGAGAGCAAGGATGCGCTTGTAGAGTCTTTCAGCTCCGGCAAGATCATCCTCCATGAACCGCAAATAAGCGAGGGCATCCATGGCCTCGATATTCTCCGGATCGGTGTCCAGCACAGTCCCGAGCACAGCTGCTCCTTCATCCAGCATGTTTCGCTCAATCAGACTCAAGGCCCTCAGGTGAAGTGCGGATGTATTGAAAGGCTCGATTGAAAGCACTTCACCCACGGTTCTACCGGCCCCTTCCGCGTCTCCGGAGGCAAGTTCTCCTTCGGCCTTAAGCAGGTATGCAGGCACATAACCCGGGTTGAGCTCGGTAGCTCTGCGGAGAAGAGCAATTGCCAGGGGACCGTTCCTGCTCATCTCGATGGTCGCGAGGTTGTAGAATGCTCTGTGACTGAGCGGATGCGCCTCGACTGATTTCCTTGCCGCATTCACGGCTTCTTCCTGCCTCCCGCCGGCGGCAAGACCTCGTGAAAGCATGATGTAATAATCAGACAGTCTCAGCATGAAGATACCGTTTTCAGGTGAGAGCTCCGTAGCCTGTTCAAGAGCGGCAATGGCGTCGGACAGTCTTCCGGTCCACGCGAACACCAGCGAGTTTACGTAGAGCGTCCTTGCCCGCATGAACCTGTCAAGCCTCTTACCGAGCAATGTTGACTGTCCCGACGACTCATCGATGCCCGCAACAACCGTGATGGGATTCTGCTTGGCCAGATCGACGGACTTGAGTATCTCGGTTGGATCATGCCCGACCGACGCCATGGGTACGCGGTGGTCGATGAACGCATTGTCATCGGTGTTAATCGGTACATCTCCCGCGAGCTCCACAAGAGCTGCTCTGTCCGCGGTGTAGCAGCCGAGAATGCCGACGTGATCCGTTATTCTTATCCTCGCCAGGTCTTCAGCGATTCGGGGCCGGGACATCCTGTGGTCGAGGGATTCGAGGTCGAGATTCAGGGGTTCCATGCTTCCTATGAGAAGCATTTCACCTCCACCGGCCCACCACAGGCTGACATTGGGGAAGTTGAGGGCAAACGCTCTGACTGCCGCCCCGAAGGCGTCCGCAGGAAGCTGTGTCGCGCTGAGACGCTGGCACACGATCCCCTTCTCCGCCAGGCTTGTGCGTACACGTGCGACGTAATCGGCCGAGAGAAACCTTCCCGGCCTGCCGGAGCGGGCAGACGGTGACTGGAGAATAACGACATCGAATGATCGGTCCGACAACAGGTAGTTCATGGGATCAGCCGTGAGAAGCCTGAGTCTGTCGTCTCTGAGTGCATCTCGATTGTAGTGTGAAAACGCACCGGCCGCCCTCCTCATGGAGGCCACCGGTTCCACGCACACAATCTCGGCAACGTCGTGAGTCTCGATCGAGCCCAATGTCACACCCGCACCCAGACCGACGAGCAGTACCCGCCCGGGTGCGTCATGGATCAGCATGGGGATCTGTGCTGTAAGGATCTGGGACACTACATCTTCACCGGTGGAAGCAGCTATGTGCCCGTTGGTCCTAAGCGCCATACCGTCAGGGCTTCGATCCACCGACGTTATATTGTCACCTTTCTCGTTGTAGAAGATGATATCGCCTCCACGGAGTGCTCCCCGGATGTCTTCCATCGCCGTAAGTTCGCGGAGACGGTTGAAAACCCCACTCGTGACCACCTCGCGTCTCCAGTGCGGGAGACTCAGACTTGCGGCTACGCCTGCAACGATCACGACAAGTGATACCACAAGTTTGAACCATGCCGGTCGTCTGCTGACCGTCATGAAAGCCAGAGCAGAGGCCAGGCAGAGCCACGAAGCGAAGGTCAGTGCAACTCTGAAGCTCAGGTCACCGGCCGGCAGGGCCCTTGTAAGTGCAAATGCGAGGAGTCCGCCGAGGGCGGCCGGGCATATCGCGGTCCGGCCCGAACCCCGGCCTTCGAGAAGCGGCAAAGACAATCCGGTCAGGATACCCGGCACAGCCATCACCATGAGAGCTACCCGGAACTGTCCGGTGAGGAGCCTGCCCCATGTAAGCGGTCCCGATCCTAACGCGTCGAGGAAGAGGGAGGGGGTATGGTTTAGAACATGACTTATGACCAGCCAGTAGATGCCGCCTGCAGCTGCAAGCCACATCAGCGAGACCGGGGTTCTGCCCGATCTGCGGGCAACAAACGATGAGACGATACTACCTATTGTGACGCCGGCGAGATAGACCGAGGGGACCGCCGCGCCCGCGTATATGGACTGGCCTATGATCTGCGCTAGTAGTCTTGCCCAGAGAATCACACACACGAGGGTGGCGGTGATGAAGATTGTGGAAGCAACTCCGGCCACCCGGACATCGGTCTTAGCCGCGTCCTGGTCGGCTCTCCCGGCAGTTTGAGGTGTCTCACTCTGCGCGGGACCCCTGAGAACAAGCCCGATCAGACCGGTCAACGCAATCATGGCTGCACCAACGAGGAGTGTCCGCCAGTACCCAAGCAAAGGTACCAGTATGAATGTTGAGAACAGCACCCCGGCGGTGGCGCCCAGGAACAGAGGCGCGGTAAGATTGCCTACCCGTGTATGCTCTGCATAGAATGCCACGATCCCACCGAGAAGGAAGCACGGGACAAAGAACACGCCGAAGGTGAGTAACCCTGCCATGACTGTCGCACCTGCTGTTGAGCCCGCACCGCCCACAGCACCGGCTACCGCACCGACGGCCGGTAGAATCTGAACAGCGACCAGACCGGAGATACCCGCACCTATCTGCATATACGCCAGAAATCTGAGTGGTGAAGGTACGGCCAAGGCCCTCGGGCCGAAGTAGATGTTGCCGATGAGGAGGCAGAGGAGCAATGAGCTGACGACCCAGCCGTCCGTGATCAGCCGGTTCCCGGAGAATCCGGGTACCATCTGTGACCATGCCGATACAAACACCACACTTACGAATCCGGCAATCACGCCGACCGCAATGACGTAGCCTGCACGCGATGACGTCTGAGTCTTCAATGCAGATTTCCCCCGATCAGATAGTAGTCATGGGGATTATACAGACGGTACGACAGTCGTGTCAATCCGACGATCGGGCAGATATGGAAAAGGGGCCCTGGTGGGCCCCTCAAAGCCGCTGATACCATCATGCGGCATTTGCCACACGCCTTGTCTTGGCCGCGTCCTCTTTGGCCAGCTCTTCTCTCATTCTCCTTGCATAGTCGTCCACCTTGGGAGCCAGGGTGGTCACCAGTGATTCTGCACCCGGATGAGTTGGACGGGCCCCGGACTTCTCGACCACTTCTCTCAGGATCTCCGGGTTGTCGATCAACATGCACGGCATCCTGTGATCATGGTTAAAGGGTTGCTTGGCCCGGATACTCCGGAAGAACGGCGAGTTGATCACTTCCTTAAGACTCTTGCCCTTTATGTTGTCCACCGCGAAATGCGCAAACACACATGGTTCGACATCGCCATGACAGTTGATGTGCAGGTACTTCTTGGCGCCTGCAATGCAGCCGTCAACATAATCCCCGTCATTCCAGAAATCGGCTACGAAGATCGGCCTGGTCTTTCTGAAGTAACGTACCCGCTGTCCTACCCACCGTCTCTGTTCCGGTGTCGGCATGAGGTCGACGTCCGGGTTCTTCCCGATGGGCATGTAGATAAACACCCAGCCCAGGAAGCACCCTCTCGCGACCCATTCATCGATGAACTCATCGGTCGTTACGAAGTCGGCGTTCTCGCGTGTTACAGTAAGCGAGAAACCGAAGACACCCTTTCGCCTGTTGAGGTTTTCCATGGCCTCGGTTATCTTCTTGAAGGTGCCTTTGCCTCTGCGCTTGTCGGTCTCCTCCTCGAAGCCCTCGACGCTGATACACGGCCAGACGTTTCCCAGCTCGACCAACCGTCCGCATGTAGCGTCGTCAAGAAGGGTCCCATTGGTGTAGACCTGAAAAACACAGTCATTGTGCTTCTCGAAGATGTCCATCAGACCGTCCCAGACGAACGGCTCGCCTCCCGAGACGATGTAAAGGAAGATGCCGAGTTCCTTGCCCTCCGTGACGATTCTATCGAATTCTTCGAAAGGAAGATCCTCCTCTTTTGTATAATTGCCAGCATAGCAGCCGTAGCACTTAAGATTGCATCTCATTGTAGGACTTATGACAAGTAATGATGGGGGATAGAATCCTTCCGTCTCATTCATTCGATGTCTTCGGTTGGGAGCGATCAGCCCTTCCTTGACGATGAGATTCCGAAGAAGCTTGTTCCGGACACTCGGATTGATGTCCCGCAGGAATCTCATGGCCAGCTTGGCTCCGGGGTGACCGTCCTGGAACTTCTCACGTGCGCTCTTTATGACGCCTGACCAGTAATCGTTGGTTGTTATCTTCTCAACAACCGATACGACCTTGAGCAGTGCATCATCGGAACCCCGGGCGGCGATGGCGACCATCTTCTCAAACGCCTTCTGGATGGTCTTCTCCTCGATCTGCTCCAGAATGCTCATTTTCTCACCTCCCTTCGTACCTGAATTGCACACTCCTAGATGCTGCGCCAATGATACAAAACCCCTGCTACAAGTCAATGATAAAGTTGGTTATGGCGAACCCCGGGCCAAACGGTGTTCAGGTGGCTTGACAAACCGGTGGTTGCGCCATACCATTGCCTCCTGAGCGACAGGAGGGATATGCCGTGGGGGACTTCGGTCCGTGTGAGACTTCACCTGATATCGTCGTATTGGACTTCGATGGGACAATTCTTGACTCGATGCCGTTTCTGACCGAGCTGGCAGCTTCGCTCCTTTCCACCCGCTATGGGATGGCGCACGAGGAGGCGAGGCAGGCATACATAAAGACCACGGGTCTTCCGTTCGTCCAGCAGATTGAAATCGTCTTCCCGGGGGACTCGCGCAACCCGGTCACAGTGGAGGCTTTCGAGGAGGAGAAGCGCCGGCGCATGATGGAGTTTGAGCTTTTCCCGGATGTCCATCCCGCCGTTGGCGAGATCAGACGGAACGGCATAAAGGTCTGTGTCTCAAGCGGCAACTTCGAGAGACTCATTGAAAGGTTTCTCAAACTCAGGAAGCTCGACGTTGACCTCGTCCTGGGATACCGGCCCGGGTTCGAGAAAGGGCCCGATCACTTCAAGTTCATTATAAAGAGGTTCGGCTCGGCATTCGACAGGATGGTCTTTGTAGGGGACAGCCACAAGGACTGGCTCTCCGCAGAGGCAATGGGTGTCAGGTTCATAGCGCGAGCGGGGCTGCATACCGCCCGGGAGCTCGGTGTCCTGCTTCCCGGAGTGCCCGTAATCAATTCGCTTGATCAGGTGATGCCTCTTGTGGGCATAAAAATAGCCCCAGAGGATTCTGGGGCCGGGTAATCCTCACAGACTTCCTAGATGTTCGGCAGGAGATCGACTACCTTCTGGATTATACTGCCCTCGAAAACGAAAGCAACCCTGTCATCGAAGTAATACCAGGTGTAAACCTTTCCGTTACGTAAGGTTTCGTCGGGTTTGCCGTAAATCCTGGCTACGGAATACTGCAGGCTTGCTTCTCCGTGTTCCCCGGCAATTTCCAGAGCGAAGTCACGATTCCCGGAAATTTCCACCATGTCTTGTCTCACTCCTTAATGATGTTTTCTCTCGAGCCAAGGCACGGGGCTTTCCCTTTCAGACTGAGAACATTATACCATAGGCATCCGGGAAAAGTCAAGATTTATCACATGCGGGTTAAGGTCAACGCCTGTAAACTCAATGGATTCCCTCCTTACGGGCGACCCCGTCCGGGCGCCTGAGCCACGCGACTGCCCGGGGTCATGCCCGGGGTCAGAGCTCGAAAATCGCACCGACTGCCCGGGGTCAGAGCTCGAAAATCACACCGCGGCCCCTATGGGATCCTTATTGAAGCCACTCGGCCTAAAGGTGTGGTGCTTACTGACCGATGATCCTGGTAACAGGAGGTCGTCGCTCTTCAGCAATCTATCCCGGCAGGCCGGAGTTTCAGCACTTGCCAGGGGTCACAGCCATGTGCAATTACCGGCAATACGGCTATAGTGGCTTGCTCGACCGTCACCAAATAGAAGTACCGGCACAAGAATTCGAGACATCGAATTCTCAGAGGAGACCTGCCGATGAACGCGAGACGTGTTTGCATTACCGTACAGGTGGTTGTCTGGTGCCTTGCCGGCATGATCCACTCACCGGCCCTGGCCCAGGACGTGCTCCAGGTTGAGGACTTAATGAACATGGACCTCGAGGATCTTCTCAACGTAGAGATTTCGGTGGCCTCGAAGAGGCCGGAGTCACTGTTTGAGGCGCCGGGAGTTGTCGTGGTCGTTCCCCGCGATGAGTTCGAAATCTACGGAGATAGGAACCTCCACCAGGTACTTCAACGTCAGGCCAGCGTCTATACGCGAAGTTCCTTTGTGTATTCGGATAACCTCGCGGCATTCAGAGGTGATATGTCGACCCATGCGGAGATGCACACGCTGCTTCTCTTTAACG
This sequence comes from Candidatus Eiseniibacteriota bacterium, assembly GCA_043810925.1. Lineage (GTDB taxonomy): Bacteria > Arandabacterota > Arandabacteria > Arandabacterales > Arandabacteraceae > Arandabacterum. The sequence goes on from JBDRNT010000089.1 coordinate 40,484, forward strand.
GACGGCCGATCCGGGAGAGCGCACAAGGCCACAATGTCAACATGTACATGGCGTTTCCACTGGCCGGCATTGAAAGCATCGAGCTGATTCGCGGACCGGGATCCGTGCTGTATGGAACCAATGCTTTCACAGGCGTGGTCAATCTTAATTCCCGGACGGTTCCCGAGCAACCCGGACTCACGGTCTTCTCTGCCGCAGGCAGCAACCGATACTATGAGACGACCGTCTCGGGGGGAGGCCGCTTCGGTGACCTTGGCTTCGTCGCAGCTGCCCGCGTCGCCGGCCAGGGCGGATACACATACTCGCTGTTCGATCAGGCGGGCGTCCACGGTACCGACAAGAAACATGATAGGAGCATCTCGGGAGTGGGGCACCTGGCCTATCGGGACTTCACTCTGGACTTCTTCGGGTCCCACGTAGATGCCTTCACCCTGGGTGTCCAGCCGTTCTGGTCCAACCCTCATCACTCAATCTGCAACAAGAAGCTCTTTGCAAACGCCGGGTATCGAGCCAGAGTGCACGATCGAATGACCCTGGATCTGAACGTCACTTATAACATTCAGGAGAACAGCCTCTCAAGTCCGGCCCCCATGATGATCGGCACCAATACCTCGGACTTGCTCGGCGAGATGACGCTCTTCGCCGATCCCCTTGACAACCTGAGCGTAGTCCTGGGTTACCTGCAGGAGTACCGGATGAACTACGAGCCAGAGGCCGACCACTTCCAGTCCATCCCTCCATATCATTATTCGCCGAAGAGTGCGTACGCGCAGGGTGACTACAAGGTCGGCACGTATCTTAAGCTGATTGCCGGTACCCAATGGAACGAATCATCACAGGACTATTCGGATTTCGTGTCTCGATACGGGGCAATTATCACCCCGTTTGACAGGTGGGGTGTGAAGTTCCTGCGTGGGCAGGCCTTCCGTGCTCCTGTGACGCTGGAGTCGGACCTCAATGACCCGCCGATCCTTGTCGGTAACAAGAATCTTAAACCCGAGACGATCGTCACCTATGACGCACAGCTCTTCTATAACGGCGCAAGCACCCACGCCGCAGTCACCTACTTCAACAGTGCCATTGATGGTCTGATCATCTATGACGCCGGCGTGAGCCCCATGTCATATATGAATGGGGGCGAACAGAAGTTTGACGGGATCGAGGTTGAAGCCACGCACTACTTCACACCGGACTGGCATGTGCTGGGCTCATACACGCACCAGGAGAACGAAGCCGATGTCGGTGTCAATCCGAGTGTAGTACCGAAGGACATGGCCAAGATAGGTACCGGGTACGCGTCGGCGTGGTGGGATGCCTCGTTCTTCTACAGCTACTTCGGCAAGCCGCCCACTATCGAGTCACCACTTGTCGTCAACCCGGCCCCGGAGGCTCTGAATCTGGTTACGCTGAATGTCCGTACGGATCCGTCCGGATTGCTGGGTCTCGACAGGGGTAGGATGATCCTGAGTGTCCGCGTCGAAAACGCCTTGAATGAGGAAGTCCATGTTCCGACGTTCGCCTACACAGGTTCGCCGAACTCCTTTCCCTACGGCCCGGGTACGGCAGTGTATGCGGACGTGGCAGTCAACTTCTAAGCATCACAGCCCCATGCAAATTCCCCGGGGTCAGAGCTCGAAAGTTGCGCCGCGGTGAGCCGCTTCCTTCCTTGAATCAGGGCGGGACAAGCGCTATGCTTGGATGGTCCCGGCCTCGGAGCGGACGAGAAAATCATCCTTACCCTGATCGGCAACTCGGGTGAGGCCCTGTGGCCGCTGGTGAGAGAGACTGAAGACCTTCTAGCTCTGTGAGAGACTGGTCTCAGGTAATATCTTTATAGTGCCGATAAGACTGTTGAAATCTTGACAGTTCGCGGTGCGGTGCTTACCCTGTGTGCACACAGTGATGCTTCACAAGGAGGAATAGTTGGCGGAGAAGATCCTTGTTACGGGCGGAGCGGGATACGTTGGGTCGGTGTGCGTCTCGCTGCTCATAGAGAAGGGCTATGAGGTCGTGATCTATGACAATCTATCGGCCGGGCACAGGGAGGCTGTTACTGGGAACGTATTGCTCGAAGTCGGCGACCTCGCCGATCGCGCGAGACTGTCGGAGGTCTTTGAGTCCCACGCCCCGGATTTCGTCATGCACTTCGCGGCAAGCTGCCTCGTCGGGCAGTCCTATCATGAGCCGATACTCTACTACAGGAACAACGTAGCCAACGCCGCCAACCTGGTCGACGTTATGCTTGAGCACGATGTTCGTGCCATCATCTTCTCCTCTTCCTGCGCCGTCTATGGCGAGCCTGTGCGTGTACCGATGACCGAAGACGATCCCAAGAACCCGATAAATCCCTATGGTAGGACCAAACTCACGTTCGAGCATCTGCTTGAGGATTGCGATTCCGCACACGGCCTTAAGAGCGTGGCGCTGCGCTACTTCAATGCTGCAGGAGCAACAGACGAACTCGGGGAAGACCACGATCCCGAGACCCATCTTATACCCATAGTCCTTAAGGTCCCGCTCGGATTACTTGAAGGGGTGGAGGTTTTCGGGGATGACTACGCGACTCCCGACGGAACCTGCGTAAGAGACTACGTACACGTGAGCGACCGGGCCGCCGCGCATGAGAGCGCGCTTGAGATTCTGAGACAGGGCAAGTCGGACAGGATCAATCTCGGCAACGGTAACGGTTTCTCGGTCCTCGATGTCATACGGGCATCGGAGCAGGTCACAGGCAAGAGCATACCGTCCAGGGTCTCTCCGCGGCGGAAGGGCGACCCGGCCACTCTCGTCGCCGGTGCCGCGAGGGCCGCCGATGTACTGGACTGGCATCCGTCATACACTTCGCTTGAAGCCATTATTGAGACCGCCTGGAAGTGGCACAAGGAGCACCCGCATGGGTACCGACGTTGACAGGACCGCCGATTCAGGCGAGCTTTCAAAGATGGTCACCGATCTCGAGACAAGGAGCAACCATCTTGAACAGTCGAACCAACACATGCGGCTGCTTCTTGAGATCCTGGGTCTGGTCCAGGGCGCTGACGATCTTGAAGCGATGCTCAGCATCATACTCACGTGTGTGACGTCAGGCTATTCTCTGGGCTTTAACCGCGCGTTTCTCTTTCTCCTGGACAAGGGTGGGAGGTCCCTGCGCGGTTCGCTTGCAGTTGGACCGAAGAGCGTCGAAGAGGCGCAGGAGATCTGGAAGAACGTAGAGGAGAAAGCCGGCGGGCTTGAAGAGATGGTGTCGGCGTCGAGTGCCGGTGGACTTGAGGGTGACAGGGAACTGACGGAAATGGTACGGGACATCCGGATCTCGGTAGGCGATGGTGCTTCGCTTCTTGACACGTGTCTTTCGGATGGCGAACCAATCGTTGTCACCGACCTGTCCGTTGTGAACGAGACGGATGTTCTGAGGAGGCTTGGTTCGAGCTCGTTCGTCTGCGCTCCGATAGTGACCGATGGACGCCCCATTGGAGTTGTGGTTGCAGACAATATGATCACGGGCCGTGTGCCGTCCGGGGAGCAGGTCAATCTCCTTAGAATGTTGGGGAACCAGGTCGGCGAGATCGTCACACACGCAAGTCATCATGATGACATCGAGCGACGGCTGCGCGAGCTATCCACTCTCAACGAGGTCTGCAAGGGCATTCTCTCAACGACGGATCTCGAAACCGATCTTGCGTTGATTGCAAGGATCTCGGCCCAGGTCCTCAACGCAACAGGCGCGGCACTGAGACTTGTTGAAGACGATACGGGTGCGCTGGTCATACAGGCTTTCTATGGCGCGACAGCCGATGAAGAGGCATCCGAAGCGGGTGCTCAGGCGATTGCCGAGACGGTTGCCCGGGATGGAAAGCCTCTCCTGACGGGGAGCGGTACTACCGGCACGGAAACGGACGGCGGGATTGTGCCGGCCATGAGTCTTATATGTGTCCCTCTTACAAAGGCCGACCGCGTGATAGGCACACTGACGGTTTTCGGAAGAGGCGAGACCGACTCGTTCAGATCCGGGGGATTCGGTCAGGACGATCTCCGGTTCCTCAGCGTACTGGGCGGTCAGGCCGCCATAGCCATTGAAAATGCAAAACTATTCGGCAGTCTCAGGAAGACACAGCAGAGAATCCGCGAGCTGCATGAACACCTCCTGCGATCGGAGAGGCTTGCCGCGCTTGGTGAGTTGAGCTCCCAGGTCGCACATGAAATAAGGAATCCACTCACTGCAATCGGCGGTTTTGCCAGATCGATAGAACGGCAGATGGATTCGGACGATCCGGAGCGCGACTCCATAGAGACGATAATAAGGGAGACTGAGAGGCTTGAGCGAATCCTCACGGAGCAGCTCTGCTTTGCCCGGATATCCCCGCCGGAGTTCGAGTCCGACGACATAAACAAGGTGATCCGGGAAACCGTCAACCTGTTTGCCGAGAGGATAGAATCGAGGAATGCCGGTCTTGAGATGGATCTTGCCGAGGACATACCGATGATGAGCATCGATCCCGGCAAGATTAAGCAGGTGCTTGTGAACCTGGTTCAAAACGCGATTGAGTGTATCTCAGACGGTGGAAACATCAGGATTTCAAGTAACAAGTGTGACCGGGTGGCGGAAGTGCGCGTGGCCAATGACGGTCCGCCGATTCCACCGGAGATTCTCGACAGGTTGTTTGTGCCGTTTGCGACGACCAAAGCCAGCGGTACGGGTCTCGGTCTTGCAATCGCGTCTGAGATCATCTACGAGCACGGCGGGACGATCGATGTCTCAAGTGGGGCGGAGTCCGGTACGGTGTTTCTGATATCGCTTCCGCTCACACTGGAAGGTGACAGACGCAGGGGTCCGATAGACAGAAGAAGCGTAATGCGGGACAGACGGAGATTTAGTAGAATTCCTTAGACAGTACGGGGGTAGGATATGGCAAGAGTGCTGGTGGTAGATGACGATGCCAGTCTGCGCGCGCTCTATACCAAGGAGCTGACGTACGAAGGCCACGAGGTTGCGGTGGCAGCGTCGGGCAACGAGGCTCTTGAGAGCATAGGCGAGAGCCGGCCGGACATCGTAGTGCTGGACATAAAGATGGAGGGTATGGACGGGCTTTCTGCACTCGATGAGATCATGAAGATCGACAGGACAATACCGGTGATTCTTAACACCGCTTATTCGACTTTCAAGTCGGACTTCACAACGTGGAGCGCGGACGCATATGTCGTCAAGTCGAGTGACATGAAGGAGCTTAAGGAGACCATCGACCAGATCCTCCAGGCACACTAAAGATGTTTCACTTGACATGGCTCAAGCCTCAAGATAACTTGAATTTGTGTAGACGCGGTAGCTCAGCAGGTAGAGCACAGGACTGAAAATCCTGGTGTCCTCGGTTCGATTCCGAGCCGCGTCACCACGGTCTTGCTGGTGTAGCTCAGCTGGTAGAGCAACGCACTCGTAATGCGTAGGTCAGCGGTTCGATTCCGCTCACCAGCTCCATCTTGAGGCTGGGTAATTGCGTCGTATAGCCATCTTCGTTGTCCTCATCTTAGCCACCGCGGCTATGCTTGCACTTTTTTCCCTCAGAGTTGTAGGTGACAATGAGGTCGTGCTTGTGGGAGAGGGCGGCGATACGAGGGAACTCAAGTCGGGCATAAACTTCCTGAAACCCCTTGCCAAGGTCAGACGGTATAACCTGACCGACACATACGAGCTCCGGGGTGACAACGCTCTTTCAGTCAGGTTGGACCGGAAGACGAGCGCCGTCTTTGACTGTGCGGTGGATGTGAGCCTGGCGAGAGACCGTATCCGGGACCTCGATCGCGACTATGGTGACAGGGTCTTTGAGAAGTTACTGAGACCGTTGCTCGAAAGAGAGATCACCGGTCATCTTGAGGAAGCGTTCGACTCGAGCCGGCAGTTCCTCGATGCGCTGGGGGGTGAGCTCTCCGCGAGTATCAACGAGACGACGGTAGGGCTCGGTGTGACCATCTCGTCCATCCGCCTGGACAAAGTCACAGAGCGTCTGAACCAGGTCCACGATCTCAAGCGCGGCGACGGGGTCAAGGTATTCGTCCTCGGGCTGGACGGCTATGATTGGATGATCATGGACAAGGTCTCCGAGACCCACGGTCTGGCCAATATCCGAAGCATTCAGCGTGAGGGCGCGTGGGGTAACCTGCGATCGATGGAGCCCCTGATATCCCCGTTGATCTGGACTACCATGGTGACCGGGGTTACACCCGATGTGCACGGTATAACGGACTTTCTTACCAAGGACGAGAGCACGGGTGAGGACATCCCCGTCACGAGCAGCATGCGCAGGGTCCCGGCCCTATGGAACATAACCTCGTTGTTCGATCTCACCTCGGGATTCGTCGGGTGGTTTGCATCTTTTCCGGCCGAGGAAATCGAGGGCTTCATTGTCAGTGATAGATTCGCCTACCATATGTTCGATCCACAGGGGCGCCAGGCGGGCAGGCACGCGGAGGGGGAGGGTTTGACGTACCCGCCGGGGCTCTATGACGAAGTCGGGTACCTCAGGGTCTCACCCGATGAGGCTACGGGTGATCTTAGCCTCTACACAAAGGGCCCCATAGGCACGCTCAGGGATGAATACAGCCCGGATGATACGGACAGCAATCTGCGGCTGATCATCTCTGCCTACCGGACATATGAGAATGTGATGGCGGCTCTCTATAAGACTCATGCGCCCGATCTCTTCGGTATCTACTTCGAGTTCACCGACAGCATCGGTCACCTGCTCATGAAGTACATGAAGCCACCGATGGCGGGGGTGAGTCAGGAAGAGCATAGGAGATACGGGGGCGGCATCATGGCAACCTATGCCGAGGCCGACCGGATCATAGGCAACGTCCTGGATCTGGTGGATGAATCAACGGTCGTCATGATCGTGTCGGATCACGGTTTCAAGTCGGGTGACATGAGGCCGCTGACCGATTCGCGAATGGGGTTCGGCCAGGCAGTGGAATGGCACAGGATCGACGGCTCGATTGCGCTCTATGGCGGCATAGTCAAGCAGGGCTACCGGATAACCGACGCGAGCGTTCTGGATGTGGCTCCCACCATACTCCATCTACTTGGGCTGCCCGTCGACAGGAAGATGACCGGCAAGGTGCTCCTGGATGCGTTTGATGATTCCTGGGTTGAGAGTCACCCGGTGACCTACACGACCAAGTATGATTCACTGATTTCCGGAGAAGAATACACCCCGGCCGCCTCCGGTGGGGACAAGACACTCAGGGACAAACTGGTCTCACTCGGTTACGTGGCCGGCGGTAACAAGTCGCTTGTCAACCTTGCCAACTACTATCACAGAAACGGCAAGTTTGCCGAGGCCCTCGACGTGTGGAAAGAGATTGTCAGAGAGGATCCCCGCGATCTTGGTGCTAGGATTGGAATGAGCAACGCTCATTTCGAGTTGGGCCGGGACGACCTTGCGATTCGGGGACTGCTTGAGGTGATCGAAGACGATCCGGGTAATCTCCAGGCCTTCCAGAGTATCTCCACCATCCATATCAAGCGTGGAAGGGCGGGAGAGGCCCTTGAGTTCGCCGAGAGGGGACTTGAGGTCGATGGCAACGATGGTATGTCCTATCTCAACAGGGGCAGCGCGCTTCAGCTCATGGGAAGGGTGGATGAGGCCGCTCAGTCTTTTCGCCGGGCGATCGAGCTCGCTCCCGATCTTCCTGAGGCATACGCGAATCTGTCCCAGATATACGTGTCAAGCGGGCGCGAGCATGAAGGCCTTGAAATGGCGCAGCGAGCGGTTGCGCTTGCCTCGGGGAAATCCGAGATGCACTACGTTCTTGGAATGGCACTCAACGCAAATGGCAGGACACAGGAGGCTCTGGACGAGTACCTGACAACGATAAGGATCAACGACAGGTTCGTCCCGGGTTACATAGGTGCATGCGGGATCCTGTTTGCTGAAGGCAAGACCGACAGTGTCCTCATTCTGTGTGAGCACGCGCTTGAGTTTCCATCACCGTACGCGGCGCATGTTCACGGCCTGATAGGAAGCGCACACATGGGCCGTGGGAACCTGCGGGACGCTGCAAAGGAGTTTCAAACGGCGATTGAGGCCGATCGCTCTTATGTAGCGGCCCACGTGAATCTTGCCAGGATATACGGCCGGGAAGGCAAGAAGCGGGAGGCGATCGCAGAGCTTGAAACGGCGCTTTCGATCGACCCCGACGATCCCGAGGCGCGACGCCTGCTTGAAAGTCTCCGGCGCTAGCCTCGAACACCTCTGAAAGAGCTAATGCCCCCGCCTCAGCCAGCCGAACTATACCTCCGGGCGCGGCTCATAATGGAGGTGCAGATATGGCCACGAAACGTCAGACCAAGAAGCACTTAAGCCCTAAGGACTACACGCGGCCCCTGTTCAAGGGAACGTGGGAAGGAATGTACACATTCTGGAAGAATCCGGCAATGTGGTCCGACCAGGTTGTTTACAAGACTCTCAAGGAAATGGGAGGCAAGCCCTACACGGCACGTGACGTTCGTTCCATGATCAAGACCTATTGCACGATCATGAGAGAGTACGTCGAGAAGACCAAGAACTGGTAAGTAGCCTGTAGGTTTGTAAGTTGATCCGAGCCGCGGTTGCAATTACGGGGAGCCGGCCTGATGGGCGGCTCCCCTTCTCATTGACAAGCACGGGATGACATGGCAAGCATGAAAGGCATACGGATTGTAAGTTCGGGAATTTCGGTCTACGAGGTCGAAGTCGATCTTGGCGGATACAGTTCGCTGAGGACCGACAGACTGGACGGATTCATCCCCAAGCTGCTTCGGATGTTCCCGGCCATGCGCAAGCATGAATGCTACGCAGGCGAGGCGGGTGGGTTCATACGTGAGCTCAATCTGGGTACGGACCTTGCTCACGTCATGGAACATCTGACACTCGAGATGCTTAAGGTGGCTTCGAAGCAGCAAAAGAGATTCAGCGGATGGACCCGGAAGAAGGGCAAGAACTATGTGATTCACTTTCAAGCGCCGGACGGAGCCACGGGACGATGTGCAGCCCGGAGCGCCATAGAGGTGATAGAGGGTATCCTTGAAGGGCGGAATCTGAGCAAGCGGGCCTTGATAAGGGACATCAGAGCATGTATGGAGGGCGAACAATGAGACTGAAGACTCTCTTTGTGGGTTTGCCCCGGGCGAGGGTGCAGAAGGTGGTCTCGTCGGTTGAGGCGGCCTCATCGCTCAGGCTGGGTGTGACGGTGTGCAGCGATCCCGGTGATAGACTGGGTGAACTTGTCTCGAGGTGTGACGCCGTCTTCATGAACAGACATATCGATGATGCTCGCCTGGACCTCTCATTGAGTGCGATTCGCGAGCATCGCGACGACGTACCGGTGACGCTCGTGTACGAGTCCGAACCCGACGGAAAGGCTTTCGTCTTCGCGAGAAAATACGATTGCTGGCTCTTCAGCGAGAACGACCGGCGGAACAGAACGCTCACACCTGCCGAGGTCGGCGAAGGGTTGCTCAGGGAGTCGGCAAGGGACGAAACCAAGAAGCGGCTCATGGAGATATCGTTCTCGACCGGACCCTGTTCCACCGGGGAATAGCCCGGGCTAAGGCATTCTGCGTTTCACAAACCCGATCAGCCGGTTCTTGGCGTCGCTGCAGTCTCCTCCCTCGATTACGCTCGCGACATAGGCATCAAGGTAGGACAAGCTTATCCGTGACTTTTCCAACATCCTGCCGGCTGCGGTGTAAGATGCGAAGAAGAATGGATCCCGCTCCAGCGAATCCAGATAGTAAATCAATGCTGCTTGGGTGTCGCCCTCAGCCTCTGCCACCGCCCCAAGCTGGTGGAAAGCGGCTGCGTTCTTAGACTCAATCTCAAGGGCAGCAAGCGCGAGCCGGCGGGCTTCATCCATATTGCCGTCGAGTCTCTGGACATAGGCCTTGTTCACCGTTATGGACGGGAACTCCGTGTGCGAGACGTCAAGGAAGTCGATATTTGAGGCAAGGCCGGCCACAAGAAGAACAGTGACCGGAACCACCACGTCGCGTGCCTTCCTCAGCCTTATGTCGCCAAGCAGACCCGCGGCCCCCGAAGCGGCGAGTGGAATGAGGAATGCTATTGCGGGAAGCCTGAAGCGCTCGCAGGCAAAAAAGATTATGCTGACGAGAAGCATGCTCGCATAACCGAGCGTAAGCACCCACAGGTCCCTGTTACCTCTGGCGGCGTAGATCACCCCGACCATGGCGAGGGGAAAGATGATTCCGAAATGTATCACAGGCAGGAACAGGTGATGCCATGCCGATCGACGTCCGGAGATGTCCGCGTTGTTGTCGACCTCGTATCTGCCTATAGAAATCAAGAGCTTCCTGCCGGCAAGTTTGAGCCACCTGTCCGGACTTTCACTGATGAATCTGAGTGCGCGGTCCCGGAAGAAGGCAGATCTCGCAGCCCCGCCGAGTGCGAGTCTGTCGGCCTCGATTCTCACGTGGTCGCCTTCGCCGAAGCGAAACGGATCCATGCCGTCGGTCGCTGCATTGTTACCGATGAAGAGGTTGACTCCGAAACTCGAGGTGACCGGGATGATCTCACCCGATACGAGGTAGTTGTGTGAAAGACTCGCGGCTATCGGTATCAGGGCACCCAGAATGAAGACCGCCGCCTTCGCGTATGCGCGGGACCTGTCAAGGAGCAGTCTCAGTGTCATGAGACCGATCATCAGGATCGTTCCGCCCCAGATGAGTGTGCTCACGCCGAGAACGGCGCCTGAGGCGATCAGGTTGCCCCGTCTTCTGGCGACTGCGACGCCGATCACGAAGACGAGAAAGGCGACTATTGTCGCGTAGTACGCACCGGCCGGAGCGGGCAGCTCCCGGCCCCTAAGCACGCTCACCGCATTCATGGTGAACGGCACCGCATGAACATAGAAAAGCCCCATCGCACCGAGTAAGAACGCCTTACCTATGACGGCCATACGGGTTTCGTCACGCCGTATGAAGAGCAATGTACCGGCCAGCAGGAAAGACATGCACAGTGTCGTCGGAAGAATCTCGCCCGCGAAGTGATAGAAGCTCCAGTAAAAGGTCATTAGCAGCGACGCAACCAGCGCCACGGACCGGGAGAAGAGTTTCCCGGCAATCATCCCCATGAGCAGGACGTTGATTGCCAGCAGCATGCTCTGGCAGATCATGACGGCGAATCTGCTGGCTCCCGACAAGTAGTAAATGGCCGCAAGAAAAGCCGGGTAAAGGGGGCTCAGGAAGAAGGGTTGAGCAGGTGGCGTACCGGCCAGGATTTGCTTGGCCTGGCTGTCATAGACAAGCGGGTTGGCGACAAGATACCTGACAAACGCCTGATCCCGGATCTGTAACATGTAGATAACAGACAGTGCAAAGGCGAGGATGGGCGGTACGTATAAGAGCCACTTCGGCAGCCTGTGTTCTTCCGGCACGCATACCTCCTCAAGCAGTCTCCGGCCTGGAGAATCGCGACGATGTTAGCAGAAGCGCCCCGAACCGTCAATAATGGGGTCAGAGCTCAAAAGGTGACTCTTGTGGGGTCAGAGCTCAGGTTTGCACCTTTTGAGCTCTGACCCCATTATTGACGGGGACCGGTGCGAGCAGTAGTATGTAGTACACGCAAGCCCCCGTTAGAAGGCGCTGGTTGATGGCAATAGATAACGTGGCATCAGGAAACCTGACCCCGCCGGGGGTGTTTCATATTTCATGGATAGTTTTCTCAAGTATGATATACTCATTTGGAAGAACATATCTGATGGTCGGGTCGATAGTGGATCCACCGGAGCTCTCTATGCAGTGAGAGAGCAGGGAGGACTTTGCTTTGTGTGGAATAATAGGTTACGTAGGCAGTAAAGACGTACTACCCCTCTTGATCGAGGGACTCAAACGCCTGGAATACAGAGGCTATGATTCGGCCGGAGTCGCCATCCATAGTGGCGGCAAGGTTCTCGTTGAGAAGGTAGCCGGGAAGATCAGCGCACTCGAAGAGAGGCTCGCCACGGTTGACCTCAAAGGCTCAAGCGGAATCGGCCACACGCGATGGGCGACCCACGGAGTGCCGTCCCAGACAAACGCGCACCCGCACGTCGACTGTGCCTCCAGAGTAGCTCTGGTTCATAACGGGATAATAGAAAACTGCAATGTCCTTCGGAGTATGCTCACGAAGGAAGGCCATTCGTTCAGGACCGATACCGACACCGAGGTGCTGGCCCATCTGATCGAGAGATTCTGTGAACGCGGCAAGCCGCTTGAGGAATCTGTTCGGGGAGCACTTCGCATGGTCAAGGGAACCTACGGGCTTGCAGTCATATCGGCCGATGAACCCGGAAAGATAGTGGCGGCCAGACATGGAAGTCCCCTGGTGATCGGCGTCGGTGATAATGAGAACTTCGTGGCATCGGATGTGCCGGCAATCTTAAGTCACACCCGGGATGTGGTTTACCTGGATGACGGTGAGGTGGCTGTCCTTACCAAGGACGGTTTCAGCACGGTCACGAGCGACGACCAGGAAGTGATCAAAGAAGTCGAGAGAATCACATGGGACCTCGAGATGGCCGAAAAGGGCGGGTTCCCGCATTTCATGCTGAAGGAGATCTTCGAGCAGCCGCAGAGCATCATGAATGCGATGGCGGGCAGGACCGTACCCGAGACGGGACAGGCACACCTGGGTGGTGTCACTCTGACAGATGACGAGATTCGTAACATCTCGAGAATCGTGATCACGGCTTGCGGCACTTCATGGCATGCTGGGTTGATCGGTGAGTATATGCTGGAGGAGTACACGCGAATACCGGTTGAGGTCGAGTACGCATCCGAGTTCAGGTATCGCGATCCCCTGGTCGACCCCTCTTCCGTCGTGGTGGTGATCAGCCAGTCAGGGGAGACCGCCGACACGCTCGCTGCCATGAGGGAAGCTCAGCAGAAGGGTTCCAAGGCAGTCGGAATATGCAACGTGGTGGGCAGCACGATTGCCAGAGAGTCCGACTGCGGTACGTATGTCCACGCCGGACCCGAGATAGGGGTCGCCTCGACAAAGGCCTTTACGTCCCAGGTGATAGTCGAGATGCTGCTCACACTGCACCTCGCAGAGACCCGGCTCGGACGGTTCGAAGCCGGGCGCGAGATAGTCAGAGCGCTCCAGAGGCTGCCTGAGCAGGTCCAGGGTATCCTTGAAAGGAGCGAGGAGATCAAGAAGATCGCGCTCGAGTACGCGAGCAGCAACAACTTCCTCTACCTGGGCAGGGGTTCCAACTTCCCGGTTGCCCTGGAGGGCGCTCTTAAGCTTAAAGAGATAAGCTACATCCATGCGGAGGGCTACCCCGCGGCCGAAATGAAACACGGCCCCATCGCTCTGATTGACGATAAGATGCCGGTGGTCGTTATCGCTGTGAAGGACAGTGCCTACGATAAGATCATGGGTAACATCGAAGAGGTGAGGGCCAGGGGCGGCCGGATTCTGGCCATAGCAAGCGAGGGAGACGGGGAGATCGCCAAGAAGGTCGACCGCGTTATCTATGTCCCGATGACCTTGCCGGCGTTGACTCCCATTCTGTCGGTCATTCCCCTCCAGTTGCTTGCCTATCATATAGCGGTCAGCAGAGGGTGTAACGTAGACCAGCCAAGAAATCTTGCGAAGAGCGTAACAGTGGAATAAGGTGATAACGAAGTTGAATCTCGCCCACCTTCTGGTTGCCTGTCTTCCGGTTTTCGTGATTGCGTACCTCGTCTATGGGCGCTTCATCAGCCGTGTCTTCGGTGAGGACGGACGCAGAATAACCCCGGCCCGGGCAATGGAGGACGGAAAGGATTACGTCCCCGCCAATCCTCTGGTTCTTTTCAGTCATCACTTCGCATCAATAGCCGGTGGTGGTCCCGTGGTAGGGCCCGCGGTTGCGCTTGTCTTCGGATACGGACCCGCCTGGCTCTGGATCGTACTTGGTGCTGTTTTCATTGGTGCGGTTCACGACTTCTCATCACTCTTTGTCAGCATACGGGAAGGTGGGAAGTCCATTGCAGAGGTGGCGGAGCGCTATCTTGGAAGGCGAGGCTTCGTTCTTTTCATATCATTCGCGGTTGTCTACATACTGCTGGTCACATCTGCTTTTCTCCAAATGACGGCCACGGCTCTGACCTCGCTTGTGCCGGTTGAATCTTTGAATCTTCAGGGTACCGAGACGCTGCTCAAGACAACCGTGTCTGAGGGCAAGACCTTTGTAAGGATCGGAGGCATCGCCTCCACATCGGTCATATTCATCACCTGCCTGGCGCCGCTTTTGGGCTGGCTCCTCTACCGGAAATCGCTCAGGGCTTCGCTTGCCGCCGTATTCGCCATAGCAGTTGCGGTGGGGTCGATAAGAATCGGGCTCAAGTATCCTGTAAGCATAGGGCCCTCTACGTGGATGCTGATTCTCTCGGTCTATGTTTTCTTTGCCTCAGGCATTCCTGTCTGGGTGATCCTCCAGCCGCGAGACTTCACCAACGCCTTCATTCTCTTCGGTGGGATCATAGGTCTGGTGACTGCGACTATTGTCGGGGGACTGAAAGGTATGACGCTCTCCGCCCCGTCGTTTGACCTCGCCTCCGGGCAGGATGCACTGGGCAGCCTTTGGCCCTTTCTCTTCATAACCATTGCCTGCGGTGCGATCTCAGGCTTCCACGCGCTCGTTGCGAGTGGGACTACATCGAAACAGATATCAAGCGAGACACATGCGAAGAGAATCGGTTACGGTGGTATGCTCCTGGAGGGCGTGCTTGCGGTTTGTGTGGTGACGGCGATTGCCGGGGGGATCAAGTTTGCCGCATACAAGAGCATCGTCTTTCCGGAAGTGGGAAGATCCAATCCCATCCTCGGCTTCGCAATGGGAATGGGAGGGTTGCTTTACAGAAGTCTCGGCGTAAACCAGGCCTACGGCACCGTATTCGGTATCCTCATGGTCGAGGGTTTCGTGGTGACGACGCTTGATACAGCCGTCAGACTCAACAGGTACCTCTTTGAGGGTTTGTGGAAATCGGTATTCAGAGAGCCGCCCCGCATCCTGAGGAGTTACTACTTTAATTCG
The DNA here is from genome assembly GCA_043810925.1 of Candidatus Eiseniibacteriota bacterium. GTDB lineage: Bacteria > Arandabacterota > Arandabacteria > Arandabacterales > Arandabacteraceae > Arandabacterum. Next base: position 55,535 of record JBDRNT010000089.1, read on the forward strand.
CTCTTGTGCGTGGTATTGATGTTGATACTTGCGAAGACAAATGCCTTTCTCTCGATCTGGCCGATATTCGGTACCGCGAACCAGCTTCTGGCCGCGCTGACCCTGACGGTCGTCACCGTCTGGTTGATGAGAAAGCGGAAGCCCTTCATCTTTGCCCTTCTGCCTGCCGGGTTCATGATTGCCACAACTACGGCGGCACTCATAAAGCTACTCTTCACGAAGTACCTGCCCCAGCGTAACATCACGCTGACGATTGCCGACATCCTGCTCCTGGGGCTCTCGATCGCTTTTGTCCTGCTGGCGGTGTCAATCTTAAGAAAGAGAGGGGACAGAGAAAATGAACCTGTACGAGGTGAAGTCGCCTGACGCTCCGCGGGCGCTCGGCCCATACAGCCAGGCCGTAGAAACGGAGGCCGGCCGGTACATCTTTGTCTCCGGTCAGCTCGGGATCGACGTCGCATCGGGTGAGTTGATTGCCGATACGATAGAGGAGCAAACGAGGAAGGCTCTCGAGAACCTGATGGCAGTCGTCGGGGCGGCCGGGTGCGGCGAGGGTTCAATTGTAAAGACGACGATCTATCTTAAGCGAATTGAGGATTTTGCTGCGGTCAACGAGGTTTACGCTGATTTTATGAAACCTCCGTACCCGGCGCGTGCGTGTGTCGCGGTCGCCGGGCTGCCCAAGGGGGCGCTCGTAGAGATAGACGCGATTGCCGTGAAATAGGGAGAGGTACAATGGCAATGAAAGATGTCAGACTCACAGAGCTCGTAAGCTGTGCCGGTTGAGCCTCAAAGGTAGGTCCGGGTGACCTGCAGGAGATCTTAAAGGGGCTCGACCTCGGTACGAGCAGGCGACTGCTTGTGGGAAGAAACACACTGGACGACGCCGCGGTCTACCGGCTCGATGGTGAAGAAGCTCTGGTTTCGACAGTCGACTTCTTCACTCCCGTCGTCGACAACCCGAGAAGCTACGGGAGGATTGCGGTCAGTAACGCCCTCAGCGATGTATATGCAATGGGGGGGAAGCCGGTGCTTGCCCTCAACATACTCTGCTTCTCGGAAGAGAGTATTGCGAAGCGTGTAATACGGGAAATCCTCAGAGGGGGTGCCGAGAAGGCGAAGGAGGCAGGAGTGGTTATAGGCGGGGGACACTCCATTGAAGATAAGGAACTTAAGTACGGACTCTGTGTTTCAGGTACTGTGAGGCCCGACCGTGTCGTACGCAATTCGGGCGCCCGGGTGGGCGATGTGGTGATACTCACCAAACCGCTCGGGATCGGGCTGATGACTACCGGCCTTAAGTTCGGCCTCTTGAAGAAGTCGGCGATTCGCAAGGTCACTCGAGTTATGGAAGAGCTCAATGCCGTACCGTCGAAGATCATGATGCGTCTTGGTGTCCACTCATGCACCGACATAACCGGCTTCGGGTTTCTCGGACATACCTCGGAGCTGGCCGACGCGAGCAAGGTGGATATTGAGATAGATTTCACGAAACTGCCGATTATGCCGGAGGCCTACGAGATGTTGAAAGCCGAGGCGATCGCCGGTGGTCTCTGGACCAACAAGATGTTCGTATCTCCGAGGGTCGTGGCAAAAAACGTCTCGGATGCGGAACTCAACGTCCTTTACGATCCCCAGACCTCGGGTGGACTTCTGATCACGCTTGACGGCAGGAAAGCCGGTATGATGCTCGAGCAACTCCACCGGGCGGGTGTCAAGCAGGCACGAGCAGTCGGAAAAGTCTTTGCCGAAGGCAGGGGTCGCATTATAGTTAGGAAGTGAGCAATGTCGAGTGAGGGAATGGATGGGTTCTGGTGGACCTCAAGGACTTCAAATCCTCTGTCGGGTGCTAGTACCATCCGAGGTGGGTTCGATTCCCACACATTCCCGCCACGAAGCGAGGGTATGATTTGAAACCAGGAATGGTATTCCTTCTGAGCGGGATCGCCCTCCTTCTCCTTGCATCCTCGCTCCTTGCGGATGACGGAAGCACCGAGATTGATGAGGCCGCTCGACCCGATACGACCACCACCATGCCGATCTCGCTTATCGGCGTCGGAAACGGCTTCCACCTGGAGAACGAGCCGGACTTCAAGCATTCACCCCAGAAGAGCGTTCTTTTCTCCACGATACTTCCCGGCCTGGGCCAGGCCCAGAACGGGAGATGGACCAAGGCATCGGCGTTCGTTGTCGTGGGTTCGCTTCTTGTCACCAAGATAATCGTCCAGTCCGAGAGGGCGGACAGGTACCTCTATCTCTCCAGACAGGCCACGACAAATGACGAGGCCGAAGTACTCTATGGCAGCTACATCGACCACTTCGACCGGAGGGATAGGTTGATCTGGTGGGCGGTAGGGTTCTGGGTCTACAACATGATCGACGCCTACATCGACGGCCATCTCTTCGAGTTCTCAAGCCAGTAGAGGCATTTGTTTCAGTGACGGTTCCGGAGGTTCAAAATGACAGCCAAGAAAAGCAAGAAGACGACAAGGAAAGACACAGCGAGAGAGTGGATCAAATCCATAATAATCGCGCTGATACTCGCGCTGGCGACCAGGGCCACGGTCGTACAGGCTTTTCGAATACCGACCTCATCGATGGAGGAGACACTCCTGGTGGGGGATTTTCTGCTTGTCAACAAGTTCATCTACGGATCTAAAATACCCTTCACGAACTTCAGACTTCCAAAGCTCCGGCAGCCCAAGACAGGCGACATCATCGTCTTCAAGCACCCGAGCGAGGGGAAGGATTTCATCAAGAGATGCATAGGCATGCCGGGGGACAAGGTCGAACTCAGGAACGATGTGGTCTACGTGAACGATTCCCCGCTTGATGAGCCTTACAAGATACTGCACGGATACGGCGGATCGATGTCAAACTTCGGGCCGGTGACGGTCCCCGAAGGGCACCTGTTCATGATGGGGGACAACCGTCACAACAGCTATGACAGTAGGTCCTGGGGGCCGCTTGACCAGACCTATGTCAAGGGGAAGGCGATGGTCATATACTTCTCCTGGAACAAGGATTCGCACTTCCCCCGGTGGACGCGGTTCGGGAAGATTCTTCGCTGAGACCCACTCCGGGCTCGATGTGAGGAGAACTGAAGGCTCGTAGGGACGCGTGCGGCGATAGCCCTGCAAACCGGGGCTAATCGGCCCATATAATGCCCAGATTCCCATAAAGATCGAGCATTCAGGAGCCGATACAGGTGTTAAACGGCAGACTTATAACATAGGACTCGTACCAAGTTAAGTACCTTTCGGAGGAGAATGGTGACATCTGGGAGGGGCATGTACGGATGCGTGCTCGTGTGCCTTGTTCTAGTGATATGTTCAATTCCCGCGCTGTTTCCCCGGGCTGTCCTGGGGCAGGACATCACGGTTGCGGTTGTTGAGAGCAGACGCATAAAGGCATACGATCTTGCGCTCGATGGCTTCAAGGAAGTCATGGCAAGGCGGGGATACACCGCCACGTTTGTCCGCTACGTGGTGGATGTCGACCTGCACACACCCGATGATCTGGAGGCGGCGATGGATAGAACCGGCGCTGCAGTAATACTCGCTCTCGGAACCGATGCCGCCAAACTAGTCAAAGAAGCGCACACCGCAGTACCGACCGTTTTCTCGATGGTCTCCGAACCCGGTCAGAGCGGTCTATTAAATGCCGGTACCAACGGCGGCTCGCCAATGACCGGTGTGTGCCTTGATGTACCCGTTGAAACCCAGTTCTCATCGCTGCTTGATGTTGTACCGCGGGCGAGCAAGATCGGCGTGGTGTACAATCCGGATGAAAGCCAGTTCATTGTCGATGCCGCACGGAGTGCTGCCAATCGCATGAACCTTGGTCTTGTCACCTATCCGGTGCACTCAGAGGCCGAAGTCCCGGAGGCTTTGACTGCGCTCAGGCCGAGGATAGATGCGCTCTGGCTCGTGAGTGACCGGATGGTACTGACCACCCAGTCGCTCCAGTATGTCTTCCTGTTCACGTTCCAGACGAATCTCCCGCTGATGGGTCTTTCCGAGCACTTTGTCAAGATGGGTGCCCTGTGTGCGGTGGGTCCCGACTACAGAGACATCGGTATGCAATCGGGCGAGTTTGCAGTACAGATTCTGGGTGGCCGCGACCCCGAGGAGCTTCCCATGGCCGCTCCAAGAAAAGTCCTGCTGTCTCTGAATCTCAGGACGGCCGAGATCATAGGCCTCCGCATCCCCGAGGGCGTAATCCGCCAAGCTTCTTCAATTTACTGATGGGGTCAGGCTTTGAATTCTGGAATTCCCGTCTCATCTGAAGCACTGCAATTCTCAAGGGGTCAGAGCTCGAAAATTGCACGGTCGGTTTCACCGCACGCAATTTTCGAGCTCTGACCCCAGGCTTAGGTGCTATGCACTGGAATCCCAGAATTCAAAGCCTGACCCCATCTGTTGACCCCATCTGTTACTTGGTGTCGTCGAGTCTAAAAGCGACAGGTATGGCGATAGTCATGTCGATCGGCTTGCCGTCCCTGGTCGCGGGTTTGAATTTCCACGTGCTGAGAGCTTCGATTGCACTCTCAGAGAGTGAAGGATAACCTTCAACTCCCTCCGTGACTTCTATCTTGCCGGTCGAGCCATCCTTCTTGACCTGCACCTCGAGGACTACTTTGCCCGAGATCCCGGCCTTCCTTGCGTCCTCCGGGTACACGGGTTTGATAGTGGGCTGATCGATCAGTTCCGGCGGGCTCTCGACCCCGAGGGGCTTCTCCTTGCCATCCAGCCTGAACCTGACCGGTATTACGATAGTCATCTCTATGGGCGTACCGGCTTCGGTCGCGGGTTCGAACTTCCACTTGCGCACCGCCTCTTCCGCGCTCTTGTCGAGTGCGGGACATTCGGGAACTCCCTGCTTGAGCGCCACCGCACCGACGCTGCCGTCCTTCTTCACCGTGACATCGAGCAGCACCTCGCCGCCAATCCCACCCTTGCGGGCAACTTCCGGATACTCGGGGAGTACATAGGATCCCTTCACGAGTTTGGGTGGTTGGGTGAGGTCCTTATCGCCGACCTCCATATTCACTTCCATCGCTTTCTCGGGTGGAGTGGAAGTCTTGACCTCCTTGTCTTCCCCTTCGGTTCCCGCAAGGGGAGGGAGGGGAAGAAGTGAAACGGCCAGGACAAATGCAACTGCCGCGCTAAGTGCCAAACGATGTCTCATCATGGTGACATACCTCCCGTTGTGGCTCAAACGACTGAGACGTTGGTGAAGGAGTGATGACCTGGGTGTACCGATCCCTGCCGGCGAACAAGACGGCAGGAGGCCGATATTGACCGTACGCGCAAGTGCTCTGGCGTATGCCCGCGGGGTGACCCCACCGTCGACGGCTGCCTCATCGCATGCGATCTCGCACGAGGAAGCGAGTCTGCCGAGGACCACCCACAGAAGCGGGTAGTAGAAGAAAACAGCCAGTGCGCACCTCTGTATGACCGATCTTAACGGATCGAAACGCCGCCGGTGCTCGTTCTCGTGGAGAAGGACCGCCCGAAGTTCGGGTGTCGTCAGTTCGGCGATCATCGCTTCGGATATCATGATCCTCCGGCGGAGAACACCCTCAACCGCAGGCATTGCCGAACCGGATACGATCCGTATTACGCCAAGCGGTACTCCTGTTTCCTTAAGAGCCTCTGCCACGCGGTGGCCCAACTCCTCCCGGACTCCAGCGACAGACACGGCCTCAACAAAACCTCCAGCCTGTCTTTGCCTCGCCCAGCGAACCCCGAGATATATAGCGCCCCCCATCCAGGCACCAGTGAGTAGCCCCGGCAGAGCTGCTCCGAACCACCGTCCACTTGACTGCCCGGAGACCGCAAGTACCGTGGGGTCTATAACCGCATAAGCATGTCCCAGCCATGCTGATGAACCTCCGCCGCCGAAAACAGAGGGGATGACCCGCTCAAGCAACGGCAGCACGGTTCTTCTTGCCAGCGGCAGGAGGACCTTGACGAGTCCGATCGTCCAGAGCCCGTTGACCAGCCGGGCAGGCGCGCTTCTCATGGCCCGGGCCAGGAGAAAGAGCGGCAACAGGACCAGGGTCGTTTGCCAGAGATGAGCGGCAACCGCCAGCCAGAGTTCTCCAAGCAGACTGCTGTCAGGAATCATAACGTTCACCTCACGCTCAGGTCTTTCGCTTCTTTTTTCCAGGGTTCCCGGTGCCGATCTGGCGTTCGAGCTCCTTGAGATCCTCAAGGGTGACCTCTTTCATGTCGGCCAGCTGGGCGACGAGTGGAGCCGCGGCACCGTCGAAAGTGGCTTCCAGGAATCGCCGGATCTCCTTGCGGATCATCGCTGAAGGCTTGATCGCCGAGCGATAGACCCAGGCCCTTTCCCGCTTCCGCACCCTGACAACTGCGCCCTTTTCCTCGAGGCGCTCCACGATCTTGCGGACCGTGGAGTAGGTCGGAGGATCGTGGAGGTCCTCACAAATCTCTCGTATCGTCGCCTCGCCTCTGTCCCAGAGTTTTCTCAGGCACTGGAGCTCGAAACGCGACAGGTCGGGCAGTTTTCGCATTGTGAGAGTCCTCCTTATTCTAGTGCGACATCTGTCACATTTACTCTAAGACAAGTGTCGCACTTTGTCAAGGGGTCTGATTATCCGGGTGTCGAAATAACCCTGAGTCCCGCCCTGCGGTTCAATCCGGAGTGTGACGGCGGTTAAGCACCGTATTTTGCCAAGCGATGCGACCGGCAAGCCGGTATGTGTCGGACAGGATGTCTCAGCACTTCTCTCCTTATTACCGTGTCCAGCCCAATGGTCGGCACTTGGAGGAGGGGTTTTGACCGGCTTGCCAGATCGCCCGCAAACATATTCACGACTATCATCTCTTTCGTTTTGCCTTCTTGCTCAGTGTCGCCTTGAAGGTTCGCGCGATTTCCCCGGCGCTCAATCCTTCAGATGATGCAGCCCGCAGGAGCGGACCAAGGTCTTCGATGAGCCTCTGTCTTGCCATAGCCTTTCTTCTGTCATCACGTATCTCTGATACGAAGAAGCCCTTGCCGCGTCGGGAGTGAATGAGCCCATCGCGCTCAAGGTTTTCATAGCCGCGCTGGACCGTGATAACGCTGACACGCTCTTGCCTGGCAAGTGAGCGGATCGACGGGAGCATCGTCCCGGCGGGTGCGTCACCGGCCAGTATCAATGCCCGTATCTGCCGCGATATCTGGCTCTGCAAGGGTTCGTTTGATACGTCGGACAAGTTGAGCAGCATCACACCCTCAAGAGTCCACGCTGTTGACTCTCACAAGCAGCAGCGTTCTATCGTCATCCGGCAACTCACCGGGACTGAACGTATGGAGATCGTTTTTTATGACCTGTATGATCTCGCCCGGATCGAGATGGCGATTGCGAATCAAGAGGTCCTTCAGACGGAGCTCGCCGTAGGGCTTTCCATTGCTGGCCACGCTTCGGGTGACGCCGTCCGTGTACAAGAGGATGGAGTCCCCTTCGCGGATATCTATGCTCTCGGCCCGGCGGTCGAGGTCCCCGGCAGCACCCAGTACCGGTCCCGTCGTCTTCAGGACAATGATTTCCCCGTTACGTCTGACGAGAAGGGGGGAGACATGCCCGGCATTTGCAAACTCGAGCTTGCCGCGGGCACGATCAATGATGCCGTAGAAAAGCGTGGTGAAGGATCCGTCCGAACCATCTCGCGCAAGACGGCCGTCGAGGTCGCTCATGGTCTGCCGTATGGTATTACCGTTACCGATGTCGCCCTTGACGATGGTCTGAATCTGGGATATGAGAATCGCTGCCGGAATTCCCTTACCGCACGTGTCGGCGATCACCAGTCCCAACCGGGTCTCCCCGATGGGGAAGTAGTCATAGAAGTCCCCGACCACGGTGTGAGAGGACGTGCTGGAGGTGGTGATGTCGAAGCCGCCCTGAAGGGCACGGCCCTCCCGGAGAAGGTTTGCCTGGATCTTCTGGGCTATCCTGAGCTCGTCTTCCATCCGCCGTTTCTCCACGGCCTTGATGTAGTCGCGTGCGCTCGCAAGCGCATCGGCAAACTCGCGCACGAGAATCACCAGGAGTTCCAGACTCTCCTCCGCGTAATCGCCGCCACCGGTCCGCTCACCGAGGGTAACCACACCGTCAAGCCTGCGGTCTTTCTTAAGCGGCATGACAATCCTTGCACCGAGTCTCGAGAATACTTCAAGCGGATCACCCGACGGATCGTCGCCGGATGGAGATTCAACGCGGAGTGGCGCGTTCGCATCGATCAGGGCCCTGACGAGAGCGTCATCGCTTCTCACCACGAAGGCGATGTCGGCCCCCGGGGATAACGCTTCGGCAAAACGATACTCGTTTCCGTCATAGAAAAAGACCTGGATGTCTCCCGCACCCGTGAAGGTGCGGATGTTCTGTGAGAGCATTTCGCAGAGATTGGGAATGCTCAGGGCCGAAAGCAGGTCGTGTGAAAACGAATCTATGGCGCTCAGGATCGATTGCTGCCCCGTACCCCTGCAAAGGGCCGCCGCCTGTCTCGTGTGTTTCTTAAGCGGCGCGACCATGAACCGGCTCTGACGGCCCGTTCTTATAAGACCCTGAAGGGCCAGGTCGTCATAGGCTCTTTTCACCGTGTCTCTGCTCACACCGTGTTCCCTGACGAACGCCGTGATCGTAGGCATCTCCGCCCCGGCGGGGATCTCGCCGTCGATGATCTGCTTGGCGAGCTCCGCCGATATCCGGCTGTGGAGGGGTTCGGTCGAAGGGTCTTTGAGATCAAGTATCATCACTCACCTCACCGGTTGTCTATCTGTTAATATTGCATATACTGACTATAGGCAATATATACAGACAGCATAATCCTGTCAAGTGTTTTCTTCTGTGCTTGACTTTGAAGCAGCGGTGGCATTAGTTTCCTCTAGCACTCTCATGGTGCGAGTGCCAAGAGGACTGGAAGATGCAGGCTGCATTCAGCGGAAATCTCACGAAGGTACTTGACGCGGTGGTAACATCGTACATAGGATATGGTCTGCCTGTGGGCTCAAGATTCGTCTGGGTCAACTTCGATATGGGCTTAAGCCCTGCGAGCATCAGGAACCTGATGGCGGAGCTCGAGGGCATGGGTGTCCTTATGAAGCCGCACGTGTCGGCAGGGAGGATCCCCACCGAGCGCGGATACCGTCTTTACGTCGACAGGGTTATGAAGCCGCAACCGCTCAGGCGGGGTGAGACCAGGGCGATCCGGAAGGCTATGGACCCGTCGCTCCCGGTCGGAGACATGCTTGAGAGGATCTCGAGACTGCTCGAGGCCCTTTCGCACCAGATATGCGTTACGCTGACGCCCGAGCGGCGGTCCGGGGTTGTGACGGACCTTGAGACTGTTAAGATCTCCCCGGACATGCTGCTTATCACTGTGACGATCGAGCCTGGGACCGAGCGAACCACGTCCCTGCGGTTCCGGTCGGCGAGTGCGCTCGGGGCGGCCTTAAAGTCCTTTAAGAGATTCTCGCGGGCCACAGTCGGACGCAGCGCGGAGGAGGCGGGCAGGGCCCTGGAGAACATGGACTTGTCAACGCAGGGACACGGCAGTAGTGTTGATAAACTGAGAACATCATTGGTCAATCTCTTGAGGCACGGGCATCACGCTGTTCACGTCTACGGGACCGGCAACGTCGTATCCGAGATGGGGGACATGACCGATGTCCGGTCTCTGCTCGGAGTCCTTGAACGCAGGCAGGAAATAGCCAGGTTGCTCTTGCTGGATGAGCGCCGTCCGGGCACAAGCGTGATTATCGGAAGTGAGAACCGGGGGAAACCCATGAAACGGTGCAGTGTCGTGAAGTCTGAGTACCGGATCGGCGATGCTGCGGGTGCAATAGGTGTTATAGGGCCGTTGAGGATGGACTACCCGAGAGTGATGGCGCTGGTTGAATACACATCCAGGGAATTGACTCAGTGTCTGGCTGAAGCAGGAGGAAGGAACAAAGGTGGACGGTAAAGACGACAAAAACACAGAGCAGGAGAAATACAGGCACAAGCACTCGAAGAAGGATCTTGAAAATGAGATCGAGGCTCTTTCCGGGAAGCTCGAGAGCGTGAAGAAGGAGCTTCAGGAGACGAAGGACCAGCTCCTCAGAGGGCTTGCCGACTTCGACAACTACCGCAAGAGGATCGCCAGGGAGCGGGAGCACATGACCAAGTGTGCCAATGAGGAACTGATAAGGCGGTTGCTTGAGGTCGTTGACAACGTCGAGCTGGCGCTTGAGGCCGCATCGGACGCCAAGGATTTCGAGGGATTCAGGCAGGGCATAGAGATGATCTACAAGCGTATGAGCGAGATACTCTCCAAGGAAGGCCTGTGTCCGATCATCTGTCTGGGTGAGGATTTCGATCCCAACTACCATGAGGCGGTGATGGCGATTGACGCGGAAGGGAAGGAGTCGGAGAAAGTCGTTGAAGAGATGCAGAAAGGTTATACACTCGATGGACGCGTGATACGACCGAGCAAGGTTGTTGTCTCGAAGTAAGCGCAGGGAGGACCACAATGGCGAAAGTAATAGGAATCGATCTAGGCACGACCAACTCATGTGTGGCTGTAATCGAAGGCGGCGAACCCAAGGTTATTCCCAACCGCGAGGGGGGACGCACGACACCCTCCGTGGTGGCATTCACCAAAGGGAATGAGCGACTCGCAGGTCTTGTGGCCAAGCGACAGGCCATAACGAATCCTGAGAACACGGTCTTTTCGATAAAGCGATTCATGGGCCGCAGGTTCAGCGAAGTGCCTGATGAGATCTCCAAGGTACCCTATAAGGTGACCCAGGACTCGAACGGCGACGTTCGGATCTCGATCAGGGGCAAGGAATATGCGCCGCCCGAGATATCGGCGATCGTGCTCCAGGAGCTCAGGAAAGCCGCGGAGGACCACCTCGGTGAAGAGATAAAACAGGCAGTGATAACCGTGCCTGCCTATTTCAATGACTCACAGAGACAGGCGACAAAAGATGCGGGCAAGATCGCGGGCCTCGAGGTCTTAAGGATCATAAACGAGCCGACCGCCGCCGCGCTTGCCTATGGCATGGACAAGAAGAAGGAAGAGAAGATCGCTGTTTATGACCTTGGCGGCGGGACTTTCGATGTCTCGATCCTTGAGATAGCTGAAGGTGTGTTTGCCGTGAAAGCGACAAACGGGGATACGCATCTCGGGGGCGACGACTTCGACCAGCGTGTCATCGACTGGGTCGCCGAAGAGTTTAAGAAGCTCGAGGGGATTGACATCAGGAAGGACCGGATGGCGCTTCAGCGCCTCAAGGAAGCATGCGAGAAGGCCAAAAGCGAGCTCTCCACAACTCTTGAGACAAGCATAAACCTGCCATTCGTTACAGCAGACGCAAATGGCCCCAAACACCTCAATATGGATCTTACGAGAGCAAAGCTCGAACAGCTTACCGCCGATCTTGTCGAGAGAACTGTCGGTCCCTGCAAGCAGGCGCTCAAGGATGCGGGGATGAGCCCCAGTGAAATCGATGAGGTGATCCTGGTAGGCGGCGCTACCAGAATGCCGCTTGTACAGGAGACCGTCAAAAAGGTCTTCGGCAAGGAAGGCCACAAAGGTGTCAATCCCGATGAGGTTGTCGCGGTGGGAGCGGCGATCCAGGCCGGCGTTCTGGCAGGTGAGGTCAAGGAGGTGCTGCTGCTTGATGTCACTCCGCTGTCGCTCGGAATAGAGACACTCGGTGCAGTGATGACCAAGATAATCAACCGGAACACAACGATACCGACACGCAAGTCGCAGATCTTCTCTACTGCTGCAGACGGGCAGACCGCTGTGACGATTCACGTGCTTCAGGGCGAGCGGGAAATGGCAGTCGACAACAGGACCTTAGGCAGGTTTGATCTTGTCGGCATCCCGGCCGCGCCGCGTGGCATACCGCAGATTGAGGTCGCCTTCGACATAGACGCAAACGGGATAGTCCATGTTTCCGCCAAGGACCTCGCGACCGGCAAAGAGCAGAAGATAGTCGTCCAGGCATCGACCAGTCTTTCGGAAGAAGAAATCGACGGCATGGTGAAGAGCGCGGAGGAACACTCGGAGGAGGACAAGAAGAAGAGGGAACTCATCGAAGCGCGTAACAACGCAGACTCCCTCGTCTATACCACTGAGAAGTCCTTAACCGAACATGCCGCTAAGATCTCGGCCGAGGACAAGCAGGCCGTTGAGGAAGCGGTCTCGGCGCTTAAGGATGTGAAAGACAGCGAAAATGTCGGTGAGATAAACTCAAGAGCCGAGCATGTCTCGAAGGTGTGGTACAAGGTGGCCGAAGATCTTTACAAGACCGCGGCCGCCCATGGGCAGGCCGGACCCGGAGAAGGGCCAACTGCCGGGCCTGAGGGGCCGCAGGCTTCCTCCTCTGAAGGGGGAGAGGAAGCAGTCGATGCGGACTTCAAGGTAGTTGACGACGATAAGTAACCATACAAGAAATGAGCATTGATGCATAAGCGAGATTATTATGAAGTCCTGGGTGTGGACCGCAGTGCCACCGATGACGACATAAAGCGAGCCTACAGACAGCTTGCGCTCAAATATCATCCCGACCGCAACCCCGATGATAAGACGGCCGAGGACAAGTTTAAGGAAGCCACCGCGGCCTACGAGGTCTTGAAAGAGGCCGATGCCCGGTCGCGCTATGACCGCTTCGGTCACCGCGGAATGGATGGCATCGGTTTCGATTTCGATATGGGCGGCTTCGACCTGAGTGACGCCCTCAACATCTTCAGCCAGGCTTTCGGCGGTTCATCTTTCGGGGGCATCTTCGATATGGGAAGGGGAGGCCGGGGAGGATCTGCGGGGAAAGGCCGTGATCTCAAGATCAAGGTGACCCTTGGACTTGAAGATGTCGCCAGGGAGACAAAGAAGAAGATCCGCTTCAGCAGACTTGCTTCCTGCAAGTCCTGCTCGGGTACCGGGGCCAAGAAAGGGACGGCGCTTGATACATGTCCCACGTGCGGTGGAACGGGCCAGATCAGGCGTGTCCAGCGATCCTTTCTGGGGCAACTGGTGAACGTGATGACCTGCAACCACTGCCGCGGCGAGGGCAGGGTGGTCACCGAGAAGTGTGACAAATGCAGGGGTGAGGGAAGGTACTCAATCGAAGAGACGTTGGAGGTGAAGATCCCGGCAGGCGTATCCTCCAGCAACTATATCCCCATAGACGGGAAAGGTGATGACGGTGTGAGGGGCGGGCCGTCCGGCAGACTGCTGGTATATTTCGAAGAGAAAGAGCATCCCATCTTTGACAGGGACGGTGCGGATATCTACTGTGATGTACCCATAGACTACTCGCTTGCCGCCCTTGGTGGAAGCATCGATGTTCCCACGCTTGACGGTCCGCATACGCTCAAGATACCCGTGGGGACCCAATCTCAGAAGGTATTCGCGCTCAAGGGCAAGGGCTTGCCACGGATAAGCAGCAAGGGCCGGGGGAGACAGCTCGTGCGGGTGATCGTCTGGGTGCCGACCAGGATGTCTAAGGACGAGCGAAAGATCCTCGAAGAGCTGGGGAACCTCCCGAAATCAGAAAAGCATGAAGCCGGCAAGGGCTTCCTCAAGAAGCTCAGGAAACATCTCGGAGACTGACTTGAAAGACAAGGTCCTGCGGCACCATCTTTTCTACTTCTCACCGGATGCTCTTGATAATGATCTCATCAGTTTTCCTCCCGGTGAGAGCCGCCACATGGTCTCGAGCCTGCGTCTGAGGAAGGGCGACCGGATCCGGGCGACGGACGGTCGTGGTGTGGTATACGAGGTTGTGCTCGAAGAGGCCAGACGGAAGCAAGTGACGGGGAGAATTGCGGATCGGACAGAGGTCGAGTGCCCCGGGGCACGGGTCACTGTCTTCCAGGGAGCGGTCAAGCCCGCCAAAATGGCTTTGATGATTGAGAAGTGCGTCGAGCTGGGTGTCTGGAGTGTGATCCCGGTGGAGACCGGACTGTGCGTGAGCGGCATGGGCGAGGGCAGGGTCAAGCGGTTGAAGCGAATTGCCATCGAGGCCATGAAGCAATCGGTTGGAGCCCATCTGCCGGACATACACTCACTCACGCCTTTTGATGGTGCGCTCTCGCGTCTGTCCGACTTCGATCTCACGGTTGTTGCGTGGGAGGATGAAAAGCATCAGCGGCTCAAAGACATCATAGGTAGCGAAAGACCCGGGAAGGTCGCCCTCTGGATAGGTCCTGAAGGCGGCTTCACCCCTGTCGAGTTAGACGAGCTTGCAAACCACGGGGCAAGGACCTTCAGCCTCGGCGATCGCCGGCTGAAGGCCGAGACGGCGGCAATCGCTTCCCTGGCCGTCCTCAACGAACTCCTCGGATAGCAAATGAAGATTGCGCGATGGGCCGCAGCGGTCCTGTTGGTGGTGTCCGCAGCGATGTTGGGTTGTGGCGAGAAAGAAGCGGAGACCGAAGCCGATCTCGAAGGGCGCCTTGAAGACCTCCGGGCTGTGCCCTATACCAACGTGAGCGATGACGAGGCAAGCGAAGAGAACTCCGGCGTCGTGGTCCATGATCCCGACCGCGCGTACCGTGGTTACAACATCTTCTGCGGTGTGACTCCCCACGTCTATCTCATGGACATGGAAGGCAACGTGGTCCACGTGTGGACATACCCCGAGGCTGAAGGGGGACTCTGGCACCATGCGATCATGTTGGCCGATGGATCCATTGTGATTGTAAACATGCACAACCACGTGCTCAAACTTGACTGGGACTCCAATCTTGTGTGGAAGCAGGAGATGTACGCGCATCACGACATCGCCGAGCTTGGGGATGGATCGCTCCATGCGATCGGCGTAGAGGTGTGGACCCGGAGGGGACTTGTTGTGAGGTTCCCCACGATCGTGCACCTCAGCCCGGAAGGCAAAGAGATCGATATCTGGTCGGCGTACTCACATCTTGACCACATGAAGCAGACGTTCGACCGGAGATCGTTTCTTGACACAATTCTCGACAGCATGCTTGCCCATGAAAGCTGGCTTACAGTCTATGACAAGATCGCCGAGCGCGACGAGGTGGTTGAGTCCGATCTTCCCGGCGTGCAGTACGATCACTTTCATATGAATACGATCACCGTGCTTCCCGATACACCGCTCGGCAGGAGCGATACCAGATTCAGGGAGGGTAACCTGCTCACCTGCTATAGAAATGTAAACCAGATTGCGGTGCAGGACGGAGACACAAAGCAGGTCCTCTGGACATGGGGTGAGGGCGTACTCGAGTGGCCGCATCATCCAACCATGGTCCCGAGCGGCAACATCCTCATCTTCGACAATGGCGTTAAGCGCAGATACTCAAGAGTGATTGAGCTCAATCCGGTCTCCGGAGAGATCGAGTGGGAATATACCGGCGATCCTCCCGAGAGGTTTTTCAGCAAGCTTAAGGGATCCGCGCAGCGGCTTCCCAACGGCAACACGTTCATCTGTGAGGGCGACAGGGGCCGGGCCTTTGAGGTCACCCCGGAACGGGACATCGTCTGGGAGTGGCGTAATCCCTTGATAAAAGGCAAGCGCCGTGTCACCGTTTACCGTATGATGCGCATCCCGCCTGAAGCAGTTGAGCGGCTGCTGTACAGGAAGACCTATTGACAGGCGGCCGGGAATGCCGTAATCATGATGTGGAAGGATCAGGACTGTTGAGCGTAGAGACTCCTCTGGAAAACCAGGTTTGACGAATTGCCATTTGCTGCAGCCCGACGTGTGACTCAGCCACAAGGAGGTATCGATGGCAACCAAAGTCAAGATCGTGCGTGCAAGAGACTTCCTCCAGACAACCACCGATGATGTTCTTGACCTCGAAGCCTCTTGCCAGGTGCTTAAGGAAGTTGCTGCGGCTCGGCGTCCACCGGCCGATTTTGATGTTCTTCTCGACTTTCGCCGGGCTCAATGGCGCCTCAGTACAATGGACATCTATGGGTTGGCGGCCGCACTGGCGGGGTATGAGGATCTGAGGACATCCAAGATAGCGGTGCTCGTTCTTCCTGGTGCCAACTTCGATCAAGCGCAGTTTCTCGAGACTTGTTCGGTGAACAGGGGTATGAACGTCGACGCATTCACGAATTTTGAGGATGCCGTCCAATGGTTCTTCACATCGGTGGATGTCGGCGCCGGATCCCCCAACTGAGCCATCAGGACAAGATGTCCATACAGTGACAATCTGACGATTCCAATGTTCGACGGGGGGGATAAGGGGCATACTGCGCCTCAAAATCCCGAAGCTGAAAAACGATGACTTACGCGTTGCGTTATAGAACCACATTGTTTATGGTTCCTGATGAGTGTCAGAAATGAAATCTGCCGGTAGGCAGGGAATTTTGAGTGGCATTTATGTCGGGTCCAGGCGACTCGTCAGAGCCGGAGGAGGATATGGTAACGAAGAAGGTCAAGAAGGTCAAGAAGGTGGCGAAGGTGAAGGCGAGCAGGAAGACCCCGAAGGGCAAGGTCAGTAAGAAGAAGGTGATCAAGCCAAGTGTGAGTAAGGCGAAGACTGCGAAGGTCACAATCAAGGTCAAGAAGACCGGGCGCGAGCTTCTCAATGATCCTTATCTCAACAAGGGCGGAGCCTTTACCGAGGACGAAAGACTTGCGTTGGGGCTTGAGGGGCTACTTCCTCCCAAGGTCAGGACTTTGGAGCAGCAGGCCAAGGTGGCCTATCAGAACGTCAAGCGGACCGGCTCGTCCGATCCGGATCTTCTCTACTCGGCCCTTAGGCACCTTAAGTACAGGAATGAAACCCTGTTCTTCAAAGTTGTTTCAGACCATCTGAAAGAGTTCTTACCGATCGTCTACACCCCTGAAGTCGGCGTGGCATGTCAGACCTGGAGCCACAGGATGGCCAGACCGACCGGGATTTTCATCACGACCGAGAACGTTGACAGAGTGGACGATATCCTCACACGTCTTACGAGCAGGGAGATAGAAATAGCAGTTGTCACCGACAATGAGGGCATTCTCGGCATCGGTGACCAGGGTATCGGCGGCTCGCAGATATGTGTCGGCAAGCTTGCCCTCTACACCCTGGCCAGCGGTTTCGCACCCACGACGTGTCTTCCGGTATGCCTTGATGTGGGTACGAACAGAAAGGAACTCCTCGCGGACGAGGACTACCTTGGAGTGAATCATCGCCGGCTTGAAAAAGGCATATACCTGAGTTTCATTGATAAGTTTGTTGAGTCTTTCAAGAAACACATGCCCCAGGCCGTGCTTCAGTTCGAGGATTTCAGCGGCGCCAAAGCGTTCGAGGTGCTCGAGCGTTACAGGGGCAACACACGGTGCCTCAACGATGATATTCAGGGCACGGGGGCTGTGGTTTATGCGGCTCTCCTCGGCGCGCTGGATGTAAGCAAGGGCGGGAAACTCGAGGATTCCAGAATAGTCATCCACGGCGCCGGAGCGGGTGGGATAGGTATCGCCCGACAGCTCCTTTGTAGCCTTCAGCTGCATGGCCTCAGCAAGGAGGATGCCCTGGCCAGGATCTATGTCAACGACTCGAAAGGGCTGGTCTACGAAGGCCGGGGGGGGGATACCCTGCCCAAGCACAAAGCCCAATTCGCAAGGCGGGAGACCTTCTCAGGGCGCGTATCGCTTGAGGCCCTGATTAAGAAGGTGAAGCCCAACATATTGATTGGATCGTCAGGCAAGGCCGGTGAGTTCACCAAGAGCGTCGTGAAGGCCATGTGCGTACACAAAAGGCCCATCATCTTTCCGCTCTCAAACCCGACCGTCAATAGCGAGGCCACACCCGCACAGATTTTCGACTGGTCCAAGGGCAAGGCAATCGTGGCGACGGGCAGTCCCTTCGAGCCGGTGAAGTACGGACGGATTCACCCGATCGCACAGGCCAACAACTTCCTGACCTTCCCCGGTCTTGGCAGAGGCGTGTACGAAAGCGGTGCGAAGCTGGTAACGGATGCTATGGTCACCGCTTCGGGGCGGGCGCTTTACGAATACACTAAGGAGTTTGAGGGTGAGCTGCTGTCCCAGGGACACGTTCTTCCCGGGATACGCGATGATTCGAAGCGAAACATCTCGGCTGCCGAGAGGGTGCAGGACATATCGGCCCACATAGCGGTTGCGGTGATAAAAGCCGCGATCAAGGACCCTAAGGCCAAGAGCAAGATCAGAACGCCGTTGACTCCCGAGGATATCAGAAGCCGTATGTGGCAGCCGGAATATGTGGACTATGTGAAGGCATAAGTCGGCGGCACTTAAAGTAAGTCTCAAGCCCGCCCGGTCTTGAAAGGCCGGGCGGGTTTTTTCATGCCTCGATTCCGCACGGCCGATTAGTAGACTGTCACCGAATTATGGTCCTCAGAATGCCTGCCTGCAGTGTCGGTCAGACTCGCGACCTTCATGAACCACGCTTACCACGGGTATTGCAGGGTTGTCGGTCCACCGGGGAGCAATACCAGGAGGTCCATTGACGACGGTATCGCAAGATGGTAATTATGAGCTGTATAGCAGGCGCGTTCATGGACCGGTGGCTTCGTGCCACGTAGGAGAGTTGTACCATGAGGTCTGAAGCAATCGGCGGCTTCACATTTCCCGTGGGCTACCGTCAATTCCACAAGAACCAGTTGTTCAATTTCCAACTCAACCGGCCGTATTCCCTGGGGTACGCCCGATTGGAGGACCTCGTGGAGGCTGGAGGGAAGATCGGAACATTCGGCGAATGGAAGACCGAGATGCTCCGGCTTGCTGAGGAGTCTATCTTGGACGGACGGCTGATGAACGCGGCCTTCTACTGCCGGGCGGCGGAGTTCTACACATTTCCTGACGATCCGGATAAGGAGCTTCTCTATGACAGGTTCTCCGAGCTCTTCTATCGAGCGTTTGAAGACCACAGAATCGAGAGGCTTAAGATCCCCTACGGGGCGTCAACACTGCCTGCCATCGCTGTCGAGCCCGAAGGTGAACCGAAGGGAACCATAGTCTTACACGGGGGCTATGACTCCTTTATCGAGGAGTTCTACTCGTTGATGCACTACTTCAGGGCGTCCGGGTTCAGGGTCATCGGTTTTGACGGACCTGGACAGGGAGCGGCCCGGCGAAAGAACGGGTTGCCCCTTGACTATCGGTGGGAGAAACCCGTGGGGTGCGTCCTTGACCATCTCGGTCTGGAAGATGTGACACTGATCGGGCTCTCGATGGGGGCTACCTCGCTCTCAGGGCCGCGGCCTTCGAACCACGCGTGAAGCGGGTGATTGTCTCCGGGCACGCATTCGACTACTGGAAGGTGGCCCCGGCGCCGGCCGTCTGGCTCCTCCTCTTTTTTCACAATCACCTGAGGGGGTTCACGAACAAACTGTCCAGGTGGAAGATGCGAAAGGGTGGTCTGGAGGCATGGAGCATAAGCCACTTGATGTATATCCTGGACCTGGACGAACCGATGGCGGCCATGGACTTTGCACTGGAGCTCAACGAAGAGAATCTCCACTCTGAGCAGGTGAAACAGGATGTGCTTGTCCTTGCGTCACGAAATGATCACTTTATCCCGTTCCGGCTTCACAAAATGCAGATCGAGCGTCTAACCTCTGCAAGGTCGGTTACGGACAGGGTGTTTACCAGGGAAGATAACGCGCACAATCACTGCCAGATCGGAAATATCGGACTGTCCCTTAAGGTGATGATGGAATGGCTTGAGACATTGTCCCCGTCTCTATCTGCGTAATCTGTTATTCGTTTCTGTGTTTCTCCATCAGGATCTGTGTGATAGATCTCCGGGTCCCCCGGCTTGTCAAGTGTGGTCGGCGAGCCGGTGAGTATCGGAGGGGGGATTGACAACCCCATGGAAATATGATACTCATAGAGTGGACAGCAACCGCATATAAACACACCATTGGCACTCCCGAGTAGTTGGGCTGCTGTACATTCAAGCCATCGGCATTGTGGAGGAGCCATGTCGCACTCAGTTAGATATGATGAAGAGCTCCGCCTGACTGAGATAGTCTACCGAGGAAAGGTGAACACATCCGCGCTGAAGAAGGGTGCAGCCGAAGCGGCCCAAGTCGCACGCGACCATGATTGCTTCCTTATTCTCATCGATTGTCGTGAATCTGCTCTAAGCCTGTCCACGATGGATATCTACGACCTGCCGAAAAAGTTCTCGCATGTGCTGTCAAAGTTGGGGCTTGAAGTACGCAGATTCAAGCGCGCGCTGGTTGTGCCCAACGATATGGTAGAGTACTCCTTCCTTGAGACGGTGTCGCAGAATCGCGGGCAGAACGCAATGATATTCCGCGACATAGATGAAGCGAAAGCGTGGTTGTCCGGCAAGTGACCCGCACTGGCCGGTTTTGAAGTGGCCGCTGACACCGTTGGGCGAATGTGAGGAGGCAGTGAATGCTGGGCGAAGTGTTGACACTAGCAAGTGTCATACTGCTGTGCACGACAGCCTGTCAGCACTCGCCGCGGCACGACGTTCTGCAGATGGACGAGGGGTATGCCCACAGCGTTGATAGCAGCCCCCCCACAAACCTGCTGGTCGAACCAGGGTTGCGGGAATCCGAAGACGTTATCGACATGCTCGTGTTCCTCGTGCATTACCTTGCCGACAGCTGTGTCACTGACACCACATACTTCCTTTCTCTTGGGAACGATTCAGCTGGAGCCTGGATAGACCCGCCGAGGGTCCTGGCTGACCGCTTGGCAGGTGTGAAGATCGAATTGCGCCCAGTCTCAGAGGCGCATCTCGCACCAGTGCGGCGGCCGCTGCCGGGCCAAGTAGTCTTTGTTGATCAGCCAGCCATACCGGGGTTAGTTTGGTCCCTCAAACTCCGAGAATGGACGCCAGGCGCAAGAGCAGTTCTGTATGTAGCCTTTCCGCGCGGCGGAGCGACGGTTACCCTTGACAGGTCAGGGGGTGGCTGGATTATCGAACAATGGCTGGGCCCGAGACCATGGGTCGCCCAACCAACCGCTTCACCCGGCCGCTGAACGTGGCGGCTGAGCGCCACCGCTGAATGCCAATCGAGCAATAGAAGATCGACCTCGTTCTGAAAGTAGGTTCTGCCCTATGTCGCCAGGTGAGATCTGTAATTCAAACCCGCTTGCTGAGACTGTCGGTTTTGAACTTCTCGGGCGTGATCTGGGCAAAGACGTCGAGTCTGCGCTCAAAGCGGCGTTGGAAAACGGTGCAGTCTTCAGAGACTCGTGCGACTCTCTGGTCATCTTTCGCCAGGCGCTGGCTGACTCCATTCGCAACATTGAGTCACATCCGCGTGGCAGGCTGTTCCAGGAGTTCCTGCTGAAGGGCCCTTATGAGGATGTCGGGGAAATCCCGGCAGAGTCGGTCAGCCACCGCCTGTCTGACGCTGATTGCGCTGCCGCAATTACATTCATCTACTCCCACATGGTTGACTGCTTCAAAGGCGCGGTGACAGAATTACTTGCGACGAAACCTTGTTCGGCCCTGCTGAGGAGGCTTCAGAAGGAAGGCGGACTTCCGCCGAACGCTCGGCTCTATGTGGGTGACTCGGTGGCTGTCCACAAGGCGCGGGGAAAAGGCCTTCTTAAGGGGGCCGACCAACACATCGTGATCGAAGAAGGAGGATCGGGTTGGGCTTCGAGGATCACCGTAGCCGGTCTGACGGAAGTCAAGTCCTACGTCAGATCTCAAAGCCGTTTGCGTGAACAGATCGACAAGCATCTTCTGCGGGCGAAACGAGGCCTCCGGGTTATCGGCGTCGACTATCCAGCCGAGAAGGTCAACGCGGGTTACGGGAAGGACGGGCGGATTCTTCGCATTGCCGTTCTGCCCAGCACCTGGAGGCTGCCCCGGTCATTTCGGTTTGAAGACTCCAAAGGCGGCCGGACACTTCATGTCGACCCGGGCAAGCCTCAACGAAAAGAAGACGAAATCAAGCAGATCGACAGCAACGAGTGGCGCATTACCTTGAGATGGTCGAAGGAGGCGCTTGCCGAGGCAGCCTACGAGATGACTTTCTGGTACATGGAGAAGATCGGCGAGGTTATCTACTCGGAATGCAAGCCGAAGGGATGGGAGGAAATGACGCCAGCCCAGGCCGGACGAAATGCAGCGAAGATGATGCTCTATTACGCTATTCTCCGTTGCCGTACGACTCGGGAGGAACAACGAGCTGTTGCTCTGTACAACACCTATGGATACGGCTACGCAATCGGGATGAACTACCGGAACGCTGAAGGAAGGCGAGAGATGCTGTGGCCACAGGACCTGGATGAGATCCTCTCAGCAGCTAAGACAAAGAATGGACACACTTGATCTGCCAACAGGGTACAGATAAATAACTTAGCCTTAAGTCTTGACAGGGTCGGTTGGCTTTGCTATATTGGTATGAGATACAAGTGTAATTATACCCTTAGGTGCCCCCGGGCACTATTTTGTTGAATTCTGGAGGGGAGGTGGGTTTTTTTGGCTGGCATCATTGTCAGAGACAACGAATCTTTCGAGAGTGCCTTGAGGAGGTTCAAGAAGCTCTGTGAACGCGAAGGCCGCCTCTCGGAATACAGGAGACATCAGCACTTCGAAAAACCGAGCGAGCGTAGAAAGAGAAAAGTACTGGCAGCAAGGCGCAAGCTTCTCAAGAAGATGACTCAGCAGGCAGGCTACTGATGGATCTGAATGAGAAGTTGAGCGAGGATCAGAAGTCTGCAATGAAGGGCGGCGACACGCTGCGCATCAGCGTGCTTCGCCTGCTCAGAACCAGGATAAAGGAACGCGCGGTCGAGAAGCGGGGTGATCTCTCCGACGATGAGATCTACAAAGTGATCATGTCGGAGGCCAAGAAGCGCCAGGAAGCGATCGAGCTCTTCGAACAGGGCGGCAGGGCAGATCTGGCCGACCGCGAGAAGCAGGAGATCGAGTTTCTCAAGACCTACCTGCCTCCCATGCTTTCCGATGATGAAGTCAAGGCCCTCATTCTTGAGGCCATAAAGGAAGTTGAGGCCAAGACACCGCAGGACCTGGGCAAGGTGATGAAGGTCCTGATGCCCAAGGTTACGGGGAGAACCGAGGGTTCCAAGGTCAACAAGATCGTCAAGGAGCTTCTTACCCCTAAGAAGGATTGACGTCTACCAGGCACGCTTCAGCGGCGATGGGGCTTGCAAGCGAGTGACGTGTCCACGGCATGGACAAGCATACCATTCAAGTTCTTGAATACGAAAAGGGTCTTGGCATTATCGCCCGATATGCTTTGACCGAAGCGGGGAGAGAGCGGGTCCTTGCACTCTCACCGCTTGTAAAGACCACCCAGGTGACCTCCCGGTTAAAGATGATCTCGGAGATGAAGGTGCTGCGTGAGTGGGGTAAGACACCTCCCTTAAGCGATGTCGAGGATCTCCGCCAGGCCATCTCAAGATCGAAAGTACCGGGAGCCGTGCTTGATGCGAGGACCACGCTCCGAATAGGAAAACTTGCAAGGACGTCCCGTCTTGTTCGCAGCTTCTTTGAGGAAGTGAAGGAGAAAGCTCCCCGGGTAGGAGAGCTTGCCCTGGGGCTTAGTGAGCTGGGCCAGCTTGAGAAGAAGATCGACGCCGCAATAGATGATGACACCAACATAAAGGACGAGGCCTCACCTGCGCTTAAGAAGATACGGCGTGAGAAGAACCGCCTGAGCGCGAAGATAGCCTCGAGCCTCAAGGCAATACTCGCCAGAGAGAACCTCCAGCCCCACCTCCAGGACAGCATAGTCACGATAAGAAACGGACGCTACGTGATCCCTGTAAGAACCGAAGCCAGAGGCAAACTCGAGGGAATCGTCCACGATACGTCTCAAAGCGGCGCCACGGTCTTTATAGAGCCGATGACAACGGTCACACTCAATAACTCCCTGAGGAGTCTCGAGCTTGAAGAGAAGGATGAGATCATACGCATTCTGGCAGCGCTTACCTGTGCAATCGGTGAGCGGGCATCCGATCTCATCGTCAACCTCGAGATCTTAACCGAGATCGATGTCATGAATGCGGGCTCACGCTTCAGCGTGGAATTCGACTGCACGGAGCCGGGAACGAACGCGGACGGGAGAACCGTGATAAAAGGCGGCAGGCACCCGATCCTGATCGACATGCACAAGTCTCAGAAGGGCGCGGCACCGGTACCGCTTGATGTGGCGCTTATGGGCAAGGGCCACGGGATCTTGATAACGGGTCCCAACGCGGGGGGTAAGACGGTGGCCTTAAAGACCATCGGGCTCTTAACACTCCTCGCGCGAACGGGTCTTCATGTGCCGTGCGGCGAGGGTACGGATATCGGGCTCTTTGACGACATCTATGCCGACATAGGTGACGAGCAATCGATCGAGCTATCCTTAAGCACCTTTTCATCTCATATGAAAAACATAATCGGTGTCCTCGCCCGGGCCGGCGATGGCGCCCTGGTACTTCTTGACGAGGTTGGAGCGGGCACGGACCCGCTTGAGGGGGCGGCGCTTGCAAGGACGATAATTGAGGATCTCCTGTCCAAGGACGCAGCGCTTGTTGCGACCACGCACCACATGAGTCTTAAGGTCTTTGCGCATGAGAACCCGCTGCTTGAGAATGCCTCGATGGAATTTGACAGTGACAATCTCAAGCCCACCTACCGGTTGATCCAGGGTGTTCCCGGCGCGAGCCATGCTTTTGAGATCGCATCGCGGCTGGGGCTTTCGGACAGACTTCTCACGCGTGCCAGAGATTACTGCGGCAAAGAGCGCGTGGAGTTTGAAGAGCTGACGCGTGACCTGCTTGGGAAGATGAGGAGCCTGACCGTCGAGGAGGCGGGCATCGAGGCCAAGCAAAGAAAGATCGACCAGGTCCTGGGCGAATACGAAGAGCGGCTCCGGGAGATAAAGGAACACCGCATGCAGATTAAGAAGGAGGCGCTCAAGGAGGCGAAGAGCGTGGTGGATGACGCGAGACGGACGGTCAAGAAGCTTGTTCAAGAGCTTAAGGAAAAGGAACCACATCCTGAGCATGTGAAGCAGGTTGAACAAGAGATAAAAGCGAAGGCAGACACAATAGCCAGGGCGATCGAGAAGATCGATCAGGCAGGGGAGACCCGTCGACCGCTTGGGCAGGTGACGGTCGGCGCACGTGTCTTTGTCAAGCCGCTTTCCAGGGAAGGGATAGTCCTCACTGAGCCCGACGGCAAGGGAAGGGTCGAGGTCGTGGTGGGGGCGCTCAAGGCCGAGGTGAGCGCGGGCGATCTCTTAGAGCCCGACGCGGAGGCCGGGAAGGAGACCGGTGGCAAGGACGCCACAAAACCGGAAGAGACGGCCGGACGTGAAAAGGCCCGCATCTTTGAGTACGAGGCCAAGGAGATCCCGGTAGAGATCGATGTCAGGGGTATGACCGCGGAAGATGCGTGGGAAGCGGTGGATAAGTACCTTGATGATGTATCGCTTTATGGCTACGATTCGGTGTGCGTGATCCATGGCAAGGGCAAGGGCATCCTCTCTAAGAGGATACGCGAGATGCTCTCCTCACATCCGCGCGTTAAGCGCCACAGGTTCGGCGAGCTCGGAGAGGGCGGCACCGGGGTGACGGTCGTGGAGATGGAGAAGGGATAGACATGGCACATTCGATCCCCGAAGACATCGTCGATAAGGTAAGAGACAGCGCCGATATCGTGGAGATCGTCTCCGAGCACCTGCCGCTTAAACACTCGGGCAGGAACTTAAAGGCCCTCTGTCCTTTCCATCCTGAGAGGACCGCATCGTTCATGGTGAGCCCCGAGAAACAGATCTATCATTGCTTTGGATGCGGCGCCGGCGGCAATGTATTTAACTTCCTCATGCAGATCGAAAACATCACGTTCCCGGAGGCAGTAAGAACCCTTGGCAAACGCTACGGGATCAAGATGCCTCAGATGACCTCGAAGGTAAGCTCCGAAGCATCGCTTGCATACAAGATCAATGCAATGGCCGCCAAGGCGTATCATGCGGCCTTAAGCGGCACCAAGGAAGGGACGGCGGCGCGCAGGTACCTCCGTTCGCGCGGGGTCACCGAAGAGACCGAGAAAGAATTCCTTATCGGTTATGCCCCCTCAGACGGCGGGTATCTCGTACTCGAGGCCAAGCGCCGGAAGGTGGAGCCGCAGCAACTGCTTGCCCTGGGTCTTGCAATCGAGCGGGATGGACGGCCCCGTGATCTCTTCCGAAACCGGCTGATATTTCCCATAGCGAGTGCGGGCGGGAGGATACTCGGTTTCGGGGGCCGGGTGCTTGACGATGCGCAACCGAAGTATCTCAACTCGCCGGAGACCAGGCTTTTCAGGAAGTCCGAGACCATCTTTGGTCTCTACAAGGCCAAGGGTGAGCTCAGAGGCCGGGGCCAGGCGATCGTTGTGGAAGGCTACATGGATGTGATCCCACTTCACGCAGGGGGCTTTAGAAACACCGTTGCCTCCCTGGGCACGGCCTTTACATTTGAGCAGGCAAGGAGAATCAAGCGATATTGCGGCGAGATCGTTCTTGCCTACGATGGAGATGAGGCGGGACGTCTGGCGGCCTTGAGGGCATGCGACGCGGGCGTCCAGGCGGGGCTCAAGGTACGCGTGGTGAGCCTTCCCGATGGAAAGGACCCTGATTCGTACCTCAAGGCGGAGGGCAGGGAAGCCCTTGCGGAGCTCATCAAAAACGCCTCGCACTACGTTGATTTCGCACTGGCCCAATCACCCACGGATGATCTGGAGGACGCCGTCAAGTTTGTGCTCACCATTATCAGCAAGGTCGAGGATCCGGTCAGGATCTCGCTTGATATAAAGCGGCTTGCGGCGGCGAGCGGGATCTCAGAGGTCGCACTCCAGCGCTCACTTGTGGGTATATCCCGAAGGAAGCCTTCCGGCCCCCCTGAAAGAAAGCAAGAAAACGAAAGAAAACAGGACACAACCGCTTGCGATACGATTGAAAAGTCAATAGTTTCTATAATGATCGGTTTGCCTGAGTGTGTTGACAGGATCTTTGGCGCGATTTCACCGTCGGACTTCACGGATCGCAGGATGAGGAAGATAGCAGAGACCATACTTGACAGGAAGTCGAGAGGTCTCGCCTTCGACACAAGTGCCCTACTATCTGTGATTGACGACGAGCATGCAAGAACACTCCTCATAGACACCTCGATCGACACTGACATCACCGGGGATCCCGACAAGCTGGTGTCGGATCATATAGCCGGTATGAAGAGGAGAGTAATCGAGAGACAGATAGCAACTCTGCGTAAGCAGATTGAAATCGCCGAGAAGGACGGGGATACCGATCTCCTGCAGGCTCTGCTGACGAAACGGCAGGGCCTTGCGCAAGACTTAAGACTACTTTCGACCTAACCCTCTGGATGGGTTGCAGTCCAGAGTGAGGAAAGGAGAAAGCAGAGCATGAAGTCCGGACTCAAGCCAGACGTCTTAAGTAATCTGAAGGAGCTGGGCGCAAAGCAGCGTTACATCACCGTAGATCAGATAAACGATTGTCTCGGTGCCGATGTTACCGTAGACGACATGGATGAAGTCTACAAGATGTTCTACGGCATGAAGATCGACGTCGTCGATTCGCCCGAAGAGGCCATCCAGAAACAGGCCAAGCAAGAGAAGGAAAAGGCCAAGCGGCTCGAGGCGCAGATGGCGTCGCAGAGCATGCGTTATGACGATCCCATCAGGATGTACCTGCGTGAGATGGGCAAAGTACCTCTGCTTGACAGGGAAGGTGAGATAACACTGGCCAAGCAGATCGAAGACGGTCAGTCGAAGGTCGAGGTGGCGGTGTTTATCTGCCCGATGTCTTTTAAGGATCTTGGCGGGCTCGCCCTCAGGCTGGATAAGGGCAAGATAAAGATCGAGGATTTCCTGCAGGTTGATGTTGGAGCCTGGGGGCCGCTCTATACGGGACGCAGGGAAAAACAACGGGCACTGAGATGTATCAGGAAGGTGCTCAAGGTTCATACCGAGATGGAACTCCTGACCGCCACGCTCCGGACCAAGACGGGCAGGAAGCAGGAGAAGGTTGTCAGGGCCAAGCTTGACAAGCTCGGCCACAAGCGTATGAAAGAGTGCTCGAACCTGAGGCTTCATCGCCAGCAGATAGCAAAGCTGGCCGATCGTCCCAAGAACCTGGCTGCGCGGATCTACGAAGGTGAAAAAGAGGTCCAGGACGTGGAGCGGGAGTCGAATTTCCCGGCGCAGCAGGTGATCGAGATCGCTAATCTCTGCCGTAAGGGCAGGACTCATGTACGGAAGGTCGTCAAGCAGACCAAGATGGGCAAGGACCAGTGGCTGAGCTTTGAGAAACGGATAAGAAACTCAAGACGGAAGATCAGAAGGGTGGAGATTGAGGCGCGGATGAGCCGCATCGATCTTCAGCGTCTGGTTGATGAGATCTCCAATGGCGAGAACCTCGTAAACGACGGCAAGAAGCGCATGGTCGAAGCCAACGTGAGACTCGTGATATCGATTGCCAAGCGCTATGTGAACAGAGGTCTTGAGTTTCTCGATCTCATCCAGGAAGGTAACAGCGGCCTCATGCGCGCGGTTGAGAAATTCGATTACAAGAAGGGTTACAAGTTCTCGACCTATGCCACCTGGTGGATCAGGCAGGCCATAACGAGGGCGATTGCCGACCAGGCAAGGACGATCAGGGTTCCCGTTCACATGATCGAGGCCATCAACAAGGTCTTGAGAGCCTCGAGACGACTCGTGCAGGAATACGGCCGCGAGCCGTCACCGGAAGAGATAGCCAAGACACTCGATCTCCCGATCGACAAGGTAAAAAGCGTGCTCAAGGCGGCGCAGGAGCCGATATCGCTCGATCGCCCGATAGGGGAGGATGAGGACAGCAACCTGGGAGATTTCATCGAGGACACCAGGGTGGTATCCCCGGCGCAGTCTGCCGCGTTCGTCATGCTTCAGGAACAGATGAGCAACGTGCTCTCCACGCTCACGCGACGCGAGGAGAAGGTCATACGTCTCAGGTTCGGTCTTGGAGACGGTTGTCCGAGGACACTTGAAGAGGTCGGGAGCATTTTCAATGTTACACGTGAGAGGGTGCGCCAGATCGAGGCCAAGGCGCTGAGGAAACTCAAACACCCCTCGCGGGCGAGGAAACTGACGGGTTACATAGAGTTGCCGTAATTTCGGTGACACCATACTTAGTTGTCGTGCAATTTAGTATGGTGTCACCGAAATCAAGGGTCTGGTTTTAGCTTGACGCTGACAGTTCCTTGTTATATTAGTAGGAAAATCGAGGGCCCATAGCTCAGTTGGTCAGAGCGCCCGGCTCATAACCGGAAGGTCCTAGGTTCGAAGCCTAGTGGGCCCACCACTTTTTTTGTTTTAGGATGGGCGATTAGCTCAGTGGTTTAGAGCGCCCGCCTCACACGCGGGAGGTCACTGGTTCAAGTCCAGTATCGCCCACCAATTGGTGACTGTTATGTCTGAACGCGTAGGGAAAAAACGAAAGATCTGCGACGGGGAGATGTCGTGGCCCGGTTCTCCAGGCGTGTACCGCGAGTCGGTACACGCCTTTTTTCATTTGACCGCCCTCGCCGAGGCCTGGGCGGTCAGGTTCTAAGGAGTAGTCGTGGAAGCACGAATACTGGATCAGCTCCTGGATGAGTTCGCGCCCTCGGCCACAGGGTCTCCGGATGCCGGGGCCTACCTGCTGGGAGACCCCGGGCTTGACGTCGACCGGTTTTTCGTCGCGTGGAATCCCGGCCAGCTCGAAGGTATCATAGAGAAATCCACAGACGGCAAGGGTGCGTACGTAGCCTACCTCGGCGGGCTTGATGAAAAACTCAGGTGTCTCTTTTCGCTTTCGCTTAAGGGTCTTAAGGGCTTCGTGATAAAATTCGCGGGTCCATCGTGGCGCTACCACTCCTGGGGTGTGGCGTCGAAGATAGCGAAGGACCTGGGAATAGAGGATCCCGAGCCGGTGCTGGTCGCGGGCCGGGAGTGTAACCTCAAGGTCGTGACGTATGCTCCCGAAAAGGACATCCCCAAGGTAAGGGAGTCACTCTTCTCAGCAGGTGCCGGCAGGTACGGACTCTATTCCAAATGCTCCTTCTCGGGTTCCGGCAAGGGGACGTTCCTGGGGGATAAGACCTCCAACCCCGCCTACGGGAGACCGGGCCAGATGGAGGAAATCGCGGAGGAACGGCTGGAGGTATTAGTCCCTTCGGACAGAGTCGGCAAAGCCGTCGCGGCCCTGAGGAAGGTCCACCCGTACGAGCAACCTGTGATAGAGACATACGAGGTCGGGTCGGGGCGGGAATTCGGGGAGGGCCGGATGGGAAGACTCGTCTCGCCGCTGGCTTCAATGGAGGCCTCAAGGAAGATAGCATCGCTACTGGGATCGCGTGCGGTCCATGTCTCGGGTGAGTCAAAGGCCCGGACCGCTATGATCTGGGACGGCGATCCCGAAACGGGTCTCTACGAAGCCCTCATGAGGGACATTGAGCTCTACGTGGGCCCCGACAGTCAGGGACTGGCAAGGCTTTTGGGGAGGACGCAACGGGCGGGAGCGGTTGAGTTTCCGCAGTACTGTTTTGTAATGGCGGGTGCGAAGGAATTGATATACATGGTAAGAGAGAAATCAAAGAGCGAGTCCTGGGGTCTCAGGACTTTTCTGCCGTCCAAGGTAGGTAAGGAGGGAGCGCATAAATGAGAGCGACGAAGGACCTTCTTCTTAAACTTCAGCAACTTGACGACGAGATCGCTGCTCTGAGGGCGGACGAAGAGTCGATTCCTGCGAAGAAAGAGGATCTTGAAGAAGGACTCAAGGCCATCCAGGCGAGGGTTGAAGAAGCCAAGGAGCAAGCGATAGAACTGGCCAAGAAGCGGAAGGGACAGGAGATTGAGCTGGAGTCGATCGCGGACAGCATGGGCAAGTTCCAGAGCCAGCTCTTCCAGGTGAAGAGCAACCGCGAGTACGAGGCCCTGCAGCACGAGATTGCCGGTCTCAAGGAGAAGAGCTCAAAGATCGAGGATGCGATCCTGGAGACCCTGGAGAGTTCCGAGCAGATCTCGAAGGCGATTGAGGCGGAACAGCATGCATTGAAGGCCGATGCCGAGCGGTCCATGACCGAGCAGGCCAAACTCGATGGGGAGCTTAAGGAACTCACGGATGCAATCAAGGTCAAGGACGATGAAAGGGAGCGTCTGGTCGCGGATCTCGACAAGGCACTGCTCACGCGCTATGAACGAATCAGGGACAATAAGAACGGGCTTGCAGTGACTTCCGTGGAGAACGGGGCATGCGGGGGATGCTTCAGGAGGATCCCTCCTCAGGAGATGCAGAATCTCAAGCGGGATGACCGGATAATCACCTGTGAGGGTTGCGGGAGGTTGATCATCTGGAGGTGGGAATGACGGCCGGCAAGGCTCCCAGAGGGGATCTCTCCTACGCGCTTAAGTTGCTCGCCTCGGGGCAGGGGGTAGGCGAGGTGTGGAGAGAGACAGGTTTCGAGTCAAGGAAGGCGCTGGCGAACAGGTTGTTTGAGCTTGCCGAGAGCAGCGTTCCAACCCAGCACCTCAGTGTTGTCGCTTATTCCGACGGGGCGTCACGCGGCAATCCGGGTGACGCGGGCTGCGGAGTGGTGATACTCGATGAGTCAGGCCGGGTCCTGCTGGAGGAACACAAGTACCTGGGCCGGACAACCAACAATGTTGCGGAGTATCAGGCCGCCATACTGGCTCTTGAGAAGGCTTCCGAGCTGGGGGCGACCCGGCTTGAACTCAGGGTTGACAGCAGTCTCCTCGCAAACCAGATCAAGGGTAGGTACAAGGTCAAGAGCGAGGTCCTGGCCGGTTTCTACCAGAGTCTTATGGAAAAGGTGAAACTATTTGATACTTTTGAGGTTACTTTAATCAGGAGGACGGAGAACACGCAGGCAGACAGGCTGGCCAGTCTTGGCGTTTCTGCCCGCAAAGGAGGTTGAGTCCGGAACAGGCGAGGTGTTCGCGCACGGGACAAGTCCCGTGTGAGGAAAGTCCGAGCTCCACAGGGCAGGGTGCTGGGTAACCCCCAGTGGGAGCGATCCCAAGGAAAGTGCCACAGAAAGCAAACCGCCGGCCTGACCCGGGCTGTGCACAGACCTCGTAGCGAGGTGACGAAGATGTCAGTGGTGGCAAGGAAGACGACTAAGCCGGCCGGAGGCGTATCGAAGAGATACGTCGAGGATCGGCGAGGGAGTATGACGCCGCAGCCGCTGGCAGATATAGCGCCGCAGCAGAGGGTATGTGGACAACCCGGGTCAAAGCCGGTAAGGGTGAAAGGGTGAGGTAAGAGCTCACCATTGTCCCCGGTGACGGGGACAGATCGGTAAACCCCACCCGGAGCAAGACCAAATAGGGGGAGATGAAGCTGCCCGCTTCGCTACAATTCCCGGGTCAGGTCGCTTGAGGTGTGAGGGAACTCACATCCCAGATTAATGAATGCCGCCGGTAGCAAGGTTGTGGACGCCGCGCTACTGGAACAGAACTCGGCTTATTGCCTGTTCCGGTGTCCGCCAGTTAAGATTTCCGACAATGTCTTAGAGGACTGTGTGATGGGCCTGAGGACAAACAGCAAGAAAGGCAAGAGCGAGCAGAGCCCGGCCGACGGTGAGGCTATGAATCTGCTTGCCGAAGTCGAGAAATTGCGCCCGGGTGCAGACCTGGAACTGATAGAGAAGGCGTTCCACTTCAGTGCCAGGGCCCACGACGGCCAGCTCAGGCTTTCGGGCGCCCCATATCTCACACACTGTGTAGAGGTAGCCCGCATCCTTGCAGAACTGCACCTCGATTCCGTGACGATCGCCGGTGGGCTCCTTCACGACATTGTGGAGGATACGACGTTCGGGGTGGACGACATCAGAAAGGCATTCGGCAACGAGATCGCCACGATTGTCGATGGTGTGACCAACATAAGCGGCATGAGCTTTGACAGCCCGGAACAGGAACAGATGGAGAAGTACCGGAAGATGCTGCTTTCGATGGCCGAGGACGTGCGGGTGATCCTGATCAAGCTGGCAGACAGGCTTCATAATGTGAGGACACTTCAGTTTCTGCCTGCAAACGACAGGAAGAGGATAGCCCGGGAGACTCTCGAGGTCTTTGCGCCGCTTGCCCACAGGCTTGGTATAGCCAAGGTTAAGTGGGAGCTCGAGGACCTCTCGCTTAAGCATCTGGACCCGGAGGCCTACGACCTTCTTGCCGGTCAGATCGCCGTCAGCCGCCGTCAACGCGAGCAGTACCTTGTGGATCTTGAAGAACCGCTCTTGGAGAAGCTCCGGGAGAACGGCATAAAGGCCGAGATCGCCGGCAGGGCGAAGCACTTCTACAGCATCTACATGAAGATGAAAAACCAGGGGCGGCCGATTGAAGACATCTATGATCTCCTGGCGATCAGGGTCATAACCGATAGTGTTGCCGACTGCTACAAGATCCTCGGCGTGATCCACGGGATGTATGTTCCCGTCATCGACCGGATCAAGGATTTCATCGCGACGCCCAAGAAAAACATGTACAGGTCGCTGCACACGACCGTCATCGGCCCGCACGGTGAAATGGTTGAAATCCAGATCAGAACCAGGGAGATGCACAAGACCGCCGAGGAGGGGATCGCCGCACACTGGCGCTACAAAGAGGGGCGCAAGAGTGATGAGGAACTCGAGAAGCAGCTGACATGGCTCAGGCAGACGCTGGAGTGGTCCCGCGATCTTACCGATCCGACCGAGTTCATGCAGTCACTGAGAGCCGACCTGTATCATCACGAGATATTCGTATTCACGCCGAAGGGCGATCTGAGGAACCTGCCGCTTGGGGCGACACCGATCGATTTCGCGTACGCCGTCCATACTGAGGTGGGGAACCACTGCACAGGTGCCAAGGTAAACGGCAAACTCATGGCTCTGGCGACGGAGATTAAGAACGGTGACACCGTGGAGATAATGACCCAGGCCAGCGCGGTGCCCAGTATCGATTGGCTCAAGACCGTCAGAACGGGGGGCGCCAGGTCCAAGATAAGGAGATGGCTCAAGGTAAGGGGCTTCGGGCAGCATGTCACTCTCGGCCGTGAAATGCTGGAGAAGCAGTTTAAGAAGGCGCGTAAGCCCTTTCCGAGTGAGAAGGAGATGGCCGATACGGCATACCAGCTCAAACGCAGCGATGCCGAGCACCTGTTCTTCTCAGTAGGCAGCGGTGAGATCTCAAGCCAGCTGGTTCTCCACAGGATCCACCCCGATCTTGTGAAGACACCGCGAATAAGGAAGACCGTTCGCCCCGTCAAGACCGATTCCGGCGTGATAATCCAGGGAATGGGAGACATCATGATCAGGTTCGCGAAATGCTGCCAGCCGGTTCCCGGTGATGAGGTGGTGGGGCTCGTCACGAAGGGCCACGGAATATCGGTGCACCGCTCGACCTGTCACAATGTGTTGAAACCGGGTATTACCTCCGAGAGACTGCTCAGCGTGGACTGGGACATGGACAAGGACCAGGCGTTTCCTGTCGAGGTGTCAATGCTCTGTGAGGACCGGCGCAACATGCTCGCCGACGTGGCCAAGGCGATAGGTGATGAGAGTGCGGACATCGTCAATGCGGACGTGAAACGACAGGGCGCGCACGCCGTGGGCACCTTCGCCCTTCAGGTCAAGAATCTTACGCAGCTCAACGGGATCATCAAGTCGATAGCCGGAGTGAAGGGCGTGTACAAGATTGCCAGAAAGGGTGAGGTGACCAGCGGGTGATGACGGCCGTCCCGCATGTGACGGAGCCTGCGTACTTAACACGCCGGGGTGTGACCCGGCTCACCTACCCTGAACTCACCACAGCGAATGTCGAGCACGGGATAGCCGTCTTTAAAGACCTCGATACCGGCCCGCCGGGCCCGGATAGCGCTCAAGCGCTGGCCGGGGCTTTGCGTGGGAGTCTTGATCCTGCCCCCGGGTGTCTGGTAATCCCCGTCCAGAAGCACACAAGTGTCGTGAGACGAGTGCAGCGGCCGGACTGCGGCGGCAGGCCCGTTGCGTGTGACGGCCTTGTAACACGTGAGACCGGAGTAATGATTGCCGTCAGCGTGGCCGATTGCATCCCGCTCTTTGCCCTCGATAGACCGGGTGGGGTGGTAGGGGTCGCGCATTGCGGGTGGAGAGGGATAGCGTCGGGGATCGTCGAGGAGTTTCTTGCGTGTCTTAAAGGCCTCGCCCGCCGGAAGGAAGACGTGGTCTATCTCGTCGGTGCTTCAATCGGAAGCTGCTGCTACTCGGTCCGCGAAGACTTTCTGGGTCACTTCTCAAGCGAGGAAGTGGGGTCGTTTTCGACCGAATCCGGTGATCGAACGTGTTTTGACCTCAAGACCCTCGTTGCCTCGCGGCTGGTGAGATCGGGTGTCGGGGCGGGGCAGATTTCAATTGACAATACGTGCACGTCGTGCAACAAGTACTTACTGAGCTCGTACAGGGCCGATGGCGGCAAGTGTGGACGGATGCTCGCTTTCCTCATGGTTAGAGAGTGAGGCAGGCGGGCGTTGCGCTATGGCCCCGGTTATTGAGAAACCTTGTGGCGGGGTGACCTCTTGAAGGCAGTGGTCCAGAGGGTGAGCGGCGCGCGTGTCAGTGTGGCCGAAGAGGTCGTGGCAAGGATCGGGAAGGGCTTTGTGATCCTGCTCGGCGTAAAGAAGGGCGACACGGAAGACGCTGCCCGGTGGCTTGCGAGGAAGTGCGCGGGTCTCCGGGTCTTTGAGGACGATAGGGAGATGATGAATCTAAGCCTCGGCGATGTCGGCGGCGCGGCACTCGTGGTCTCCCAGTTCACGTTGTACGGGGATTGTGACAAGGGGCGGCGCCCGAGCTTCACGGAAGCGGCACCGCCCGGGACGGCGGAGACGCTTTATGAAGTCTTCGTCAGGACGCTCAGGGAAGATGGGATCCCCGTTAAGACGGGAAGGTTCCAGGCTAAGATGCTTGTCGAGATCGCAAACGACGGGCCTGTTACCCTGATACTTGAACGGTGATATGCAGTGGCAAAACGTTTCCCTTTTTCAGACCGGGAGATCATACTGGCGTCATCGTCACCCAGACGCCGTTATCTCCTCAGGCTTATCCGCCTGAAGCACACGGTGGCCCATCCCCGGGTCACGGAAGAGGATCATGCCGACAGTGATCCCGTCCGCAACGTCCTCCAGCTTTCGAAGCTCAAAGCACGTTCAGTCAAAGATGATTTCAGCCGAGGCTATATACTGGGCGCCGACACGATCGTGGTGCTGGATGGCGGCATCCTGGGCAAGCCGGCAGACGTGGAGGAAGCCAGGTCGATGCTCGGGAGACTCTGTGGCCGTCTTCATGACGTCTATACGGGGCTCACACTGATCGACGTCGAAAGCGGGAAGGAGATTCAAGGCTACGAGAGGACGCATGTTAAGATCCGAAGGATGTCTGTCTCTGAGATAGACGCGTACATTGAGACTGGAGAACCGATGGACAAAGCGGGCTCATATGGTATACAGGGTTACGGAGCTGCTATAGTGGAGAGGGTGGACGGATGTTACTTCAATGTGGTCGGCCTGCCGGTCGTCAGACTACTGAGACTCATCCGGGACATGGACAGTATATGCGGAGGTAAGTAACGATGGCAGTCAAGACTTTTGACATGCACCTGAGCACCAAGGGGTTTGGGGACATGATCGATGTCACCCAGCAGGTGCAGGATCTGGTAAAGAAATCTCGGCTTACGGAAGGTATCGCAACAGTCTTTATCCCGGGCTCCACCGCTGCTGTTACGACCGTCGAATACGAATCCGGCGCCGTATCGGACTTGAAGGACGCTTTCGACAGGCTGGTGCCGACCGACATGACTTATGCCCACAATGAGCGCTGGGGTGATGGTAACGGTTTCTCCCACGTGCGATCCGCGCTGCTCAAGACGTCACTGACCATCCCGTTCACGGGTGGGAACCTGATGCTCGGCAGGTGGCAGCAGGTCACCGTTGTGGACTTCGACAACGGTACGCGTGACAGACGTGTCATAGTCCAGGTGATGGGAGAGTAAACTGTGCAGGAACCGCCGGTAAGGCCCATCGAGTGGTGCGGCGATGAGGTGAAGATCATCGATCAACGCCGGCTGCCCGGGGAGGAGCACATCCTGAGTCTCAGGACGACCGGTGAGTTTGCGGAGGCAATCAAGACCCTGGCCGTCAGGGGGGCGCCGCTAATTGGTGTTGCCGCTGCGATGGGAGTCGCCGTCGCCTCGCGCCGGGTTGTTTCATCGACATGGGAAGATTTCGAAGCCTCGCTTCGGGATTCTATAGCGACACTTCACGCGACCAGGCCCACGGCAAGCAACCTCTTCTGGGCGCTCAGCCGGATGGAAGAGGTCCTCGGGGATAGCGCTCATGACGAGTCACCCGAGGCCTGCTCTGATGCACTCGTAAAGGAGGCCCTCAGAATCTATGAGGAAGACCTTGAGATGGGGATCATGATAGGCAAAGCAGGCGCAAGTCTCATAGAAGATGGTTTCTCGATACTCACCCACTGTAACGCGGGCGGGCTTGCGACATCCGGGTTCGGTACAGCGCTGGCACCTGTTTACTGGGCATTCAAGAAAGGTGTACAACTCAGGGTGTACGCCGACGAGACCCGGCCTCTGCTTCAGGGGGCCAGGCTCACGGCATGGGAGCTGGCCCGGGCCGGTATTGACGTAACGGTCATATGCGACAGTGCCGCTCACATAATGCTTTCGAGGGCGAAAATAGACCTCGTTCTGGTTGGAGCCGACAGAATAACGTCAAGCGGTGACTTTGCAAACAAGATCGGTACACGCGGCGTTGCGATGTCCGCGCATGCAGCCGGCGTACCGTTTTACGTGGCGGCCCCGGGCTCTACCATTGACTTCAATCTGGAAAAGGGTGAGGAAATCCCCATCGAAGAACGGGACGCTCTTGAGGTGACTCACATCGGCGGGGTGCAGATCACCCCTGTCGGCGTACCTGCTTATAATCCTGCTTTCGATGTCACCCCGGCCGAGTACGTTTCCGGGTTCATCACCGAGAGGGGCCTTATATATCCGCCCTACCGGGAGAACCTCGCGAGTATCCGACCCGTCGACCCAGAAATGCGTTGACACCCACACCTTCCAGTGTTAGATTTGGGGAAAATCCAGGCTGTAACAGAGCGTGGGAGGATTTAGATGGGTCAGACTAAGCTAGAAGTAAGGTGGTTCGTAATCGATGCCGGCGGCAAGGTGCTTGGCAGACTTGCAAGCCGGATTGCCAGCAGGCTCCGTGGAAAACACAGACCCGAATACGCCCCGCATAAGGATGTGGGTGACCACATAATCGTGGTCAATGCGGGTGCTGTGGTTCTTACGGGCAACAAAGTACTCCAGAAAGAGCTTACGAGATACAGCGGTTATCCGGGTGGACTGAAGCGCATATCCTACAAGAAGCTCATGAAGGAAAAACCTGAGTTGGTGGTCGAAAAAGCGATAAAGGGGATGCTACCCCACACCAAGTTGGGCAGGAAAATGGCCAAGAAGCTCCGGGTCTATCCCGGGCCCGATCATCCGCATCAGGCCCAGAACCCCGAGCCGCTCCAATTAGACTGAAGGAGGGAGGTGAGTAATTGAAGAATCTCAGTCAGGCAACCGGCAGGAGGAAGGAAGCGGTGGCAAGGGTGTTGATACGTGAGGGTGAGGGCAAGCGTCTGGTAAACGGTCTGTCATTCAAAGACTATTTCCAGCGGGAGGCCATCATCGTACACGCGGAGGATCCCCTCAAGGTATATCCTTCTGTTGATGCGGTCGATGTGATGATAGACGTCAGGGGCGGTGGCAAGCACGGGCAGGCAGGCGCTGTGCGTCTCGGCATAGCCAGAGCGTTGGCTCTACTTGACCCGACACTGCACAAACCCCTGAGGGATGCCGGATATCTTTCCCGTGATCCCCGTATGAAGGAAAGAAAGAAGTACGGGCAACCCGGGGCACGGAAGAGATTCCAATTCTCTAAGAGATAGCAACGATTCCACACGTCTCCCGATTCCCTTCAGGGTCTGGATCTTCAGGTTCAGTTGAAGGGAGATGAAGGAGATGGCGGCCAAACCCAAACAGAGAGGTTGAAGTATGACATTGAAAGGCGTCACCATGAAAAGCCTGCTCGAAGCAGGCGTTCATTTTGGGCATCAGAAGCGAAGATGGAACCCCAAAATGAAGAAGTACATTTTTGTTGAGAGAAGCGGTATTTACATCATCGATCTTCAGAAGACCCTCGAGCTGCTGGGCAAAGCTTCCGACCAGGTGACCGCATCGGTCAAGGGCGGCGGGCTGATACTCTTCGTCGGCACAAAGAAGCAGGCGAAGGATGTGATCAAGGAAGAGGCCAAGAGATGCGGGATGCCGTTCGTTTCGGAGCGGTGGCTGGGCGGGATGCTCACCAATTTCAAAACCATCAGGAACAATATCAAGCGGCTTGAGGAACTCGAAGCGATGGAGGCCGATGGGAGGCTTGCGGCGCTCTCGAAAAAGGAAGCGTCTTCCCTCACGAAGCATAAACTAAAGCTCGAGAAAGTACTCGACGGGATACGGACAATGGACACCTTGCCTGCGATGGTTTTCATTGTCGATACCCGCAAGGAGAAGATAGCGGTTGCCGAGGCCAGAAGGCTCAACATCCCGATCGCCGGGATAGTCGACACGAATTGCGACCCCGATCCGATAGACTACCCCATGCCGGGTAATGATGACGCGATTCGCTCGATTCGGCTCTTCGCAAGAGCGGTATCGAATGCAGTGGTCGAGGCCAAGGGCTTGTCAACCGAAGGTATCGACGTGCCGGAGTCTGAAGGCGAAGCCGGGGTCGAGACCGCAACGGCAGTTGCAGGGGACGAAGACAAAGGATCAGAACCGGAGGGTGAGGTCGCAGAGTCGTAGGTTTGGAGGTAGCAATGGACGTTACTTTGGACAAAGTCAAGATTCTTAGAGATAAGACCAGCGCGGGTATTCTGGAATGCAAGAAAGCGCTTGCCGAGTCCGGTGGGGACATCGACGGCGCGGTTGAGTACCTGAGGAAGAAGGGTGTTGCGAAGGCTTCCAAGCTGACCTCGCGGAAAGCGGGGGAGGGTGTTGTGCATGCGTACATACATCCCGGCGGCCGGATCGGTGTGCTCCTGGAAGTCAACTCTGAAACGGATTTCGTTGCGAGAACCGATGAATTCAAAGCACTTGTGAACGACATCGGGCTTCAGATTGCAGCCACAAGTCCTCTCGCGCTAACACGAGAAGACCTGGATGCCGATCTTGTGGATAAGGAGAAGGAGATCTACAAGAGCCAGGCGAAAGAAGAAGGCAAGCCGGAAAAGGTCATCGACAGAATCATTGAGGGCAAACTTGAGAAGTTCTACGAGGAAGCATGTCTTCTCGAACAGCCCTATGTCAAAGACCCCGATACCAAGGTCGGCGACCTCATCAAGGAGATGTCCGGCAAGGTCGGTGAGAACATAATCATCCGCAGATTCACACGGTTCCAGCTTGGGGAAATGTCCTAGCCCAATCGAGGGAGATAGTGAGCAATCGCCATTACAGGCGAGTCGTCCTGAAGCTGAGCGGTGAGGTTCTGGGAGGATCCTCCGAAACGGCCCTCGAGGCCGGCCTGATAAAGGGTCTGCTCGGCCAGATCAAGGAAGTGGTCGAGCAGGGCACGGAGATCGGGATAGTCGTCGGGGGCGGCAACGTGCTGAGGGGCGGCCAGGCCGCCCGGCACGGTTTGGGCCGGATATCCGCCGACCATATCGGCATGCTGGGTACCGTCATCAACGGCGTGGCACTGCGCGATATCGGTGCAGGTGAGAATCTCGACATAAGGGTGATGAGCCCGTTTCCCTGCGCCAACTTCGTCGAACCCTACACAAGAGAGAGAGCCCGGGAACATCTCGCCAAGGGCAGGGTCGCGGTATTTGTGGGAGGAACCGGCAATCCCCTGCTGACAACGGATACGGCCGCGGCCGTTCGGGCGGCCGAGATAGATGCCGAAGCCCTGCTCAAGGGAACCAAGGTCGATGGTGTGTACACCGCCGACCCCGTCAAAGACCCAAAAGCGGAGAAGTTCGAGAGAATCACTTTCAGAGACGCAATGAAGAGGGAACTCGGCTTCATGGACAGCTCGGCACTGTGGATCTGCAGCCAGACGAACATCCCTGTGATAGTATTCAATATCCTTGAAAAAGACGGCCTGAAAAAAGCAGCACGTGGTGAGAAGATCGGAACCGTTGTTGAGGAGGGACCACATGATTGACAAGATCCTCAAGGATGCCGAAGAGCGTATGGGAAAATCCCTCGTCGCATTCAGACGGGAACTCGGAGGAATAAGGACAGGCAGAGCTACTACAGCGTTGCTTGACGGGATCAAGGTCGATTGCTACGGGCAGGTGATGCCCCTTAACCAGGTCGCAAGCATCAGTGTACCTGAAGCCAGACTTCTCCTTGTTCAGCCATGGGACAGGACGATTGTCTCCGCCGTCGAGAAAGCGATTCACAAGTCCAGCCTCGGACTGGTCCCCAACACGGACGGCAATGTTATCAGACTCCCGATCCCATCGCTGACTGAAGAGAGACGCCACGACCTGGTGAAGGTCGTGCGTAAGCATGCGGAAGAGGCCAGGGTGTCCATTCGGAACATCAGACGTGATGCCAATGAACATCTCAAGGTAGGCCAGAAGGACGGCGCCATCTCTGAGGATGATTCCCGTAAGGCAGTGGACAAAGTCCAGGAACTCACGGACAAGTACATTGAAGACATCGATAAGTCGCTGAAGACCAAAGAAGAAGAGATAATGGAAGTCTAAGGCGTCGCAAGTTGAAGGACACCGCCATCCTTAGGAGAGGTTCTGATCAGCAAGTCGGAAGAGCTCCAGACTATTGAGAAGAAGATCCTTGCCAGGGGCAATCTGCCCGACCATGTTGCCGTAATCATGGACGGTAACGGCAGGTGGGCGAGGCGGCGGAAGCTCCCGCGGGTGGCAGGCCACCGGGCGGGGATCAAGGCGGTAAGAGAGGCGGTGAGGGGTTGCGGCAAACTGGGAATCTCCTACCTGACACTCTACACGTTCTCGGTCGAAAACTGGAACCGCCCTGCCAGAGAGGTCAACGCGCTGATGACGTTCCTCAGGCAGACACTGCGCAGTGAGGCCGAAGAACTCGACCGGAACAATGTGAAGCTCCGGGTGATAGGCAGAATCGAGGATCTCCCTGAGTCCGTCAGGGCCGAGCTCTCACGTGCGGTGAAATTCCTGGACAAGAACACCGGTCTCACGCTTGTGCTCGCACTGTCGTATGCGGGGAGGGTGGAGATTCTCGATGCCGTACGTGACATCGCCAGGGAGGTGGAAGGGGGCAGGCTCCGGCATGACGGCATTGATGGGAATCTCTTCAAGTCGTTTCTATATACAGCGGCCATGCCGGATCCGGATCTTCTCATACGAACCAGCGGGGAGATGAGGATAAGCAATTTCCTTCTCTGGCAGATCGCCTATTCGGAGTTGTGGATCACGGATACACTGTGGCCCGATTTCAGAAAGAAGCATCTCTACGCTGCAGTGATGGACTACCAGGAAAGGGAACGACGGTTTGGAAGAGTCTCCGCGCGGAGGAAGCCAAAGCCTTAAACGGCCCCGCAGGGCCAGGACCCTTGCCATAAGGGTACTGGCGGGTGCCGTGCTGATCCCGGTTGCACTTCTCGTAAACCACACGGGCGGTCTTCTCTTCGCAGTCTTTGTCTCTCTCCTGGCGGGTTGCGGGAGCTACGAGTTCTACCGCATGCTCGCACGGAAAGGGTTGGGACCGTCGATGGTGGCCGGGGTCGTGGGGAGTGTCTGCGTATGCTTCTCCTTCTACCTGGGTGCCCGTGAAGCTGCCGGCATCGTCCTTACGGTCGTCCTGGGTGTCGTCCTTGTTGAGAGGCTGATCAGACATGACCGTGAGAACTTCGTTACCGGAGCCGGAATAACGATGATCGGGGTCCTCTACACCGGATGGCTGCTGGGGTATTTCATACTCATAAGAAATTCCGCGTCGGTGGCCGTTCCCGGGAGGCAACTTGTCTATCTGGTCCTGGCTCTGACATGGAGCTATGATTCGATAGCATACTTCGCGGGTTCATCCGTGGGCCGGCACAAACTCTTCAGCCGGGTGAGTCCGTCTAAGACCGCCGAGGGAACGATAGCCGGTCTGGTCGCCTGTGTCGCTGCCGCCCTGATATCGAGAGCGACCTTCGCCCCGTTTTTGAGCGTCGGCCACGCGTTGCTTCTTGGTGTACTGGTCGGTGTGGCCGCACAGGCGGGTGATCTTGTCGAATCCATGATCAAGCGGAGCACGGGCACGAAAGACTCGTCACAAGTGATTCCGGGTCACGGTGGGATACTCGACAGATTCGACAGCCTTTTATTTACCGGACCCGCGATGTACTTTTGTATTAGATTGATGATTACATGGAACAGCCTATGAAACGGATAGTGCTACTCGGCTCGACGGGCTCCATCGGCAGGAGTACACTCGAGGTTGTGCGTTCACTGGGGGCCAGAGTCGAAATTGTGGGTCTGTCCGCAAACACGAGGATCGGCGATCTCGTCCGGCAGGTTGAGGCGCACAGACCGCTAGCGGTAGCCGTGGGGGACCCCTCGATGGCCGATGATGTCAGGTCGGCGGCCGGTGGCCGCCGGGTGGAGGTGTTTTCCGGTCCGGAGGGGCTCCTCGAACTCGCCGGGCTGGCCGAGGCCGATCTCGTCGTCAATGCTCTTGTGGGTGCTGCCGGCATACTGCCGACACTTGCTGCAATCGAGGCCGGCAAGGACGTCGCGATAGCCAACAAGGAGAGTCTTGTTGCCGCGGGGGCCGTGATTGTCGGCCGGGCCCGGGCCAGTGGTGTAAATCTCATCCCGGTGGACAGCGAGCACAGTGCGATATACCAGTGCATCAAAGGCGAAAGCCGGGATGCGATAAAGAGGATCATCCTTACGGCGTCGGGTGGGGCTCTTGCGGACATGCCGGCGGATGAGATAGAGAACGTCCAGGCTTCGCAGGCCCTCAGGCATCCAACGTGGAGCATGGGAAGAAAGGTGACAATCGACTCGGCGACCCTGCTTAACAAGGGGTTTGAAGTAATAGAAGCCCACTGGCTCTTCGGGATCGAGGCCGGTCATATCGAGGTCGCCATTGAGAGGCGGTCGATAGTCCACTCGCTGGTTGAGTTCGTCGACGGTTCGGTGATGGCACTTCTTTCACCGCCGGATATGCGACTGCCCATTCAGTATGCACTGACGTTTCCCGATCGGGTCGAGAGTCGACTGCCCGGTCTGGACCTGGTGTCGGCCGGTGGGATAGAATTCGGGAAGCCGGATCTTGACAGGTTTCCCTGTCTCGGACTTGCATACGAGGTTGCCGCAATGGGCGGGACGGCAGGGGCGGTCTTGAGTGCTGCCGATGAGGTGGCCGTTGACGCTTATCTCGAAGGACGTATCTCGTTCGGGGAAATCCATTCCGTCTTAAGAGACGTGCTTTCGATACACGAGGTCAAGGATGCAGACAACCTCGATTCAGTACTTGCAGCAGATGCCTGGGCCAGAGAACAGACCGCCGGTATCGTAGAAGAGATCTCCGGGAGGGTGTGACGTGGTAATGACTATGGTTGATTTCGTTGTTGGGTTGGGTATAACACTGAGCATACTGATCTTCGTGCACGAGATGGGACACTTCTGGGCTGCGAAGCGCTCAGGTGTGAGAGTGGAGAGATTCTCGATAGGTTTCGGACCGAAGTTGATTGGATTCACCAGAGGCGAAACCGAGTATCGCTTGAGTGCGATTCCATTCGGCGGGTACGTCAGGATGTCGGGGGAGGACCCGGAGGCCGATCACACGGGTGATGACAGGGAGTTTCTCTCC
The DNA here is from genome assembly GCA_043810925.1 of Candidatus Eiseniibacteriota bacterium. Taxonomy (GTDB): domain Bacteria; phylum Arandabacterota; class Arandabacteria; order Arandabacterales; family Arandabacteraceae; genus Arandabacterum. Next base: position 100,401 of record JBDRNT010000089.1, read on the forward strand.
AAGAGCAGGGGTGTCCGGGCCTTCATAGTGATTGCGGGACCTGCGATGAACTTCCTGCTCGCTGTGGTACTCCTCGTGGGACTGGTCGCTGTTCTCGGGGTTGAGACCGTAACGACGCGCGTTGTCGGAACCGTGGTAGAGGATACACCTGCCTGGGCGGCAGGGCTCAAGGAACACGACGAGATCCTGTCGGTCGGGGGTGAAACCGTCCAGACCTGGAATGCGGTTCTGGAATCCCTTGATGCGAACCTGGGCTCCAGACTTGACATGACCTTCCTGAGGGATGGTAGGACGGAGAGCACGACAATCGACCTCGTCTCGACTGACAGTCTGGCTAAAGTCGGGATGTATGTTTTCAGGGATGCCACAATCGGTCAGGTGGCCTGGAGAGGACCCGCCTATGCCGCGGGCTTAAGACCGGGTGATCGAGTCACGAACATTGACGGTGTCGCCATCACGAGCTGGGAAGATCTCAGGGAGCAAGTTCTCCCCTCGCCGGGTAAGCAACTTGATATCGTCTGGGTGAGGGACGGAAAGGAGCTCACCTCGGTCATCGTGCCCAAGGAGGAAAGCGGCTACGGACTCATAGAAGCTGCTCAGAAGATTGAAAGAACGCGTGTGGGCATTGCCGAGTCTTTCAGGATAGGTGCGGGGACTGCCGTCTGGGCGGCCCGGCAGATCGGCAAACTGAAGGAATTCGTCGCGAACTTGTTCAAGGGGAAGGCTTCAACCGATACGATAGGGGGACCTATCAGGATAGGCGAGATCGCCGGCGATACGCTCAGGTGGG